>DATMGE010000023.1:0-52356 GCA_035555795.1 Rhizobiaceae bacterium | reverse complement strand
GACGCCCTATCCGGTGCTGATCGCGCCGGTCGGGGCGTTTCGCCGGCAGGTCATGTTCTGGGTGGTGACCGCCGTCGCCTTCATCGCCTTTCTCTATCTCTTCTCGTCGATCCTGCTGCCGTTCTTCGCCGGCATGATCCTGGCCTACTTTCTCGATCCCGTCGCCGACAGGCTGGAGCGGCTCGGCCTTTCGCGGCTGTGGGCCACGGTGGTCATCCTGATCTCCTTCGTGATGGTGCTGGTGATCGGGCTGATGATCATCGTGCCGGTGCTGGCGACGCAGCTCGCGGATTTCGGTGCACGCATTCCCGAATATATCGCGCGGCTGCAGGCACTGGTGACATCGATCGATCCCGGCTGGCTCCAGCAGCGCTTCGGCGTGGAGCCGCAGCAACTGAAGGATGCGCTGTCCAACATGCTGTCCCAGGGATCCGGCTTCATCTCCACCCTGTTCCAGTCGCTGTGGAGCTCGGGCAAGACGCTGATCGACATTGCCGGCCTCTTCGTGATCACGCCGGTCGTCGCCTTCTACATGCTGCTCGACTGGGACCGCATGATAAGGAAGGTGGATAGCTGGGTGCCGCGCGACCATGTGGACACCGTCCGCAAGATCGCATCCGACATCAATGCCGCGACGGCCGGCTTCGTGCGCGGACAGGGCACGCTCTGCCTCATCCTGGGCGTCTATTATGCGATCGGCCTCACGCTGATCGGTCTCAATTTCGGCTTGCTGATCGGCCTCTTCGCCGGGCTGATCTCCTTCATTCCCTATGTCGGCTCGCTGGTCGGCCTCGTGCTGGCCGTGGGTGTCGCGCTCGTGCAGTTCTGGCCGGAATGGCACTGGATCGTAGCGGCGGCGGTGGTCTTCTTTTCCGGCCAGTTCATCGAGGGCAACATCCTCCAGCCCAAGCTGGTGGGCTCCAGCGTGGGGCTGCATCCGGTCTGGCTGATGTTCGCGCTTCTCGCCTTCGGCTTCCTGTTCGGCTTCGTGGGCCTGCTGATCGCGGTGCCTGCGGCGGCCGCGGTCGCCGTCCTCGTGCGCTTCGCGATCGACCGCTACCTCGCTTCGCCCATGTATCTGGGCCGAGGAAATGCCGCGTCGCCGGACGACGCTTGAGCCACGCGATGCGCGACGCCGAGCCTCCGCGACAAATTCCGCTCGACCTGGGTGGTATGCCGGCCTTGTCGCGCCAAGATCTCGTGGTCGGTGCTGCGAACGAGGCAGCCGTCGCGTTCCTCGACGGCTGGCGCAGCGTGCCGCCGCATGTGGTGGTGCTGGCCGGGCCGCCCGGATCGGGCAAGTCGCATCTCGCCGCCATCTGGCAGGCGGAAACCGGCGCGATGGCGCTGCGCGCCGACACGGCCCTGACAGGCCCGGTGTCAGCGCCTGTCCTGATCGACGATGCGGACCTGCCGCCGCGCGACGAGAATGCGCTGTTCCACCTGCTCAATGCGGCGCGCGCGGCGGGCCAGCCGGTGCTGCTCATGGCGCGGCGCTTCCCCGCCGCATGGGGCATCGGGCTGCCCGACCTGGCATCCCGGCTGCAGGCGGCCACCACGATCGAACTGCGCGAGCCCGACGACATCCTGCTCGGCGCCGTCATCGTGAAACTCTTTGCCGACCGGCAGGTGGATGTGGACCCGCAGGTGGTTCAATATCTGGTCCGCCGGATCGAGCGCTCGATCGCCACCGCCATCTCCGTCGTCGAGCGGCTCGACCGCCGCTCGCTGGAGACGAAATCCCGCATCACGCGCCAGCTTGCGGCGGGCGTGCTCGATGCGATGGACGCCGGGCAGGGCGCGCTCGACCTTTGAGGCGGAAGCCTCAGAGCCTGAAGACAGCCTCCGCCGTGCGGCAGTAGATCGCCTCGCGATCGGCTTCGCTGATCGGCGCCGCGTCGAGGCAGGCGGTCTCCTCCTTCATGATCTGGTACGGATAGTCGGCGGCAAACATGATGCGCTCGCTGCCGAGCTGGTCGATCAGGAATTTGATCTGGTTGTTCCAGTTCATGCCGCTGGTCGTCACCCAGAAATTGTTGCGGATATAGTGGCCGGGCGTGTGCTTGAGCTCGCGCCTGCCGCGCGGCTTGGCATGCATGTAGTCGATGCGGTCGAGCCAGAAGGGCAGGCCTTCGCCGGCATGACCGAGCACGATCTTCAGCTTGGGGAAGCGGTCGAACACGCCGCCGGTGATCAGCCGCAGGCCGTGCAGGCCGGTCTCGGCCTGGAAGCCCCAGATCGCATGCGAGAGATTGTCGGGCAGATAGGCCTTCGCCATGTCGGGGATCGGCGCACGCGGATGGATGTAGATTGGCGCGTCCAGCGCCTCCGCCGCTTCGAGGATCGGCGCATATTTGTCCTCGCACAGATATTCGCCATTGGTGTGCGAGTTGATGACCACGCCCTTCATGCCGAGCTCGTTCATGCCGCGCTCGATCTCCTTCGCCGCTTCTGCCGGCGCCTGCGGCGCGATCGCCGTAAGGGCCGCGAAGCGGGTCGGATGGCGGGCGACAGTAGCTGCGATCTCGTCATTGGCGCGCCGTGCGATGTCCACGCCCTCCCTCGCATCGAAGGGCTGCACTCCCGGCGCCGTCAGCAGCAACAGCGCCATGTCGATGCCAGCTTCGTCCATCAGTTCGAGACGGCGGCCTTCGATATCGAGCAGCGAGATCGTCATCTCGCCGCCGGCGGTCTGGTGCTTGGCCAGCACCAGATCGGCGTCCACACCGCCATCATAGGCGTCGGCGGCCTTCTTCAGCGCCTGCATCTGCGCAGGCGTCGCGAAGGCTTCCTCTACCGCGATCTTGCGCGCGGGGCGTGATTGTGCGGACATTCTGGGCTCTCCTCCGACTACGTAAATTTGGCGCTTGACGTCACGGAAATTGTTATTTCACATGTTTAGCAATTGCAACATGCCTCGGGAGGAGGATCATGCTTCGCTTGCTGCGTCTTGCGGCCTTCGCCGCCATGTCGATTGCCTGCGTGACCGGCAGCGCCGTTTTCGCGCAGGAGGCAACGCCGCACAGAGGCGGCTCCATCCGCTATGTGGTGCAGGCCGACCCCAACACCTATGACTGCCACGCGACCGCGACGGCGTTCGATCTGCAGCTCCTGTCGCAGCATTATTCGACGCTGCTGCGCTACGACACAGCGCACTATCCCGAGATCGTCGGCGACCTGGCCGAGGATTTCAGCGTGTCGGATGACGGGCTCAGCTATCACTTCACCCTGCGGCCCGACATCACCTTCCATGACGGCTCGCCGCTCACCTCGGCCGATGTCGCGGCGAGCTATGAGCGCCTGCGCAATCCGCCCGAGGGCGTGACCTCGGCGCGCAAGATCGACTTCGCCGACATCAAGGCTATTGAGACGCCGGACGCCCGCACCGTCATCTTCACCCTGTCGCAGCCCAACGGCGCGATGCTGTCGACCTTCGCCAGCCCGTGGAACTGCATCTATTCCAAGGCGCTGATGGCGAGCGACCCGAACTATCCGGCCAAGCGGGTGATGGGCTCGGGCGCGTTCCGCTTCGTCGCCCACAATCCGGGCGCGAACTGGAGCGGCGAGCGCTTCGACGGCTTCTATATCGAGGGCCAGCCCTATCTCGATTCCTTCGAGGCGGTCTTCCTCACCGGTCCCGGCGTGATGAACGCGCTGCTCGGCGGACAGGTGGACGCCTTCTTCAACTCCCTCATGCCGCCCGACATCGCGCGGCTGCAACCGGCGCTGGGCGACAAGATCGCCTTCGCCGTCTCCGACCTCAACATCCTGATGCTGGCGACGCTGAACACCACCAAGCCGCCCTTCGACGATGCACGCGTGCGCCGCGCCTTCAACATCGCCATCGACCGCCATCAGGGCGCGAAGGTTCTGTCGCAGATATCGAACCTCAACAGCTTCGGCACCATCCTGCGCCCCGGCCACCCCTACGGCTCGGCGCCGGAGGCATGGGCGAAGCTGCCGGGCAATGGCGAGGACATCGCCGCCGCGCGGGAGGAGGCGAAGACGCTTCTCAAGGAAGCGGGCGTGTCGGACCTCAGGCTGGAAATGCTATCGCGCAATATCCGCCTGCCATGGGAGGTGCTGGGCGTGTTCCTCATCGACCAGTGGCGGCATATTGGCGTGCAGGTGGACCAGAACGTACTCGAGGCCGGCCCCTATTTCACGCGGCTGAAGAACAAGGACTACGACCTCGCCATCGACTTCAACACGCTGTCGGGCGACGAGCCGAGCGAGGCGCTGGCCAAATTCCTGCCCACGGCCGCCAATAATTACAGCGGCTTCGCCGACCAGCGCCTGACCGAGCTCTATGCGGCGCAGAAGGCCGAGACGGACCGCGATGCGCGCCGCAAGCTGATCGCCGAATTCGAGCAGCAGGTCGTGGAAGACGCCGCCAACATCCCGCTCTTCTGGGGCAAGCGCACCTCGGTGCTCAAGTCGGACATCAAGGGCTGGCATGTGACGCCGAGCTTCGTCGTCGGCAACCGGCTGGACGAAGTCTGGCTCGCCCGGTAGGTGTGGCGCGCAGTCAGGGGAGGCTCATGAATGTCACGCAATTCCTACCGCATCGCGGTCATTCCGGGCGACGGCATCGGCCGCGAGGTCGTGCCGGAGGGCGTGCGGGTGTTGGAGGCGGTGGCCGCGCGCCATGGGCTCGACATCCGCTTCGACTGGTTCGACTTCGCCAATTGCGACTATTACGTGAAGCATGGCGAGATGATGCCGGAGGACTGGAAAGCGCAGATCGGCGGCCACGACGCCATCTATTTCGGCTCGATCGGCAATACGAAGCTGGTGCCGGATTCGATCTCCGGCTGGGGCTCGATCATGAAGTTCCGCCGCGAATTCGATCAATATATCAACCTGCGCCCGGTGAAGCTGCTGCCCGGCATTCCCTGTCCGCTGGCGGGAAGGGGACCGGGCGACATCGACATGGTGATCGTGCGCGAAAACACCGAGGGCGAATATTCGCCCATCGGCGGGCGGCAATTCGTCGGCACGGAGCGCGAGACGGCGATGCAGGCGAGCGTCATGACGCGCATCGGCATCGACCGCGCTGCGCGCTATGCCTATGAGCTGGCGCGCTCGCGGCCGCGCCGCAAGCTCACCTCGGCCACCAAGGGCAATGCGCTGACCTATACGCTCAAGCTGTGGGACGAGCGCGTCGAGGCGGTGGGCTCCGAATATCCCGACGTGACCTATGACAAGAAGCTTGTCGATGCGCTGGTCGCCCGCATGGTGCTGGCGCCGGGCGATTTCGACGTGGTCGTGGCGTCCAACCTGTTCGGCGATATCCTGTCCGACCTCGCCGCCGGCATGGCCGGCACGCTGGGCATCGCGCCTTCGGGCAATATCAACCCGGAGAAGGACCATCCTTCGATGTTCGAGCCAGTGCATGGTTCCGCGCCCGACATTTCCGGGCAGGGCATCGCCAATCCGATCGCGCAGATCTGGGCCGGCGCGATGATGCTGGACCATCTGGGCGAAGCGTCGGCGGCCCGCGCGGTCGAGGCCGCAATCGCGCGGGCGCTGGGCGAGGCTAAGCTTCGCACCCGCGACATGGGCGGTACGGCCACGACCGAAGAAGCAGGAAAGGGTATCGCCGCGCTGGTGGAGTGATGCGGCCAGCCGGACCCCTCACATTGCGGCACGCAGGCTGATACCGGCATCGAAGCGGGGGACCTTACTGCCATCCTGATAGGAGGCGCGGCCCTGTTCCACCCGCAGGACGAGGGTTACAGGTTTGCTCAGGTTGTAGCTCGTCTCGGCATAGAGGCCATACGCCTTCTCGCCGCCGCCGAGGGTCAGATATTCGCGCCATGAATTGTAGAGGCCGATGCCGAGCGAGAGCTTTTCGCGCACGGACAGGCGCGCCTCCACTTCCTGCCGCTCCAGCCAGCTTGCGACGGGATCGTCGGTGTTGCGCGTATCGAAGCCGGCGCTGAGGCTGGCGCGCAGCACCAGCCGCGCGGTGAGCACATATTCGGCCGCCAGCGCATAAATCGGCCGCGTGGTCGCCAGGGCGCCGCGCAGGCCGGAAAGGTGCGCGAGACCGGCCGAGCCGGTCAGGGTCAGGCGCTCGACGGCATATTTCGCCTCCGCCTGGGTGCGGAAATGGACAAGTTCGAATTGCAGCGGCGCATCGGCCTGCCGCCCGGCCAGAACCCATTCCGCGCCGCTCGCGCCTGCCAGCGTGAGGCCGCCTTGTGTATGCCCGAGCCGCAAGCCGAGCTCGATGCGGTCCTTGCGCGGGTTGAGCAGGACCGGCTCGATCACATCGGCCTCGAACCGCGTCTTGCGCGGTGTCTCCCGCGACGCGCCCGCATCGAGGATCAGCGCCCAGCCTTGCCCCAAATCCGCGCCGAGCTGGGCCGCTGCCACAAAGCTCTCCGTGGCGGTGCGCAGGCCGATGATGGTGTCTTCCACGGCGAGGTCATCGCCTTCGTCGGCGATGCGCCAGCCGACGGAGCCGCGCAGTTCGAGACGTTCGCCGAGTTTGCGTTCCGCGCCGAGGGATAGCGCCAGCACGCGGTCGTCCTCGATGTCGTAAGTGTCGAATGCCTTGACCTCCAACGCGCCGCCGAAGGTGATGCGCGTCCCGCCGATCTCGACCTGTTGCTCGAGGCTGCCGCGAAGTGTCCGATACCAGTCGGCGAAGGGATGGATCGAGTCGAAGGCGTTGGCCGTATAGTGGCGCTCGAAGGAGAAGCTGAACTTTCGGCCCTTTGCTTCGGGCTCCGCCGCAAGCGCCGGCGACAGGAGCAGCCAGGCCATCGCGGCGAAGGTGAGCGATCGTTTCGGCAAGGCGATGTCCCGATCTGCGCCTGGCGCGGTTAGCCGTCCTCCCGTCGCGGGGTGTGCGACGGGAGGCTGGAGCTACCGCTTTGAGCGGAGGGCAGGCGGGTGTCCTCCACCTGCGGGACCGATCCTATGCATTTGTCGCAAAAGCGACGTGTAGAGACATTACAACCATTTCGTGTGTCGGGTTGTGGCGGTCCGGCATGGAACGGACGCTGCCGTTTCGCGTTTGTCGTCAGCACGAAATGGATGGAGAGCGCCGTGACCCCCGACACTGCTTTTGCCGAGCCTGTCACCATCACTTTCCCCGCCGGCGCTCGGGAGGTGCGCGATGCGCATCAGGCCTATGACGCGCTCCACAATGAATGGCCCGATACGCGCGCCAAATGGTATTATGCCGCGGTGCGGGCCTGTTCTTCCGCCATAGAGGGCCGGACGGGCGTGCATGTGGCGCGGCGCATCTTCGTGGAGGCGGCGCGGGAATCGCGCCTGCACGGCTAAATTTCCAGCGAAAGTGCTCAGAATTTCAGTTCGGAGGTGACTTCCAGCGCGCGGTCATCGCGCGGGTTTGCGCCGCCGGCATCATGGGTTGCCAGAACCGCGTCGCGCTCGCGGACCAGCGCCGCGATCTCATCCTCATAGGCGGCGAGAATGCCGGTCAGCCAGCGATTCACCAGATAGGACGGGCGCGGCATCTGCATGTCGAAGCGGGGAAGCAGCGCGACCGTGCCTTCCGCGTCGAGCCAGTCGTCGCCGACCACCCATTGGTTGACGGTGAACAGCCGCAGCAGGCGGCCATAGGCATCGACGCCGATGGCGACCAGATGGTGGATCGGGCCTTCCCGGCCATCGGGGCGCAAGAAGCAGTGGAAGTGCCCGTGCTCGCTCCCCTCGGTTGCCGGGTGGCAGTGGTAGAACCATTGCGCGCCACTGGCCGGATCGAAGACGTCGCCCTGCGGATAATGCTCCCAGACGGTGATGTCGTCGCCGCTGTCGTGAAAAGTCTCGGACAGGATGTTGAGGCCGCCCTTGGCGAGGATTTCCTCGCAGAAGGCGACCTCGGCCAGCGCGCGGCGGCGCGCCTCGGTGCTCATCCGTCGCGGCCCGGGGCCGGTGTCGGCGGCGGAGGGGGAGCCAGCTTGGCCGGCGCGGGGGGCGGTGGCGGCGGAAGCTTTGCCGGAGCAGGCGGCGGCGGAGGGGCGAGCTTTGCCGGCGCGGCGGCGCAAGGTGCTGCGGCAGCGCAAGGCGCGGCTGCGGGCGGCGGCGGTGGAGCAGCCTTCGGGGCCGCCGCTGCGCAGGGGGCTCCCGCCGCGCAGGGTGCCGCGGCACATGGCGCGCCGGCGGCGCATGGGGCGGCACCGCCGCCACTGACCGCAGGCGCCGCCGCCGGAGCAGGGGCCTGATAGGGATGACGATAATGATCCACCGCGACGGCAGCGGTAGCGGCCGCGAGCGCTGCGCCAAACAGGAGCGTGTTGCGTGCGGTGCTCATTTGCGCGCCAATCCATCGAGGCCGAACAGCGGCCGCGCCCAGACGCCGACATAGGAGCCGACGAAGGCGGCGGCGAACCACAGCCAGCCATGCACGCTTCCCGAGGCGATTCCGGAAAAGAGCGCGCCGATATTGCAGCCGAAGGAGAGCCGCGCGCCATAGCCCATCAGGATGCCGCCGATTGCCGCCGCCAACATGGACATGAACGGCACCTTCACCTTGGGCGCAAATTGTCCGGCAAGGCTGGCTGCCAGCGCCGCGCCCAGGATGATGCCGAAATTCATCACCGACGTGACATCCGCCAGCACGCTGGAGGTGAGCGCCTTGTGCGGGCCGGGCCAGTTCCAGAACGCCCATGTCTCGACCGGGATGCCGACGGCCTGAGCGGTCTTGGCGCCCCACAGGCCGAAGCCGAAGGTGACCGACCATGGATGGCCGGCCAGCAGCAGCGTTGCGATATTGAGCAGCGCCATCAGCAACCCGGCCGCGACGAGCGGCCAAGGTCCGCTGAGGATCCAGCTCCAGCCGGGGCGGCGCGGTCCGGGATCGCGCTCGACATTGCCGTGGACCCGGCGCTCGATTAGCGTCGTGACCAGCGCCACGAGTCCGAGGCCGACCACCGTGGCGAGCACGGCATTGGCCACGCCCCAGCTCTGGCCGAGGCTGATTGCGGGAACGGAAGGCAGGCCGAGCCACCAGGGCAGGTGGGCCGTGCCGATGACCGCGCCGACGATGAAGAAGATCAGCGTGACCAGCATGCGCGACGAGCCGCCACCGACGGTGAAGAGCGTGCCCGAGCCGCAGCCGCCGCCGAGCTGCATGCCGAGGCCGAAGATCGCCGCACCCACCAGCACCGAGACGCCGACCGGGGCGAGCGCGCCCACCAGCGGCTGGCCGCCGAGGCTGCCGGCCGCCAGAAGCGGGATCATCGCCACCGCGGCGACGCCGATCATCAGCATCTGCGCGCGGATGCCGCGGCCGCGCTTTTCCACCACCATGCGTCGCCAGCCGCCGGTGAAGCCGAAGGAGCCGTGATAGAGCGCCGCGCCGAGCAGGCCGCCGACGATGAACAGCGCCGCCTGGCGCAGGTCGATGAGGCCGGCAATGACGAGGGAGCCGACGAGGAGCGCGCCGCCGGCGACGATGGCGGGCACCCGGTCAAGCGTCACGGGCGGCAGATATTTGGGTGGGGAATAGGCAATGTCGGTCATTTTGTCCCGAGGTCGTAAGGGTCTCGCAAAAACACAGGCACCCGGACCATGTCCGGGCGCCTGTCATGCAGGCATTTGGGGAAGGGAAATCCGGATCAGGTGCCGGACTTGTTCTCGACCGGCCGCGCGGGATCGGAGGTCCATTCCGCCATCGAGCCATCATACATGCTTGTGTTCTTGTTGCCGAGCACTTCACTCAGGCCGAACCAGGCGATCGAGGCCCAGTGGCCGGTGTTGCAGAAGGCGATGTTCTTCTCGTCCGTGCCAAGGCCGACGGCTTCGGACAGCGCCTTGACCGTCTCCGGCTGGGCGAAGAGCGCCTGATCCTTGCTGTAGAGGTCGCTGTGAACGATGTTCACCGAACCGGGCAGCGTGCCGAGCTTCTGCACGATGGGGCTCTTGGACTTGCCCTCATACTGCTCGACCGGGCGGCCATCCACCAGTTTGGTGCCGTCCTTCAGGGCGGCTTCCACCTGTGCAGTGGTCGCACGCAACTCGTTGCGGAGCTTGGCCGTGAAGGTCGCCGGCTGCGGCTTCACCGCTTCCGCGACGCGCTCGCCGCCGGCCGCATCATACTGGCGCCAGCCGCCGTCGAGGATCGAGACATCGTCATGGCCCAGATATTTGAACGTCCAGTAGACGCGGGTCGCGCCGCCGAATTCGGACGAGTCGGTGCCCCACGGCACGATCACGACATGGTCGTCATTGTCGATGCCGAGGCTGCCGATCAGCTTGGTAAGTTCTTCCACCGGCGGCAACATGCCGGGAATGCCCTGGATCTCCGTGCGCCAGCCGGCGGAAGCGTAGGGCGCGACCACGGCATTGGCGAGGTATGGCTTGTCGCCCAGCTCCGTCTCCGCAATCTTGTCGCGGATGTCGACGACGACGACATTTTCCTTGCCGGAATTGGCCTTCAGCCACTCGGCATTGACGAGCGGCGAGACGTCGGCGAGCGCGGGCCCGGATATGCCGAGGGCGAGAGCGATTGCAAGTGCGATGCGCATGGGACACTCCAAATGTGCGATTTTCGCGACTATATCCGTACCCTGCTGCAACAGACAGCAAACGGCGCATACAATGAATGAGAGTGCTGGAACGACGATCTGCCATTCCGTTCGATCATAGAAAAATATTCTCTATATAGTTTTGTCAGGCCAGGATGACGAAAACCCATACCCAGCCGGCGTCGATGCGCGACGCGCCTCAGGCCGCCGTGACGAACCCGTCCAGGACGCGCTTCTGGCCGGCGCGGTCGAAGTCGATGGTCAGCTTGTTGCCTTCCACCGATGCGACATTGCCATTGCCGAACTTCTGGTGGAACACGCGGTCGCCGACCTTGAAAGCGGATGGCGTATCGGCGACCGATTTCGCCACCAGTTCGCCTTCGATGACGCGACCCTTCACCGAACCGCGTCCCGCGCCGTAGCCTGAGTCGACCTCGCCATAGCCGATGCGCTCGACCGCATGGCCGGAGCGCGAGCCCCAGTTGCGGTCGGTCGCCTCGGTGCGGTTCTTCTGGGCGCGTTGCCAGCCGGGCGTCGCATAGGTGTTGGAAAAAGAGCCGCCTTCCTGCCCCATAGTGTCGAAACGCGATGCGCCATAGGGGTTGGCGCGGCCGGGCTGGCCGCTGCCGCCGAAGCCGCGCCCATAGCCGCCATAGGAAGAACCCGTTTCCGCGACCTCGACATGCGCTTCCGGCAATTCGTCGAGAAAACGGGACGGAATGGTCGACTGCCACAGGCCGTGGATGCGGCGGTTCGAGGTGAACCACAGATGCAGGTTCTTCTTGGCGCGGGTGACGCCGACATAGGCCAGCCGCCGCTCCTCCTCCAGTCCGGAACGGCCGCCTTCGTCCAGCGCGCGCTGGTGGGGAAACAGGCCTTCCTCCCATCCGGGCAGGAAGACCGTTTCGAACTCCAGCCCCTTGGCCGAATGCAGCGTCATGATGGAGACGGCGTCCATCTCCTCCTTCTGCTCGGCATCCATCACCAGCGCGACATGTTCGAGGAAGCCGCGCAGCGATTCATATTCCTCCATGGAGCGGATCAGCTCCTTGAGGTTTTCGAGCCGGCCCGGCGCCTCGGCCGAGCGGTCGTTCTTCCACATCTCAGTATAGCCGCTCTCCTCCAGGATCGTTTCGGCCAGTTCCGTATGCGGCGTGTTATCGAGGAGACCCTGCCAGCGGGCGAAGTTGGCGGCCACCTGGCGCAGCGCGGCGCGGGGCTTGGGCTTCAACTCGTCGCTTTCGGCAAGGCTGCCGGCCGCTTCCAGCATCGGCACGCTCAGGCTTCGCGCCGCATCATGCACCTGTCGGACGGCAGCTTCGCCCAGTCCGCGCTTGGGCACATTGACGATGCGCTCGAAGGCGAGGTCGTCGCCGGAATTGGCCACGACGCGGAAATAGGCCAGCGCATCGCGGATTTCCTGCCGCTCATAGAAGCGCGGGCCGCCGATGACGCGATAATTCAGCCCCAGCGTGACGAAACGGTCCTCGAACTCGCGCATCTGGAACGAGGCGCGCACCAGGATCGCCATGTCGTTCAGCAGGTGGCCCTTGCGCTGGAGCACCTCGATCTCCTCGCCGAGCGCACGCGCTTCCTCTTCGGAATCCCATGCGGCGTGGACCATGACCTTCGCATCATCCGGGTCCGGCCGGTCGGTAAAGAGTGTCTTGCCCAGACGGCCCTCATTGTGCGCGATGAGATGCGAGGCAGCACCCAGTATATGCGCCGTGGAGCGGTAATTGCGCTCCAGCCGGATCACCGTCGCGCCCGGAAAATCCTTCTCGAAGCTCAGGATGTTGTCCACCTCCGCCCCGCGCCACCCATAGATCGACTGGTCGTCATCGCCCACGCAGCAAATATTGACTTTGGTTTCGCTCGCGGCCGAGCGCTCGCTTCGCTCGCTGGCCTCCGCGGGGGCGGGCGAAAAGTCGCCCGGCAGCCGGTCGGCCGCTCGGCCTTTGGCCGGGAAGTTGGATGTGGTCTGGGGGCGCTGCGCGAGCAGCCTGAGCCACATATATTGGGCGGTGTTGGTGTCCTGATACTCGTCCACCAGAATATATTTGAAGCGGCGGTGATATTCGGCGAGCACGTCGTGATGCTCGCGGAAGATGCGGATCGGGTGCAGCAGCAGGTCGCCGAAGTCGCAGGCGTTCAGAGTCTTCAGCCGGTTCTGATAGGCGGCGTAGAGTTCGCGGCCCTTGCCGTTGGCGAAGGCGCGCGCATCGCCTTCGGGAATGTCCTTTGGCCCGAAACCCTTGTTCTTCCAGCCGTCGACCATCTGCGCGAACTGGCGCGCCGGCCAGCGCTTGTCGTCGAGCCCCTCCGCCTGGATCAGCTGCCGCATCAGCCTGATCTGGTCGTCGGTGTCGAGAATGGTGAAGCCGGACTTCAACCCCGCCAGCTCGGCGTGCCGGCGCAGCAGCTTGACGCCGATGGAGTGGAAGGTGCCCAGCCACGGCATGCCCTCGACGGCCTCGCCGACGAGAACCCCGATACGGCTCTTCATCTCGCGCGCGGCCTTGTTGGTGAAGGTCACGGCGAGGATCTGCGAGGGCCACGCCTTGCCGGTGGCGAGGATGTGGGCGATGCGCGTGGTCAGCACGCGGGTCTTGCCCGTGCCAGCACCTGCCAGAACCAGCACCGGACCTTCCGTGGTCTCGACCGCCAGCCGCTGTTCGGGATTGAGGCCGGAGAGATAGTCCGGTACGCGCGCGCCGCCCTGACGCGCCGCCATGGCGCGCGCGGCGATGCCCGATGGCGCGGGCGCGCCACGGGGCGCGTCGTCCTCGTCGAAGAAGGGCAGGTCGTCGGGATGTGGGCTCATTGACAGGGAATGTAGTGATTCGACGCCGAAAGGCCAGAAGCGGAGGCGTGACAGGGGAATGCGACTGCGATATGTACCGATTTCGGCCGGAGGCGGCCGGCAGTCCGCGCCCGAAAGGGCATGGCGAACGCCTCCCGAAAACCTTCCTGATCGTTTCCAAACGTCGGGCGAAGGCGTCGGCAATGCGGACACTGACGAAGACTTCGCCGTGACGAAAGGAACGACCATGCGCGATCATCGCGACGCGAAGGCAATGGCGAAGTCCCTGCGGGAGGCGCTCGCCGAAATGGATACCGACATCAACCACAGCCAGGCGCTCGAAATCGTCGCCCGGCAGTTCGGGCTGGCCAACTGGAACATCCTGTCGGCCCAACTCGAAAAGGAACCATCCGTACCCGCCGGCGACGTAATCGTCTTCGAGGGGGCAGTGCCGATCATACGCATCTTCGACGTGGCCAAGGCGCACGAGTTCTATCTCGGTTTCCTCGGCTTTTCCGTGGATTGGGAACATCGTTATGGCGACAATTTCCCGCTCTATACGCAGATTTCGCGCGGCGGATTGCGGCTGCATCTGTCGGAACATTCCGGCGATGCGACGCCGGGCAGCACGAGCTGCGTCTATATGAAAGGCATCCGCAAGCTCCATGAGGAACTGCGCGGCAAGCAATATCGCTACATGAAGCCCGGTCTGGAGCAAGAGGATGGGCGGCTGGAAGTCACCGTCATCGATCCGTTCCAGAACCGGATCCGGTTCATGGAACTGATCGACGGCTGATCGGCTTTTCGTCAGGCGCCGTCGCGGCGGTCAGATATGCCGCGGCGGTGCTGCGCCATCTCGATGATGCGCATCCGGTAGAGCAATTCGATGCCGATCGGCCGGCGCCCCCGCTCGGCCAGGTAGATCTCGTGCACGATCCGCTTGCGCTCCCGCCACAATGCGTAATCGCTGATATCGTCGTCATCGGCGACGATTTCTGCCAGCGATGTGGTGAGTGCGGCCATGAGCCCGATGCATGAACGGTTCGATTCGCCGATGATTGTCCGGGCGTGGCAGAGCATCCTCAATGCGCAGCGGGCAATTTCCTGTGGGCAGAAGCATTGACGCTGGGTGACCGACCGCATTGCGAGGCGCGCAATCGCCCGAATCCTCCGCTGCACCGGCGAGGTCCGATTCCATTCCCTGCGTGAATAGACTAGGTAACGCGAAAGCCTGATATGGGAGGTAGACATGGCTCTGGCCGATCTCATTGCTCTTGAGCGCAACGATGCAGGCATTGCCGCCGCGGTCGGCATATTGCGGCAGTGTTTCGGCGAGCGCTTCTCGACCGGGCACGACATCCGCAACCAGCACGCACACACCACCACCTATATTCCGACGCAGGCGCCGGACGGCGTCGTCTTCGCCGAAAGCGCGGAAGAAGTGCAGGAGGTCGTCCGCATCTGCGCGGAGCATCGGGTGCCGGTGATCCCCTACGGAACCGGCACGTCGCTGGAAGGCCATGTCAACGCACCGGCGGGCGGCATTTCGCTCGACCTTTCGCGGATGAACCGGGTGCTGTCGGTGAATGCGGAAGACTTCGACTGTACCGTGGAGCCCGGCATCACGCGGGAGGAACTGAACACCTATCTGCGCGCGACCGGCCTGTTCTTCCCCATCGATCCCGGCGCGAATGCCAGCCTCGGCGGCATGGCCTCCACGCGGGCGTCGGGCACCAATGCCGTGCGTTACGGCACGATGCGCGAAAACGTCATCGCACTGACGGCGGTGATGCCGGATGGCCGCCTCATCACCACCGCGAAACGGGCGAAGAAGTCGTCCGCCGGCTACGACCTGACACGCCTGCTCGTCGGCGCGGAGGGGACGTTGGGCGTCATCACTTCGCTGACATTGCGCCTCCAGGGCATACCGCAGGCCATTTCGGGTGGCGTGTGTCCGTTCCCTTCGCTGGAAGCTGCGAGCCAGGCTGTGACCGCGACCATCCAGATGGGCATTCCGGTCGCCCGTATCGAGCTGATCAACACGCTCGGCATGAAGGCGATGAACATCTATGCCGGGCTCGACTATCCAGTCTCGCCCTGCCTCTTCGTGGAATTCCATGGCTCCGATGCCGGCGTGAAGGAGCAGGCGGAAACCTTTGGCGAGATCGTCGCCGATCTGGGCGGTGGGCCGTTCCTGTGGACCACCGTGGCCGAGGAACGCGCAAAGCTCTGGAAGGCGCGCCATGAAGCCTATCATGCCTGCCAGGTGCTGCGGCCGGGTGTGAACACGCTGGCGACCGATGTCTGCGTGCCGATCTCGCGGCTGACGGAGTGCATCGCGGAAACCGAGGATGACGCCGAACGCCTCGACCTTCTGGCGCCGATCATCGGCCATGCGGGCGACGGCAATTTCCACGTCACGCTGCTGTTCGACCGCAACGATCCAGATGAGCTTGCGCGCGCCGAGAATTTCGTCTCGCGGCTCAACATGCGCGCCATCGCCATGGACGGTACCTGCACCGGCGAGCATGGCATCGGCCAGGGCAAGATGCGCTATCTGGCGCATGAGCTTGGCCCAGCGGTCGACTATATGCGCGCCATCAAGCAGGCGATCGATCCGCTGGGCATCATGAATCCGGGGAAAATCTTCACCGTCGACGGTTGAGCGCGGCGCGAGCCTCAATCGCCACTTTATCGTCACGCTGATCCGGGTAGAGTGTCAGGCCTCGCACCGGTTGGAGAGTGAGCTGGCCCGTCTCTTCGTGATTGTCGGCGGATTGATCGTCCTTGTGCTCACCGCGGCACTGGTGGCGCCGTTCTTTGTCGACTGGGGCAATTGGAAAGCCGATTTCGAGCGCGAGGCGAGCCATGTCCTTGGCCGTCAGGTCACCGTGCACGGTTCGGCCACGGCGCGGCTTCTGCCGTTTCCCTCGGTCACCTTCTCCGATGTCACCGTCGCCGGCCCGACGCCCGGCAGCACGGCCATGACCATCGAGAGCTTTTCCATGGATGCCGAGCTCGCGCCCTTCCTTTCGGGCGAGGTGCTCATCTTCGACATGCGTATCGTCAAGCCGGTGGCTGTCGTGTCGATCGGCGATGACGGCGTGCTGGACTGGGCGGTGCGGCCCTCGACGCCCTTTGCGCCCGAACAGGTGAGGCTCGAGAATGTCACCATCACCGAGGGCAAGGTGACGCTCCGGCACGAAGGCGCGCGCGACCGCGAGCTCACCGAAATCAATGCGACGGTTTCCGCCCGCGCGCTGACCGGCCCGTGGCGCGCCGATGGCTCGCTGCGCATCGACGGGATGAAGACCGCGCTCGGCATTTCGACCGGTAGTCGCGACGAGAATGGTCGCCTGCGCCTGCGGCTGCGCGCCGATCCGGAGCGCTATGCATTCCAGATCGAAGCGGATGGCGATGTCTTCCTCACCGATGGTGCGCCGCGCTATGACGGCACGTTCCGCCTCGTGGAGCGCCCCATGCCCGGCACGGCGCAGGCCGAGCTGCAGCCAGGACAGCCGCCCCGCGTACCGGCCTATCGCGTCAGCGGCCGCTTTGCACTGGCACATGACGGGCTCGACGTGCCGGAGTTCCGCCTCGAAACCGGCGCGGCGCAAGACCCCTATACGGCGGACGGACATGCCCGCATCACGCTGGGCGCTGCGCCGCAATTCCATGTCGTCGCGGATGGCGCGCAGATCAGGCTTGCCGGGCAGGAGACGCCTGACGGTTCGCTGGCGCTCGGGCAGCGGCTGGCGGCGCTGAAGGAAGCGCTGCTCAATCTGCCGCGCCCCGAAATTCCTGGCACGGTGGAGATGAACCTGCCGGCGATCGTGGCCGGGGACACGACCGTGCGCGATGTGCGCCTTTCGGCCGTGCCGTCCGCCGAAGGCTGGACGATCGGCACGCTCTCGGCCGCGCTGCCGGGCCGCACCACGCTGGAAAGCAGCGGTGAACTGATCGTGGACGATGCCCGCTTCGGCTTCAAGGGCAAGCTGCTGCTCGCCGTCGGCCAGCCGTCAGGTTTCGCGGCATGGATTTCACGCGATGTCGATGAAGCCATCCGCCGGCTGCCGGCCGCCGGATTCAGCGCCGATGTGGAGCTCACCGATGCGCGGCAGACATTCGACAATCTCGAACTCGTGCTCGGCGATGCGCGCTTTACCGGCCGCGCGGTTTCCGATCGCCCGGCCAATGCCGCGCCCTCCATGGTGCTCGAACTCGACGGAGGGCGCCTCGATGTCGACGGGCTGTCGGCATTTGCCTCGCTTTTCGTGACCGATCAGGGAACGCGCCGTTTGCAGGATTATCGGCTCGACCTTGCCGTCAAGGCCGGTCCGGTCGCCGTCGCGGGCGTCACCGCCGAGGCGGTCGATACCGCATTGCGGCTCAGGGAAGGCGTGCTGGAGATCGACCGTCTCGCCTTATCGGGTCTTGAAGGCGCGTCGCTCAGCGCGACCGGCACGGTGGGCGGCATTGGCGGCGCATTGTCCGGAAAGCTCGATGCCACGCTCGTCGCGGGCGATGCATCGCAGCTTGTCCAGTTACTGGCGGCGCAGTTTCCGCGGAACGCCACGCTTGCCGCCTTTGCGGGACGCACCGAGCGTTTTCCGGGCCTGCTGACCGAGACGGAGGCAAATGCCGTCCTCGACATCGCGGCAGGTGGCGGTGCGGATCGGAACTTCTCGCTCAATGCCAACGGCACCGCCGGCGGCTCGCGTTTCACGCTTGCGGTTTCGGGGCAGGGCGATATCGCGCGATTGGATGCGGCGCGGCTCAAGGCCAATCTGAAGGTTGAAAATGATGAGCCGGCGGCGATCTACGCGCTCTACGGCCTGCCGGCGCTCCCGTTCGGCTTTGCCACGCCGGCGCGGAGCGAACTGGCGCTGGAAGGCAGGCTCGGCGAGGGGGCCGCGACGCGGTTCAGCTTCACGGCAGATGACTTTTCCGCCGCTTTCGACGGGACTGTCGGCGTTGGGCCCGAGGGGTTTTTCGCCGACGGTGCAGGCAAGATCGATACGGGCGATATCGAACCCTGGCTCATGACCGCAGGCTTCTCGCTGCCAGGAATGGGGCTCGGCATGCCGGTCGGCATCGAGGCCGGTTTGAGCCTGAAGGAAGCCCTCGTCGTCGTGTCGGACCTCAAGGGGAAGATATTTGGCGGCGAGGTTGCCGGCGACCTCAATGCGCAATTGCGCGACGGGCGGCCGCATCTCACCGGATCGCTGGTGCTCGACGAGCTGGATATTCCACTGGTGCTGGAACCGCTGCTGGGGGAGGCGGCTCTGGCCGGCGATGGGACCGGCTGGCCCGACACGCCCTTCCTGCCGACCCCCGCGCCGGCCTTCACCACCGACATCGACCTTGTGGTGGATCGCCTGATCGCCGGCGGTGGCGTGACGCTCTCCGACGCAAAACTGTCCATGCGCGCCTCCGCCGATGGCCTGCACATTTCCGAGCTTCGCGCCGGCTTTGCAGGCGGGACGCTGACCGGCTTCGCCGAGCTGCGCAATACCGGCGGCACCGCGCTGCTTTCGTCGCAGTTGAAGCTCGACGATGCGCCGATCCACCAGTTGCTGCCGGCATCGGGTCTGGCTGGGACAGCCGATTTCGGCATCCATGCGACGTCGAGCGGCAAGAGCATCGACGCCCTGGTGGCCGCGCTTGCCGGATCCGCCACGATCTCGGCGCGGGATCTCGTCGTCCCACGCATCAATCCCACGGTCTTTGCGGATATTCTGGCCCGTGCCGATCAGGATGGAACGGAGGTCGATGCCGCGCGTACGGGCATTTTCGCGCCGCCGCTGGTCCAGTCGGGCCATTTTGCGGCAGGTGACGCCGAGATCGCCCTGACGCTCGCCAATGGCGTGCTGCGCGCGCCGCCGGTAAGGCTTGAGGGCAAGGGCGCGGCGCTGACAGCCGAGGTCCATGCCGATGCGCGCGCGATGAGCTATGGCGCCAGCGGGACGATCGAATATGCGCCCGGCGACGATGCGATCGTGGGTGCGGAACCGACGCTCCGCTACACGGCCGAGGTCGGCGGCGACGGGCTGGTCACCACGCTCGACACGCAACCGCTGGCCCAGTTCCTGACGCAGCGCGCGCTGGAGCGCGAACAGGCGCGGGTGGAGGCGATGCAGGCGCTGCTGCTCGAACGCCAGCGGCTCCGTCGCGAGGCGCGTTACTATGCGGCGCTGACCGAAGAACGCGCCGAGGCGGAGCGCCGCCGGATCGAAGAGGAAGCGCGGCGGCAAGCCGAGGAGGAAGTCCGCAAGGCAGCCGAAGAGCAGGCGCGGGTCGCCGCCGAGGAAGAAGCCCGGCGCGCCGCCGAAGCGGAAGCCGCCCGTATTGCCGCGGAGGAGGCGAAGGCGGCGGAGCAGGCGCGGCGCGATGCCGAGGCGGCCAGGTCCGGCAACCAGTCCAACCCTCCGGACGACCGGATCGAACGCCAGCCGCTGGACCTGCCGCCGGCGGCGCGCGATGCGTTCAATCCCGATTCGATCGAAAGGCTGCTGCGCTCGATGCAGTGACGGCGGCTATCGGCTCCTGAGAAGCTGATTCAGCGCGATGCAGTCGTGATTCCGGATTTGCCGATAAGTGTCTGATCCGAAAGCCTGTTCTTCAGGCCTCAGCGATCCGTGGCTCGCGGCGTACCTGGTCGAGGACGAACAGGCGCAGAGCGGAAGACAGGTTGGTGTCGTGCGGACGTGCGCCGTCGATTTCAGCGACGAGGGCGGCAAGCGGCTGGTTGCGCTCGCGTGCGATGCGTTCGAGTTCGGCGTAGAACGCGTCTTCCACCGAAAAGCTCGTCCGGTGCCCGCTGATCGATATTGAGCGCTTGCGCACGCCGCTCATCGGCGCACTATCCGGGATCCCGCCGGTGTCCATCGAGGTGATGCGCGGCACGCTCGGCTTCGTCCCTGGCTTGTTGCCGCTCGGCCTTGCTGCGGCCATGCTTCAGGCGGTTGGCGTCGGCCTCGGCAGCCTTTTCGGTGCGCGCCTTGCGTTTGCGGGCGATGCGGAGATTGACGACCTCGCCCACGGCACGCCTACTTCTTGCGGAAGGCGTCGAGCGAGACGACGTCTGCCGACTTGCTCTCCTCGCCGGAGGGCTCCGTCGGCGCGTCTTCCACCTTGCGCGGCTTGGCGGTCTTGGTGGCGGGAGGCGCCTTGCCGGCATCCTCCTTGCTCGCCTCCGGCACGATGGCGACCGGTGCGGAGGGCGCCTGCGCCGTGGCATCGGTAGCCACGTCGAACTCCAGCTCGAAGCTCACGGACGGGTCGTAGAAGCCGCGGACGGCTGCAAAGGGGATTTCCAGCTTCTCCGGTATGTCGGAGAAGGACAGCGTCACCTCGAAGCCCGTATCCGTCACCTTCAGGTCCCAGTACTGGAACTGGATCACGATGGTCATCTGCTCGGGATAGCGCTCGCGCAGGCGGCTGGAGATGCGAACACCGGGCGCGCCGGTGAGGAAGGTGATGAAGAAATGGTGCGCGCCGGGCAGGCCCGTCTTCGCCACTTCGGAGAGCACCTTGCGCATGACGCCGCGCAGCGCTTCCTGCGCGAGAATGTCGTATCGGATGAGGTCGTCGGCCATGGTGCTTCGGGTTCTTGCGAGTCTTTCGATAGCTCTAGACAAGCTTTCGGTCTGCGTAAACCGTGACGATGCCGATCGGGCCTATCCGGCGTCGCCGGCAATGTCGGCAATGAATTTACACCGCTCCGCAATATCCGCCAGAGGCAGATCGACCAGCCTGTAGCCCAGTTCTCGCCAGGCGGAGGTCACGGCTGCATGGGTCGCTTCGGCTTCGGCGAAATCCTGGCTGCGCTCGGCATCGTTGCGATAGATGGCGCGCCATGGCGGCGCGACGACGACCGGATCGTCATAGCGCATGCGCTTGGCCGCCCGCAGCATATGCGGCGGCACGGGGCGGCCGATCAGGCGCAGATAGCCGATCGTATCGGGAATGCCGCGGTCGAAGATGCAATGCGTCGTCGCGGCAAGCGATTCCTGAAAGGAGCGCATGTCCCACAGCAGCATCGCCTCGGCATAGGCGGCAGGATCGCGGGACGGATGGGCGGGACCGTCCACGGCCTCCTGAAGCAGCATGATCGCGCGGCCGGCTTCGGCATAGACGCGCCAGCCTTGCGCAGCGAGCGCATCGACAAGCGACGATTTGCCGGCGCCGGGACCGCCGGTGATGACGAGGCGTTTTCGTGGGGACATGGATCAGCCGATGCG
Organism: Rhizobiaceae bacterium; assembly: GCA_035555795.1. Classification (GTDB taxonomy): domain Bacteria; phylum Pseudomonadota; class Alphaproteobacteria; order Rhizobiales; family Rhizobiaceae; genus RCIO01. The sequence goes on along the minus strand of DATMGE010000023.1, from coordinate 30,805 downwards.
AAAAGTGGCGGCCGCGGCAATGCGGCGCGTTCACCTGCGGAAATAAAGGGAGGGGAGAGAAGTGGAGGTTTCTGTTGCCAGGTACCTCCGAACCCCGCCTGAAGGTGCTAACCCACAGGGCTTGATTCGAGACTATCGCGCCGCATTAAGCAGCGAGACGTGCCTCAGCATAGTTGTCGTTGGCAACTACAAGTTTAGCCCGATAACGGTGGTACAATGCCGGGTACAGCGTGCTGTCTTTCAACGTCCGTCGATCCCATTTCACCCCCATCAACAACCCACTGCTGAAAGTGGGCTCTTGGTGGAGGTGGCGGTTTCGAAACCGCGTCCGGTCCATCTATTGCACAGTCGGTTTAGCACCATAGCCGCCTTGCGACGGCATCCACGATATAGAGCCTGCAGCCGGATTCTTCAAGCCGCTCCGATGCTTGACGCGGCGGCGGCGCGCTGCTCTCTGCACAAAGGGAGGAGGGCGATTCCGCTATTGCCGGAGGAGGAATATGACGGACCATCTCGCCGATGTGCGGCGCTACGATGCGCTTGCCGACGAAGACGTCGTCGGCCGGATCGTGAAACATCTGGGCGTCGCCCTTCGCAACCAGGATTCATCGACCGTGGCCTGCCGCCAGCAGGCGGAACTCGATCGGGTCGCGAAGAAGTGGTGCGGCAAGAAGCTCGGCGCCGATCCCGACCGGGCGATGGCGGTGATCGAACTCGTCTGCGAGACGATGGCGGCGGACAGGTTCAAGAGCCGGGTCACCTTCTATTATCTGTGCGCCAAGCATCTCGACCGCCTGTCGCTGTTCAAGCCGGAACCTGTGGCGGAAGGCGAAGTGCAGGTGCACGCTCCGGCCCAATGAGCTAGGCTTGCGCGGACTCAAAGGACAGGCGTCGCCATGTATCATCCCGAGCAGCAATATCTGGACCTGATGCAGTCGATCCTCGATTCGGGGGATCGGCGCGTCGACCGTACCGGCGTCGGCACGCTGTCGCTGTTCGGCGCGATGGCGCGTTTCAGCCTCCGCGACGGCACGGTGCCGATCCTCACCACCAAGCGCGTCTACTGGAAGACGGCGGTCAAGGAGATGCTCTGGTTCCTGACCGGCGGCACGAATATCCGCCCGCTTCTGGCTGAAAACGTGCGCATCTGGACTGACTGGCCGCTCGACAAATACCGCAAGGCGACGGGCGAGGCGATCAGCCAGGAGGATTTCGAGGCGCGTATCCTCGCTGATGCGGATTTCTCCGCGAAGTGGGGTGAACTCGGCCCTGTCTATGGCAAGCAATGGCGGCGCTGGAGCGGGCCGGACGGGCGCGAGCACGACCAGATCGGCACGCTGGTGGAGACGCTGCGCACCAATCCGGGCAGCCGGCGGATGATCTTCCACGGCTGGAACGTGGCCGAGCTCGACCGCATGGCGCTGCCGCCCTGCCACATGGTCTATCAGTTCCATGTCGCCAATGGGCGGCTCAATTGCCTGATGTTCCAGCGCTCGGTGGACCTGCTCCTGGGCGCGCCGTTCAATTATGTCGGCACGGTCGCGCTGCAATTGATGCTGGCGCAGCAGGCGGGGCTGGAGCCGGGCGATTTCGTCTGGATGGCAGGCGACGTCCACCTCTATCTCAACCATCTCGACCAGGCGCACGAGCAGCTTTCGCGTCAGCCGCGCCCATGGCCGACGATGCGGCTTACCCGCCATCCGGCGAGCATCGACGACTATCGCATCGCGGATTTCGTGGTGGATGACTATCACCCGCATGCCGCGATCCATGCGGAGGTCGCAGTCTAGAATGCGCCGGCTTTTCTGCCTTTTCGCGCTGCTTGCCGTGTCCGCGGCACCGGCTTTAGCGAACGATACGACCGCCGTTCTGGGTGCGGGCGGACTGATCTTCACCCGCTCGGACATGATCGAGATGCAGAGCGAGGACCTGTTCATTTCCGAGGAGGAGGTGCGGGTCGCCTACAAGTTCCGCAATAGCGGGAAGTCGGACGTCGAATCGATCGTCGCCTTTCCGATGCCCGATATTTCCGGCGATCCCTATGCCAATGTCGCGCTGCCGGACCATGCGCGGGACAATTTCCTCGATTTCAGCGTCATGGTGGACGGCAAGGCGATCGAACCGGCACTGGAGCAGCGCGCATTCGCGGCCGCGATCGACGTGACGGATCTGCTGACGGCTGCCGGCGTGCCCCTGCTGCCCACCAGCGAAGCGATCGACGACAGGATCGCCGCGCTCGACGATGCGACCAAGGCGGAATGGATGGTGCGCGGCCTGCTGCTGGAGGAGCGCTATGACGAGGATGGCAAGGAGATCGTCAACCACTATCCGACCTGGACGCTCAGATCGACCTATTGGTGGCGCATGAAGTTCGAGGCCGACAGGGAGATCGACGTCCGCCATGTCTACAAGCCGGCTGTCGGCGGCACCGTCGCCGTGTCGTTCCTCGACGAGGGCAAGGCGAAAGGCGAGCAGTTCGACGAATATGTGACGAAGTACTGCCTCGACAAGGGCATTATCGGCGCGGTCGAGCGCGCAGCCGCGAAGAATCCCGACGGCTATGCGCCGATGACCGAGACATGGATCCGCTACATCCTCACCACCGGCGGCAATTGGTCGGGCTCGATCGGAAAGTTCAGGCTGACCGTCGACAAGGGCAGCGAGAAGAATCTGATCAGCTTCTGCGGCACCGGCGTCCGCAAGGTCGGGCCGACGACTTTCGAAATGACCGCCGAGGACTTCTACCCGATGCGCGATCTCGATTTCCTGATCCTCAAGCCCTACGATCCGCAATGAGCTTCGCGGGGTCGATCGTTTCGCTGGTCGTCGTGGTGTCGCGCAATGGCGTGATCGGCCGCGACAGCGGCATGCCGTGGCGGCTTTCCACGGATCTCAGGCGGTTCAAGGCGCTTACCATGGGCCACCCCATCGTGATGGGGCGTAAGACATGGCACAGCTTTCCGCGCCGGCCACTGCCCGGCCGCGCCAATATCGTCATCACCCGCGATGCCGGATTTGCGGAGGAGGGCGCCATCGTGGTGCACGGCCTGACCGAGGCGCTTGAAATGGCCGCCCGCTCGCCCGGCGGCGATGAAATCTGCGTGATCGGCGGCGGGCAGGTCTTCGCGGAAGTCCTGCCCTATGCCGATCGCCTCTACGTGACCCATATCGAAGCGGAGATTGCGGGCGATACGTTCTTCCCCCCGATCGACGCTGCAATCTGGAAGGCCGGGGAGGCAGAGAACGTGCCGGCCGGCGAGAGGGATGACCATCCGACGCGCTTTGTGGTCTATGAAAGACGCTGATGATGCTGTAGCCGGTTGTATAAACCGTGACTGCAGCCACGTTGAAACGGCGGGTTCACGAACCTATAACAGGCCGTAATTCAAGCAGGCCGAAATCGCCTGAGCCGTTCTGGTTCCATGGCGAGGCAACATCCCGGGAGTGGAACTTCATATGCCTTGGAGCAATCAGAGCGGTGGTGGCGGCAGCGGCGGCCCATGGGGCGGCGGCGGCAGTGGTGGCGGAGGCGGCGGCCCCTGGGGGCAGCGTCCGCGCGGCCCCGGTGGCCCGCAGGGCACGCCCCCCGACCTCGAGGACATCATCCGCCGCGGCCAGGATCGCCTGAAGCAGGCGCTGCCCGGTGGCGGGCGCGCAAGCCCGGCGATGTTCGGCCTCATCGCGCTGGCGGTCGTCGCGCTCTGGCTTTTCCAGGCGATCTATACCGTCCAGCCGGACGAACTTGCCGTCGAGCTGCGCCTCGGCAAGCCCAAGGAAGAGGTTTCGGAACCCGGCCTGCACTTCCACTGGTGGCCGGTCGAGACCGTGGAGCGGGCCTCTATCGCCGAGAAGCTGATCGACATCGGCGGAAACCGCAACGGCGTTTCCACCGGCCTGATGCTGTCGGGCGACCAGAACATCGTCGACGTGAAGTTCTCCGTCGCCTATCAGGTTGCGGATCCCAAGCTTTATCTGTTTCGCGTAAACGATCCCGACGACATGCTGCGGCAGGTGGCCGAAAGCGCCATGCGCGAGGTCGTCGGCCGCCGTCCGGCGCAGGACATCTTCCGCGATGACCGCCAGGGCATTGCCGAGGAGGTTCGCGAGATCATGGCGAGCTCGGTGGAAGAATATCAGGCGGGCCTGAGCATCAATGCGATTTCCATCGAGGATGCGGCGCCGCCGCGCGAAGTCGCCGACGCCTTCGAGGAGGTGCAGCGCGCGGAGCAGGACGAAGACCGCTTCGTCGAGGAATCGAACCAGTATTCCAACCAGCAGCTCGGCCAGGCGCGCGGTGAAGCCGCGCAGGTCCGCGAAGAGGCGGCCGCCTACAAGAACCGCGTCGTGCTGGAAGCACAGGGTGAAGCGCAGCGCTTCGTCTCCGTCTATGACGAATATGCCAAGGCGCCCGACGTGACGCGCCGCCGCCTTTTCCTGGAGACGATGGAAAACGTGCTGCGCGGCTCCAACAAGGTGATCGTGGAGCAGGGCCAGAACGGACAGGGCGTGGTGCCATATCTGCCGCTGCCTGAACTTCAGCGCCGTGCCACGCAGGGGGAGACCAGCCGATGAACAACCGTCTTCCCATCATTGCGGTCGTCGCAGCCGTTCTGCTGTTCCTCGCCTATTCCTCCGTCTTCGTCGTCAATGAGCGCCAGCAGGCGATCGTGCTGCGCTTCGGCGAGATCGTCGACGTGAAGACCGAGCCCGGCCTCTATTTCAAGGCGCCATTTGCCTTCGCCGAGGCCGACAATGTGCAGATGATCGAGGACCGCGTGCTGCGCTTCGACCTGGACGATATCCGCGTGCAGGTGTCGGGCGGCCGCTTCTACGAGGTCGACGCCTTCATCGCCTATCGCATCGCCGATGCGCGGGTGTTCCGCCAGACGGTGTCGGGCAGCGTGCAGCTTGCCGAGCAGCGCCTGCGCACCCGTCTCGATGCGGCTTTGCGCCGGGTCTACGGTCTGCGCGGCTTCGAGGCGGCGCTGTCGGAAGAGCGCGCATCGATGATGCGCGAGGTGCGCGACCAGTTGCGCCCCGACGCCACGTCGCTCGGTCTCGAGATCGTCGACGTGCGTATCCGCCGTACCGACCTCACGGCGGAAGTCTCGCAGCAGACCTATGAGCGCATGAAGGCGGAGCGCCTTGCAGAAGCGGAGCGTCTGCGTGCGCGCGGCCGCGAAGCCGCACAGCGCATCCGTGCCCGCGCCGACCGCGAGGTGGTGGAGATCATCGCCGCCGCCCGCCGTGAATCGGAGATCCTGCGCGGTGAGGGCGAAGGCGAGCGCAACGCCGTCTTCGCCGAAGCCTTCTCGCGCGATCCGGCCTTCTTCGATTTCTATCGCTCGATGTCGGCCTATACGCGTGCGCTGAACGGAGACGGCACCACCATGGTCCTGTCGCCGGATTCGGAGTTCTTCCGCTATTTCGGCAATGAGACGGGGGCGGCCGGAGCGACGCCGGCACCTGCGCCGCAGGCGCCGAACGCCACCGGCGCGACGGAATGATCGCGTGAGCGATTTCATCGCTGCGTTGGGGCTGGTGCTCGTCCTGGAAGGTATCTTCTATGGCGGCATGCCGGCCCTGGCGAAACGTCTCGCCGCCGAACTCATCTCCCTGCCCGAGCAGGCGATGCGTCTCGGCGGCGTTTTCGCCATCGCGCTCGGGGTACTTCTCGTCTGGTTCGTGCGCGGGTAACGCAGGATTTATGCGCAACGCGCCGGCAAGGTCGCAAACGCGCCGTATTTCTTGCAATGAATACGTCTCCCATGTCTGATGCCGATAGCGTGCAGCCCGCACGACGGAGCTTGTCCATGATGCCTTCGACCATTCCTTCGCTCGCGCGCGCCGCCGCGCTTGCGGCTGCCTGCGCGCTGATGCCGCTTCCGGCTGCCGCGCAGACGCCGGCGCCGGTGACGCAAAACGGCCCCGCCTCGGTCGCCGATCTGGCGGAGGGCCTTCTGGGCGCGGTGGTCAACATATCCACGTCGCAGAATGTGCAGACCGGCGGCGGGCCGCGCCCCGGTCCCGGTCCGGGCGTGCGCCCGCCGCAACTGCCCGAGGGCTCGCCCTTCCAGGATTTCTTCGACGAGTTCTTCAACCAGCGTCCGGGCGAGGGCGGTGGCCCGCGCCGGGTGCAGTCGTTGGGCTCGGGCTTCGTGATCGATGCCGAGCAGGGCATTGTCATCACCAACAACCATGTCATTGCCGATGCCGACGAGATCGAGGTCAATTTCTCCGATGGCTCCAAGCTGAAGGCAGAGCTGCTCGGCAAGGATACGAAGACCGATATCGCCGTGCTCAAGGTGGACCCGGGCGCGCGCAAGCTGACGGCCGTGACCTTCGGCGATTCCGACGCGATGCGCATCGGCGACTGGGTGATGGCGATCGGCAATCCGTTCGGGCTCGGCGGCACGGTCACAGTCGGCATCGTCTCGGCGCGCGATCGCGATATCAACTCAGGGCCTTATGACGATTTCATCCAGACCGATGCGGCGATCAATCGCGGCAATTCGGGCGGCCCGCTGTTCAACATGTATGGCGAGGTGATCGGCATCAACACGGCCATCATCTCCCCATCGGGCGGATCGATCGGCATTGGCTTCGCGATTCCCGCGCAGCTCGCCGTGGGCGTGATCGCGCAGCTGCGCGAATTCGGCGAGACGCGCCGCGGCTGGCTGGGCGTGCGCATCCAGCCCGTCACCGACGAGGTGGCCGAGAGCCTCGGCATGGACAGCGCCACCGGCGCGCTTGTCGCGGGGGTGATCGAGGGTGGCCCGGTGGCCGACGGCACGATCCAGCCCGGCGACGTCGTGGTCAGCTTCGACGGACGCGATGTCCGCAACATGCGCGACCTGCCGCGCATCGTCGCCGAGGCACCGGTCGGCAAGGAGGTCGATGTCATCATCATCCGCAAGGGTGAGCGCCAGACGGTGAAGGTCACGCTAGGTCGGCTCGAGGATGGCGAGGAGACAGCCAGCGAGGAAACGACCGACGATGCGCCGGCGCAGGAAGACGGCGAGGTTGCGACCGCGAGCGTGCTCGGCATGACCATCGCCCCGCTCAATGACGAGACGCGTTCGCAGTTCGACATTGGCGCGGATGTGACCGGCGTGGTCATCACCAAGGTGGACGAAGGCTCGGCGGCTGCGGAAAAGGGCATCGCTGCCGGCGATGTGATCGCCGAAATCGCCCAGGAATCCGTAACCTCGCCCAAGCAGGTGCTGGACCGGATCACCGCGCTGCGCAGCCAGGGGCGCAAGAATGCGCTGCTGATGCTGTCGTCGAAGGGCGGCGAACTGCGCTTCGAGGCCCTGCGGATGAACTGAATCCGCTGATGGCGATAAGCTATTGAAAGAAAAGGCGGACTTTATGTTCGCCTTTTCTTTTCGCGCCACTCCTTCGCGCCGATACGGTAAAGGACATGCCGCCTCAGATGCGGATGCGTGTCGGGCACGGCGGCATGATCGAAGTCGGCCGCCGGATCGTGATGCATGCCGATGCGGCGCATCACCGCCGTGGAGCGCTCATTGTTCCATACGGCGAAGGAGACGATTTCGGGCAGTCCGAGGGTCTCAAAGCCATGGGCGAGCCAGGCTTCCGCCGCCTCGGTGACATAGCCGTGGCCCTGATGGTCAGGTGCCAGCCGCCAGCCGATCTCGACGGCGCCATTCGGGAGCGAGGGGACGGCATCCGTGCGGTGGAGGCCGCAGAAGCCGATGCAGGCGCCGCTGCCGCGCAGTTCGAGCGCCGCAAAGCCGAAGCCGTCGCGGTCGATGTTGGCCGCGAGCACGTCCATTAAGCGGTCCGCTTCGTCGGCGGTGCGGCGTATCGGGAAGAAACGCATCACCAACGGGTCGGAATTGATGAGCCGGAACAGCGGCCGGTCGCCCGCGCGCCAGTTGCGGATGACCAGCCTCTCCGTGACGATGGGCGTCACGCCGCGAAATCTTCGCGGCGATAGCCCTGGATGTAGAGCAGGGCGGTCAGGTCGCCATGGTCGATGCGCATGCGCGCGGCGGCGGCGACCGATGGCTTGGCATGCAGCGCGACGCCCGAACCGGCGATACCCAGCATGTCCAGGTCGTTGGCGCCGTCGCCGACCGCCATCGTTTCGGCGAGCGCGATGCCCAGCCGCGTGGCGATGTCACGCAGCGCCACGGCCTTGGCCTCGCGGCCCAGAATGGGCTCGGCGACCGTGCCCGCCAGCGTTCCGTTCTCCACCAGCAGGCGGTTGGCGCGGTGCTCGCCAAAGCCCAGCCTGGCGGCGATGCGACCGGTGAAGGCGTCGAAGCCGCCGGAGACGAGCGCCGTCCAAGCACCGTCGCGGTTCATGGTGGCGACCAGCTCGCGGCCGCCGGCGGCGAGCGTCAGGCGGGTCTCGACCAGTTCCTCGATCACGCTTTCCGGCAGGCCCTTGAGCAATGCGACGCGCTCGCGCAGGGCAGGCTCGAATGCGATCTCGCCATTCATGGACCGCGCGGTGATCGCCGCGACCTCGGTCTTCAATCCGACCAGATCGGCGAGCTCGTCGATACATTCCTGATCGATCATGGTGGAATCCATGTCGGCGACCAGCAGTTTTTTGCGGCGTCCCTGCGCCGGCTGGACGACCACGTCGACCGGCGCGCCGGCCAGCGCCGCGCGGACTTTTTCCTCGGCGCCGGCATCGGTTGCCAGTTCGAGGTCGCAGGCGACATTTTCCGCCAGCCAGCGTATGGAGGCCGCGCCGATTGCCTTGGCCGCCCGCTGCGCAAGCTCGGGGTTGAGGGCCGGCATGGCCGGATTGGAAATGAGTGTAGCGACGAAGGACATGGGCGAGACCGCAGGCGAGACGGGAGGAGGGGCGCTCAAGGGCGCGATCCTGATAGCCGGGCCGACGGCCAGCGGCAAGTCGGGCCTTGCGCTGCGCATCGCCGCGGCAACCGGCGGCACCATCGTCAATGCCGACTCGATGCAGGTCTATGGCGTGTTGCGGGTGTTGACCGCTCGGCCTTCGCCGGAGGAAGAGGCGCAAGTACCGCATGTGCTCTATGGCCATGTAGACCCCGCGACCCTCTATTCCACCGGGGCGTGGCTGCGCGATGTCGCGGGGGTGATTGCTTCGGCGCGGTCGCGGCCGCTCATCTTTGTCGGCGGCACCGGCCTCTATTTCGAGGCGCTCACCCGAGGCCTGTCGCGAATGCCGGATATCCCGCAGGCGATCCGCGATTACTGGCGGCAGAGGCTCGCGGCCGAAGGCGCGCAGCACCTGCACAAGGTGCTGCGCGAGCGGGATGAGGCGGTTGCCGAAAGGCTGCGGCAGCAGGACGGGCAGCGGATCGTGCGGGCGCTCGAAGTTCTGGAAGCGTCGGGCCGGTCGATCCTGCGCTGGCAGGAGGAACGAGGCGCGCCATTGGTCGATGCGGCCACCGCCCAGCGCTTCGTGCTTGCCCCGCCGCGCGCGGAACTGTCGCGCAATATCGCGGTGCGGCTGGCATCCATGCTCCGTCAGGGTGCCCTTGAGGAAGTGCACGCGCTGCGTGCATTGGATATCGACCCGCAATCGCCGGCGATGAAGGCGATCGGCGTGCCCGAACTCGGCGCCGGTCTCGACGGCGCCATGAGCATGGACGAGGCCGTGGAGGCGACGATATCGGCGACGCGCCGCTATGCGAAAAGGCAGGAAACATGGATGCGCAACCGGTTCGACAAAGGCTGGCAACGCTTTGAATCGACAGCGCCGATCGCGGAAAAATTCAGCCTCTGAGCGGTTTCGGCCGCGTGTTGCCGTCTATTTCAGATTCACCTGAAATACAATTAAAGATTGTATGTTAACCGGTCGTAAGGCCGATCGTGTCAAGTTCCCTCCGGCAGTGCCGGGTGGGGAAAGAATGCTGCGCCTTCATAAATCGGAGTCGGCCTTTTTCGTGTTCATGGCGCTCATCCTGGGTGCCGGGGTGCTGATCTATTACGCCTATGCTCTGGTCAATGGCCTCACCACCGATGCGGGGCTCTATGTGGCGGCTTCCGATGTCCAGGGGCTGTCGAAAATCCTTTTCGGTGCCGGCGTCTTCGCCGCCACATCGGTGATTTTCGGCTTTTTCCTGATTTTCCCGCTGATCCGCGGCCAGGTGACGGAAGGTGGCAAGCTGCGGGCCATGGCCGAGACGCTCAGCGCCCGTTCCGAAACGCTGGAGCAGGCGGCGCTGACCGATGCGCTGACCGGCGTGCAGAACCGCCGCTATTTCGACGAGGCCCTGCGGGAGTACATCCACGAGTTCCGGCGGATCGGCAAGCCGCTGGGATTGATGATCCTCGACCTCGACCATTTCAAGCGTGTCAACGACCGCTACGGGCATGATGTGGGCGACGAGGTATTGCGTGTCGTGGCCCGCTGCCTGCTGGATATCACCCGCTATCACGACGTCGTCGCCCGCCTGGGCGGCGAGGAGTTTGCTGTGGTCGCGCCGAACATGCGCGAGGACCAGCTCTTCAAGCTTGCCGAACGCATACGCATTGCCGTTTCCAATGAGGCGCTGACGGTGGATGACGGATATCTGAAGGTGACGACCAGCGTGGGGGTGGCCGTCTGGGACGGGTCCGAGATGGTCGAGGATTTCTATCGCCGCGCCGACCAGAACCTCTACGAGGCGAAGCGGCTGGGCCGCAATCGCGTTGTGCCCGATCAGGAAAATGTCAGCAAAAGCGCTTAGGCCTTTGAAAGCTGGAGCAGCGGACGTTCTGACGAACGCCGTCCCGCTGCTCCAGCCCGTTTCTCAGCCGCATTTGTGCAACGCCAGACGTTTCCCGTCCGGCTGCGAAATGCTCAGGTAATAAGTCCGCTGCGCCGATAGAGATCGAGCAGGAAGGCCACCGCCGTCTGGTTGACCGGATCGCGGAAGAAGGTCGGCAGCACCAGCAGCGCCAGCCAAAGGAACAGCGACAGGAGCAGCCGCTCGGCGAGACGGCCGAGCATGCGCCGCCAGCGCCAGCCGGCGGCGAGAAGCACGGCGACGAGCACCCATGCAAAGGGCGAGGCGGAGGCCGGTGCGACGGCGATGCCGATGAGGGCGAAGAAGGCGCCGACGAGGAGGGGGCCGAGCGCGATCGCCGCGCATGCCGCATCCGCCCGCCAGTTCGGCTGGATCATCGTCTGCCAGCCGCCCGCCAGCATGACGAGCGCAATGAGGCCGTAGCAGGCCGTGCCGGTGACGAGGGCGACGATCGCGGCGCTCGCCGGCCACCATCCGGAACCATAGGTCCAGGCTTCAGCCGTTCCCGAGAGGACGCCCGAGCGCTGGGCGGCGAGCCAGGCGGCAGCGGCGGCCGCCGCGAGCGCAAGCAGCATCGCCGGCGCGCGCCAGAGCCAGGATCGCGCCTTGCGGATCGGCGCACCACCCCGATGAGCGCTGCCCGGATGCTCTCCGCCCATGTTCACCGCGTTCCCAGCTGTCCCGATTCGCCGGAGAATAGGATTCCGCGCCGACAAAGCAAACGTCTCGGACGGCCGGAAAGCAGAAAATGCCTGTGTCCGCCTCAGCGCCTGAAGAGGCCCGGCGCATTGTCATAGGCGCGCCGGCCATAGGGGTTCGGCTCCGGCTGCGGCGCGACCGAGGGGCGCTGGTAGAGCGGGTCTGCCGGACGCGGCGCCGCCAACGGCTCGGCCATGAACGGATCGACGGGCTCCGCCTCTCGCGGAAGGTTGCGCAGCTTGCGCACCATCTGCATCAGGTCGGACTCGTCCGCACCGTCTTGCTCCCCGACGGGCTCCTTTCGCAGCGCGCCCGGGATGAAGGAGGGCGAAAGACGTTCGAACTTCAGGCGCATCGTGGCGGCGACCCCATCGCCGAAGGCGATCGCCTCGCGCTGCCCCATGGACGACAGGAAGGAGAGCGACGAGGCGGAGGAGTCGGCGATGGCCGAGCGGATGATGTCCTGGTCCACTTCGTTGGCGAGGCGCATTGCGAAAACGGTGGAACATTGCGACAGGATCGTCGGGTCCAGCTCGCCCGGCCTTTGCGTCACGACGCCAAGATAGCAGCCATATTTGCGGCCTTCCTTGGCGATGCGGGCCAGTGCATGGCGGGTCGGCGCGAAGCCCAGACGTGCGTCGGCCGGAAGATAGCGGTGCGCTTCCTCGCACAGCATCAGCAGCTCGAACTTGCCTTCGCTCCAGACCGCGAGGTCGAAGGCCAGCCGGGCAAGCACGGAGCAGACCGAGTTGACCACCTCGCCGGGCATGCCGGCCATTTCGAAACAGGTGATGGGCCGGCCTTCATGCGGAATGCGGAAGATGCGGCCGATGGTCTGGTGTAGCGTGTCCTCCACCACCCGCGACTGGAACATGAAGCGGTAGCGCGGGTCGTTGAGGGCGGAATCGATGCGCGCGCGCAGCATGCGCAGGAATGGCCGCTCATGCTTGGCGTCGAGCTGTCCCATCCTGTCGTCGATCAGGCGGATGACATCCTGCATGCGATAGGGAATGGGCGTGTCGGCGGTGATGCCGCCGGCGTCGTTGCTGCGGCGGATCTGCGGCTGGCCGCCGCCGCGCATCATCTGGCGCGCGGTGGGGATCAGGTCGCGAAGAAGCTCGAGCTCTTCCGCGACAGGTTCGCGACCGCGATAGAACACCTCGACCAGCTCCTCCAGTCGGAAGATCCAGAAGGGCAGGTCGAGCGAGTGGACGTCGATGCGTTCCACCTGGCCGGGAAAGGTGCCGGCGAATTCATTATGCGGGTCGAGGATGAGCACGCGAAGGCCCGGCCGCGCTGCCACCGCCTTGCGCAGCAGTAGCGAGACGGCGGTGGACTTGCCAACGCCGGTCGTTCCCACGAAGGCGAAATGCCGTTGCAGCGTGTCGCGAACCGAGATGCGGGCCTCGATCTTCTCATCCTGCGACAGATGGCCGATCTGGACCGAGGGCCGGCCGCCGAGATCGAACACGGCTTGCAGGTCGCGCGCCCTGATGCGGTGGGTGATCGCGCCGACGCAGGGATAGATCGTGATGCCGCGGTCGAAGACCGGCTTGCCGTCGATGTCGCGAACCTCGCCGATCAGCTCGACATGCACCTCGATCGGGTTGCGGGCATCGGGCTCCCATTGGTGGCCGGCCGTGTCGACGGCATAGACGAGGCCCACGGTCCGCGCCTCGTTGAGATTGATGGAGATCATGCGGCCGACGGTCCAGTGTTCCGCCGCGCCGTCGCCCCCGTTGACGAAGGCTGCAATGGTGGCGCGCGCGCCGTCGCAATGCACCACATGGCCGAGGATGCGGGCATCCTGTTGGGCCGGGTCCCGGCGTTCCTGGCTGGTGGCCTCCAGACGGCCGCCTTCCCGCTCGACATACATCGGATAGACTTCCTGCTTTGCCGCTACAGCTAGCGGGCACATGTTAAACTCGCGTGTGGCGGGTTGGTTGAGATTGCATTAAATCGCAGGCGAAAAGGAGATCGGGCATGGCGTGGATCTATCTGGCGGCCGCAGGCGCGCTTGAAATCGTATGGGCGACGGCGATGAAGTTCTCGCTCGGCTTCACGCGGCCTGGTCCGGCAGTGGTCACGCTGGTGGCCATGGCGGGCAGCGTCTGGCTGCTGGCGCTTGCGATGCGCAGCCTGCCGCTCGGCACCGCCTATGCGATCTGGACCGGCATCGGCGCCGTCGGCGCCTTCGTGGTTGGCATCTTCATGCTGGGAGAGGCGGCGACGGCGGGCAGGCTCGTCAGCGTTGGTCTGATCGTGGCCGGAATGATCGACCTGCGCCTGACCAGCGCATGATTCAGTTTGCGCGTTGACATCTTCTCGCAATCGTACTTATTGTCCGCGCCATGATGACGAAAATCATTCTCGTAGTAGGAGCGCGTGTGGGCAAGGCGGTGTGACCGCCCGGCGATGCCAACCCATGCGCGACTGACAGGCTCCGAAAGGGGCCTTTTTTATTGCCTCCGATCAGACTAGACGACAGCGGGCGCATAGGCGCCGAGACGACGGGAAGAGACCGATGACGACGAAACAGGATGGCGGACGCCGCGAGATGACAGGCGCCGAGATGGTCGTGCAGGCGCTGAAGGACAATGGCGTCGAGCACATATTCGGTTATCCCGGCGGCGCGGTCCTGCCAATCTATGACGAGATTTTCCAGCAGGACGACGTGCAGCACATCCTCGTCCGGCACGAGCAGGGCGCCGGCCATGCGGCCGAAGGCTATGCCCGCTCCACCGGCAAGGCCGGCGTCATGCTGGTGACCTCCGGCCCCGGCGCGACCAATGCGGTCACCCCGCTGCAGGATGCGCTGATGGATTCCATCCCGCTGGTCTGCATCACCGGCCAGGTGCCGACGACGCTGATCGGCTCCGACGGGTTCCAGGAATGCGACACGGTCGGCATCACGCGCCCCTGCACCAAGCACAACTGGCTGGTGAAGGACGTCAACAAGCTGGCCGCAACCCTGCATGAGGCCTTCCATGTCGCGACCACCGGGCGTCCGGGTCCGGTCGTGGTCGATATTCCGAAGGACGTCCAGTTCGCCAAGGGCATCTACACGCCGCCGCAGATGGCGCCGCGCACCAGCTACCAGCCGAAGGTGCAGGGCGATCTGGAGCGCGTGAAGGAAGCAGTCGCGCTGATGGCAAATGCGCGCCGGCCGGTCATCTATTCGGGCGGCGGCGTGATCAATTCAGGCCCGGAGGCCAGCCACCTGCTGCGCGAACTGGTCGAATTGAGCGGCTTTCCCATCACCTCGACCCTGATGGGGCTGGGCGCCTATCCCGCGTCCGGGCCGAACTGGCTCGGCATGCTGGGCATGCACGGCACCTATGAAGCCAATCTGGCGATGCATGACTGCGACGTCATGATCTGCATCGGCGCGCGTTTCGACGACCGCATCACCGGCCGGCTGGATGCCTTCTCGCCCAATTCGAAGAAGATCCATATCGACATCGACCCGTCCTCCATCAACAAGAATGTGCGCGTCGACATTCCCATCGTCGGCGATGTCGGGCATGTGCTGGAAGACATGGTGCGCCTGTGGCGCGCCACGGTGAAGGCCGACCGCAAGGCGCTGGCGCCGTGGTGGGAGCAGATCGACCGCTGGCGCACGCGCGACTCGCTGGCCTACACGCCGAATGCCGATGTGATCATGCCGCAATTCGCGATCCAGCGCCTGTTCGAGGCGACGAAGGGGCGCGAGACCTTCATCACCACCGAGGTGGGCCAGCACCAGATGTGGGCCGCGCAGCATTTCGGCTTCGACAAGCCCAACCACTGGATGACTTCTGGCGGGCTCGGCACGATGGGTTATGGCCTGCCGGCGGCGCTGGGCGTGCAGATCGCCCATCCGGATGCGCTGGTGATCGACATTGCCGGCGATGCTTCGGTGCAGATGACGATCCAGGAGATGAGCTGCGCGGTGCAGTACGACGCGCCGATCAAGATCTTCATCCTGAACAACCAGTATATGGGCATGGTGCGGCAGTGGCAGCAATTGCTGCACGGCAATCGCCTTTCGCACTCCTATACGGAAGCGATGCCGGATTTCGTCAAGCTGGCGGAAGCCTATGGCGCGCATGGCATTCGCTGCGAGAAGCCGGACGAGCTGGACGATGCGATCGCCGAGATGATCGCGGTGAAGAAGCCGGTCATCTTCGATTGCCGCGTCGCGAACCTCGCCAACTGCTTCCCGATGATCCCCTCCGGCAAGGCGCATAACGAAATGCTTCTGCCCGACGAAGCGACCGACGAGGCTGTTGCAAACGCCATCGACGCGAAGGGCAGGGAGCTGGTCTGACCGGCTTTCGAAGTCCTTTCGCATCAATGGTTTCGTTCGAGAATTCGAGAAAGTGATTCAAGTATGAACGCGCAGCTTCAACCGACCGGGTCGGCCTATTTCATCGCCAACGAGACCGAGAAGCCGGAGGCGCACACGCTGTCGATTCTGGTGGACAACGAGCCGGGCGTGCTTGCGCGCGTCATCGGCCTGTTCTCCGGCCGTGGCTACAACATCGACAGCCTGACCGTTTCCGAAACCGAGCACGAGCAGCACCTGTCGCGCATCACCATCCAGACGCGCGCCACGCCGAACGTGCTGGAGCAGATCAAGCACCAGCTCGAGCGCATCGTTCCGGTTCACCGGGTGGTGGACCTGACCGTGGCGGCGCGCGAGCGGGGGCATGAGCGCCCGCTGGAGCGCGAAGTGGCGCTCATCAAGGTTGGCGGCAGCGGCGATGCGCGCGTCGAGGCGCTGCGGCTCGCCGAGGCGTTCCACGCCAAGGTTTCCGACGCCACCACGGAACACTTCATCTTCGAACTGACCGGCAAGAGCTCGAAGATCGACCAGTTCATCTCCATCATGAAGCCGCTGGGGCTGATCGAGATCTGCCGCACCGGCGTGGCTGCCATGACGCGCGGTCCGGAAGGCATGTAGTCTCCCCCTTTCAGGGCTGGGCCAGGGTAAATCCATCATGTCGCATGACGTCTTCCTGGCGCTGCTGGCGTTCGGCTTCGTGTCGTCGATCACGCCGGGGCCGAACAATATCATGCTGTTAGCCTCGGGCGTGAATTTCGGCTTTCGCCGTACGATCCCGCATATGCTCGGCATCGGCGCCGGCTTCGTCAGCCTGCTGCTCGGGGTCGGATTCGGGCTAGGAGCGCTGCTGACGGCGCTGCCGCAGCTCCATATGACGCTCAAGCTCGCTGGCGCTGTCTATCTACTCTATCTCGCATGGCGCACCGCCATGTCGCGGACGTTGGCCGCAAAGGGCGGCGCTTCGGCACGGCCGATGAGCTTTTTGGAAGCGGCGGCCTTCCAGTGGGTCAATGTCAAGGCATGGGTGATGGCGGTGACCGGGATGGCTCTCTATGCCGATGCCAGTGCACCATTTGTCAGTGTTGTCACGATCGCGATCGCCTTCGGCGTGGTCAATCTGCCCTGTGTTTCATCCTGGGCAGCCTTCGGCACCGCCTTGCGTGGTTTCCTGTCCGATCCGGTCCGCCTGAAGTGGTTCAATATCGTGATGGGGCTGTTGCTGGCGGCCAGCCTGTGGCCGATGCTACGATGAGGCATGCAGGGCTGGTTCACGCCGACACGCCTCGTCATCGCCTGCATCGCGCTTCTGGCGGTGCTTTTCGCGATCGGTTTCGCCACGCGTGAGGATATGGCACAGAAGCCCTATCTGCGCATTGCGGGCGGCGGCTTCATCTTCAACTATCGCGTGGCCGACAATTATTACGGCTTCACGGCGGTGGTGAGCCGCCCGCTGGAAACCGGCGCGATCATCGAAGCTTCATTCGAGAACCCGGCAGGAGCCGCGCCGCTTATCGTGCGCGAGCGGGTAAGCGCCATGACCGACCGCTACGCGCTGCGCTCGCCGCCGCTGAAGGGCATCGTGGCGCACAGGCCCTATCGGATCCACGTGCGGGTGCTGGACCGCAGCGGGACGCGCGAAATCTGGTCGCGCGACCTGCAATATGCCAGCCAGATCGGCGATGAGGGCATGCCGCAACAGCCGCTCACCGTGGGGCCGGGCTATGCGCCCAATCCTGCGCGTACCGAGTAGGGCTTGTCCTTCCGGCGCGAATCCTGTCTCTCCGAAGGATGCAGTTCTCACCGCAGCAGGATGAAGCGCTCAAGGCCGTGGAGCGCTGGCTCAAGGCCGGGCGGCCGCAGATTTTTCGCCTGTTCGGCTATGCCGGCACGGGCAAGACCACGCTTGCGCGCCATTTCGCCGAGCATGTCGACGGGCAGGTGCAGTTCGCCGCCTTCACCGGCAAGGCCGCGCAGGTGCTGCGCGCCAAGGGTGCGACCAATGCGCGGACCATCCATTCGCTGATCTACCGGCCGCGCGGTGAGGAGGCGGTGGAAGACGAGTCGACCGGCAAGACTTCAATGTCGCCGACCTTCTCGCTCAACAGGCAGAGCCCCATCGCGCGGGCGAAGCTGGTCGTGATCGACGAATGTTCCATGGTCGATGAGCAGCTCGGCCGCGACCTGATGAGCTTCGGCACGCCGATCCTCGTTCTGGGCGATCCGGCGCAGCTTCCGCCGATCTCCGGCGGCGGCTTTTTCACCGAAGCCGAGCCCGACTACCTGCTTACCGAGATTCACCGGCAGGCGCGCGACAATCCGATCCTGCGGCTGGCGCTCGACGTGCGCGAGGGGCGCGAGTTCGACTATGGCGACTATGGTGCGGCGCGGGTCATCGGCCGTGATGGCGTCGATCAGGAACTCGTGCTGGCGGCTGATCAGGTGCTGGTCGGCACCAATCGCACGCGCCGCCGCTACAACCAGCGCCTGCGCCAGCTCAAGGGCTTCGAGGCGCACTATCCGCAGGCGGGCGACAAGCTGGTCTGCCTGCGAAACGACCCCGCCAAGGGCCTGCTCAACGGCTCGCTGTGGAAGGTGATGACGTCGTCTCGCGAGACGGTGAAGCCTGGCATCAACCTGCTCGTCTCGCCGGAAGAGGACGATCCGGATCGCGGCGTGGCCAAGATCAAACTGCTCAAGGCCGCCTTCGAAAATCCCGAAGACGAGATTCCGTGGCAGCAGAAGAAGCGCTTCGACGATTTCGACTATGGCTATGCGCTGACCGTGCACAAGGCGCAGGGCTCGCAATGGAACAATGTCGTTCTGTTCGACGAGAGCTGGGCCTTCAAGGAAACGCGCCAGCGCTGGCTCTACACGGCCATCACGCGGGCCGCCGAGCAATTGACGGTGGTGCGGTAGGTCCCGAAAACGACTGCGCCCGCACGAAGCGGGCGCAGGGTGGTTTCGGGTCAGTGCAGTTAGTTGACGGCCTTGTCGACCAGCTTGTTCTTGGAGATCCACGGCATCATGCCGCGCAGCTTGGCGCCGACTTCCTCGATCTGGTGCTCGTCATTGACGCGGCGGATGCCCTTGAAGCGGGCCGCGCCCGAACGATATTCCTGCATCCATTCCGAGGTGAACTTGCCGGTCTGGATATCCTTCAGCACGCGCTTCATCTCGGCCTTGGTCTCGGCGGTGATGATGCGCGGGCCTGACACGTATTCGCCCCACTCGGCGGTGTTGGAGATCGAGTAGTTCATGTTGGCGATGCCGCCCTCATAGATGAGGTCGACGATCAGCTTCACTTCGTGCAGGCACTCGAAATAGGCCATTTCAGGCGCGTAACCGGCTTCCACCAGCGTCTCGAAGCCGGCGCGGATCAGCTCGACCAGACCGCCGCAGAGCACGACCTGCTCGCCGAACAGGTCGGTCTCGCATTCCTCTCGGAAGTTGGTCTCGATGATGCCCGAGCGGCCGCCGCCGACGCCGCAGGCGTAGGAGAGAGCCAGCTCAAGCGCATTGCCGGACGAATCCTGATGCACTGCCACGAGGCAGGGCACGCCACCGCCCTTCTGATATTCGCCGCGCACGGTATGGCCGGGGCCCTTCGGTGCGATCATCACCACGTCGACGGTGGACTTCGGCTCGATCAGGCCGAAATGCACATTGAGGCCGTGGGCGAAGGCGATGGCAGCACCGTCGCGGATGTTGGGGGCGATTTCGTTCTTGTAGATGTCGGCCTGCAGCTCGTCGGGCGTCGCCATCATCATCAGGTCGGCCCACTTGGCGGCTTCCGCCACGGTCATGACCTTGAGGCCGTCGGCCTCGACCTTCTTGGCGGTGGCGGAGCCGGCCTTCAGGCCGACCGCGAGTTCCTTGGCACCGGAATCCTTGAGGTTCATCGCGTGGGCGCGGCCCTGCGAGCCGTAGCCGATGATGGCGACCTTCTTGCCCTTGATGAGATTGAGATCAGCGTCGCGATCGTAATAGACACGCATGTCGGTTTCCTTCCCTGGTTTAGCGTGGTTCTGGCGATGGTTTCGCCGCGCCGTGGAGCGCGAGGAACTGGCGGGTGGCACGCACGGCGTCGCGCGCGATCTCGGCCTGCGAGAGCTTCAGCTGTTCGCCCAGCAGCAGCCGGATCTGGATGTCGCGGCCGACAAGGCCGAAGAAAGTGCGGAAGGCCGTCTCGGTGTCGTCGAAGGCCAGCAGGCCGAGGTCGCGCGCCGTATCGAGCAGCGGCTTGAGCTGCTCGCCGATGGCGAGGCGGCCATTAGCCAGAACGATGGCTCCGAGATTGCTGCGTGAGGACGCCGCATCGGAGACCGCAACCCTGTTCAGCGCAACCGAAGTGCTGCTGGAAATGACGGTCAGCCAGTTTGCGGCGAAGGCCTCGAGGCTGGCGGCGAGCGCGGTGGCGTCGAGCTTCTGCCGGTCGTAATTGCCGGCGCGCACCTTGGCCGCCTGCCATTTCACCGTGGCGGTGAGCAGCCCGTCGCGGTCGCCGAACCATTTGTAGAGCGTTTCCTTGGAACAGCTTGCGCGGCGCGCCACGGCATTCATCGTCAGCGCGTCCGCACCTTCCACCAGCAAGGCGAGCACGGCATCCAGCACCTCGCCCTGACGGGGCGTGGGTTCGTCGCTGCCGGGATCGTCATCTGCCTGCATAAGCCGTACCGTACGTTACGGTTCGGCATTTAACCCAAGCCAGCCGCCGGCGCAAGCGCGTATACTATCTTTCGGCGGGTGCGCGGTCGGGCAGCGCGAGCGGGGTGTCGTTCCGCGCCGCCTTCATTTCGCGAGTCGGGGTGACCAGGGTTCCCGACACCATGGCCGCCAGCAGCCGTGGCATGGGCGGAACCCTGGCAAGCGTCGCCACCAGCGTGTCGCGCAGGAAGGGCAGGGCAATGGCGTCCGACTGATAGAAGGGTGTGAAGGTCAGCGAGAGCATTTGGAAGAGCCGCACATGCCAGCGCCGCGCACGGCAATAGGCTTCCAGCGCCGCATCGATATCGGCGGTATGCGCCAGCGCGGCGGCCAGCGCCGCGGCGTCGAGCAGGGCCATGTTGGCGCCCTGTCCGAGCTGCGGGCTGGTGGAATGCGCTGCGTCGCCGATCACCGCAAGCCGGCGTCCGGCCGGGTAGAGCAGCGTGTGGTGGCCGTAGCGGGCCAGCGTCAGGTCGTCGAAGCCGGCGATCTGGTCGAGCAGTTCGGTTGTCTCGGGCCACAGACCGGCGACGGTTTCCTTCCAGGCGTCGATGCCGCGGGCGCGCACGGCATCCGCATCGTCCGGCTTGAGGCTCCAGAAGAAAGCGGCCTGCCGCGGCATGCCGGGAGCGATGCTGCCGATGGGCAGCACGCCGATCATCACCGATGCGCGGCGGTAGCGCTGGGTGAGTGCATGCGGGTCGAAGCCGTCGCGCCAGTTTAGCGATGTCCAGAAGGCGCCATAGGCGAGCGGGCGCGGCTCGGCCGGTACGCCGACATGCATTTTGAGGCGCGAGCGCGAGCCGGTTGCGTCAACGACCAGGTCGAACGGGCCGAGCCGGCCGCCGCTCTCCGTCACCAGCCATGCGCGTTCGCCCGTGTCGAGCGCGGCGATCTCGCATGTCGTTTCCATGGCGATGCCGGCTGCCTGCACGGCCTCATGGAGCACGCCGAAAAGTGCTGCGCGATGCACGGCAAGGCCATGCTGTCCGCCCCCATAGCGCACGTCCAGAACGCTTCGCCCGCTCGCGGCATCCGCGCCATGAAGGCGCTCGATCCTGCTGCCGCGCGCGGACATCGCGTCGCGAAGGCCGAGCGTGTCGAGCATGCCAAGACCGGTGGGCTGGAGGATCAGCCCGGAGCCCAGCGGCCGCGCTGCCTCGAAACGCTCGAACAGGGTGACGCGATGTCCGGCGCGGTGCAGGAAAAGCGCGGCTGCGAGCCCGGCGGGGCCTGCACCGGCAATGGCGATCTGAAGCGCTTTCAAGCAGCCTTGCTTTCGGCGTCGAAACGGGCGCGGGCGGCCTTCACCTCGGCTGCATTCCGTTCGGCCCACCGCATCATCGCGGAAAGCGGACCAAACATGGAGCGGCCGAAGGGCGTGAGGCTGTACTCCACCGATGGCGGCGTGGTGGGGAAAACGCGGCGCGATACATAGCCATCGCGCTGGAGATCGCGCAGCGTCTGTGTCAGCATGCGTTGCGAAATATCGGGTACCAGCCGACGCAACTCGCCGAAGCGGTAGGGCTGTTCGGCAAGCGCCGAGATCAACAGCGCATTCCATTTGCCGCCTATGCGGTCGAGCACGTCACGGACGGGGCAGATGCCGATGCGCTGCGGCGCAGGCTGCAATGTCAGTCCGGCAAGTTTCATGGTAGGCACCTCGACGTAACCAGTGGCGGGGGAACTGCCCTCTTGCAGCAAGCCGCCTGATGCATATTGTATCCTTGCTCTCAAAATGAGACCAGCGAAAAACAGTTGAGGAAAGATCATGAGCGAAACGCTTCTCGTCACCGGTGCCACGGGTCAGCTCGGCCGCCTTGTCGTCCAGCACCTGCTGGACACGCAGAAAGTCGCGCCTGAGCGCATCATCGCCGTGACGCGCAAGCCCGAAGCGGCAGCAGACCTGGCGGCAAAGGGCGTGGTTGTTCGCAAGGGCGATTTCGACGATGCCGCTTCGCTCGACAGCGCCTTCGCGGGCGCCGACCGCATCCTCATCATCTCTACGGATGCCGTGGGCGTGCCCGGCAAGCGCGCTGCCCAGCACAAGGCGGCGGTCGCCGCGGCCGCGAAGGCCGGCGCCAAGCGCATCCTCTATACGTCCATGCCGGGGCCGGAAACGTCGGAAGTTGCGTTCGCGCCGGACCACACCGCGACCGAGGAGGCCATCAAGGCGAGCGGCGTGCCCTACACGATCCTGCGCGCCAGCTGGTATCAGGAAGGCCTGCTCAATTCGCTGCCCAACGTGGTGAAGTCGGGCAAGTGGGTGACGGCGACCAAGGGCGGCAAGCTGGCGCATCTGTCGCGCGAGGACATTGCCGCCGGCGCGGCCGGCGCGCTCGTCAACCCGCCGGCGGAAAACGGCGTCTATACGCTGACCGGCGACACGTCGCGCTCCTATGCCGAGATCGCCGCGCTCGTCACCAAGATTACGGGCAAGCCGATCGAGATCGTCGAGGTGGACGATGCCGCCTATACGGAAGGGCTGAAATCGGCCGGCCTGCCGGTTCCCGTCGCCGACCTGGTGACCTCCATCGAGCGAAATATCCGCAAGGGCAATTTCGACCTCGTCACCAATGAGGCCGAGCGCTTCGCGGGCAAGAAGCCGCAGACGCTCGAAGCCTTCCTGGAAAAGAACAAGGCGAAACTGCTCGGCTGATCCCGCCTGAACGCGTCCCGCCATCCGGTCCGGATGGCGGAGCGTCAGATCGCCACTTGCGTGCCGATCTCCACCACGCGTCCCGTCGGGATCTGGAAATATTGCGTCGCATCGGTGGCGTTGCGCGCCAGCAGAATGAAGAGGCGGTTCTGCCAGAGCGGCAGGCCACCGCTTTTGAGCGGCTTCAAGGCCCGGCGCGACAGGAAGAAGGAGGTCGTCATGATGTCGAACTTCCACCCCTGCTTGCGGCACATTGCGAGCGCACGCGGCACATTGGGCTGTTCCATATAGCCGAAATGCAGCGTGATGCGTTTGAACAGCGGGTTGATGTCTTCCATCCGGACCCGCTGTGCCGCGGCCACGCGCGGCTGTTCTTCGGTGACGACGGAGAGGATCACATTGGTCTCATGCAGCACCCGGTAGTGTTTCAGGCTGTGCATGAGCGCGGTCGGCGCGCTTTCGGGATCGCCAGTGAGGAAGACGGCCGTTCCGGGCACGATGACCGGCGGCTTTTCGGCGAGCCTTCCGGCGAGCAGTTCCAGCGGCACCTCGCTCCTGCGGGTCTTCTCGAACAGGCGTGAACTGCCCCTGCGCCAGATCAGCATGACCAGCATCAGCGCCACGGCGACGGCGATGGAAATCCAGCCGCCATCCGCGACCTTGAGCAGGTTCGCGGCGAGGAAGGCGAGGTCGAGCAGGAGGAAGGGGATGACGACCGCGGCGGCCAGCCAGAGCCGCCAGCCCCAGCTGCGCCACATCACGACGAAGAGCAGCAGCGCCGTCACCACCATCTCGCCGGTGACCGAAATGCCGTAGGCCGACGCAAGCGCGGAAGACGAGCCGAACTGGAGGACAAGCAGGAGCACGCCGAAGAGCAGAAGCCAGGCGACCTGCGGCATGTAGATCTGGCCCGACAGGGTGGCGGAGGTGTGCTGGATTTCCAGCCGGGGCAGGATGCGCATCTGAATCGCCTGCCGGGTGAGCGAGAATGCGCCGCTGATCACAGCCTGGCTGGCGATGACCGTCGCCACCGTGGCGAGCAGCACGAGCGGCAGCGTGCCCCAGCGCGGGATCATCTCGAAGAGCGGCTGGCCGATCGGCCCGTCGCTTGCGAGGATGAAGGCACCCTGGCCGAAATAGCTGAGCAGCAGGCAGGGGAAGACGAGCCAGAACCAGGCCAGCATGATCGGCCGGCGGCCGAAATGGCCGAGATCGGCATAGAGCGCTTCCGCGCCCGTCACCGCAAGGAAGGCTGCGCCGACGACGAGCAGGGCGACGCCTTCGTGCAGGAACAGGAAGTTCACCGCATAGGTCGGGCTCAGCGCCCACAGGACCGACGGATATTTGACGATCCAGAACAGGCCGATGAGGCCGAGTGTCAGGAACCAGATGGCGGTAACTGGGCCGAACACGCTGGCAACCTTCGCTGTGCCGAAACGCTGCACGAGGAAAAGGCCGATCAGGATCGCGACGGTAATGGGCACGACAGCGGGTGCCATATCCGGCGCGACGATTTCCAACCCCTCGACGGCCGAAAGAACCGAGATCGCGGGCGTGATGATCGCATCGCCGTAGAAGAGTGCGGCGCCCAGCATGCCCAGCCACAGCACCGCCGGTGAGAGACGGCCCGCATTGGCGCGCGCCAGCGCCATCAGCGAGAGCGTGCCGCCTTCGCCACGGTTATCCGCGCGCAGCACGAACACGGCATATTTGACCGAGACGATGAGCGTCAGGGACCAGATGATAATGGAAAGGACGCCGAGGATTTCGGTGTCGGTCGCCATCGCGTCGCCGGATGCGGCCCGGATCGCCTCCCGCAGCGCATAGATCGGGCTGGTGCCGATATCGCCGTAGACGACGCCGACCGCGCCCAGCGCAAGTGTCGCGGTTCCTTCCGGCCTTGCGGCGAGCTGGTCTTCAGCGTCTCCGGCCGGGTTGGCATGCGATGGACTGTCCTGCATGGACATGACCGTGCCCTCCTGAGCAACGGGCGCGGTGTCTACGCCTGCTGCAGCGCAGCAACTAGTGCTGCATTGCATGGTGTCCAGATCGAGCCATGCCTGTCGAGCATGGCTCGGCCAGAATCACCAGCCCAGCGCGGCGAGGTGACGGCGGACCGCTCCCGCCATTCCGTGCTCCAGCGCATCGGCGGTCAGGCCATGGCCGATCGAGACTTCCGCCAGATGCGGAATACGCCTTGCCAGCGCCGGAAGGTTGGCGACGGTCAGGTCATGGCCGGCATTCACGCCGAGCCCCAGTTCCGCTGCCCTGTCGGCGGTGCGGCCTAGCAGATCGAGCTGTGCGGCGGCAGCCGCGGCATCCTCGTAGCAGGCCCCGTAAGGGCCGGTGTAGAGTTCGACACGGTCCGCGCCGAGATCGCGCACCGGGCCGAGACCGGCGGCATCCGGATCGACGAAGAGCGAGACCCGGAAGCCGTTCTTCTTCAGCCGTTTCACGACCGGCGCGAGGAACTTGCCGTGGCGTGCGAGATCCCAGCCATGGTCCGATGTCGCCTGCGCGGGATCGTCCGGCACCAGCGTCACCTGATCTGGCTGGGCGGCTTCCACCAGCGACAGGAAGTCGTCGGTCGGATAGCCTTCGATGTTGAATTCCGCATGGGGAAATTCGTCGTCGACGAGGGCGCGCAGTTCCGGCAGGTCGGAAAAGCGGGTGTGCCTCTGGTCGGGGCGGGGGTGGACGGTCAGCCCATGCGCGCCGGCCGCCAGCGCGATCCGGCCGAGGCCGGTCATGCTCGGCCATGGCAGGTCGCGGCGGTTGCGCAGCATGGCGACGGCGTTGAGATTGACTGACAGCTTTGCGGGCATGGCTTCCGGCGGCTCCATCCGTGGAGCAATTCCAGCAAAAGTGCGCAGCGGTTTTGCGTCCGGAATTGCGTGGAAACAAAAGCTAAAGCGTGGGAGCGAATCTGAAAGATCACGACACGCCTTGGCGACGGACCCACCTATAGCGGCTCGGCCGGGAACTGACACAGGGTTTCGTCTGTTCCAGTCATGGAGAATTCGAAGAGGAGACGCCCATGAATCCGCTTGATGCCGTGCCCGCCGTTCGCCGCCTGCAAACCAGCCGGCCGGACCTCGTCGCTTTCGAGATCGCCGGCTCGCTCAGCGGTCCCGATGTCGAAAATCTCTACGGCCTGCTCGAGGGCGCCTATGTGCTTCACAGCGAGATCGACCTGATCGTCAGGGCATCGGACAACGAGACCGTCCAATGGTCGAAGGTGGCGGGCGATACGGTGGAGGAGGGGCGGGAACATGCGCGCTCCCACATCCGTCGCTGTGCTTCCGTCGGGGGTAAAGGCGGCGTCGATTCGCTCGTGCAGGAGATCTGCGGCGGTTCGGCTGCGGAGTACCGCCATTTCGGGCGCGAGGAGGAGGCCGACGCCTGGGTGTGGCTCGGCGGCCGCGAGATCAGATGAGGCGGGGAACGGCGACCCGTGCCATTCCCCGGAATCGGCTCAGCTATAGGGCGACACGCACTGGCGGCGCGGGCCACGGGTCGGCTGATATGTGTTGTCGCGAACCCGATAGGAACGATAACGCTCGCTGCACCAGCGCACATGCGCCTGGGCGCGGCTGTAGCGGGGGCGCTCGTAGCGGTCGCGCTGGTAATAGTCCGGGCCGGGTCCGATCTCGATATGGAAATCCGGACCGCGATCCCGCCAGCGGCGGTCGCGTTCGCGATGGCGCGGCCTCTCGCCTGGGGTTTCGCCACGCGGGATGGGCGAAATCTGCTCAAAGCGCCGGTTGTCACGTTCCACACGACGATCGTCGCCCGGATCACGCCGCTGCTCGCGTGGCTGCTCGTTGCGCATCTCGGGAATGGGCGAGACATCCAGCGAGCGCCTGTTACGCTGCTCTTCGTCCTCGCGCCTGATGATGACGCTCTGAGCCAGGATCACGCCTGCTTCGGGAGCGCCGGCATATGGCGTGCCCGTCAACGGACCCGCGGCCTGCGCGGTGGCGATGCCGGCGCCGATGGCGACCGCAATTGCGGCCGACCAGGCCAGATGGCGAATTCGAACCGTCATGAATGTGTCTCCTCGCATGGGGGACATCGGTCCCGCCGGCAACCACGCACGAAATATCGCGTCACGCATATGAATGGCGCATGAATGAAAGGGTTCCGGCGCATCATTTTCCGGTTGTCTTGCGCAGGACATGCGGGCAATCCTCGCGCCCATGTCCGTACGCATCGCCACCTTCAACGTCGAGAACCTGATGAACAGGTTCGATTTCTCCGGCTTCCGCAACCAGTTGCACCAGGACCGCTCCCTGGCGCTCTACGATATCAAGGACGAGGCCGAGTATCGCCTGCTGGAGCGCGCCCGTGCGATCGCCCACACCGACGATACGCGCCAGCTTTCGGCGCTGGCCATCGCCGCGGCGCGCGCCGACATTGTCTGCCTGCAGGAGGTCGACAATGTCGAGGCGCTGAAAGCCTTCGAATATGGCTATCTCTTCAAGATGGTGGGTGCGGGCTATCGCGAGAAATATGTCTCCGGGGGCAATGATTCGCGCGGCATCGACGTTGCCGTGATGACCCGCACCGAAACGATCCATGGCGAGCCGATCGAGTTCGTGCGCATGACGAGCCATGCGCACATCACCTTCGGCGACTATGACCTGCACACGCCGGCGCTCGCCGCCATCGGCATCCAGCCTTCCGACCGGATATTCCGCCGCGACTGCCTGGAGATTGACCTGCGGATCGCCGGCAAGCCCATCACCATCTACAGCCTGCATTTCAAATCGATGGGCGCGCCGCGCAACGGCCTGTCAGGCCGCGAGGCATCCATGCCTGTTCGGCTCGCGGAGGCGCATGCCGTGCGCCGCATCATCGAGACGCGGTTCGGTCCCGCCCATGCGGCGGACAAGCGCTGGGTGATCTGCGGCGACCTCAATGATTATCGCGAGCGCATAGTTATCGAGGGCGACGAGTGGAGTGGTCACAGGTTCAATGTCGTCGAGGAGACGGATCCGACCTCAATCGACGTGCTGACGGCGGGCGGTTTCTGCGAAAACGCGGTCGAGCGACTTCCCCCGATGGAGCGCTGGACGCTCTATCACACGCGCGGGCCCCAGGAGCGGCATCTGTGCCAGCTCGACTACATCATGCTCTCGCGCGGGCTTGCTGCGCATAATGGCGAGGCCAGGCCGTCGATCATTCGCAACGGCCAGCCATGGCGCACGATCTTTCCGGAGGGCCAGCAGGTCGAGCGCTTTCCGCGCACGGGCTGGGACAGGCCGAAAGCCTCGGATCACTGCCCAGTCGCCATCACGCTGGACCTGCTGTGAGGCCGGCGGCCGTGTTCGACCTGCCGCGGGGCGTGGTCGTGCCGGTTCGCGATATTGAGCTCAGCTTGCTGCCCGGCGACCATCCGTTTGCGGAACGCAACCGGGAGGCGGCGCGGGCCAACTGGCAGCGGGAAATCGCCGCCAAGCCGGCGCTGTTCGACGGGCGGATCACCCTGTTCGCCTCGATGCATATCGCCGACGGCGTGCTCAGCGGCACCTGCCACATGACCGACTATTCGAGCTTCCTCCACTGGCGGCGGATGCGCGGCGCGCGCGAGGGCGAGCATGCCTATGCGCATGCGGTCATCGTTGCCGGCGACGGCAATCTGCTGGCGGCGCGGATGGGCGAGCACACGGCCAATTCCGGGCGGGTCTATTTCGCCGCAGGCTCCTTCGAGCCGGAGGATATTCGCGAAGGCCGCATCGACGTGGAGGCCAATATGGCGCGGGAAGTGGCGGAGGAAACCGGCCTTTCCCTTGCCGCCATGCGGCCCGAAGCCGGATATCACATCTATTCGGTGGAGAGCGGGACGGTTCTGATCCGCCGCTACTACAGCGATTGGTCGGCGGAACGACTGGCGCAAGCAGTGCGGGAGCATGTCGCCTCGCAAGCCGATCCCGAGATCGACGGGCCGGTCATTCTTTCGCCCGGCTCCGGGCCGAACGAGGATTTCGCCGATCATATGAATGCAATCGTCGACTGGCATTTCGGCCAGCGCCGAATCAACCTGTAGCGCAAGCGATTAGTGGGGCCGTCACGTGCTTTCCTTGTTCGAGCTGGGAACCCTGCTGCTGACGCTGTCGGCGGCCTTCGGCTGGATGAATACGCGCTGGCTGAAGCTGCCGCACACGATCGGCCTGTTGATGATGGGCCTCGGCTCCTCTCTCGTATTGCTGGCGCTGGAGGCGGTGATTCCGGGCCTCGCGATCACGCACACGCTCCAGGGGGCGGTGGCGCAGATCGATTTCTACGACACGATCATGAACGGCCTGCTGGCCTTCCTGCTCTTCGCCGGCGCGCTGCATGTCGATTTCGAGAAGATGAAGGACCAGAAATGGGCCATCACCTTTATGGCCACGGCCGGCGTGGTGATCTCCACCGTTGTCATTGGATACAGCCTTTGGTGGGTGGCGGAGCTGATCGGCTCGCCGGTTCCGCTTCCATGGGCGCTCGTCTTCGGCGCGCTGATCTCGCCGACTGATCCGGTCGCGGTGCTCAGCCTGCTCAAGACGGCTAATGTGCCGGAATCGCTCAAGCTGCGCATTGCCGGCGAATCGCTGTTCAACGATGGCGTCGCGGTGGTGGCCTTCACGGTGCTGGTGGCTTTCGCTGTCGGGTCGGAGGATGCGCATGCGGCTCTCGGTCCCTGGAATGTCGCCGAGCTTTTCCTCTATGAGGGCGGGGGTGGAATCCTGATGGGGTTTCTCACCGGCGCCCTTGCCATTCGCGCCATGGCGGCGATCGACGAGCCGGTGGTTGAAGTGCTGATCTCCATTGCCGCCTGCGCGCTGACCTATGCCCTGTGCTCACGGATGCATATTTCGGGACCGATCGCGGTGGTGGTGACCGGCCTCTTCATAGGCAATCGCGGCGCTCGAACGGCGATGAGCGACAAGGTGCGCGAATATCTTTTCAGCTTCTGGGAGGTGGTCGACGAGGTGCTGAACTCGGTCCTCTTCCTGTTGATAGGGCTCGAGGTCCTGGTGCTCAATTTCGACCTTTCCCACGCCTGGCTCATGCTTGCGGCCATTCCGCTGGCGCTGATGGGTCGCGTCGTGTCGCTGGCGAGCCCGCTGGTGCTGCGGCGCGTGCGGCGCACCTTCACGCCCGGCGTCATTCCGGTAATGACCTGGGGCGGCCT
Source organism: Rhizobiaceae bacterium (assembly GCA_035555795.1). Taxonomy (GTDB): domain Bacteria; phylum Pseudomonadota; class Alphaproteobacteria; order Rhizobiales; family Rhizobiaceae; genus RCIO01. Next base: position 485 of record DATMGE010000023.1, on the reverse strand, counting down.
GCGCGGCGGGGTGTCCGTCGCACTCGCGCTGTCATTGCCGTTTTCGGAGTTCAAGGACGAGATCCTGTCGGTCACCTATGCGGTGGTGATCTTCAGCATCGTCGTGCAGGGGCTGACTGTGCGCCATGTGATCGAGCGGACGATCGCGCCGAAGCTGATTTGAGCTTCATTCCAAATAACGTTCTATTCGTGGCGCAGCGCGTCGATAGGATCTAGGCGGGCTCCGCGCAGCGCTGGGAAGAAGCCGAACACCATGCCGATGAGGCCCGAAAAGCCGACGGCCAGAAGGATGACGGCCAGGCTGGGCACGAAGGGGATCGACAGCGACATGGTTGCGGCCGCGGCGATGCCGAGGCCCAGCAATATGCCGATAATGCCGCCCAGCAGCGAAAGCACCGTCGCCTCGACGAGGAACTGGACGAGGATGTGCCTTTCATGCGCGCCGATCGCCAGCCTGATGCCGATCTCGCGCGTGCGCTCGGTCA
>DATMGE010000022.1:0-11823 GCA_035555795.1 Rhizobiaceae bacterium | reverse complement strand
GGCATGGGGGTGGAACTCCAGCACGTGCTTGTCGGCGAACCAGAACAGCCGAAGAAGATTCACCGGATCGCGCTCGAACACCTGGTCGTCGGCGACATTCAAGCGATGGTTGTCGACGATGAAATCGCTGGTGCCGGCAAGCTTGCGCTTTCGCCGCGAAAAGCCGCCGATGATGCGGTCGAAGCCGGGCACGTATTTCGCCTGCTCCTCCTCCAGCGCGGCGCAGAAGATGCGGGTCAGGTCGCCGACATTCTTGGCGACCAGAAAATAGTGCTTCATGAAGCGCTCGACCGCCGAAAGGCCGGGATGGCTGGTATAGCCGAGCCGCTCGGCGATGTCGCGCTGGATGTCGAAATGCAGGCGCTCCTCCGCCTTGCCGGTGAGGAAATGCATGTGGCAGCGCACCGCCCACAGAAAATCCTCCGCCTTGCGGAACAGGTTGTATTCAGCTTGCGTAAAGACTCCTTTGCCGACCAGTTCCTCGGCGGTGCGTACGCGGTAAAAGTATTTCCCGATCCAGAACAGCGTATGCAGGTCGCGCAGGCCGCCCTTGCCGTCCTTGACGTTGGGCTCGACCAGATAGCGGCTTTCGCCGGCCTTGCGGTGGCGCTCGTCGCGCTCGGCCAGCTTGGCCTGGACGAAATCCGCACCGGTCGCCTGCACCACCTCGCGGTCGAAGCGGCGCACCAGATCGTCGAACAGGGCCTCGTCGCCCCAGATGAAGCGCGCTTCCAGGATCGAGGTGCGGATCGTCATGTCCTGGTGCGAGAGGCGGACGCATTCGTCGATATTGCGCGTCGCATGGCCGACCTTGAGGCCGAGGTCCCACAGTATGTAGAGCAGATATTCGACGATCTGCTCGCTCCAGGGCGTCTGCTTGTATGGCAGCACGAAGAGCAGGTCGATATCGGAGCCCGGCGCCAGCGTGCCGCGCCCGTAGCCGCCGACCGCCACCATCGCCATGCGCTCGCCCGACGAACGGTTGTTGGCGCGATAGACATGGTCGACCGCGAATTCGTAGAGCGCGCGGATGATCTCGTCCATCAGATGCGAAAGCCGCGCCGCGCAGGCCGCGCCGCCGCCATCCTGCGCCAGCAATTGTTCGGCGCGCGCCTGTCCGGCGGCGAGCGTGGATTTGAGCAGCCTGACCACTTCGGCGCGCACCTCGGGCGACGAGCCGTCGCCGCCCCGGTCCCAGGTCAGCGCGCCCAGCGCCGCGCGGAGTTCATCACCGTCGACGATTTCAGCGAGTTTGAGCGGAATCCTGGCCATGCGCGCGAAGGTTTGATCGGAGGAGGTCTATAGACCGTTTCGCGGCGGTTGCCTATGGCGACCGCACCCGGTCAGGATGCTTCGCGCCAGCGCCGGGACACCACGAATTTCTTAAGGTCGTCCGCCGCCAGTGCCCGCGCGAAGGCGTAGCCCTGCAGCGATTCGCAGCCGAGCGTCCGGAGGATGCGGACATGCTCCATCGTCTCGACACCTTCTGCCAGCACCTCGACGCCCAGCGACTTGCCGATCTCGATGATCGAGCCGACAAGCTGGCGCTGTGCCGGCGAGCGGACGATCGGCATGATGAGCTGGCGGGCGATCTTCAGCCGGCTCGGCTTCAGCTTGAGCAGGCCGACGATCGAGGCATAGCCGGTGCCGAAATCGTCGATCTCGATGTCGATGCCATGATCCTTGATCCGTTCCACGTTCCAGACGGCCAGCTCGTCCTGCTCGTCGAGAAAGATGGATTCCACCAGCTCGAAGGAGACGGTGCCCGGCTCGATCTCGAGTGCGGCGATCTGCTTGACGAGCTCCTCTTCCTGGAGCCGCCGCGCCGACACGTTCACCGATACTTTCGGTATCGCCAGGCCGTCCTTCTTCCACTGGGCCATGTCCCGCAGCGCCGTTTCCAGCACGATGCGGTCGATCGTCGAAACGACGTTCAGCTCCTCGGCGACCTTCATGAAGGCAGCCGGCGCCAGCAGGCCCTCGGATGGATGCCGCCAGCGCACCAGCGCCTCCACGCCGATGATCTCCAGCCGGTCGGCGCTGAATTGCGGCTGGTAGTGGACGATGAATTCGTCGTTCTCCAGGCCAGCCAGAATGTCGTCGGCCACGCGCTTCGTATTGACGATCTCCGCCTGCAGCGCCTCGTTGAAGAACTGGTAGCGGTTACGCCCAAGGCTCTTGGCCCGGTAGAGCGCGATATCGGCATTGATCAGCAGGCGGGTTGATTCCGAGACCGTATCATTGTCGCTGGCAATGCCGATCGAGACGCCGAAGCGGCATTCATGGCCTTCATGCTGCACCGGTATGCGCATGTGGGTCAGGATCTCCTCGGCGAGGCGCGCCAGCGTCCGCGCGCGGGGTTCCGCCGTGCTCGATGGCCGGCGCAGCACCACGACGAACTCGTCCCCGCCCACGCGGGCAACGAAATCGCCGCGCGGTACCACGTCGTGGAGCACGTCGGCCACATGGCACAGAAGCGCGTCGCCCGCCGCATGGCCGAGCGTGTCGTTGATCTGCTTGAACCTGTCGAGGTCGATATGCAGCAGCGCGGCATGCTGTTCGCCGCGCTCGAAGAGGGTGGCATGTTCGGCCAGCACTTCGTCAAGGAAGCGCCGGTTCGGCAGGCCGGTCAGCGAGTCGTGCAATGCGTTGTACTCGATGCGCGCCTTCGCCGCCTCGAGTTCGGCATTGCGGGCCTCCGTCAGCAGGTTGGCGCGGCGCAGATCTTCCGCGCGGGTGACGTCGGCGGTCACATCCCAGTCCACGCCGATGATGCGTGCGGTCTCGTCATCGTCGTGAAAGAGCGTGCCGAGCGAGCGGATATGCCGGATATCGCCATTCTCCATGAGGAGCCGGTATTTGGAGCGATAGGGGCTCCCTTCCTTCATCGCGACATGGAATTCCTGCGCGGCGCGCGGTGCGTCTTCGGGATGCAGGCGTTGCAGCCAGTAGGACATGTCAATCGGGCTATCGCCGTTCGGATAGCCGTAGAGCTCGCGCATCCGGTCGTCCCAGAGCAATTCCCCGCCATCCGGTTCCATCTCCCACACGGCCATTTCGGACGTGTCGAGCGCCAGGCGTAACCGATGCGAAAGCCGTTCGAGCTGTTTCTCGCGGTTGCGCAGGGCGCCTATATAGCGGTGGCGCTCGGCGATCAGCCGTCCGGTGAGGATGGTAGGCACGAGAAGCAGCGCCCCAGCAATGCCCATGAGGATGCGCAGCATCCAGGTATTGGGCGGGTCGCCATTCCAGCCGCCGCGCGGTATGGCGGCGATCTGCCATTGGCCCGAGGGCAGGATGATGTCGGCCGTCACCGGATTCTGTGCCAGCACGCCCTCGTCGCCGTAGAAGACGGAACCGTCTCCGCTGCGGCCGTCGCGGCCTGCAAGCGTGACGTCGATCGGAAGATCCGGGTCGTAGAGGCCGCTGTCGCGATAGAGCCGATCGACATCCACCACCGCCGAGACGATGCCCCAGAACAGCTCCCGGCCAGCCGCGTCCCGATAGGTCACCGGAAAGCGGCCGATGAAGCCCTGCCCGCCCTGTACGAGGGCGACCGGACCCGCCAGCACGAGCTCGCCCGTGTCGCGGGCGCGCAAGGCCGCTTCGCGCTGCGCCTCGTTGCGCGTATAGTCGAGCCCCAATGCGCGGCTGTTCTGACTCAGCGGATAGACGAGCGTGACGATCAGGTTCGGCGCGGCGGCGACGTGGCGGATCTGCGTGCCCTTGTCCAGCAGCGCGCCGACCAGCTTGCCGAACCGTTCCTGGTTCATGTTCGGCTCGGTCGACAGCGTGGCGACGAGCCCGCGCACGAGCTGGATATTGCCGTTGATATTGCCTTCGAGCTTGGCGCGCAGCACGCTCACCCGCGTCAGCACGTCGGCGCGGCGCTGCTCGTCATAGGCGCGGCGGTTCTGATATTCGGCGAAGCCTCCGGCAGCCAGCACCACGAGCAATGCGATGCAGACCGGGATCACGGTCGTGCGCAGAAGTGTCCAGCCCGTGCTGGGCTCTGGTTTGCGCTGGCTCACGCTCGCCGCCTGCTTCGCCCTCTGGTTCGAAAAACCTGTAGCAGCCAGTACTTAAATTAGCATTGACTGCCGGCGAAAGGCGAGAGTCTTCAGCCGGAGGCGATAAGGCCCTTGAGCCTGTACAGTGCTTCGAGCGCTTCGCGGGGGGTCATCTCATCGGGACGGAGAGCGGCAACGGCCACCGAAAGCCCGTCGGATGCCGCCTTCGGCGGCTCACGCCGCGCCGCGACGGAAAAGAGCGGTAGGTCGTCGATCAGCGTCGCCGGCTTGCCGGAAATCTGCCCTTCCTCGAGCCGGTGGAGCACGGCGCGGGCGCGCTCCACCACGCTTTCGGGCAGGCCCGCCAGCTTCGCCACCTGCACGCCATAGGAGCGGTCGGCAGCACCCTTGCCCACTTCGTGCAGGAAGACGACCTCGCCGTTCCATTCCTTGACGCGCATGGTCACATTGGCAAGGCGCGGCAGCTTCTCGGCCAGGGCGGTCATTTCGTGGAAATGGGTGGCGAAGATGGTCCGGCAGCGGTTCTTCTCATGCATGTGCTCCACCGTCGCCCAGGCGATCGACAGACCGTCGAAGGTGGCGGTGCCGCGCCCGATCTCGTCGAGGATCACCAGCGCGCGCTCGCCGGCTTGATTGAGGATCGCCGCTGTCTCCACCATCTCGACCATGAAGGTCGAGCGTCCGCGCGCCAGGTCGTCGGAGGCGCCGACGCGGGAAAACAGCCTGTCGACCACGCCGATATGGGCGCTGCGCGCCGGCACGAAGGAGCCGGCCTGCGCCAGCACCGCGATCAGCGCATTCTGGCGCAGGAAGGTCGACTTGCCGCCCATGTTCGGGCCGGTCAGCAGCCAGATCGCGCCGGCAGCCTGGCCCTCGACGGGCGAAAGATCGCAATCATTGGCGACGAAGGGATCGCCGAGCTGCTGGCGCAATGCCTGTTCCACGACAGGGTGGCGTCCGCCCTCGACGCGGAAGACGAGGCTGTCGTCCACGACCGGGCGGCAATAGTCCTCGGCCGTCGCGAGCTGCGCCAGCGCGGCGGCGACGTCGATCTCGGCGAGTGCCGCCGCGGCGTCGCGTATGGCGTCGGCTTCCGCCACCACTTCGGCCACCAGCCTGTCGAAGACCGTGAGCTCTATCTGCAGCGCGCGGCCGGCGGCATTGGCGATGCGGCTTTCCAGCTCCGCCAGTTCGGTCGTGGTGAAGCGCATGGCGCTGGCCATGGTCTGGCGGTGGATGAAGCGTGCGCGGGCGGCATCCGAACCGGTCAGCGCGCCGGCATTGTTCGCGGTCACTTCGATATAGTAGCCCAGCACATTGTTGTGCCGGATCTTCAGCGAGCGGATGCCGGTCTCGTCGGCAAGCGCGCGCTCCATGGCAGCGATCACCCGGCGGGATTCGTCGCGCAGCGACCGCATTTCGTCCAGTTCGGCATCGTATTCCGCCCGCACGAAACCGCCGTCGCGCCTGAGCAATGGCAGGTCTTCGGCCAGCGCGTGCGCAAGGTGGCGGGCAAGCTGGGCGGGCACCGCCGCCAGCCGGTCGCATGCATCCTGTAGCCGGGCGGGAAGCGCGGCGCCGGAAAACAGGCCGGCAAGCTGCGTCGCAGCCTCGAAGCCGGCGCCAAGTGCGCCGAGATCGCGCGGACCGCCGCGCCCCAGCGCCAGCCGCGACAGGGCGCGCGGCATGTCCGGCGCGCCGCGCAGGACGAGCCGCAGCGCCTCGCAGAGCCGCGTCTCCTCGCGCAGGAATGAAACGCAGTCGAGCCGCTGCCCGATCTCGGACGGATCGGTCAGCGGCGATGTCAGCCGGTCGGCAAGCAGCCGCCCGCCGCCGCCGGTCACGGTGCGGTCGACGGCGCGCAGCAGCGACCCCTCGCGTTGGCCCGATATTGTGCGCAGGAGTTCGAGGCTGGCGCGGGTGGCCGGGTCGATGAAGAGCGAGCCGCTGCCGGCGTCGCGCTCGGGTCGCGCCAGCGGCGGGCGGGCCTCCTTCTGGGTCTTCTCGACATAGGCGATGGCGCCGGCGATGGCCGAAAGCTCGGCGCGGCCGAAACGGCCGAAGCCGTCCACCGTCGCCACGTCGTAGAAGCGCGCGATGCGCGCCGCCGCCGCGGTGGAATCGAACAGCGCCGCCGGCAGCGGCACCACCGGACGGCGCAACTGGTCGATGATCGGCCGCAGGTCGTCGTCCTGCCAGGCGGCGTCCGAAAGGACCAGTTCGCGCGGGTCGATGCGCAGCATGTCGGCTAGCAGCCGGTCCGGCGCGGTCTCCGCGACGCGGAAGGTGCCGGTGGAAATGTCGAGCCAGGCTAGTGCGCATTTCGGCCCGTCATTGCCCTTCACCCGTCCGAGCGCCATCAGATAGTTGGACTGCGACGGGTCGAGCAGCTTCTCCTCGGTGATCGTGCCCGGCGTCACGAGGCGGACCACGTCGCGGCGCACGACCGATTTCGATCCCCGCTTGCGCGCCTCCGCCGGATCCTCGATCTGCTCGCACACGGCGACCCGGTGGCCGGCCGCGATCAGCTTCTGGAGGTAGTCGTCGGCCGCGTGCACCGGCACGCCGCACATGGGAATGTCCTCGCCCTGATGCTTGCCGCGGCGCGTCAGCGTGATGCCCAGCGTGCGCGATGCCACCTCCGCATCGTGGAAGAACAGTTCGTAGAAATCGCCCATGCGATAGAACAGCAGCGAGTCGGCATTGGCCGCCTTGATCTCGATATATTGCTCCATCATCGGCGTCGCGCCCTCGGACGAGAGAACGGGCACGGCGTTGTCGGGGCGGGTCGGCGTCTCGTCGTTCAAGGGATCGTTCCAAAATGTTGTCTGCGGCCGCGAGCCACAGCAATTCCTGCTTGGCGCTTTACCGGAGCGAAGTGTAGCCTTAATGCCGGCGGCGCGACAAACCTCCACAAAAAGCGAGTCCGTCACAGGGGAAGGGACGAATACCGCATGCCAGCACGCGACATCAAGGAACCGGCAGGGCCATCCGTCAGCGACGACGAGGCCCTGGAATTTCATTCCACCGGGCGTCCGGGCAAGCTGGAGATCAATCCGACCAAGCCGATGGCGACCCAGCGCGACCTGTCGCTCGCCTATTCCCCCGGTGTGGCCGTCCCGGTAAAGGCGATCGCGGAAGACCCCTCCCGCGCCTTCGACTACACGACGCGCGGCAATATGGTGGCCGTCATCACCAATGGCACCGCGATCCTCGGCCTCGGCAATCTGGGCGCGCTCGCCTCCAAGCCGGTGATGGAGGGCAAGGCGGTGTTGTTCAAGCGCTTCGCCGACGTCGATTCGATCGACCTGGAGGTCGACACGGAGGATGCCGACGCCTTCATTAATTGCGTCAAGCTGCTCGGGCCCTCCTTCGGCGGCATCAACCTGGAGGACATCAAGGCGCCGGAATGCTTCATCATCGAGCAGCGGCTTCGCGAGCTGATGGACATCCCCGTCTTCCATGACGACCAGCACGGCACCGCCATCATCGCCGCCGCCGGCCTCATCAACGCGCTGGCCGTGACCGGCCGCGACATGGCGACCACCAAGCTCGTCTGCAATGGCGCGGGCGCGGCCGGCATCGCCTGCATCGAACTCGTCAAGTCGATGGGCTTCCGCCCCGAAAACGTGATCCTGTGCGACACCAAGGGTGTCGTCTGGCAGGGCCGCACCGAGGGCATGAACCAGTGGAAGTCGGCCCATGCGGTGAAGACGGACCGCCGTTCGCTCGCCGACGCGCTCGACGGCGCCGACGTGTTCTTCGGCCTTTCCGCCAAGGGTGCGCTAACACCGGCCATGGTGCAGTCCATGGCCAAGAACCCGATCATCTTCGCCATGGCCAATCCCGATCCGGAGATCACGCCTGAGGAAGTGGCGGAGATCCGCACCGACGCGATTATGGCGACCGGCCGCTCGGATTATCCGAACCAGGTCAACAACGTTCTGGGCTTTCCCTACATCTTCCGCGGCGCGCTCGATGTCCGCGCAGTCACCATCAATGACGAGATGAAGGTGGCCGCCGCCCATGCGCTGGCCGCGCTGGCGCGCGAGGACGTGCCCGACGATGTCGCCGCCGCCTATCAGGGCAACCGGCCGAAATTCGGCCCGAACTACATCATCCCGGTGCCGTTCGACCCGCGCCTCATCTCGGCGATCCCCTCGGCCGTGGCCCGCGCGGCGATGGATTCTGGCGTGGCGCGGCGGCCCATCCTCGACATGGAGAAGTACCAGCAGGAGCTCTCCGCCCGGCGCGACCCGATCGCCTCCACCCTCCAGCGCATCTATGACCGCGTGCGCCGCAAGCCGCAGCGCGTCGTCTTCGCCGAGGGCGAGGAGGAGCAGGTCATGCGCGCCGCCGTCTCCTATGTGAATCAGAAGCTGGGCACCGCGATCCTCGTCGGTCGCGACGACGTGATCCGCGAGAATGCGAAGCTCGCCGGGGTCGACCTGTCCAAACCGGGCATCGAGATCATCAATGCGCGTCTGTCGCGCCGCAACGCGATCTATGCCGACTATCTGTACGAGCGCATGCAGCGCAAGGGCTTCCTGTTCCGCGACTGCCAGCGGCTGATCAACAATGACCGCAACCATTTCGCCGCCTGCATGCTGGCGCTGGGCGATGCCGATGCGGTGGTGACGGGCGTGACGCGCAACTATTCCACCGCGCTGGAGGATGTCCGCCGCGTCATCGACGCCAAGCCGGGCCATCGCGTCATCGGCGCCTCGATCGCGCTGTGCCGCGGCCGCACGGTCATCGTCGCCGACACGGCCGTCCATGACATGCCCAATTCCGAGGAGATCGCCGACATCGCCGAGGAGGCCGCCGGCTTCGCCCGGCGCATGGGTTACGAGCCGCGCGTGGCGATGCTTGCCTATTCGACCTTCGGTCACCCGGCCGGCGAGCGCTCGGAGCGCGTGCAGGAGGCGGTGAAGATCCTCGACAAGCGGCGCGTCGATTTCGAATATGACGGCGAGATGGCCGCCGACGTCGCGCTCAATCCGCGCCTGATGCAGCAATATCCGTTCTGCCGCCTCTCCGGCCCGGCCAATGTGCTGGTCATGCCGGCTTTCCACTCCGCATCGATCTCGACGCGGATGCTGCAGGAACTCGGCGGCTCGACGGTGATCGGCCCGCTGCTGGTCGGCCTCAACAAGCCGGTGCAGATCGTCCCGCTCAACGCCAAGGACAGCGACATCGTCAACATGGCCGTGATCGCCGCCTATAATTCGGCCACGTGAGGCGGCGATCCGTCAGCGGACCAGGTTCTGGATACGCTCCGGCAAGGCGAGGAAGGGCCGCCTGAGCAGGCGGCGAAGCGGGGCGGGGACAAGCCTCAGGATCAGTGGCCGGCGATAGGGCGGCGCACCGACCGGGACTGGCTTGAGCATTGCGGGGGAAGGGATTTCGCCGCTTTCCTGCGCCTGCCTTGCCGCCAGCGCCAGCGCGCCCGAATGCACGATGAAGGTCGTCGGGCTGTTCAACGCGCGCAGCACCATATCCGGCTGCGGGTCGTAGAGATCGGCATTGCCTGACACGTTGACCACATAATCCGTATAGCGGAACAGATGCGCGTGGCGGCGCCAGAAATCCCACGGCGCATTGTCGCCAAGATCGCTGCGGATACCCTCCTGCAGGTAGTCCAGCACGAAATCATAGGCCGCGCGCGGATTGCGCGCGCGAATGACCTTCTGCAAGGTGGGCCGCCAGATGCTTTCGAGGAAGCTCTGGAAGGCGGGATCGCCGCATGAATAGATGGCATTGCCATTGATGTGCCGGGCGATCTCCTTTCCCAGACGGTCATTGCCGCGATAGGCGCTGCCGGCGACCCAGAACATGTCCGGACCCGCGACCATGGCTTGCAGATAATTCAGCCAACCAGCGCGGACCGGCACGCAATCCGCTTCCATCAGGAAGGCATAGTGTCCGAAGCGACGCGCCAGCGCCATTGCGCCGAAGAACAGATTGTTCGGCCCCGCCTTGTAGCCATGTTCGGAATCGGTGACCTCATGGCTTCGCACATAGGCGTCGCGCGCGCCCTCAAGATCGAGATAGGCGATCTCCAGCCGTGCAAAAGCCTGCCGCACCGGAAGTTGCGCGAATGCCGACTCGATGGGAGCTATATGTTCCTTCGCGCCTGAATTGTTGAAGACGAGGGCAAGCACAGGCTTTTCGTCCGGCTGCTCGGTGACGGGCGCATAGGACGGATCCGACCAGAGATGGAGATTGGCGATGATCTGCGCGACATCGCCCTGCGTGCAGGGCACGACGACAGCGCCGAGACGAGGCCGCGCGTCGGCCGACGCCAGCAGCGTTTCGACCTGCATCTGCGGGAACAGGCCGGCTTCCGCCAGAAGCGATGCGGGATTCGTATTCACTACCTCCGCCGCCACTTCATTGGCCGCGAAATCGTCGCGCACCAGTTCGAACGAGCGCAGGTGCAGCCTGCCTGCATGCACGGCCGGGTTGGGAATGTTGAAGCGGTCACCTTCCTGCTGGTAGCTGTCGAAGAAGTAGTTGGGATTGGTCGCCGGCGTCTCGGCCATGACGAGCCCGACGCCCTCGGTCGGCCGCGCCTCGGGCAGGATCTCCACATAGCGCAGGTCGATCCCCATCAGCGCGATGCGCGCAAACCCCTTATGGGCCATGTAGCGGACTGCATAGGCGCCGGTGGTCACCTTCTCGGTGTCGCTGGTGCGGAATGCCGGATGTTCCTCGAAAGCCAGCCCCATCCGCTTGCCGCGAGCATTGTGCCAGTAGGGCGATACCTGATCGAATGACAGGAAGGCGGGGTTGCCGATCCGGTCGGGATGAAGCTCGAAGAAGCGCCCGTGAAGGAAAAACGCGCCGACATGCCCTTCCGCGTAAAGACGGTCGATCTGCGCATGATGCGTCTCGATCATCTGGTCGTCAAGGCAGCAGTAATGATACGGATACCAGCCGATCTCCCGCCAGAAACGGTAGGCCGCATTCATGCCGAGCGCCTCGCGCGCATCGATCCGCGTCAGATCGAAGCCGCGCAGCGACGGCCCGTTGCCGATGACGAAACACGTATCCGACATGTACCTTCCCTGTCGACGTCCAGCCGTTGCGCACCGGGGCGAAGGCAGAACATATAGAGGGGGCTTGTGCAAGGCGGCAGCTTGCGCGGCGCCGCCGGCATGTCAGCCGGGCCGGCCTATTCTTGCGCAGCGTGCCGTACCAGCTTCCGACCTCGGGCAAACCGGCCGCCGCGCCGCTCAGGCCTGGAAGCGTTGGGCGTCGGCGCCGTAGTAGGCGACGTAGCGGGGCGAGATCGTCTCTACCGGCAGGACGATGAAGACATCGGTGGTGCCGAATTCGCGGTCGACGACGCAGCCGTCGCCGACCTTCGCTCCGAGTCGCAGATAGCCCTTGACCAGCGGCGGCATGGCGGCCAGTGCGGCGCGGGGGTCGATCGCCTCCGTCGGCATCAGGTCCATCGAGACGTAGCGATGGGGCAGCGCGCGCACGTCCCATTCGGGCTCCGTGCGGCAATTATGCGCCAGGAAGGACAGCGCCTGCGCATGTGCGGCGGGCCATATTCCGGGGAAGGACGCGCAGCCCGCCATGACGCTGATTCCGTGATGGCGGACATAGGCCCAGATCCCCTGCCAGAGCACTTCGATCGTGCGCTTGGAGCGGTATTCGGGCAGGACGCAGGAGCGGCCGAGCTCAAGGAAGCGATGCTGGGTCTGCCGGCGCACCAGCGAGCCGAGCTCGAACTCGCTGCTCGAATAGAAGCCGCCGGTCGCCGCCTCCGCGCGCAGCAGGC
>DATMGE010000021.1:0-15535 GCA_035555795.1 Rhizobiaceae bacterium | reverse complement strand
AACATCACCGGGCCGGCGATCTACGGCAATGCCGGCAGCGGTAATATCCGTCTCTATCTCGACAATGTCTCGGCCACCAACAGCAATGTCGGCGTGGTCATGGCCGGCGCCAATGCGCTGGCCTGGATGACGCAGTCGAAGATCGCCGGCAATGCCACCGGCATCCAGCAGGCCGCCGGTGCGAAGATCTATTCCTACAAGGACAACCAGATCTTCAACAACAGCACCGACGGCACGCCGCTACCCGCCTCGCCGACACCGGTACAGTCCATGCCCGGAAATGAGATCGCGAGTGCGCTGAAGTGAGGAAGGCGGTCGGTGATCCTGCTCGGTAGCAGGGGCCGGGCGGCTCGAGCCTTGTGCGGGACCGGGCGATCGCGCAAATGCGATCCTTCCCGTCCAGCTTTCGTTAACCGCGAATGCAATTTCCTGCCGCCAGGCAACGAAGTGCTAATCTGCTATCCCTACATATGTATTACAGTGTATGAGTATCGCTCACTCTGCGCGAATGGGTGCCATTTGCGTGGATGCTGATGGGACTGGCGGGCGAGGGGGGCAAAGTGAACGGCAGGCACTTTGAGGTCGATCTGTTCGACAATCTCGACCGCAAGGTGGTCCAGGCGGTCATGGAAGATTCCGCCGACGGCTTTGCCCTGACGCCCTTCCAGCGCCGTGGTTTCGTCGATGCCTTCTACCGGCATGCGGCGCAGTCGCACCGGCCCCTTCTCGTGCGGGTTCGCGCGCGAGGCGAGGGGCGCACGGCGATGCTACTTCCGCTTCTGCTGCGCAATGGCGGATTGCGCAGCATCGAGGCGACCGATCTCGGCCTTTCCGACTATGTCGCGCCGGTCATGGCGGACTGGTTCGATCCGCGTCCGGCCGAGATGCAGCACATCTGGAAGAAGATCCTGCACGCCCTGCCGCCGGCCGATGTGGTGTCGCTGAAGAAGATGCCCGAGCTTATCGGGCAGGGACGCCCGAATCCGCTGCTGATGCTGCCGCATGTGTCCGACATGAGCATCGGCACCAAGACGCTCGACCTGCGTCACCCCGAAGCGCCGACGCATTACCGCCGCAGCGGCCTCTACAAGGATGGCATGCGCCAGTTGCGCAAGCTGCGCGAGATCGGCGAGGTCGAATTCAGGATCGCCGCCACCCGCGACGAGGCGCTCGACCGGTTCGACGATCTGGTGGCGCAGCGCATGGAGCGCTTTCGCGCGCTCGGCCGGCCGGACGCGCTGACGCGCCCCGAGGTCCAAGCCTTCTACAGCGAGATCATCGCAGACGGCGTCAGCAACGGTTCCGTCATGTTCGGCGGTCTCTATCTCGATGGAAAATGCATCGCGACCGATCTGGGCCTGATCGAGAACGACACGCATCACGGCATATTCACCTCGATGTGCGAGGGGAACCTGCGCCGCTATTCGCCCGGCACTATCGCCTTCATGCTGATCCTGGACGAGACCGTGGCGCGCGGTATCGGCTACTACGACATCGGCGTGGGCGAATTTCCATACAAGGACCGCCTCGAAGGGTCGCGGATGCGCCTTTTCGAGCATCATCAGGCGCTCAGCCTGCGGGGCCATGCGGCGCTTGCCGAGGCGGCTGTCCGCCGTGCGGTCCGTTCCGGCCTTGCGCGCTATCCCGCATTGCGCCCTTCCGCCGAGAGGTTGCGCCAGCGGGTGCGCAGGTTCAGGAACTGGTCGCCTGTCGCGGCCGCCGGCATTCTGGAATGGCCGGGCCTGGCGCAACTCGCCCATGTCGTGGGCAGCGCATAGACGGCTTCCCTTATCGTTATCGGCTAAAGCTCAGGCGGCCGCCTTGCGGCGCTTGGCCAGGCGCAGGATCGAGGCGTCGAGCCCGGTCGTGGCCTTCGTGGCTCGCCGCATGGCGCCTGCCGCCAGGATGAACGAGCCAGCCGAGGCGCAGACCGCACCCATCACCCCGAACAAGGGTGTGAGCACGAAAAGCGCCACCACGCGCAGCGCCACCGAGCCCGCGATGATCCGCAGATATCGCCCTTCATTGCCGGTCAGCATCAGGATCGAGCCGCAGGGCCGGGCGATCGCCAGCGCCGCCGTGCCGAAGCACAGCACCAGCAGTTCGGGGAAATAGTCCGTATAGGCCGGGTTGATGAACCAGAGCGCGAAATAGCCGCCGCCGAGGATGCCGACCGCACCGGTCACGATGAAGGCGATGGTGATCCAGGCGACGCTGTCCAGCAGGGCGTCGAGCGCCTTCTGGTCCTTGCGGTAGTAGAGGCCGGAGAAATGGCGCGTCGCGAACAGGTTGATGGAATCCGCCGCCGCCGCGAACAGGTTGGCAAGCCGCACGGTGACGAAATAGGCGCCGGCAACGGCCGGGCTCATCAGATAGCCGATGATGAGCACGTCGATATACTGGTTCGTCGCCTCCAATGCAGTGGAGATCCACAACCGGAATGAGCGGCCGAACCATTCTTTTCGATGCGTGATGGCGCGGACGCTGCCGATATCGGGGAACAACCGCCACACCAGACGCCACATCAGCCCGACATGGATGGCGAAGCCGGTGAATGCGCCGAGCGCCAGGAAGACGAAGACGCCCGCGACGGTCGTCTCTGTGCCGGTCAGGAGGCATGTCGCCAGATAGACGATCGCCGGCAGCACCTGCATGACGCTGCCCAGCCCGTCGCCGATGGCCACCCCCATCGCGGCGCGCATCAGATGCGCGGTTACCTGAAGCACCGCGCTGCAGACGAGGAAACAGGTGACTGCAAGCGCGATTGCAGCGCCGAACGAAGCCGCCGCCCAAGGGTAGAAGATCGCCACGATCAGCGCGCTCGCGGCCGTGCACATGGTGACGGTGAAGCCGAACACGCCCTTCATGCGCGCCGCGTCATGTTCGGCCGTGAATTCGCTCCAGGCGCGGATGACGAAGAGTTCCTGGCCGGCCGCGGCCACGATGAGCAGCAGTCCCGCAGCCGAAAAGAGGATCGAATAATAGCCGAATCCGACCGTATCGAGGGTGCGGGCGGCAAGCGCGATCAATGTAAAGTTGAGCGCGACCATCGTGGCCTTGATGACGGCGACGGTCGCGATTCCGCGAACCTCCGGGCGACGCAGCAGCTGGCCGAGACCGCCGCGCGCGACGTTCGCAGGCATGCTATCTGACATCGGTGGCAAGGCCTCGCAGAAGATTCTTCAGCGGCTTGATGCGATGATAGATCAGCGACACCGCCGCGCCGGCCGGCGTCAGCGACAGCGTATGGTTGCGCATCTCCAGCAGCGTCGGCCGGAAATGGTCCTTGTATCCGGGATTGCCCGGCCCGAGATCGAGACGGTCATGGCCTTCCGCCATCTGCATCAGGCCGATGCGATAGATAAGCTGGATTCCGGGGCTGATCCGCTCGAACTCGTCCCGGTCCGAGCCGATCAGCATGGCATGGAAGATGCCGTCGCCGGCCAGTCCGAACAGGACCGCCACGATCTTGCCGGCAATGCGGCTGACATAGGTCCGCGACTCGCCGCCTGCCGCGCTCTCGATCGCGTAGTCGCGATAGAACGAGAAGTAGCTATCCTTGCCCAGGAACGTGTTCGTCCTGAGCGCACACTGGGCCTCGCGCAGATAGTCGAAGGCTTCCGCGATCTCGACCGGATCGGTGGCGATGCGGTGCTCGTAGGAACCATGCTCACGCTCGGTTTGCCGCTGCAGGCGACCCAGTTCCTTGGTGAACTTGCGCCGCAATATATTGAGCCGCCAGACATCCGGATCGAGGCCGATCTCGCAGATATGGCTGACATTCTCACCCGTGCTGGACTGCGTGCCGAGCAGCAAAGCGGGGTCGAATTCATCGATGCGAGCCTTGCGGAACATCACGATATCGGCGCCGGCCATGGTCCGGCGCAGCGCGGCCTTCACCTCGCCATTGGCGCTGAGCTGGATGAGGCGCAACGGATCGCCGACGACGCTGTTATAGTCGCAGATGCCGAAATCGGCGGGCTGGATGATGGTGACCCCGCGCGAGCGCTGCATCACCATTGGCAGGACGGCGATCAGATCGCACGACAGCGCATCGCGGATGGTGATCGTGTGCTGGCGCGCGCCGAGTGCCGGTCCCAGTCGTCGGTGCAGATGGTCGAGCCATAACGGCGCCTGGAAGGCCGTGCCGCGGCCCGGCGAAAACAGCGTCCGATATTCGGCGGACAGGAAGTCGAATGTCGGCTCGACGCCGATGGTGACGTTCAAGGATGTATCCCGCTCGCGCACCTGGATCCTGGGCGCGGCCCCGCCTGTATATCCCATGGGCGAGGGGGCTTCGTACAGGCGATGCAGGGTCGCACCATGATCGGCGCTCTTCATCTCAGATCGCCACGCGCCCGTTGGGCGAGGTCGCGTCGATGCGGAAGTCGCGGCGCTTCACCACGTCGCCCTGCAACTGCCGGCCCATCTTCTTCCAGGCGAATGCGGAAGCCGCCTTCGGATAGACATGCAGGCCGCGCGGTTCGGTCGACAGATTGCCGAGCCCCAGCGTCCGGCGCAGCACGCCATTGCCGTAATGGACCGCATAGGAATTCCAGATATCGCGGTTCCAGTGCTCCATCGTGATGGAGATGTTGAGGCAGTCGTGATTGTGCACGCGATGCGGCGCATAGAGCGGCCAGGTGATCATCTCGTCCGGCTTGAGGTCGATCACCGTCGCATATTCGTCGAACCAGGGCTGGTAGCGCATGGTCTCGTCGGTCTCCCGCAGCAGGATCTTCTCGATCTGCGGCCCGTCCATGAAAGCGCTGGAGCGGGGATAGAGGTAGACGCGCTTGGTGCCCTCGATCTGCCAGAGCGACTGGCCCTGAATGTCGGCGTGATAGAACACGTTGGCGTCGGGAGAGGAGACGAGAATGCCCATATTGCGCTTGTAGGTCTTGAAGTCGGGCATGCGCCGCTCGAACTCGGCGAAGATGTCGTCCAGCAGCGTCTTGTATTCGGGCGCCCATGCCATGACGCGCCGGATATTGGCCCAGATGCGCCCCTTCTCGATGGCGTCGATCACCTGCATGCCGCTCGCCTCGCCGCGAATGCCGTAGAGACGGTGCGGATTGTTCGTATCCTCATTCATCGATTCGAGGCCGAGTTCTTCCGCCGGGCACCGCTCGATCAGCCGGCCCACCGCCTCGCGGGAGAAGAGCCCGGTGTCGCGCAGCCGGTGGTTCAGCCGCACGATTTCGTGGCCGAAGAGCCGCTCGTGCTTTGGCTCCCAGTTGCTGATGATGTCGCTGCTCTTGGCTATCGCGTTCATGATGCGCCCCCGGTTGCGGTGCATTCCCTATGCTGCCCGCTCCAATCCCTTCCACGGCCAAAATATCGCAGCAGGACTGGCAAACGGTAAACGATGCCCGGATCTCTCCGTATTCGGTTAACGCAAGGTCACTGTTTTTTGCGGCCTTGGAAAGACCTTTGTGCGCAGGTGAGGGCGCGTGGCCGGATTCAGCCGGCGCGCCGCCGCAGAAGCGTCCCGCCGCGCGGCGCATCGTCATGGGCGACGAGGCGGTTTTCCCGCTCGATCCGGTCCCTTTCGCGCAGGGCAAGCAGACTTCCGCGCAGCCGGCTCTGCCGGGCAGGCTCGGGGGCCTGCACCTGCTCCGTTCCCGGCGGCGGATCCTCCGGCCAGTCGTCCCCTTCGGCGACCGGTTCCAGCGGAGCCGTCGGGTCGATGGTACGGCGCGGCTTGCGCCGCAGGTTGCGAAGGCTTCCGGCAATCGTCAGCGCACTCGCGGCCGCGAAGCTCAGGAAGCCGATGACGGGAACCAGCAGCGCCAGCGACGGGCGCGTGGATCTCAATGGCGGGACGGCCGACGAGACGACCCTGACATTGTTGGTCGGCAGCATTGCCAGCTGGTCCGTCGCCCGGTTGCGCGAAAGAAGCTGCTGATACTGGTCGCGATTGGCCGCCGCCTCGCGCTCCAGCGCCTCGAGCTCGACATTATGCGTATCCGTCTGCGTCACGTTCGAGCTGAGCTCGGCGATCTTGCTTTCGATCTGCGCCTGCTTGGCGAGCGCGACGTCGAGCTCCGCCTTCAATTGCTGGCCCTGCAGACGCTCCTCCTGCGCGATCTGGCGCTGGATGCCGGCAATCGCCTCATTGGTCTGCGCCAGGCGCGGATGGCGCGGCCCGTAGACCTGCGCCTGCTGGTCGCGCTGCTGGATGAGCTGCGCCTGCTGCTGGCGCAGGAAGGAGAGCTGCCCGCGCTCCCTTTCGTTCGGGCCCTGGGTCAGCGCGCCGCCGCTATTGCGTTCCTCGTAGCGGGCGCGCGCTTCCTCGGTGGCACTGCGCACCAGCGCAAGCTGCTGGTTGAGCTCGGCGAGCTGGCGCATCTGCACCGTGTTGCGTTCGTCGACATAGACGATGCCGTTCGCCGCCTTGAACTGCGCAACCGCTTCCTCCGACGCATTGAGGCGGGCGCGCGCCTCCACCAGCTGCTGCGAGAGCGCACGCGTCGCGGCGGTGGTCGCATCGTTGCGCAGGCCGTTCTGGCTGTCGGCGAACGCCGCGGCGATGCCGTTCGCCACGCGCGCCGCCTCGGCCGGATTGTCGGCGCGGTAAGTGACGTCGACCAGATAGGTCGCGCCCTTGCGGTCGACGGTGATGTCCTTGCGGAATTTCGCCAGCTGCTTCAGCTCTTCTTCCTGACTGGCAGGCGTCTCGCCGAAGACCTTGAGGTCGCGCATCGCCTGGAGCAGGAAACCGTCCGAACGGACGATCTGCACCATGCTCTCCAGCACCGCCGCATCGGTGCCGATGGAGGGAAGCACCTCCTCCTGCAGCGTGATGCGCTGTTCGCGCGGATCGGCAAGCACGACGGCGGTTGCGCTGTAGGGGAAATTCAGCATCAGCACTGCGCCGACGCCGATTACGGTCAGCACGATGGTGATCAGCGCGATCCTGAGCGCATTGCCCATCGCCCAGCCGAGCACAGCCAGCGGATCGAACAGGCCGTTATTCCAGCCGTTCGCGGACTTCACGGGAGCATCACGCCGCGTCGATGCAGCAGCGGATTTGCCGGGATTGTCCCAATCCGATCCCAACGAGACCCCTCCGGAAATAAATCGGGGCGGATACCCGCCCTTGCCATGGCCTATATCGAAAACCTGAAATTCAGGTTAACCCATCGGAGAGGCTAGGCCCCTATATTCACCAGATTAAGGCCGCTTTCTGCATATCCAGTCGGACCAATGAGCGTATCGATCGACACCGCGCCAGTTGCCCCTACGGCGACCGCCATGCCAGCTTTCGACCGCTGGCTGAGGTCGTTTGCCGAATTGACGGTGACGATCGCCATCGCGGCCATGGTCACCGTCGTGCCGGTTGCAGCACATGGCATCCATGCCGGCCTCGGCATATTCACGGCGCTGCTGCTGGCCGCGGCCGTGGCCTGGCGCCTGCCCCAGGTGGCGCTGGTCGCAATCCTGTTTTCATTCCTGTTCCAGAACCTCTTCGTGTCGCTGATGTCCGGTTTCGTTCGATCCGAAACCGATTTCGACATCATCCGCGCCTATAATTTCCTCATCCTGTGCGTGACATGGCTGGTCGTGGTGGTTCGCTTCCTGGCGAACTGGAACATGCGTGTCCGCGCGATTGATCCCTATGTGAAGGTGTCGGTCGCCTTGATGGTGGCGATCGGCCTCTACTTCCTCGTCGGCTTCGTCTTCAACGGCATGACGGCCGTCATCTATCTGCGCAACATCGTCACGCCGCTATTGCTGTTCCAGATCTGTCTGGCGCTGTTCTCGTCCTATGAGATGAGGATCAGTTCGGCCATTGCCGCATTGGGCGTGCTGGGAGCCGTGTGCGGCCTGTTCGAATTTGCCGCCCGCGATGCCTGGCTTGCCTGGACCAACGGCTATGGCTATTGGGAGCTCGCCGCCGGCGGCCCCAACTGGGCGACGCTCGAATGGGACAAGGCCACGCGCGAGACGGGCCGCGTCATCGTCGGCCTCACCGACACCTTCACCATCGATTTCTTCAACTCGCCGCTTCTGGCCGATATCGGCATCCGCATGATGCGCCTGTTCGGGCCGAACATGCACGCCATCAGCTTTTCCTATGCGCTGTCCTTCTTCACCATCTTCGCGCTGTTTCGCGGCCGTTTCATCCAGGCGGCCGTCCTCCTGTTCCTTGTCTTTCTATGCAATGCCAAGGGGCCGATGATCCTGATCGCGCTGACGGGGGTCGGCTGGGTGCTTTTCCGTCTCTTCGGCGCCGGCTTCGCCTTTCTGGTCCACGCGGTCGCGCTCTGCTGCTACGCGGTGATCGGCGTGATCGTCGGCCTGCGGATCGGTGATTTCCATGTGCTCGGCCTGATGGCCGCACTGCATGAGTTCCCGCTCAACCCCATCGGTTACGGCATCGGCACGGCGGGCAACCTGTCGCCGCAATTCACCACCATCGACTGGTACGAGGCGCAGGCGATCGGCCGCACGCCGTTCCCGGTCGAAAGCTCGATCGGCGTGCTCATGCACCAGATGGGCGTGTTCGCCCTCGCCATCGTCGCCGCCTATGTCTGGCTCGGCTGGCGGGTGATGCGGATCGCGCGCGAGACCGGCAATGCGCTCCATGCCGCCGCGGCCCTTGCCTTGCTCGCCGTGGTGGCTAACGGCCTGTTCCAGGAGGAGGCCTTCTTCGCGCCGCTGGCGCTGGCGCTCTATCTGGGGCTTGCCGGCATGATCATCGGCGCAGCCGCCCGCACGGGGCTCGAGGAGCGCATTCGCGGCTGAGCCAGGGCTTAGCCCTGGATCGCGATGATCGACTTGTTCAGCCCCATGAACTTCTCGTGCAGCACGTCCGCATCGGGGAACAGCGCCCGCATCTGCCGCGTGCTGATGAGGTGATGGTGGCGGATGATGTCGCGGGCGTCGTCCGCATTCTGGATGCGCGGGAAGAAGCCCAGCGAAACGCGCTGGATCAGCGCCGCCCGCGCCGCGCGCGGCAGATACTGGAAGCCGGCGGTGCGGAAATGCGGCTCGAAGGGGAACCAGTAGTTCGGCGTCTGCACGTAATAACGCTTGCCGAGACGGCGCGTATTCTCCGCGAAGCGCTGCATGTCGGGCCATTCGCCGACATGCTCGACCACCGAATTGGAGTGGACCAGGTCGAACCGGCGATCCCCCATCAGCGCCGGGTCGGTCGCGTCGCCGGTCAGCGTCTCGAACAGTTCGTGGTCCTCGACCGGATCCTTTTCGAGGTTGACCAGCGTGATGCGCAGGCGCTCGCGATTGGCTTCGATGAAATCCGCCCCGATCTGCCAATAGGTCTCGCGCCCGCCCAGGTCGAGGATGGTCGCCTCGCCCTTCTCGACCAGGATCGCTTCGATGAGTGCCTGGATGCGCGCGAAGCGGCGGCTGCGGAACTTGAATTCCATGCTGTTGCGATCCTTGTAGGGATCGGGCCGGACGTGCTCGGTATAGCTTGCGATCGACTCGGCTGTGTTCACCGGCTGCATGGCGCCACTCCTGCTGGTTCGTTGCGGCCTGTAGTTAGTACGCAATTGCGGACGCAAAACCGCTAGGCACTTTTGCTGGAATTGCTCTAGCAGTGTGCCCTTAGTGTCCCCTTAAGCGAAAGGGTAAACAGACCTTACCGCCGGACCCGCGCGGCAGGGACCTGCCGCAACGGATTCTTGACCTTTCAGGGGCTTTTATCCCGCCATGCGTTCGAACACAAAAAAAACCGGCAGTGAAGGCGGTCGTCGGCCGATCAGGTTGCTTTTCGTGCAGACGCAGTCGATCGCTGCCGGCGCGCAGGAAATATCCCGCATCCTGGCGGAGGAACTGGCGCATTACACGCGCGACGGCGCGCCGGAATTCGAGATCCATCACCTCTTCTTCTACCGCATCACCGATGCCTTCGATCATCTCGACAATGTCCATTTCTGCCTCGACCACTCGCCGCGTGACCCGGTCACCTTCGCGCGGTTCCTGTGGCGGATGCTGCGCACCATGCGCGCGATCAGGCCGGACGTGGTCCTGACCTTCCAGCATTACGGCAATATTTTCGGCGCGCCGGCGGGCCGCCTGTCGGGGGCGCGGCGGATCATCGCCAATCACGTCTCCGCGCCGGCCACGATCGGCCGCGCCGCGCGCGAGATCGACCGCATTCTCGGCACGCTCGGCTTCTACGACGTCATCACCGTCAATTCGCGCGAGACGCTGCGCGACTACCAGTCCTATACGCAGTCCTATGCTAGGCGGCTGGTCTATGTGCCGCACGGCTTCGAGGACAAGAGCGTCGATATCGCCAAGGATACGGCGCGGGCGGAACTCGGCCTGCCGGCCCGCGTGCCGATGATCGGCTCGGTGGCCCGCCTCCACCCGCTCAAGCAACTCGATGCGGCGGTGGCGACGCTTCCCGGCCTGCCGGGCGTGCATCTGGCGCTGGTGGGCATCGGCCCCGATGAGCAGCGGTTGCGCGACATGGCGCAGGCCGCCGGCGTCGCGGACCGGCTTCATTTCGTCGGCGAACTCGCCCCGCGCCGCGTCGGCCATTTCCTCGCCTGCCTCGACGCCTTCGTCTTTCCCTCGCAGGCCGAGACCTTCGGCCTCGCGCCGGTGGAAGCGGGGCAGGCCGGCGTGCCGGTGATCTCCAACGATCTTCCTGTGCTGCGCGAGGTCCTGCAGGTCGATGGCGAGCCTTGCGCGGTCTTCGTCGACGTCACCGATACGCCGGCCTTCACCCAGGCGATCGCGAATGTGCTGGCCGACCGCGAACTGGCCGGCCGCCTCTCCGCCTGCGGCCGCCGCCTGTCGAGCCTCTATTCCGTCGGGGCGATGGCGGACGCCTATCGCGGCCTGATCCTCGGCGGAGAGGATGGCAAGCTGCCCGCCTCACTGCCGGCCACCACATGACATCGCCTGCGGTGCCGAGGAATATCCGTGTCGTCGCCGATGCGGCGAGCCTGTCGGCCTGGCTGCCGGCGCTGTGCAAACGGCTCGCGGCAGACGGCGCGGCGGTTTCACTCGACCTTCGCGAAGGCGGCAGCCGCCTATCCGCCCTCGATACGCTCCTGTCGCTGGAAGCCATGCTCCTGCGGCGCGGCCGGCCCTGCTGGTGCGATCGGATCGGCATGGCCGATGTCGCGCGATGGACGGCTGGCAGCCACGCCGCCGAGGAGCTGACCATCGACCTGACGGCGGCAGGAATTACCGCCGCAACACCGATTCTGCGCCCGCTGTTCGACGGCGCTAAGGGCGAGGAGGCGCTGGCCTCGGCGCTGTTCTTCCGCGGCACGCCGCGCATCGACATCCTCTTCATCATGCCGTCGGGCGAGGCGGACATCGCCGCATCCGGCACCGCGGCTCTGGAAGTGTCCGGCGGCATCGGCGGCGCGATGGAGGCGGTCTGGTCGCGGACGATCCTGCTGTTGCAAAAAGCCATTGCCGATCCTCGGCAGAAGACGGCAGGCGAGCCGGCCGAACCGCTGCCCGTCATCCGCAGAGCCGATGTGCTGCGCTACGGCGCGAAGGCGGTCGCGTCCGCCGCCGCGCGCGCGGCCTACCACCTGTGCTGCCACGCGCCGCATTGGCGCATCGGCTGGCGCTTCGTAGATGACGGTTATGACGTGTGGTCACGGCGCGATCTCGGCGGCACGCGCTGGAGCGTACTGGCCGATCCGGTCGATCATTTCTATGCTGACCCGGTGCCGTGGCGCCATCAGGGCCGGGACTATCTGCTGTTCGAGGATCTCGACCACCGCACGAACAAGGGCATCATTTCCGCCGTCGCTTTCGATGAAGCCGGCCGGCCGGGTCTGGCGGTGCCGGTGCTTGAAGAGCCATGGCACATGTCCTATCCGTTCCTCATCGAGGCCGAGGGCGCGGTCTGGATGATCCCCGAAGCATCGCTCAGCGGCGAGATCGCCATCTATCGCGCCGTCGATTTTCCCTGGCGCTGGGAGCGGCATGCCACGCTCGTCTCCGGCGTCGAGGCGGCGGATGCGACGGTGGTCGCCCATGAAGGTCGTTTCTACATGTTCGCCGTCGTGCGCGACGGCATCGGCGGCTATTCCGACACGCTCGCCATCTGGCACGCGCCAAACCTGTTCGGTTCGTGGCAGCCGCATGCGGGCAATCCGGTCATGGTGGACGACCGCGCCGCGCGACCGGCAGGCAATTTCGTAGAGATGGACGGGGCGCTCTGGCGGCCGGTGCAGGATTGCCGGGGCGGTTATGGCGCCGCGCTCGGCCTCGCCCGCATCGACAGGCTCGACCCCGAAAATTTCGCCCAGACGGTGGAAAAGACCCTGCATCCCGGCGGCGAGGTGTGGCCCGGCCGGCGGCTGCACACGCTTAACCGCGCCGGGCGGCTTGAGGTCATCGACGGCTCGATCATCCGCCCGCGCTGGAAGCCGCTGGCCGACATGGTGGATCGGAAATATCGGCCCGGATAGGCCAAGGCGGTCCCTTGATCGCTACCTGTCCGGCATCAGCGCGTCGATGATCGCGGGATCGGGCAGGCCGGTTTCCGGATCGGTGAGGCCGAACCCGTCCTGGAAATCCCAATGCGTCCAGCCGATGCAGCGCGCCTCCGCAAGATGCGTGTTGAGCGCCAGCCAGCCCAGCCGCGACTGGCGCGGCGCGACGAAGTTCAGCACGCCGAACTCGTTGACGATGACCGGCCGGTCATGGCGCAGCGCCCAGTCTTCCATCGTATCATAGGCCTTGGTGAGGAGGGCCACATCCCATCCGCCCGCGATGGAACGTTGCAGTGCGGCGGCGGCGTCCTTCGCCCCGATGCTTCTCAGCTTCTCTATGTTCGCCGCCACCGCCGGGTCGCCGGCCGGCGCGGGGAAAGGCAGGTTCTCGTAGAGGCGCAGCGGGTCGTCCGCCGCGCCCCAGTTCGCGCCCTGATGGGTGAAGGCGAACGGGTCGTAATAGTGGACCGCATAGACGATGTTGCGGTCTGCCAGCGGTTCCATCCCGCTCAGCATCTCGTGCCGTTGCGGACCTGACGGGCCGAGCACGATCGTGTGGTCGGGCAGCACCTGCCGCAGCCCGCGCACCAGCCGTTCGGCCATGCCCATCCAGTCGTCCTGGCCGAACTCCGGCTCGTTCAGGAGTTCCACCGCGACGCGTTCCGGCGGCAGCCGGCGCGCCACGCGCGCCAGTTGCTGCCAGATGCCGGACACCAGATCGGATGCCCCGGCGACATTGCCGGCGAAATCACGGCCGATCTCGCCACCCGCATGAAGGTCGATGGACACCGAGAAATCGAGGCTGAGCAGCAGGATGACCTGCTCGTAGAGCGCGTCGAGATAGGTATCCGCGCCGCCGTTGCGGAAGGGCTCGTCATTGACGAGAAGCCTTATATGCGTCAGCCCGGCATCCCGCACGGCGCGGAGCTGCGCCAGCGTCGGCCGTCGCGATACGTCTTCATGGTCCCAGCCGGGAAGGTTCACGCCGCGGCGCATGTCGGCCAGCAGTTCGGTATTGGGAAAGGCGGCCGGCGCATGGCATTGCGGCGCGCCCTGCGCCTGCGCTCCGGTCGTCAGGAGGGCGAGGAGCAGGCCGGCGGAGAGGGCGCGAAACAGCACGGCGCAGTCAGCCTGCGGAATGCCGGAACAGCGCATGCAGCGCCACCGGATTGCTGGCAAGGTAGCGCCAGCCGAGCCGGCGCGGCTCCAGATACATGCGGTAGGCCCATTCGAGCCCGACCGCCTGCATCCAGCCCGGCGCGCGCTTGTTGCGGCCGGAAAGGAAATCGAACAGGCCGCCCGAGGTCTTGATGACGCCGACGCGAAGTCTGTCGATATTGCGGCTGACGAATGCCTGCTCAAGCGGCACGCCGAGGCCGATCCAGAGAATGTCGGTCTTGCTGGCCAGTATGTCGGCGACGATCGCGTCTTCTTCCTCGCGCTTGAAATAGCCGTTGCGGCGGCCGGCGAAGACGAGGCCCGGATGCAGTTCCTTCATCCGCTCCACCGCCCGCGCGTTTACCTCCTCGCTGGCGCCGAGGAAATAGAAGCGCACGCCCGCTTCCACCGCGCGCTCGGCCACCGCATGGACAAGGTCGGTCGTGGCGACGCGCTCCGTCACCGGGTTTTTGCTGAACATCTTGGAATAGCGGACCATCGGCATGCCGTCGGCATGGATCTGGTCGGCCTGATCCATCAGTGCGCGAAAAGCGCCGTCCTGCCCGTAAAGCGCGATGACCTGCCCGTTGGCCGAGGTGGAATAGAACGGACGCTCATTCTTCCCGCGTGCCGCCAGCGCGGTGCGGATGAAGCCTTCGGCGCTGTCATCCATGCCGGCCCGCACGATCGGCAGGCGTCCGAGCACCGTGCTGGGCCAGTCCCGCATCGGCATATCGACCAGATTTCGACCCTTCTCCACCTCAACCTCCGCGTCGAGAATCCCGCATGTTCGGTTTGGATACTCGGATAGAGCGTGGTGATTGACAATTCCACAACCCGCCAGACCGGATGCCGCCCTTTGCCGGCCGCCGGGGAACGATCTGCCGACAGCGTCAATTCGCCGTGAGCGCGGTGCCTCGCATTTTAACGAACGGGTAACCGATACTGCGACGAGCCGTGGTTGACAATGTTGCCACGGGCTCTCTACCTGCTGGCGACCGGAGGTTTTTGCATGACGAATGTAGCGCTGACGGGCCTTGCGCGTGATCTCGTGCGCCGGGCCGATGAAGGCAGGCCCGTGCGGATCGGGCTCATCGGCTGCGGCGAGATGGGCACCGACATCGTCACCCAGGTGGCGCTGATGCGCGGCATCGAGGTCGCCGCCATCGCCGACACGCGGCCCGGCCGCGCGCTGGAGGCCGTGCGCATCGCCGGCCGCGACGAAGGCAGCGCCGCCACCGCCGACAGCGCTGCATCATTGCTCTCCACCATCGAGAGTGGCCGCACCGCCATCACCGGTGACCCGTCGCTGATCGCCGCCTGCGATCTGGTCGACGTTGTGATCGACGCCACCGGCAAGCCCGCGGTGGGCGCCGAGATCGGCCTGTCGGCCATGGAAAACGGCAAGCATCTCGTCATGATGAATGTCGAGGCCGACGTCACCATCGGCGCCTATCTCAAGCGCGAGGCGGCGCGGCTGGGCGTCGTCTATTCGCTGGGCGCGGGCGACGAACCGTCCTCCTGCATGGAACTGATCGAGTTCGTCTCGGCCATGGGCCACCGCATCGTCGCCGCCGGCAAGGGCAAGAACAATCCGCTCAACCACGACGCCACGCCGGACGAATACCGGGCCGAGGCGGAGCGGCGCAACATGAACCCGCGCATGCTGGTGGAATTCGTCGACGGCTCCAAGACCATGGTCGAGATGGCCGCGATCGCCAACGCGACCGGCCTGGTCCCCGACAAGGCCGGCATGCATGGCCCCGCCGCCACGCGCGAGCAATTGAGCGAAGTCTTCCGCCCCGTGGCCGAGGGCGGTGTGCTGTCCCGCAAGGGCGTTGTCGATTTCTCGGTCGGCAAGGGCGTCGCGCCCGGCGTCTTCGTGGTCGCCGAAATGGCGCATCCGCGCCTGCGCGAGCGCATGAACGACCTCA
>DATMGE010000020.1:0-59132 GCA_035555795.1 Rhizobiaceae bacterium | reverse complement strand
GCCGGCGGTCCTGAAATGAACGCGCCCCCCGCCAAGAAAACCCGACCGTGCAGCCCGTCCGGCCGCCATGATTGCGCGCCTCCGCGAGATGGCGATCCAGATTATTTTGACAAAAATTTGTCGTCGCGTTGTTCTTCAATTCTATTTCCTGACACCATAGCAGGAAATTTTCCCTACTTACCAATAAATACCGATAAAGAATAAGTCCATAAAACACCTTCATCTCAAATATACATCGAAGAATAGTGACATATTTGACACACTCCGTTCAGGTTGGTAGCCTCAACTATCCAATTTGCACATCGGAGATCGAATATGTTTCATAAATCCGGCAGCGTTGCTGCCGCGATGAGCGCTGTCGTTTTCGCCGCCGGCATGGCGGCAGCCATTCCTACATCCGCCAGCGCACAGGACGCCGCGACCAGCTGCGGCACCGATCGGACGATCGACATCGCCGAGATGACCTGGCCGTCCGCTGCCGCCCTGGCGCATATCCACGCCATCATCCTGGAGCGCGGCTTCGGCTGCACCGCGGAAATCGTCGCCGGCGACACGGTGCCCACTTCCGCTTCCATGCTTTCGCGCGGCAAGCCAGCGATCGCGCCGGAACTGTGGACCAGCTCGATCGAGGAAGCCTGGAAGAAGGGTATCGCTGACGGGGTCGTCGTCGAAATCGGCGATGCCATCACCGATGGCACGGTCGAAGGCTGGTTCATCCCGCGCTACACGCAGGAGGCCAATCCGGACCTGACCACCGCCGAAGCAGTGATCGCCAGGCCGGACCTGTTCCCCGACCCCGAGGCTTCGGGCAAGGGACGACTCTATTCCTGCCCTCCGGGCTGGACCTGCGAATTGTCGACATCGGCGCTCTATGAAGCCTTCGACATGGAAGAGAAGAACTGGAACATCTTCTCGCCCGGTTCCGGCGGCGCGCTCGACGCCTCGATCGCACGCGCCTTCACGCGCGAGGAGCCGATCCTCTTCTACTATTGGGGACCGACCTCGATCCTCGGCAAATATGACGCCGTCCAGATCGACCTCGGCGAGGTCAAGCCGGAGGTCTATGCCTGCAACACCGACAAGGATTGCAGGGACGAGCCGGGCATCACCGCCTATCCTTCCTCGCCGGCGGTGATCGGCGCGGCCGCATGGCTGCCCGAAGAGGCGCCCGCCGTGGCCGAATATCTCGCCAAGGCCGGCCTGAGCAATGCGCAGATCAGCAAGCTTCTCGTCTATGGCGACGAGAACAATGCCGACGCCACCGAGACAGCCATGAACTTCCTGCGCACCGAGCAGGAACTGTGGACGAGCTGGGTTCCCCAGGATGTCGCTGAAAAGGTGCTCGCCAGCCTCAACTGAGGCCGGCGGCAACATTCCGTTCTGTGAGCGCGGCCGGGCCATGCGTCCGGTCGCGACTTCGTTGAAGAGAACGGCAAGGGGGATAAATGTTTCCTGAACTGATCAATACGCGGCCGCTGCGGCGCGCCGTGGATGACGGCCTGACATGGGTCGTCCGGAACTGGGGCAGCGAGTTGGAGGCGGCGGCCCATCCGCTGCTGGTCCTGCTGAACTGGATCGAGCAATTGCTGCTGGCCACGCCCTGGTGGCTCTTCATCGCCATCTTCGTCGGCCTTGCCGCGCTGGCCACCCGCAACTGGAAGCTGCCGCTCACCATCTTTGTGGCGCTTGTCGGCATGGGGCTGATGGAACTCTGGCGCGACGCCATGATCACCACCGCGCTGATGATCACCGCGACGCTGACGGCCATCGCCATTTCCATCCCCGTCGGCGTGTGGATGTCGCGTTCGCAGCGCGTGCGGCAGTTCGTGACGCCGGTGCTCGACCTCATGCAGACGATGCCGAGCTTCGTCTATCTCATCCCGACGGTGATGATCTTCGGGCCGGGCAAGATACCGGCGCTGCTTGCCACCATCATCTACGCATCGCCGCCGCTCGTGCGCCTCACGGATCTCGGGCTGCGCAATGTCGACCCCGCAGTGATGGAGGCGACGCGCGCCTTCGGCGCCTCGCCGTCGCAGCGCCTGTTCGGCGTGCAGATTCCGCTGGCGCTTCCGACCATCCTCGCCGGCATCAACCAGACCACGATGATGGCACTGGCAATGGTGGTGATCGCCTCCATGATCGGCGCGGGCGGCCTTGGCTATCAGGTGCTCCAGGGCATCGGCCGCCTCGAAGTGAGCCGCGGCCTGTTTGCCGGACTGGGCATCGTGGTGCTCGCAATCATCTTCGACCGGATCACGCAGGCCTATGGCCGCCGGCTGCAGGGCCGGATCGGCGTCGGGGAGGCGCATTGATGGATAATTCAGTACCAGACAGCAACGCTGCCATCGTCATGCGCGGCGTGACGAAGATCTTCGGGCCCTATCCGGAGACGGCCCTCGCCATGCTGCGCGAGGGCCGGTCCAAGACCGAGGTGCAGGCGGAGACCGGCCATGTGGTCGGCCTCGACAATGTCTCGCTCACCATCGAGCGCGGCCAGATCTTCGTCGTCATGGGCCTGTCCGGCTCGGGCAAATCCACGCTCATCCGCCATGTGAATCGGCTGATCGATCCGACCGCCGGCGAGATCATCGTCAATGGCGAGAACGTGCTCGATATGAGCCTCGCGCAGCTGCGTGAGTTCCGGCGCACCCGCATCGCCATGGTGTTCCAGAAGTTCGGCCTGCTGCCGCACCGCTCCGTCCTCGACAATGTCGCCTACGGGCTGGAGGTGCGGGGCTTGAGCAAGGCCGAGCGGACCGAGAAGGCCGCGCACTGGATCGAGGTGGTCGGACTTTCCGGCTATGAGAAGTCGCGACCCCGGCAATTGTCGGGCGGCCAGCAGCAGCGCGTCGGGCTGGCGCGCGCGCTCGCCATGGACACCGACATCGTGCTGATGGACGAGGCCTTCTCGGCGCTCGATCCGCTGATCCGCTCCGGCATGCAGGACCAGTTGCTCGAGCTTCAATCCTCGCTCAACAAGACTATCCTGTTCATCACCCACGACTTCGACGAGGCGCTGAAGATCGGCAACAATGTCGCCGTTCTCAGGGATGGCGCCGTGCAGCAGGTGGGCAAGCCGGAGGAAGTGGTGCTCGATCCGGCGAACAGCCATATCGAGGAGTTCGTCCGCGACGTGAACAAGGCGCGCGCCATCCGCGTCGGCACGATCATGGAGAAAGGGGCTGGCGAACCCTGCGAGACCACCGTGCCCTGGGACGCACGATGCGAGGATGTGCTGCCCTATTTCGCCGAACAGTCGTGGATCGGCGTCGTCAACGCGAAGGGCGAGCAGATCGGCCGGATTTCCGCGAGGCAGGTGTTCAGGGCGCTGGCGCGCCACGTTCCGCCGCAGGACTGAAGCCGGAAAGGGGGGCGTCGCGTCCTATCGGCCCGGAGGTCTCTGATTTCGACCGTTCGCGCTCCCCTTCATCCGGCTGCCGCGATCTTCTCCCCGTGAACGAAGAGAAGTGCTCGGCAGGGCGATGAGGGGCGGCTCAGAGGTCGAAGGACGCGACATTTGTCAGTGCGCCAACACCCTTGTGGAGGGAAAGACGATCTCCACCAGCGTGCCCTCGCCCGGCGTGGAATGGATGACGAAGCGGGCGCGGTTGGCCTCGACCATGGCCTTTGTGAGCGGCAGGCCCAGCCCGGTGCCGTCGCCGCGCGGACGCTTCAGCGCGTTGACCTGCTTAAAGGGCTTCAGCGCCTGGTCCAGTTCCGCAGACGACATGCCGATGCCGGTGTCGCGCACGCGGATGACGATGTCGCCGCTCGGCTCGTATGAGGTCGAGACGATGACCTGTCCGCCGGCCGGCGTGTAGCGGATGGCGTTCGACAACAGGTTGAGCGCGATCTGGCGGATCGAGCGCAGGTCGGCCACCACGTCGGGCAGGCGCGATGTCAGGCTGGAGCGGATGATGACCCGTTCGCGATTGGCCTGCGGCTGCATCATGGCCACGGCCTCGCCCAGCGTGTCGTTGAGCGACACGGCCTCGTAGCTCATTTCCTGTTCGCCGGCCTCGATCTTGGAGATGTCCAGCAGGTCGTTGACGAGGTCGAGCACATGGTTGCCCGACTTGTTGATGTCGCGCAGATAGCCGCGATAGCGCTCATTGCTGACTGGGCCGAAGCGCTCGTCGATCATCAGTTCGGAGAAGCCGATGATGGCGTTGAGCGGCGTGCGGATCTCATGGCTGACGCGGGCGAGGAAATCGGTCTTCTGCGAGGAGGCGCGCTCGGCCTGCGAACGAGCCTGCGTCAGCTGCTCCTCGGCGCGCTTCCACTGGGTGATATCGCGCATGACGGCGCAATAGCCCCCTGCCCCCGGCAGGCGACCCATGGTCATGAAAAGCGGAATGAAGCGCCCTTGAGCCTCGCGGCCGATCACTTCGCGCCCGTCATTGAGCACGCTGGCGACGCCGTTTTCGGATAGGCCGGCCAGATAATCGCGCGCGGCACGCTGGCTCTCCATCGCGAACAGTGTCTCGAAGGGGCGGCCGGCGATATCGTCGTCGGCAAGGCCGAACAGGGCCTCGGCCGCCTGGCTGATCGACCGCACCGTGCCGTCATTGTCGACGATCACCACGCCATCCGTAGCGGTGTCGATGATGGTGCGCAATTCCTCCAGCCGCGCCAGAAGCTCGGTTTCGTCATGGGTTGGGGCAATAGCGGGAACGGGTTCATCCGGCGCAGCCGCAGCGGGTTCGTCCGGCCGCAGGACCAGCATGAGCGCCTTGCCCTTGTTCCACGCAACGGACTGGAGATGGGCCTCCACCGGCAGCACGCTGCCATCGGCGCGGCGCAGCGGCAGGCGGCCGGGACCGACGGCGGATTCGGCCACCGGCTCGGCGAAGAGCGCATCGATCCCGCCCGCCTCGCCCAATGCGGCAAGCGACGCGTAGCCGGTCAGGTCGAGAAATTCGCGGTTGGCATAGTGGAGCACGTCGCCGGCATGGACGAGCAGCGGCAAGGGCAGGCGCGATAGGAGCCGTATGTCCGCGCCCGGCAGCGGCTCCTCCGACTGACCCGCAAAGGCCGAAGGCAGGAACACGCCGGCCGCAGCCTGCATGGGCTGCGCCGGCGCCGCCTCCGCGACGTTCGCGGTCGGACGATCCGCCGCCGGTTCGGCAGCCGCAGCAGGCGCTCGATCATCGGATGATGAAGCAGGCTCGCTGCCCGCCTGCGGAGCGACCGCGTTCTCTTCGACGGCTTCGACGGCTTCGACGGCTTCGACGGCTGTCGGAGCAACCTGGTCGTTCGCAGGCAAGTCCTCCCGGACCGAAACCGCGACGGCTTCATCACCCGCAGATCGCGGCGCGGGATTTTCGGCGGTGGCCGGCTCCGGGTCCCACAGGTCGCGCTGCAGCAGGAAAGCGGCTTCGCCGATGGCGATCGGCTCCGCACCGGATTCAGCTGTCACGCGCGCTTCGTCGTGGAACGGCACCTGCTCGCCCACATCCTCGGCAGGGTCCAACGCTTCCGCGGAGGGTGGCGAGGGTTGTTCGGCCAGCGGCGGCACCGTGCGATCGGCAGATTCGTCAATCGGCAGCGTGGCATCGCCATCGGTCGCCGCCATGGCCGCAATGCCGGATTCGCGCAGCCTCTGACCGATCTCGCGGAAATTCAGCCGCTCGGTGCTGGAAAGCGCACGCTCGGACACTGGCGGGCGGCGTTCGGCCAGACGGATCACCTTGTCGGCGGTCCGCCGCTCGGGACCAGTGGTCAATTCAAGCGCCGGCGGCTCGCCATGGAACGGATCCTCCGCATCCTCGGCCTCATCGGCGGGCAGGTCCTGCTCCCGCGGGGGTTCGCGGGCTGCGTCCGTATCGGGCGTCATTTCGCCGAAGCGCGCGACGCCGAAGCCGCGAAAGCCCTCGAAATTGCGGTCGCGGTCATAGACGGGAAGCGCCGCCAGATCGACCGGGACGCGCAGCCCGGCACCGCTCACCGGCCACAGGACCGCGCGCCCCGACCATGTGTCGCGGCGATGGAGAAGGTCGGCGATCTCGCCACCCTTTTCGAGCCCGAGCCTGTCGGCCACGTCGCGGAAATGCAGGCCGACGACATCGGCGGCCGGGCCGACCACAGAGGCAAATTCCTCGCCGATATGGGAGAAACGCCCCTCCGCATCCGTCCGCCAGACGAA
Source organism: Rhizobiaceae bacterium (assembly GCA_035555795.1). Taxonomy (GTDB): domain Bacteria; phylum Pseudomonadota; class Alphaproteobacteria; order Rhizobiales; family Rhizobiaceae; genus RCIO01. The sequence continues at coordinate 52,984 of DATMGE010000020.1, read as the reverse complement.
GCGGACCGGCACCTGCGGCAGTTCCCGCCCATCCGCCGCCTCGGCGCTCCCCGGTGCGGCCTCGCTGAAATACCAGTCGTCATGGGGCTGGACCGCCGGCGCGGCATCGGAACCGGCCGGCTTCTCATCATCGGGAAGCGTGGGCGCGGAGTCCGATACCGGCCGGGTGTCTGCCTGTTCGATCCCGCTTGCGGCAGATGAGGACTCGGCCATGGCGGGCAGAAGCTGCGTTTCGGTCTCCTGCGTTTCGGCCAGGTCTTCTTCCTGCGGCGCGGCGACGACCATCACCAGATAGGAAGCGGGTTCGTCCAGAAGCCGCGCGACGCCGACAGCGGCCTTGCCGTTGCGCGTCGCGATCATGCGCTTGACGAGACGGTCATGGGCGCGGGAGGCATACGCGAGCAGGGCGGCGAATTCGCCCTCCGGCACGCCCATTTCGGCAAAGCCCGGCGAGGCGGCGGCCGGCAGGCCGGCGGCGTCGACCAGCGCGACCTCCTGCCCTTCCGCCGAGAGCCCGCCGATCGCAAGGGCGGCGATGTCGCCGGGGATCCGGTCTTCCTGCACCAATGCAGCGGCGAGCAGGATCGCCGACTCGCCGCCAGGCAGGCCGATCTCGCTGGCGAAGAAGGCGACGAGCTCGCTCCGGTCGGCCCTGACGATCCGCACCGCCACCGGGCGGTCTTCGCCGAGGGCTGGAAAGCCGCGCGTGGCGGCGATCTGCCGGCGTGCGACGGGCGACAGGACATCCTGCGCAGCCAGCGCATCCTCGAAACCGTCGAAACCCAGCAGCCGCGCGCCGGGGCCGTTCGCCCAGATCACCCGGTCGAGCGACGGCGGCAGGACCACAAGCGCATCGCCCGCGGCAAAGCGGGTCCGGACGAGATCGTGGACCGCAATGTCGATGAACGGGTAGGACCGCGCATTCATGTGAGACCTATCACTGGGACGCAGGTGTTAACCGTTTGGTAATAATGGAGTTCCGGGGCCTTCGTCCACCGAAGCGTGCCAACGGCCCACGCCAAACTCGGCCTTTGGTTAATGCAGGCATCCACCCCGAGCCGCGCTGCGCATCCGGAACCCTTCCGTGCATTGCAACATTTCATATTGCACTGCACAAAAACCTCCGTTATATAAGAAGCCATGACCGGAGAGGGAACACAACCCTTCCGCCCAAGGAACAGGAACGCAATCATGAGCAAAGCAGCGATGAAGCCCATCGAGAATGCGGAATTCCCGACCTTCGACGCCAGCGAGGCCACCGATCAGCTCCGTGCATTCGCCGAGAAGGGCGTGGAGCAGTCGAAGGAGGCCTACGCCAAGATCAAGGGCGTGTCGGAAGACATGCAGAAGGCGTTTGAAGAGACCTATGAGAGCGTGCGCCTCGCTTCCAGCGAAGTGACCTCCAAGTCGATCGCCACCGCCCGCGCCAATACGGCGGCGACCTTCGACCATCTCGACTCGCTGCTGGCCGTGAAATCGCTGTCCGAGCTCTTCGAGCTTCAGGGCGCCTTCGTGCGCAAGAGCTACGAGCGCCTCGCCGAGCAGGCGAAGGATTTCCAGGCGCTCTCCTCCAAGGTGACCGACGATCTCACCAAGCCGGCAAAGGGCGTGTTCGAGAAGTCCGTCAAGGAATTCAAGGTCGCCTGATGCGATCCTTGCAGATCCCTGCGGTGAGGTACCTCCTCCCACCGACCCGCGGGTAGAACGGCCGGCACCTCCTCCCGCCGGACCGACTCCAGGAAAAGACCGGGATCTCCTCCCCCCGGTCTTTTTCCTTTTTCAGGGGCGGAAATCCTCCTGCAAGACCATCGCGAAGGCCTCTGTTTCGGTCTTGAAATGCGATGCATTTGTCCGTATGGACACGGCACCTTGGACGTGCGGTTGTAGCTCAGCTGGTTAGAGCGCCGGATTGTGGATCCGGAGGTCGCTGGTTCGATCCCAGCCAACCGTACCATCAACCATCCCCACAAAGTCAGTTCGAAGCCAAGCCGGCGCGCTGCGCGGGCAGGTCGTGGCATCCCGCCATCGCTTGTGGATCGCGCCCGGATGGGTCCAGGTTCAGTCAAATCCTAACGAAATCTGAAACCTTTCCTTGAGCCGACTCGACCGAGTCTCCCCTCGCAATCCGTGAGTGGTGGGGTTCGGTCAGGACGATATGGACGAACGCTTCGAAGTTGTGATGGAGCCGAGCAATCTCTGGATGGTCTGGGACAGGGAAGAGGAAGAGCCCGCCATCTTCTTCAACAGGATCCTGGGAGGGATGAGCCCGACCGAGGCCAAGGCGGCCTGCGACCTGCTGAACCATTACGACCGGAAGCAGAAGCGGGAAGCCGCGGCCTGAAGGAGACCGGGCGGTGCGAAACATCGGTTCGCCATGCACGGTTTAAAGGCCGGCGGCGACTCCCCTGCCGCCCCCCTTGAGTACCGAGCGATGTAATGTTATTACGATGCCGTTCGGAGCATCGACGATGACGCAGAGACACGACCTGACGAAGAACCAGACCCTGGTGCTGAACGCCCTGATGAAGACGGAGGGGCCGACCAGCGCCTATTCGCTGCTCGACCAGTTGCGCGAGCACGGCTTCCGTGCGCCGCTGCAAGTCTATCGCGCGCTGGAGAAGCTGATCGAACTGGGCCTCGTCCATCGGCTCGAAAGCCTCAACTCATTCGTCGCCTGCGCCCATCCCCACGACCACAAGCATGGGCTCGTCGCCTTCGCGATCTGCGACAATTGCGGCCAGGTGGACGAATTCTCCGACGCGACGGTCGAAAAGCGCCTCAAGGGATGGGCGGCCGACCACTCATTCAAACTTTCCAAGACGACCATCGAGATGCGCGGCGCCTGCGCCAACTGCCTGGCGGCCTAGGCTTTGGCATCGAGGTCGCAATTGCTGCGGCGATCTGATGTAACGATATATTAGAACAAGCGTGCCGACAGGCTTCCTGTCCGGAAACAGAAGGAATGTTCACGATGCAACATGATGTCATCGTCATCGGCGGCAGCTATGCGGGGATGGCGGCAAGCCTTCAGCTCCTGCGCGCCTATCGCCGGGTTCTGGTGATCGACGCCGGGCTGCGCCGGAACCGGTTTGCCAGCCATTCGCACGGCTTTCTCGGCCAGGATGGCATCGATCCCGCCGAGATCGCCGGAACCGCCCGCAAACAGCTCGAAGCCTATCCGACGCTGACCTGGGTGGACGGCATCGCCGAGACGGCATCCGGTGAAAAGGATGCTTTCACCGTCAGAACCGCCACCGGCGCGCATGACGGCCGGCGGCTCCTGTTCGCCACCGGCGTGACGGACGAGCTTCCCCGGATCGACGGACTGGCGGAGCGGTGGGGCAAGAGCGTCTTCCATTGCCCTTACTGCCATGGCTACGAGCTGAATCGCGGCGCGATCGGCGTCATCGCGACGGGTCCGATGTCGCTGCACCAGGCCCAGCTCATCGCCGAATGGGGTGCGGTGACATTTCTCCTCAATGGCGCCCTCACGCTCGACGCCGCCGCCCGCAAGGACCTTGCGGCGCGTGGCGTGACGATCGAGGAAACGCCCCTCGCCCGGCTTGAAGGCCATGGTGACGTGCTGCTGGCGGACGGTCGTCGCCTGTCCTTTTCCGGCCTCTTCACGGCAACGCGCAACGCGCCCACGACATCGATCGCGGCGACGCTGGGCTGCGAGATGGAGGAGACGCCGTTCGGCACGCATATCCGCACCGACCAAATGAAGGAAACGAGCGTTCCGGGCGCCTTCGCATGCGGGGACGTGGCGCGTGTTCCACATTCGGTGTCGCTGGCGGTGGGGGACGGTGCATGGGCCGGCGCCACGATCCATCGGTCGCTGGTTTTCTGATGGATCGGCATGGAGTCCGTTGCCATGTTCCTGCCCGGATGTTAGACGTAATAACATTACGCACCTTTCCGGTGCACCGCCTCCATCGATGACCGGAACCACCCTTCCGATGCCCGAAGCCAGCATTGAATTCCGCGACCTCACTTTGGGCTATAACAGCCACCCCGCCATTCATCATCTGAACGGCGCGGTGGCCAAGGGGTCGCTGACGGCGGTGGTGGGCTCCAACGGGTCGGGCAAGTCGACGCTGATGAAGGGCATCGTCGGCATGCTGAAGCCGATGGCCGGCAGCGTCACCGTCGCGCAGGGCACCAGGCTTGCCTATCTGCCGCAGCAATCCGAGCTCGACCGTTCCTTTCCGGCCCGCGTCGTCGACCTCGTCTCGCTCGGCCTCTGGCCGCGACGGGGCTTGCTCGGCCGCTATCGCGCGGAGGACCGGCAGGCGGTTTCGGACGCGCTTTCGGCCGTGGGGCTCGGCGGTTTCGAGAAACGGCCGATCGACACGCTGTCCGGCGGCCAGTTGCAGCGCGCCCTGTTTGCACGGGTGCTGGTGCAGGACGCCGACCTCATCCTGCTGGACGAACCCTTCAATGCGATCGATGCCCGAACCGTCGCCGACCTGGTCATGCTGATCACGCGCTGGCATGGAGAGGGGCGCACGATCATGGTCGTGGTCCATGCGCTCGACCTCGTCCGCCGGCATTTTCCGGAGGCGCTGCTTCTGGCGCGCCGGCCTGTCGCCTGGGGCGATGCGCGCAAGGCGCTTTCGGCGGAAAATCTGCTGCGTGCCCGCCAGTTCCACGAGGCATGGGACGAGGACGCGCCCTGGTGTGCGCCCGAGGACCACCATCACGATCACGATGGCCATCACGACCATGCGCATGGTTCGCATGCATATGGGGCCACCGCCGACGCCGACCGCAGGGGTGCGGCCTGATGCTTGCCCTTTACGACTATCTGATCGCGCCCTTCGTCGAATTCGCCTTCATGCAGCGGGCGCTGGCCGGCGCGCTGATGCTGTCTGTCAGCGCCTGCCCGGTGGGCGTGTTCCTCATGCTGCGTCGCATGAGCCTGACCGGCGACGCCATGGCGCATGCGATCCTCCCCGGTGCCGCGGCCGGCTTCCTGCTCTACGGGCTCCAGATCGTGCCGATGACACTTGGCGGGCTGATCGCCGGCGTGATCGTGGCGCTGGGCGCGGGAACAGTCTCGCGCCTGACCGTGCAGAAGGAAGACGCCTCCATGGCGGCCTTCTACCTGATCTCGCTGGCGCTCGGCGTGCTGATCGTCTCGCTGCGAGGGTCCAATGTCGACCTCATGCATGTGCTGTTCGGCACGGTACTGGCGCTCAACAATGAGGCGCTGACGCTGATCGGCGGGATCGCCGTGGTGACGCTGGCCGCACTCGCCATCTTCTGGCGCGCGCTCGTCGCCGAATGCCTCGATCCGCTTTTCCTGCGCTCGGTGTCACGCCTCGGCCCGCCGGTCCATTTCATCTTCCTGGGGCTGGTCGTGCTCAATCTCGTCGGTGGGTTCCAGGCGCTGGGCACGCTGCTCTCGGTCGGACTGATGATGCTGCCGGCCGCCGCGGCGCGGTTCTGGACGAGCCGGGTCGGGCCGATGTGCGTGCTGGCGATCGCGATCGGCGCGGTTTCCTGCATTTCCGGCCTGCTTCTGTCCTATCACGCCTCCCTGCCGTCAGGCCCGGCGATCATCCTGTCGGCCGGCGTGATCTATATGGTTTCCATCCTTGCCGGCACGCGCGGCGTTCTCGCCACGCGCGTCCGGCACGCTTCCCACCGTACCGCCTGAAGGAATCGACCAATGTCCACGTTGATCAAGCTTGCCACCGCAGCGATCGTTATAACATTAACCCATGGCGCAGCGGCTTCGGCGGAAAACCTCAAGGTCGTCGCCAGCTTTTCCATCATTGCCGACTTCGCAAGGAATGTCGGTGGCGACCGGGTGGACATCACCACGCTGGTCGGCCCCGACGGGGACGCCCATGTCTACGAGCCCAGGCCCGCGGATGCGGCAGCCGTCGCCGCGGCCGACGTGGTGCTGGTCAACGGCCTGCAACTCGAAGGCTTCATACCGCGCCTCGTGGAGGCAAGCGGCGGCAAGGCGCCCGTGGTGGAACTGACCAGAGGTGGCGAGATGCTGAAAAGCGGCGAGGACGAGCACGACCATGCCGCTGGCGAGCATCACGGCCATCACCACCATGGCGAATTCGACCCGCATGCATGGCAATCGGTCCACAATGCCGGGATCTATGTGAAGAACATCGCCGAGGCCTTCTGCGCCGCCGATGCGGCCGGATGCGACAGCTACAAGGCCAATGCCGCAGCCTATGGCGATAAGCTGGAAGCGCTGGACGGCGAGATCAGGGCAGCCGTGGCCGAAATCCCGGAAGACAACCGGGTGGTCATCACCTCACACGACGCCTTCGGCTATTTCGAGCATGAATACGGCCTGAAGTTCCTTGCGCCGGAAGGCGTCTCGACGGAATCGGAGGCGTCCGCGGCGGACGTCGCCGCGCTCATCCGGCAGGTCAGGGAGGACAAGGCCTCGGCGATCTTCGTGGAGAACATTACCAATCCGCGCCTGATCGAGCAGATCGCGGGCGAGACCGGCGTCAAGGTTGGCGGCGCGCTCTATTCCGACGCGCTCTCCGACGCGAGCGGCCCGGCGGCGACCTATATCGACATGATGAAGCACAATGTGAACACGATCACAGGCGCGGCGTTGGGCGGCTGAGCCCGCGCGATTGCCAGGGCCGGCTTCAACTCCTTGCCGTCCGACGCCGGCTTTGACACACTCCACCCCGGTCCAAAGGAAAGGGTTCGAGCATGCGAGCAATATTGGTCCCCCTGGCAGTGCTGATGCTGACCGTCGCCGCGTCCGCATCCGACGATCCGGCCGAGGAATTCCGGAAGGCGGATCAGGCGCTGAACCACACATTCAGGGAAGTCGAGAAGCGCCTCACGGACGATGCCGACGGCAAGGCGCGTCTCATTTCGGCGCAGCGGGCATGGATCGCCTTTCGCGATGCCGAATGCACCTTCCAATCGAGCGGCGACGATGGCGGTTCAGCCGCCCCGATGGTCGTCGCCGCCTGCCGGACCACGCTGACGGCGGATAGGACCGAGCAACTGAAGGCTTATCTCAATTGCGCGGAGGGCGATCTGGCCTGTCCGGTCCCCGCCAACTGACCCGCCGGGGCGCGTCCGAACCTCCTTCGCGCCATGCGGATCGTTCGCGCGGCTGACGCGTTCCTGCCGCAGACGAAGGAGGAGGACGCCATGAACACCGCCAATCTGCAACTCGAAGGATTGTGTCTCGCAATCGCCGCCATCAACCGGAAACTGGTGGCCAAGGGGCTGTTGACGCAGGACGAGATCGACGCGGCGCTGCACGGCGCAGAGACCGCCGCGATGGCGGATGAACGTTTCGCCGAACAATTGTCGCCGGCAAACCGGGATGCAGTCTGTTTTCCGATCCGCATCCTGCGAATTGCGAACAGCGCCCAGGCCGAACATCAGTGGACGTTCACGCATCTGGCGAGAACCGTCGCCGAGACCAAGCAGCCCTATAACGACCAGCGCTGATCCCAAGCCTGCTTCCGCGACATGCCTGCCGCGCGAATCCGCGTGCCGTCGTGCCGCGCAGCAAGCTGATCCCCCAATCTGCGGCCACCAGGCACAAAAGTACATGTGGCATTTTGACTTTCAAACCAGAGGCTTGCCGCCTTGATTTCGTGACAATCGTGAACATATTGAAGGAAGCGCGCCGCGCAAATCTTCTCTCTTTCAGTCTAAATTCCCGGGTTTCCTGTCCGGGACGGAGGAATATTGCAATTGTCCAGGAATCATTATTGCCCATCGTGCCAAGCACCGCGTCCCCGGGCTGCAATACATTGCCCATGGTGCCGAAACCCATACAGCAGGCTGGTAGAGCCCGACCTGCTCTTCAGCGATCCGCGCGGCGAAACGCATTCGGGAGCACGGCTCAAGATTTGATGAAGGAATAAAATGACCAAACAGATCAAGGACAAGGCAGAAAGCCGACAGAACCTCGCCCAGGAAGCCCAGGCCCATGAGGTCGCCCTGCGAAATGCGAAAAGGCAGGCAAAGCGGGGATCGCGATTCTTCGACTTCCGGCTTTCTTGATTCCGGCAGCGACATCGGAATTCGTCGCTGCCGAGCTTTCACCGCGCCCGCGAATGTGCGGGCGGGGCTGGCAAGCCCGCTTGCGGCGCTCAGAAGAAGCCGACGGGGAAATAGCGCAGGTAGAGTTCGCCGAAGACCCCGTTGACGTTGATTTCCCGCAGCGCATAGTCGAACGCTTCGGCAAGCTCCTTCTGCTGCTGCGGAACCGCGATTGCGAGACCGCCACCGAGATATTCGCTGGCGAGATAGGGGCCGCCGGCCAGTGCACAGCAATTGCCCGACGCCGGGCTTGCCAGCCAGAATGCCAGGCGCATCCCGTCGCCGAAGGCGACATCGACCCGCCCGGCCTTGAGTTCCTCATGGAGCTTCGCCTCATCCTCGACCGGGACCGGCTTCGCATCGGCGAAATAGTCCTTCAGCAGGGCTTCGTGCTCGGAACCAGCCAACACTCCAACCCGCCGGCCCGATACAGCCCGCCACATGGGCTCGCCCAGCGACGTACCGTTTCGGGCGACGAACCGGGCGGGAAAGCGCATATAGGACCGCGTGAAGGCATATTTGGCGCGTGTCTGCGGGGTTACTGCCAGGCCGGCGATCAATGCCTCGCCCTCCCCCTTCTCCAGCGCCGGCTCCAGTTCCTCCCATGGCAATGCCTGGATCTGGCACCTGTCGAGAATGTCGAGTTCGCGGCAAAGCGCCCGCGCGAGGTCGACATGGAAGCCGGTCAGAAGGCCATTCGCATCGATGAAGTTGAACGGCGGGAAATCGACGGTCGTCAGGAAGCGGATGCGGGAAATGCCGGTGAGATTGGGCCGCACGAAGCGCTCGCCCTGGTCCCAGAGCTGGGGAACGACCGTTTCCTGCGCAGCCGCGCCGCCGCAGACAAGAAGCATGATCGCGGCAAGGATATTGCGCATATCGATATTCATCCGACGTTCGATGCGGCCGAATCTACCTGCAACCGGGACATTTGAAAGGCCGCTTTTCAAATTCCGCAAATGACCTATCATCGCCACCGGCGGCGGCCACGCGGGGAGCAAAGGCCGGCCGCCGACGGCATGGTTGGGGGATACCGTCTTTCCGTCGTTGCAGGAATTGCCAGGGTCGGGCTTTTGCCCACCCGTCGCGATCGTGCGGCGCCTGCGCGGATCGAGCCTGTCTTTTCCACTCATAGCCACCGGAGCTGGCCGTCGGATATCCGAGGTCCCGCGCCTGTGGCGAGCCGATCATGCGCATGCCTGGAGGCGGCATGTGAACGGGGCGGCAACCGCCAATTGGGGAGGCGGAGGAGGACCGATGATTGCAGACCGCAGAAAATGTGTGGAGGAAACCGCCTGACGGCCTTCTTGCCGGTCGTCCGATTGCCATATCGAACCCAGCCTCGCCCATATCCGCGTTCGACACGATCGCGGATCGGCTGGCGCTGGGAGATCACATCCTCCAGGCCGCACGGCGGCAGAGCGAGATGTGCGGCACCACCGTGCAGACCGAATTGCTGGCATCGGGCGTTGTTTCGGAGCCGGCCTATTTCGGCGCGGTGGCGGCCGTCCTGAACCTGCCCTTTCTGTCGCGCCTCGATAGCGAGGGGCTGGTATTGCGCGACGGCGATTGCACCACCCTGCTCGCGCGGCGCGGCAGCCTTCATGCGCGCTATCTCGGTGAGGACAATATTCCCCGCATCGTCATCGCGCCGGAGGAGGGCGACCTGAAGCGGCTCCACCGCCTGCTGGCGCGCGCGCCATCGCTGCGGGACAGGATCGCAATCGTCACGCCGTCGGAACTGCGGCGCGCACTGCTGCGGCGCGGCCGCCTTCATATGCTCCATCGCGTGCGGAACCTCCTCTTCGATGCGCTGCCGCATTGTTCCGCACGGGTCGTGGCAAGCGGCCTGCAGGGCTTCGGCCTCGGCATGCTGTTCTGCGCGCTTGTGGTGGGGTCGCTCTGGTATACGAGCTGGACCTGGCTCGGCATCCACCTGGCCGCCACGACATTCTTCCTGGCCTGCGTGATGCTGCGAACATTGGCGCTCGGTTCCGTTGCCGCCCCGCAATATCGGCAGCCCGACGCCGTCGATCCACGCATCATGCCTGTCTACACCGTGCTGGTCGCACTCAGGGGCGAGGCAGCCATCGTCCCGGAACTTCTGAAAGCGCTGGACCAGCTCGCCTGGCCGCGCAGCAAGCTGGAGATCAAGCTGATCTGCGAGGCGGACGATCCGGAAACCATCGCCGCGATCCGCGCGCACGAACTGCCGCCATGCGTGGAGATCATCGAGGTTCCGCCTGCGGAACCGCGCACCAAGCCGAAGGCGCTGGCCTATGCGCTTCAGGCATCGCGCGGCGATCTCGTCGTGCTCTACGATGCCGAGGACAGGCCTCATCCCTGGCAATTGATCGAGGCATGGCAGCACTTCGGGAAGCATGGCGAGGATCTCGCCTGCCTGCAGGCGCCGCTGCACATCACCAATGGCACGCGCAGCGCCATCGCCGCCATGTTCGGCTTCGAATATGCCGCGCTCTTCCGTGGGCTGCTGCCCTATCTGTCGCGCAAGGCGCTGCTCCTGCCGCTGGGCGGCACGTCTAACCATTTCCGCCGCGCCGCGCTCGACAAGATCGGTGGATGGGATCCGTTCAACGTCACCGAGGATGCCGATCTGGGCGTCCGGCTGGCGCGCTTCGGCTACCGGACGGAGACGATCCATTTTCCGACCTACGAGGCCGGGCCCGAGACGATGGACGTATGGCTGAAACAACGCACGCGATGGTTCAAGGGCTGGATGCAGACCTGGCTGGTCCATATGCGCGCTCCGGTACGGCTCGCGGGCGAGCTCGGCCTCGCCTCCTTCGTCATTTCGCAAATCCTCTTTGCGGGCATGGTCGCCTCGGCGCTGCTTCATCCGCTCCTGCTGGTGACGATCGCCTATATGGCTCTCGATTTCGCCGGCACCCACAATGTGAACGTCGTGCCGACCACGCTGTTCATGATCGACCTTGCCAGCGTGATGCTCGGCTATTCCGCCTTCCTGCTGCTCGGTCGAGCCGCCGCTGGCATGGGTTTCGGCCCGCGCTTCTGGCGGGTGGTGGCGCTGACGCCGATCTACTGGATGATGCTGTCATGGGCCGCATGGCGCGCCCTGTTCCAGCTCTTCCACAATCCGTTCCTGTGGGAGAAGACCCCGCATCCGCATGGTCTCGGAACCGATCCGCCCCTTCACGGGCGGTCCTGATCAGGTGCGGAAGTGCTTGGAGAGCTTCAGGCCCTGCGCCTGATAGTTGGATTTGAGGTCGGCGCCGTAGAGCGCATCGGGGCGCGACAGCATGTGCTCATAGACGAGCCGGCCGACAGTCTGGCCGTGTTCGAGGATGAAGGGCACCTCGTGGCTGCGCACCTCCAGCACCGCGCGGCTGCCGGTGCCGCCGGCGGCCGAATGGCCGAAGCCGGGATCGAAGAAGCCCGCATAATGGACGCGGAACTCGCCCACCAGCGGGTCGAACGGCGTCATCTCGGCCGCATAGTCGGGCGGCACATGGACAGCCTCGCGGCTGACCAGGATATAGAACTCGTCCGGATCGAGGATGATCTCGCGGTCGTTGTGGACGTGGATGGGCTCCCAGAAATCGCGCAGGTCCTGCGATGCCTTCACGTCGACGTCGATGAGGCCGGTATGGTGCTTGCCGCGATAGCCGACCAGCCCGTCCGCGTCGCCGCCCAGATCGATGGACAGCGCAATGCCGCCGCCCGAAATATCCGGTGTGTCGGACGCCACCAGCGTGTCGCGTGCATGAAGGCCCGCCAGCTCGGCCTCCGACAGGATCGCCAGGCCGCGCCGAAAGCGTATCTGCGACAGGCGCGAGCCGGCGCGCACGACGATGGGGAAGGTGCGCGGGCTCACCTCCAGCCAGAGCGGACCGGAATAACCTTCCGGGATCTTGTCGAACTCGGTGCCGCGATCGGTCATGACGCGGGTGAAGATATCGAGACGGCCGGTGGAGCTCTTCGGATTGGCGGAGGCCGATATGCCCGCCGGAAGATCGAGCCGCTCCATCAGCGGAACGATATAGACGCAACCCGTCTCCAGCACGGCGCCCTCGCCGAGCGGCACTTCATGCAGCTTCAGCCGGTCGAGCTTTTCGGCGACGCGATGGCGTCCGCCCGGCAGGAAGCTCGCACGCACGCGATAGGCGATGTCGCCCAGGCGCAGGTCGAGGCTGGCGGGCTGAATCTGGTCGGCATCGAGCGGGCGCGGCGCAGACAGCGCGCCGGCGGCGAAAAGGGCCGCGATGTCACGATCGGGAAGGATGCCTGTCTGACGTGGCAAAGGCCGCTCCATGGATCGGCCGCTGCGTCGAAATCGGCCGCGCCGAGCTTTAGCGGCATGGGCAATTGACGCAAGGCACCGGCAGGATTAAAGACCCTGTTATCCCGTGGTGATTTGGCCGGTCGGCTTGCAGCCACGTTAAACAAGTCGCTAAAGGGCCGTGTGAACCGGCGTGCGACTCGATCGCGGCCGGTTTTTTTGTTTGAGGCAGATGATGAGCATTGAACGCACGCGCAACTGGAAGCCCGCCACCACACTTGTGCATGGCGGAACCCTTCGATCGGGCTTCGGCGAAACCTCCGAGGCGATCTACCTGACGCAGGGTTTTGTCTATGAGAGTTCGGAAGCGGCGGAAGCGCGCTTCAAGGGCGAAGAGCCCGGTTTCATCTATTCGCGCTACGCCAACCCCACCGTGGACATGTTCGAGAAGCGCATGTGCGCGCTGGAAGGCGCGGAAGACGCACGCGCGACCGCATCGGGAATGGCTGCCGTCGCCGCAGCACTTCTCTGTTCGGTCAAGGCCGGCGACCATGTCGTGGCGGCCCGCGCGCTATTCGGATCGTGCCGCTGGATCGTCGACGTTCTGATGCCGAGATATGGCGTCGAATCCACGCTTGTCGACGGCACGAAGATCGAGGAATGGGAGCGCGCTGTACGGCCCAACACGAAGCTCTTCTTCCTTGAGAGCCCGACCAATCCCACGCTCGAGGTCATCGACATCGCCGCCGTGGCGAAGGTCGCCAATGCCGTCGGCGCGCGCGTCGTGGTGGACAATGTCTTCGCCACACCGTTGCAGCAGAAGCCACTGGAACTCGGCGCGCATGTCGTCGTCTATTCGGCCACCAAGCACATTGACGGCCAGGGCCGCTGCCTCGGTGGCATCGTCCTGTCCGACAAGAAGTGGATCGATGAGAACCTGCACGACTATTTCCGCCATACCGGCCCGAGCCTGTCGCCCTTCAATGCCTGGACGCTGCTGAAGGGGCTGGAGACGCTTCCGCTTCGCGTGCGCCAGCAGACCGAGACGGCGGCGCGCATCGCCGACCATCTCGCCGACCATCCGGCGGTGGAACGGGTGATCTATCCCGGCCGCAGCGACCATCCGCAGGCCGACATCATTGCGCGCCAGATGAAGGGCGGCTCGACGCTGATCTGCCTTGACGTGAAGGGCGGCAAGCAGGGCGCCTTCGGCTTCTCCAATGCGCTGGACATCGTCAAGATCTCCAACAATCTGGGCGATGCAAAGAGCCTGATCACCCATCCGGCCACGACGACGCACAAGAACCTGACGGACGAGGCCCGCGCAGAGCTGGGCATTTCCGGCGGAACGCTGCGCCTTTCGGTGGGATTGGAAGATGTGGACGACCTGATCGCCGACATCGACCAGGCGCTGGGCAAGGCGAAATAGCCGTCCTCAAATCCTGTCGCGCAGCGCGAACCAGTTGAGCGCGAGGAACAGGAGCGGCGCGCGCAGGGCGCGCCCTCCGGGAAAGGCCGGCACGCGCAGTTCCTGGAACAGACGCAGCCGGTCGCGATTGCCGGTAATGGTCTCGGCATAGAGCCGGCCGACATAGTTGGCCAGCATCACGCCATGGCCGGAATAGCCTCCGGCGGAGATAACACCCGGCATGACCTCGCGCACGAAAGGCTTGCGCGGCATGGTGATGCCCACCGACCCGCCCCATGCATGGGTGATCTCCACATCCTTCAGCGCCGGATAAAGCTCGGCGATCTGGCGGCGGATCTGGTCGGCAATGTCCTGCGGGTTCTTCGCGCCATAGACCTCGCGCCCGCCGAACAGCAGGCGTCCATCCGGCGAGCGCCGGAAATAGCGCACCACGAAGCGGGAATCGTCGACCGACTCGCCGCCCGGCAGCACCGGGCTCTCATCGCCGAGCGGCACCGTCGCGCCGATGAAGGAGCCGATCGGCATGACATGGGCTGCCGTCTGCTGCTCGAGATCGCCGCCATGCGCGTTGACGGCGATCAGCGCCCGGTCGGCCGTGACCGTGCCGCGCGCCGTTTCCACGACGACCTTGCCGGTGCGCTTGGCGATGCGGGTGGCGGCCGTCCTTTCATGCAGGCGCGCACCGGCCGCCGCGGCCGCCCGCGCGGTGCCGACCGCAAGCTTGAGCGGATGGATATGGCCGGTGCCGGAATCGCGCACCGCGCCGAAATAAGCATCGCTGCCCAGCGCGGCCGCCGTCGCCTCCCGGTCGAGGAAGGTCAGTTTCGCATAGCCGAAGCGCTCGGCCATGATGTCCCCATGGGCGCGATAGGCCGCGACATAGCGCGCCTTGTGCGCGGCGGAGATCTGGCCCGGCCGGAAGTCGATTTCGATGCCGTTGGCAGCGGTGAAGTCCAGAAGGTGTGTCTTTGCCTCCTCCGCAAGGTCGAACAGCACCCTGGCGCGCTCCAGGCCCAGTTCGGCCTCCAGCTCTTCCGCCCATGCCCGCTGGCCGGTTCCCATCTGGCCGCCATTGCGGCCGGAAGCGCCATCGCCGAGGCGGTGCGCCTCGACCAGAACGACGTCGACGCCCGCTTTCGCCAGATGCGCCGCGGCCGAAAGGCCCGTATAGCCGCCGCCCACGATCACCACATCGGCGGTGGTGTCGCCGTCCAGCGGCTCATATTGCGGCCGTTCGCCGACCGTTGCCTCATACCATGAGACGCCGGGCGAGATGGGAGACTGGTAGGTCATGCCTTGGCGACCTGTGGAGTGGAAAATCCGTGTAGGCACTGTTCGCCAGCTTGGAAAGGCCAAAACTGCGCCTGCGGTGCCGATCACCGCTCCTCGGCCAGGAGATTGAGATAGGCGGGATCGAACTGGGCGAAGTCCGCCAGCCTGTCGAAATTGGGGATGAAGGCCTCCGATTCCGTCCACATCGCCAGATTGGTCGCGCGCAGGTCCTGTACCGTGCGATTGGTGTGGACGACCGACAGACCCAGAATGTCGGCGAGTTCCGGCTGCGTCAGCGGAAAGCGGAAGCGCCCGTCCGCCGCCAGGCCGACCACGTCCAGCCTCAGATAGAGTTCGCAAAAGAGATGGGCCAGCCGCTGCACCGGCGTATGCCGGCCGATGAGCGCCGTCATCTTCCGCTGGACCGCGGCATCGATCGTCGTGACCAGCCACAGCAGCCGCGCCAGATGCGGCGCCTGCTCGGTGATCTGCTGTATATTGGGATGCGGAATGAAAACGACCTCGCAATCGCTCAGCGCGACGATGCTGTGGTCCATCCGCTTGAGCAGGAAGCCGTGGAGATCGACAAAATCGCCGGGAACGTGAAGCGCGGTGATCTGGCGTGCGCCGCTTGCGGTGTGAAGCGCCCGCGCCGCCCACCCGGTTTGCAGCAGGCAGCTCCAGGCGGGGCGCGACCCTTCGGCGATGATCTCCGCCCCCTTGGCATAGCGGGCCTTGCGCTGGACCAGCGCCGAAAGCATATGCCTCTCAGCGTCGCAAAGCGTATCGCGCCGGCCCAGGACGCGGCAAAGCAGGTCTATGGCTGGTGTCATGATGTGCCGCCTCGTTGCGGCTATGAAATATGCGGCCGCATCTGTTTGTAAAGCTCTTCTGGGTCGGTGACCCCCGACTGGAAGAGGATTATCAGGCGGCTGCCGCGCTCCTGCACGACATCGTCCGTCTCTCCATGCGCGGAAAGGCGCCTGAGCACCTTTTCCAGCATGGTGATATCGGCGCCCGAAATGACGCCCTTGAATGGACCAGACAATGCCGCTTTCCCCTCGATCAGCAACGTGTCCGGAAGGGTTTATGGCGATGGCCACAGCCGTCAACATCATTTGATATGAGACGATCGCATATTTGCAGGGGAATGGCCTTAACGTGCAAAATCCGGCCTGCTCGCTGCCCGCGCGCCAACTTTCGAGGGCTGCGGCTCGGCGACACGGGCAGGTGCCGCGGCAAGCAGGCTGGGCACCGGCACGATCGCCCCCGCAAACTCCAGGCCGGGATGGCCGAAACGGGCGAACATGCTCGAGCAGTCGGTCCGCGCCGGCTCGTCGGCGGTAGCCGCCTGCGCCATGGACTGCTCGTGCAACTGGAGCAATTGCGTCGGGAGCATGGCCGAGCCCGCCTGCATCAGCGCCTGCACCAGGTTTCTGTCGTCGATGACATAGCCAGGGCAGTCTTCCACCGCGATCATGATGCGGACGACGACCGCCTCGACGCCGCGCTGCTTCTCGGCCCGAGCAATCTTCTCCCAGTCGGGCGGCGGCAGACCCATGCGCCTGAAATGCTCGTTCATCCGTTGCTCGCGCTCGCCCGCCGCCACCGGCAGCGCAGCAAAGCAACATGCAATCATGGCCACAAGCGCGCGCATGCGTTCCTCCCCTGCAGCCAGGATCACACCACCCGGCTCGCCAGGCAATTCCGCCGATCGGCGTAGAGAGCGGACTGTTAAGCTCTGGTGCGAGTTTATCACGCCTAAAGCAGCGGTTGCGGCTGGACCGCGTTTTCTGAACTGCTAAGCTGCGCCAATCGCGAGTTCCTGAAAGCGGTCTGTTGCGGCTGGACCGCGTTTTCTGAACTGCTAAGCTAACGATCAGACGCTCGACCGGAACCGCACGGTTGCGGCTGGACCGCGTTTTCTGAACTGCTAAGCTGCAATCTCGCCATCAGCGAAGACCCTTCCAGTTGCGGCTGGACCGCGTTTTCTGAACTGCTAAGCTACGAGGATGTATTTCGATTCCTTGATGGCAGTTGCGGCTGGACCGCGTTTTCTGAACTGCTAAGCTCGGATCGTGCCGCGGTCGGCACGCGCCGTGGTTGCGGCTGGACCGCGTTTTCTGAACTGCTAAGCTGACGCCTTGACGTCGACACTGCGGCCTCTCGTTGCGGCTGGACCGCGTTTTCTGAACTGCTAAGCTGCGTTCGGGTATGAAGTGCTGCGTGCCATGGTTGCGGCTGGACCGCGTTTTCTGAACTGCTAAGCTCCGGAACAGGTTATTAATGCGGTGTATGAGGTTGCGGCTGGACCGCGTTTTCTGAACTGCTAAGCTCGATGAATTGCGCGATTGCTGGTCAAACATGTTGCGGCTGGACCGCGTTTTCTGAACTGCTAAGCTAAGCGCCTTCTCATCCATCCAATCCGTCAGGTTGCGGCTGGACCGCGTTTTCTGAACTGCTAAGCTTTATGCGCTTGCGCACACAAGCGAGCATTGGTTGCGGCTGGACCGCGTTTTCTGAACTGCTAAGCTAGTGCGCTGTCTCCGGATGGTCTTCATCGAGTTGCGGCTGGACCGCGTTTTCTGAACTGCTAAGCTGATCGAGGACAACTACCGCAATGCCATGAAGTTGCGGCTGGACCGCGTTTTCTGAACTGCTAAGCTCTGGTGTATGCCAGTGAAAAGGTCGGCTCCGTTGCGGCTGGACCGCGTTTTCTGAACTGCTAAGCTCGCCCCTGGTGTGTCTCCCAGGAATATCCCGTTGCGGCTGGACCGCGTTTTCTGAACTGCTAAGCTCGATCGGCGCTCAAGATCCTGGTTTCAAAGGGATTTTGGGCGCTGGCGAGTGGCAGGAAATGTTGCATTGTTTCAGAAAAGAGCCAGTTGTTCGGGGTTTTTCTGGCGTCTTCGCCGCATTTGGTCGGAGAAACGCACGATGTTTTCATATTGCCTGTCGGTAAACTGAAACACGAAGACGTCGCCGCGGGCCGGGAGGTTGCTCTCGATCTTGCGGACATAGGAATCGAACTGTTCCTTGCCGTTGCAGAAGCGAAGATAGTTGGAAAACTGGCTCATTTCAAAGCCGATATCCAGCAGATACATGCGGAAATCATGCGCTGCCTTGCGCTGCTTCTTCGTCTCCACAGGCAGGTCGAACGTCACCAGCAGCCACATCAGCCTATAGGCAGACAGGTGCGTCGGTCCGCCTCCCTCTGTTTGCGTCGCGAGCGTGGTCATTCGCCGTCGCGCCCCAGCATGGCCAGCGCCAGTTGAGACGGTGCGCGTGGCAGGTCGAGCACGGCCTCGCCTGTCTCGAAGGCAGTGGCCACAGAATGGACGAAGCGGCCTGCCTGCACTGAAAGCGGGCTCGTCCCGTCCGGTGTTTCGAGATCGAAGGTGGCAATGCGCGCCAGTTGCTGCTTCGTGCCGGTGTCGACAGCAACGGCGCCTGCTTCAACCAGATTGCGCACCATCCGGTCGACCAGCGGCCGGTAGGGCTCCATCAGGTCGTCGGCCAGCGCGAAGGCGTTGGCGCGATTACTGTGGTGGATGCCCAATGTCGGGTGAAGGCCGGCGGCGCAGATGGCGCGCGACAGGACGGCGCGCAGCACCGTGTAGCCATAGTTCAGCAGCGCATTGACGCCGTCACCATCCGCGTCGCGACGGAAATCCGGCCCCATCATGGCTTGCCAATAGCGCCGCGCCGCCTGTGCCTCGAGATTGTCGGGATCGCCGGAGCGCACCTTGCGCGCCAAGAGGGCGAAGGCGCCTGCCTCCGCTCCGGTGGAGGCCAGAACGACGCCTTGCATGGTGATCTTCGCGGCCACGATGCGTTGCCAGAGCTGCTTGTTCAGCGGTCTGGACGCCTCGGCCTGCGCCCGCATCCGCGCGCCCTGGAGATGGTGGCCGGCAAGCGGCCACAGGCAGGTGACCGGCGCATGGTTCGGAGCGCAGATGATGACCGGCACGCTGCGTTCCGCCAGCTTGACGAAAAGATTGTTCGACCATGTCAGGCCGTGGGCATGGGCGATGAGCGCGCCGACGTCGTCCAGCGGGATGCGGCCCTTTTCCTCATGACCCGCGCTTACGGTCAGGAAACCGCGATGCACCGCAAGGTGCAGCCCATCGGTTGAAATGTCGACGACGCGATCCATCCATCAAGGATGACACAACTTTACCGTGCAATCCGCAAAAAGATTCACCTTTGGTTAACCACGCGGTCCCGGATCGAACAGCTGGCCGATCTCGTCGACGCGAACCTGACGGGCATTGATGGCCTTCAATCCGCTGGCTGCCTTGGAGACATATTTGAACGGATCGTTCGGCTCGGTGTCCCGCGCCTTCAGCGCGCCGGCTTCATTATGCGCTGCAAGATAGATCTGGCCTGCGGTGTTGAACTTGACGACGCGATAGATGATCCGCTCGCCGCTGCCATCCGCCGCCACGGCATCGTCCTGCTTCAGCGAGAGCATTTTCTTCGCCGTCGGATATTGCTGCCGTACAGCCGATTGCCAGCCGGGCTGGTGCGCGTCGAAGGTGGTCACAACCTCCGACACCCATTTGCCGTCCGGCAGCCGCCAGACATCGTAGCGATGGTTGGAATCGCCCTTGTAGCCCTTATACGCCCTGCCCGCCTCGTCGCGGATGGGGATGGTCTTCAGCGGCTCGATCACGCGGATATGGCGCAGATTGCGGAAGGGATTTGGCTTGCCCTCCAGCCGCTCCTGCCCAGCCAGGCGATGTACGGCCTGCTCGAAGTCGCGCCCCGACAGCCCGTAGGTCGCCTCCTGCAAGGCCTCGCGCAATTGCCGGTCGCGGATTCCATCGAGGTCCTTCGCCGCCTTGAAAGCGGAAAGCGGCTTGCGGCTGACGACGAGGTCGTTGCCCTTCTCGTCCTTCTCTCCGGTCAGTCCGTAGGCGGTGTCATTGTGCAGCTTGCCGGCCGTCTGGCCTCCGCCATGGGAGACGGTGCCGTGATCCGGACGATGGCTCACCAAAGCGGCGTTCACCTTGAAGCGCAGTTCCTCGCGAAAGCCCGGCCAGGGATCGCCGATCTTCGCCACGACGCGCTCGGCGCCCTCCTTTTCCAGCGCGGCGGAGGCGGTGGCGATCTTCTGGATCAGCGAGCGGCTGGTGCAGGCGATCACGAAGGCGTCGATCGCGTGGTGGCGATGGTCCTTGCAGTTCTTTTCCTTCACCGGATCGCCACCGCCGATATTATGATCGGGCAGCAATTCGTTGAGCCCCCATTTGCGCCGCAGCATCTCGGTCATCCGGCCGGGCAGCGCACGCACGCGGCTGTGCTTGCGCAGCAGACCTTCGGCATCCGCCTCCTCCGTAGGGTAGAGCGAGGCCAGATAGGTCAGCGCCATGCGCGCACCATATTGCATGTCGGTCAGCTGGCGGGCGAGAAAGCCCTCCTGTTCGGCGAATTTCTCCATCGCATCGCGGGCGAAGCGCCAGCTCTTGTTGCGTGGCAGGGCGCCGGCGCGGGCGAGCACCTCGTCATAGCGGGAGGCCCATTCGGCAATCTCGGCCGGGGCACGGTTGCGCTTCTGGCGATTGGCCGCCGTCAGGCAAAGGATCTTGTTCGCCTCGCTGTCGTCCAGGGTTTTCGAATAGGGCAGAATATGGTCGACATCGACCTGCGCCGTAAACAGCATCGCGGCGGTGATCGGCTCGCCGGAATAGATACAGACCCGGTTGAGCGGCTGATCCCTGTTCAGCTCCTCCCACAGTTTCAGCCGCAGCCTGTTGTAGCCTGTATCGGGCTGGCCAAGTTCCGCGAGCTTCGTTGAACGTTCCTCCGCATCGCGCGTGTTCTTGCGTATCTTCCGGTCGATCTCGTCCTTCTGCCTGTCCGACAGCTTCAGTTCGCGTCCGAGCTCGATGGCGATGCGGTCCGGCTTGCCATAGTGGCGGATCAGCGCGTTCACGACGCGGCGCAACTGGTTCAGCGCGATATGGACGGAGGGGTTGGTGATGCGGCCCTTGAAGATGTCATAGACATCGTCCGGATTGCCGGTGCCGGGCGGAATGTGGCGCTCCAGCACCTCCTGATAGTTGGGCAGAGCCTCATATCCCGGAAAATTGCGGTCGCCTTTGTCCGAATGGTCATAGCCGCAGCGCCGCGCCGCTTCCGCCTCGGTAATCACGGCGCCGTCTTTATCGGTCTCGTTCTTCAGCGCGTCGGTCAGCGCTCCAAGCCGGCCGAAGCCCTCCGGCAGCGACACCTTCGCAACAGCGCTGGCCTGCTCCGCGTCCAGGCCGCACTGTTCGACCAGCCACTCCCGCAATGTGACGAGGTCTTCCTCGTCGCGCAGCCGGGACAGGATTTCCCACTGCTTGTCGGAGCTGAAACCGGACCAGCGATTGCCGAAACATTTCTTGTCGCTCATCGCGACATGGATCTCGTCGCCGAGAAGACCGGTGCGTGTCTCGCTTTCCTTATTGAAGCGGAACTCCGCGCCGAGCTTGAGCGCCTTGCGCAGGCCGGTGAAAGAAGCGGTCCTGGCCGAACGCAGCTTGTGCACGAGCGTATCGCGCTGCTCGGTGGTGAGCTTGCGGGCCTGCTGGTCCTCGCCGACCAGCGCCAGTTCGTTCACCTCCTTGTAGAGCCGAAAAGCCTGGAACAGCGGATGCGCCCTGGCGAGCCGCGTCTCATCCGGATTGTAGCTGCACCGCCCGGCGACGACGGGCTTCAATGGCCGCTGGTAGAAGATGATGGCGCGCAGATGCGTGATGCGCTCATCGTCCAGAAGGTCGGGATGGTAGCGTGCCTGCGCCTCGCAGACCCGGTCGAATTCGCGCTCCAGTTCGGCGCGCGAGGGGTAGAAATCGTAGCCGTCGCCCTTGGCATCTTCCCCGGTTTCAGGCCGCAGCCGGGTGCGGATGGATTTGCCCTCCAGCCGCCGCCCGTGCAGGAACTGGCCGAAGGTCTGCGCGCCCGCATCAAGCATCGCCTTGCCCAGCCGGTTGACGCCGACTTCGATCTTGCCCTGATCGTTGTCGCGGCGATCCGTCTTGCGGTTCGACTTGAAGCCACGCCGCTGGTTGAGATTGAACAGCACACGGCCGATCTGATGCGGTGTGAGCTTTTCGCCCAGCGCTCGCGCCCGGAGCCCGTGGACGCTTGCCGACATATCGCCGGTCTTGCCGGGCGCCCTGGGACCGCCATTCTTGCTCCTGCCGTCATTGGTATCCCTCACGAGCTGCCGCCGCGCCTCTTCGTCGGCCGGCATCAATCCATATTCGGTGAGGGTCCGCAGCAAAGCGGCGCGGCGGGAAAGATAACGGTCCCGCCGCCTGCGCATCGCCCGCGCCGCGCGCCGGTCCACTGCGAGTGAAGCACCCGATTTCGGCTCGCGCCCGTCGCCGAATATCCGCGCACCGATGGCGATGATGGAACCCTGCTGGGTTTCCAGCGGTTCGCCCACGGTGTCGATGAGGCACCAACCCAGAGAATCCGTGCCAAGGTCTATGCCGAGCGTAATCATGATTTCCCCCTCCCTAGTCCCCATAAGAATAGTTGACATCGGGCGGAGTTTTTTGCTAGCTTTTTTCTGTTCAGAAAACGCGGTCCAGCCGTTAACAAGCTGGAACAGCACCAGATAAGGCCCACGCTCCGGCGTGGGCTTTTTGCATTGCGGGACAGAATCCCCCAATAGACTGGCTGAGCTATCTGCGAATACTGGAGCGGGCGAAGGGAATCGAACCCTCGTATGCAGCTTGGGAAGCTATACCTATTTTAATCTTTCAACGTCTTTGCCTGTAAAACACAGCCCGAAGCAGGCACATTTTGTTCAATGAAATCAGTACCGGTGTAAAACCGTTTCACCGGCTGGGAACGCTCTCACCTGCCGTGCATTGTCAGCGCGGAGTATGTGTTTTGCGTCTCGATCCCCTCGATAAGAAATTCGATCACCCGCTGTTCATCCGCCGCAAGGACGGCCACCTTGCGGTCGTCAACAGCGTCGCTCAGGCCGCAGACGTGCTGCTCAACAACTGGCCGGGCAGTCAGAGTCGCAAGGCGCACTACGCCGCGCGCGAAGCCTGCCTGAAGGCGCTGCAAGGTCTGGATGACGCGAGGAAGGCGCGAGAGGCGTTGGAAGCTGCTGCCAAGGCTGCCGGCGCGCTGGAGCGCATGCCGCGCGTCATCACCGATTTCCTGCCGAAGAAGCCCACTTCATAGTTCTCGGCGCGGCCACGACGACTGAAGGCTCGTCGGCTTCATCAGCGAAAAGCTGATATCCCGATCTGGCTTCCCTGCATCTCGGCACTTTGGACAGAACACATGCGGCCGAAGATCATCCGCCAGCGATGAATGGTCCATGCCTAGCCGGTGTGCCAGCGGCACCAGGTTAAGCCTGCCGCGGTGGTTGCACCCGAATGTATTGCAGTGGACCCAGATTTCGT
Organism: Rhizobiaceae bacterium; assembly: GCA_035555795.1. Lineage (GTDB taxonomy): Bacteria > Pseudomonadota > Alphaproteobacteria > Rhizobiales > Rhizobiaceae > RCIO01. The sequence goes on along the minus strand of DATMGE010000020.1, from coordinate 29,550 downwards.
GGCCGGTGGCAATCACAATGCCAATGGTGCTGATGGAGAGCGGATAGGTGATCTCTGGAAGACGGAAAGGCTTCATAGCGGCTCATCTCGCCACACCGGCCGCCTGATCGTGTCGATACGCACCAGCCTGCGCAGCGTGCCACCATCGCTCGCGCGAGGATCCTCCAGCCGCAGATCAATGCGACCGTTGCCATCGCAGCCGGTGCACTTCCAGTTGTAATGGTCGACGATGCTGTCGCAGTCGATATCGCCGAATGCCTCGCGCAGATCCGCAAGCAGGAAATAGCGCCGCTGCTTGCAATAGCGGCACCAGATCAGCGCATAGCGCGCGTTCCTTTCGGCTTGCGAGATCAGGTAGTCTTTTTTGCGGTGAGGGTCCGGCATGAGAACGAAAATAGAACATCGCACCGGCAAGAGTCGAGAGGGCTAGCTTGCCGACAGGATGTCGCAGTGGCAGATTGCGCCCATGTGCAATCTCTACAACGTCACCACGAACCAGGAAGCGATCCGGCGGCTGTTCCGGATCGACCTCGACAACATCGGCAATCTTCAGCCGTCGCTCGATGTCTATCCAGACCGCATGGCGCCGATCATCCGCAACACGATGGCCGGCCTAGAACTGGCAATACTGAGATGGGGCCTGCCGTCTTCCTCCAAGGCGCTGTTCGACGCCACGGTGAAGCGCGCCGAGAAGCTGCGGGCGAAGGGCAAGGAAGTCGATTTCGACCAGTTGCTGAAGATGGAGCCGGACGGCGGCACCACGAATGTGCGCAACACCTCCAGCAAGCACTGGCGACGGTGGCTGGATGAAGAGAACCGCTGCCTGGTGCCCGTCACTAGCTTTGCCGAGCCGGACCCTGCCAGCAAGGTTGAGGGCGGTCGGACGCCGAATGCATGGTTCGCGCGGGATGAGAGCCGGCCGTTGATGTTCTTTGCCGGGATATGGGTGCCGCAGTGGCTGAGCGTGCGGAAAGTTAGGGATGGCATCACCACTGACGATCTCTATGCCTTCCTTACGACAGAGCCGAACGGTGTGGTCGCGCCGATCCATCAGAAGGCGATGCCGGTCCTGCTGACCGAGCCGGACGAATTGGAGGCGTGGATGAACGCGCCATGGGCGGAGGCGAAAGCGCTGCAACGGCCGCTACCCGACGACATGCTGATGATCGTGGATGCGCCCAAGGCCGATGGAGAGCCGCCGCAGGTTGCCGCGCCGGCACAAGCGAGCTTGTTCTGATATCGACGACACGGCTTTCCCGTGTTGACGCAACTTATGGAAAACTTGCGTCGCGCGATCGCACCATCAGGGTTTCATGCTCTACCGTCCGCAGAATACTTTCCACCCTATCGATGATGTCATTTGTGATATCAACGACCGATCGCCCCGTCAGAGGACCGGCGTCATAGTATACTAGGAAACCGGATAGCCGAAGTGTATGAATTAGGTGTCCTTTGGGACCAGTTGTTCCGTAAATGAGCTCTTGTGTATGAATATTCCACTGCGGGAAAAGGCTCATAGACCCACCATCCGGATCGAAATCTATTGTCCCTCCGCCATCCATCGCCGCGACAACCGCGCCAATTCTGCAAGATAGACGGTGTTTTCGCTGGGCTGCCTTAGACAGATCACACAGCAGGTCATCGCCCCCGTCGTATTGAGCACTTCTCGGGTAGACCTGAAAATCGCGAAATACCTGCTTGAGGCCATCGGGGACAACGCGCAGCTTTGCTTCGAAGTCCCTTGGATCTCCGCCAATTGGAAAATAGTCGGATCTAGTCGCAACCCGCCCAGTTATTGCTTCGACCGATGTACAAAGAATCTGGTCAAGCGCATGCCGCAAATCATTCACAGCGGTGAAGGCGATATGCCTCAGCTCCGCTGGTAAGGGATTTGCGAAGGTCGCCTTATAGGTCTTCCATCCCGTCTTGGGGTCTACACTTACAGTGCGTTCAGCATGGTTGGCCTCGAAGTACGCCTCGGCGATCTGCCCAAAACGAACAATCGCCCCGCGCGTCTGCGTGAGTAAAAACTTCGGACTCTCGAAAGTGTCGTGGCCTAACATCAAACCAAAATTTACGACATACTTACCATGCTTGGAAGCCAAAGAAATCTCAGGCAAACTCCTCCCTCACGGCGTTAACCCACCGGCCTTTCCTCGCGGCGAATCCAAGGGACGATGGAGCGCACCCGTTCAACGCCAATAGATGTGGTCACCCATAGCAACGTCCGGGTTTGTTGGCGGGCTCGCATAGGCTGAAAACGCAAAAAAGCCCCGCCAGCCGGAGCCAGCGGGGCGTGTTAATTTTCTCGACCAGATTTGAGGCAGGCTAAGGCGGCGGCCTGCCGGTCATTGTATAGTAGGCGCCAGCCGCGCCCGCAGCGGCAGCAAGCAGCGCCTTGCCAACGCTCCACATCGCCCGGCCGAGCGAGCCGGCGAACATAACGCGATCTCTAACCTTCTCCAGCTCCGCTGTGGTTGGTCTGATGGCCTCGACGCTCCTCTCCACGGCACCCAGCCTGTGCGTGATGCCGATCACCTCGCGCTCTGTCCGCTCCTGCGCTTCATAGCCACGCCGACGCCCTTCCGATGCCTCCTTCTGGGCAGAGACGATGTCTGCAAGCATCCGCTCGATCGATTTGAGCCGTTCATCCAGTCGCGCAATTTCGACTTCCATGTTCTCGTCCGCCATTCGCCCATTGCCCTGTCATGCGATTTTCAGAAGGTCGGTTCGGTCACGGCTTCCAGCCGCACCAGGCGGTGCCGAGCCGGTTATGCGTGTTGATGCGGTCGAGCTCGGCGCGGGGCGTAATCTCGGTGGCATCACGGCGCGGCTGATTGTGGTCGCACCAGATGCGCCGTGGATCGTCCGGGGCCGCCGTAGACGCGCAGCCGGCCAGCAGCAGGACGAAGATCAGCGCCTTGCCCATTTCAGCGCCTCCTGCCGAGCATCGTCATCGGACATGCCTGCCGCTTCCCGCTCGGCCGCATTTGCCTCGCGATGCATCTCAAGCTGCTCCTCTTTCGAGGCGAGCTTGTCCTTGAGCGACTTGTTCTCCGCCTTGGCGGCACCATCGCTGCGGCCTTTGACGTAGAGCGCGACAGCACCGACGAGCGCGGCGACGATGCCGGCAATCAGGCCGTTGCCAATGACGAGCGAGATGAGCGTGTCCATCATTCGCCTCCCGCATCGATCGGCTGCAACGGAACGGTCTGTCCCGCCAGCGCGTGGGAACAGTCGCCGAGGAACTGAATATGGCCGTCTCGAACGAAGGAATGGCATTGCTTGCAGGAGAAGCCGGGTGTGCCGGCGGCATCATCCTCAGCGCAGTAGGTGCACCAACAACTATCGCCCGGCTTGTGGCCGGGCACGAAATGCCCAGATCGGACAAGGATGGAAGGTGAGAATGTCGGGCGGTCATAGTTGCCGTCGAAGTCCCATGACGGGCTCTCAGCGGGGCGAACGCGTACCTGATGAAGTTCCTTGCATCCCGGACACCAGAAGGCGACAAGCCCGCCTCCCAGCGTCCGGAGAACACCGCGCGCGCCCATCAGCGTGCCCACCCGAACTTGCTGGCGAGCCAGTACCAGCCCTCCACCGCAAACGGGATGCCCCAGCCGATCAACTGCGACAGCCAGAAGACGAGCTCCGGGTCAGCGATGATATCGGCCTGTTCCTCCGGCAGTATCCAGCCCATGATCACTAGCGGCATGCTGATGTAGCGCAGGAAGATGCGAATGATGGGTGCCATGGTCAGCCCCTCCCGAGGATGATGTTGATGAGACGCTGCCAGAAGCCCAAAGCCTGCGGCGCGGGCTCGACAGGAGGGGATGTTGGCGCGGGGGACGGTTTCACCGAGGTCTGTTCGCCATACCCCTCCGCCTTGAGCAGCGCGTCGAACTGCTGCGCATAACCGGCGATCAGGTCGGCACGGTCCGTCCCATTGACGATGCGCCGGGCGCCGACGAACTCCGACCGCTGGAGCGTGATGTAGTCGCCCAGGTTCTTGCCGGTGAAGGTGCCGAACTTCATGCCCTGCACGAGGATGCGCACGGCAATCTCCGGCTTCTCCGCAAGCTGCGGTTCCTTGACCAGGTCAAGCCCAAGCCGCTTGGACCAGTAGGCGTAGTTGGCCCGCCCGGTGATCTGCACGAAGCCGCGACCGAGGAACTTCTTGCCGTCGCCTTTGACGGTGTTGCCGAGATCCTTGCGGCCTTCATACCGTTTCTGCGCGGCGCTCGGCCCCCAGATTTCGCGCATGTATTTGAAGCCGCCTGTCTCGTGGCATCCGGTCGCCAGCACATAGGCGCACTGGTTGCGAAGCAGGTCGTTCTTCGCGCATTCGCTGATGATCAGCCGCGCGGAAGCGCTGCCGAGGGTGATCGACATGGCATTCTCCAAATTGTTGATGTTGGGTGCGCTGGACCTAGGCCAGCAACGCACTAATGTTCACTGCGGTGGGAACTCGGTCCCTTCCCGCTAACGTCCCTGTAGGCGGTCGGCCCAAGCCCCCTCGCTCAAAGCCGGCCGCCTATATGGGAACCATTTCATCGCAACGCTGTTACGCGACGGACTGGCAAGTGCCCCTCGACAGTCATCCTCCGGTCGTCCCTACGCCGGAGCAGGGCGGCCAGCTTTATCAGCCACACACACTCTCCAAAGCCGGTCGCCTCCCCTTCCCAGATTTCAGATGAGGGCAGAAAAAAGGCCCGCGTGAAGCGAGCCTTAGCGCGTCCTACGCGCGTGGAACGACGGCGATTTTTTACTTAAGCCACGGCAACGCGTCTTCTGGCAATGGCGAGCGTAGTTTTTCCTTTTTGAGGATTTCCAGCAGAGTATCTCTATACATTCGAGCACCATCTAGATCGTCCAGAATGAACTTCCTATCTTGGTCCTCCCGCCTATATTTGAGAATTCTATGGCGTAGAGCAACCAAGGGTATGATCGCGTCTGGGCCCAGGGCCGCAGGATCAAGATTCGCCAATGCATGGTCGAGCGCATCGAAATTGCGCTGGCTGTAGACGATACCGAAATCGGCCGGATGACGACTGTGCTTCTCTAATGCCACCAGCGAATCATAGGCATGGCTCGCGAGACGCTCCGCTGTTTCTATAGCCCGGCGCCGCTCAGACTTTTGGCCTATCCTTTGGCTGCGGTGGATTAAATAGGTGGTCAAAACAATGAATATCGTCCCAATTGCGGTAATCCAATCCGGCAAGCCTCCCCAACTCACTCCGGCCCCTCCCCGTGCCTGCTATCCAAGTAATCACGCGCGGCCTGAAGGTGTCTCTTGCGCCAGCTTGACTAAGCCATTCAATGCCGCCGCCAAAGTTTCAGCCGACTTTAGTGGCATTGCGATTCTGCATCGTATCTCCACTGGACCGATGCCCGACCCATCGAAGTCTGATGCCAAGCCGATGACAACCATCCCGTCGTCGGCATGAAGCTCTGCGATGATATCGGCAAAAACGAGAGGGAACTCTTCCCCGTCGATCATATTGAAGCCGACCTTCTTCATGGCTTGCACTCCACTACATCGCAGAGTGCGTCTGCCAAAAGCTCTGAGCGTTTCATCCTCGCTCTTGCGGTAAGATGAAAGTTGGTGTCGAGCATATCGCCCTCGGAAGCAAACCCATCGCCTTCCGGTGAAATGAATGAGCCGCCACAATCGCTGAACATCTTCGACGCATCCGCCAAGATAGCTTTAGCCGACGCGACGTGGAACCCGGTCACCGGCTGTTCAGTCGTGTCGCCCGGCTGCACCAACTGCTACGCGATGAAGCTCGCCGGCACCCGGCTGAAACATCACTCAAGCCGCGCCGGCCTGACGGTCGACAGCAAGGCTGGACCGGTCTGGAACGGCAAGGTGCGGCTCAACGAACAGTGGCTCGACCAGCCCCTCCGCTGGACGCTTCCGCGCATGATCTTCGTCTGCGCCCATGGCGACCTGTTCCACGAAAGCGTGCCCGACGAATGGATCGACCGCGTCTTCGCCGTCATGGCGCTGACACCGCAGCACACCTACCAGGTCCTGTCGAAGCGGAGCGCGCGCATGCGCGCATATGTGAGCGGCTTCACTTGCGACGGAGCTCGGCGCCTGAATATCGCAGCCGCAGCTGGCCGCATGATGGAAGATGGCGACAACGCGCATGACTATGTCGCCAACGCTCCATGGCCCCTCCCCAACGTCTGGCTCGGCGTCTCTGCTGAGGATCAGGCTCGCGCCGACGAGCGGATTCCCGACCTTCTGGCGACGCCAGCTGCCATCCGCTTCGTCTCGGCTGAGCCACTGCTGGGGCCTATTGACTTTGAAACGGCGTGGGTCGGCGAGAATGCGCTCTATAGCGAATGCTGGGGTGATTGCGCGTGGTGCGAGAAAGGCCATCCTCCTCTTCACAATTGCCATCGAGGACGCCAATCGAGCGCAGATTTCATGCGTGGGCGCTCCGGTCTCGAGTGGATCATCACTGGCGGCGAGAGCGGTCCTGGCGCCCGCCCGATGCACCCAGACTGGGCCCGCCAGATCCGCGATCAATGCGCCGCCGCCGGTGTGCCGTTCTTCTTCAAGCAGTGGGGAAGCTGGTCTGCCGTGTCGCAGATGTCAGAGGATGACATCGATCGCTGCTATCCGCCGCTCCGCGAGCGGCACCCAGAAGAAACCCGGCACTGCCTCGTCGATCATCACGTGCTCCATGCCGATGGCTCCCGGCACGGCATCACTGACCGCGACACCTTCCTGCAAGGCACGGGCGCAATGACCATGTTCGAGGTCGGCAAGAAGCGTGCCGGCCGCCTTCTCGACGGCATCGAGCACAATGGCATGCCCCAGCGCGAGGTGCCGGCGCTATGACCATCGCCTGCCACGACGGCCGCAACCAGGTCTGCTGTGACGCCTGCCCCGCCAGCTATCCGAATTCCTATCTGGACGAGGACTGGAGCGTCATGATCGCCGACGCCAAGACGGCAGGCTGGTCCATCCGCAAAGCTGCACCGACGCGCGATGCCGGCGACACCGCTGACCTGTTCGGCAAGCCGCCGCGCATCGCAGGCAGCGCGCGGGAGGAACCATACACTCACACCTGCCCCGCCTGCGCGCGGCCGGCCGAAGGCGGGAGGCTGTTGTGAGCCGCCGTCCGTCCGTCCGCGAAGCAGATCTGAAGACGGCCTTGGCAGCGCTGCGCGCTTCCGGCATCGAACCTGTGTCGCTAGACATCCGACCGGACGGCACCCAGCGTTGGCACTTTACGAAACCGGCCGGCAGTGATGAAGATGACCTTGACCGCGAGTTGGAGGCGTTCGAGGCGAAGCATGGTTATGGTTGAGCTGAAGGGCCTGCATACGGTCAAGGCTAAAGGTCGCGTCTACTATTATGCCTGGCGCGGCGGCCCGCGCATCCAGACCGAAGCTGCCCCCGGCACGCCGGACTTCATGCGCGCCTACAATCAGGCGATCGAAGATCACCGCGCGCCGGATCCGGACCGGTTCCGCGCCGTCGTCAAAACCTACCGCAAGAGCCCGGACTATCTGAAGCTCGCTACATCGACGCAGCGCAACTGGAGCCGCTGGCTCGACCGGATCGAAGATCACTTCGGCGAGCTGCGCATCGCCCAGTTCAATCGCACCGAGCGGATCCGCCAGGTCATCCGCAAGTGGCGCGGCGCCTATGCAGCGACGCCGCGCAATGCCGACTATGCGATGCAGGTGCTGTCGCGCGTCTGCGCCCACGGCGTGGATCCGCAGGGCAAGCTGGTGGCGAACCCATGCGAAGGCATCAAGCATCTCTATGATGCCGACCGGTCGGAGATCATCTGGACCGAAACCGACATCGTGCAGCTGGAGCCAACCGCCTCCGAAGAGATCAAATGGGCGGTCCAGCTCGCCGCGAACACTGGCCTTCGCATGGGCGACCTGGTGCGCCTGTCGTGGTCGCATGTCCACGAGCACGAGATCATCCTGACTACCGGCAAAAGCCGCCACAAACGCGAAGCCGTCATCCCGCTGCATGACGACCTGCGAGCCCTGCTGAAGCGCATCCCGCGCCGCTCCACCGCCGTGCTGACATCGTCGCGCGAGCACCCATGGACCGAGAACGGCCTCGGCAGTTCGTTTAACAAAGCCAAGATCGATGCCAGCCTCGACAAGCGCGACCTGCATTTCCACGACCTGCGCGGCACGGCAGTCACCCGCTTTTACATTGCCGGTCTGTCGACACGCGTCATCGCGGAAATCATGGCATGGGAAGAGACGACGGTGGAGCGAATTATTCGCCGCTACGTGGACCGCAAGGCAGCCACGCTCGACACCATCCGGAAGCTCCGGAAGGCCAAACGGCGAACATAAGGTGTAAAACTTGCTGTAAAACCGCCTGAAAATCGGAAAGCCAAAATCAGGCGCAAAGCCTTGTGTATCAAGGTGGAGCGGGCGAAGGGAATCGAACCCTCGTATGCAGCTTGGGAAGCTGCCGTTCTACCATTGAACTACGCCCGCATGCGCTTCATTCATCGGCGAGATCGGCGCATCGTGTCAAGGGTATCGCATCGCGAACGCATGGCAGTTAGCCACGCTTGACGGCCGCCGCGAAGCACACCAAATCTGCGGCCATCTCACATCAGCAGAGACCATCCTTGGCCGCACTCAAGTCGCTCATCGAATCCCGCCGCTTCGAGACGGCGATCATGTTTCTCATCGTGCTGAATGCCATCACGCTCGGGCTCGAGACGTCGGAAACCATGCGGGCGCGCTTCGGCGGGCTGATGCGCATCGTGGATGGGGCCATCCTGTCGATCTTCGTGGCGGAACTGGCCGCCCGCGCGCTGGTCTATCGCCACCGGTTCTTCCACGATCCGTGGCGCGTCTTCGACCTCGTCGTCGTCGGCATCGCGCTGGTGCCGGCGACCGGCGGCCTGTCGGTGCTGCGCGCCCTGCGCATCCTGCGCGTGCTTCGGCTCATCAGCATCGTGCCGTCGCTGCGCCGGGTGGTGACGGGCTTCATCGCGGCGCTGCCGGGCATGGGCTCCATCATGCTGCTGCTGGCGCTGATGTTCTACGTGTTCGCGGTGATGGCGACCAATCTCTACGGCGCTTCCTTCCCCGACCGTTTCGGCACGCTGGGAGATTCGCTCTACACGCTGTTCCAGGTGATGACGCTGGAAGGCTGGTCGGATGGCGTGGTGCGGCCGATCATGGAGATCTATCCGTCGGCCTGGCTGTTCTTCATCCCCTTCATCATCGCCACCTCCTTCACGGCGCTCAACCTGTTCATCGGCGTAATCGTGTCGGCGATGGAGGAGGAGCACGACGCGCAGGAAACCGCCGAGCGCCAGGAGATACAGGACGACCAGGCGGCGATCCTCACGGAATTGCGCGCCCTACGAGCGGAGATCGGCGAATTGCGCGCCGGCAAGGCGCAATAGATTCACTTTTCCGGAAAGGCCGCCGCTTCGAAGATGATCGCCGGGTCCTGCTCGCCCACCACGGCATCGTCGCGATCCGCATAGGGGATGGAGAGCAGGATGTGACGGATCGCCGCCAGCCGGGCGCGGCGCTTGTCGTTGGAGCGGATGACGGTCCAGGGCGCATAGGGCGTGTGGGTGCGCTCGAACATCAGGTCGCGCGCCTGCGAATAGGCATCCCATTTGGCGATGCCCGCAATGTCGATGGGCGAGAACTTCCAGTTCTTCAGCTTGCTGTGCCGGCGGTCGTGAAAGCGCTCGAGCTGCGCTTCCTGCCCGACATCGAGCCAGAACTTGAACAGCCTGATCCCGTCGCTGACGATGGACATTTCGAACTGCGGCGCTTCGTCGAGGAATTTCTGATGCTGCTCGGGCGTGCAGAAGCCCATCACCGGCTCCACGCCGGCGCGATTGTACCAGGAGCGGTCGAAGGTGACGAACTCGCCCGCAGTAGGGAAATGCGCGATATAGCGCTGGAAATACCACTGGCCGCGCTCGGTCTCGGTGGGCTTGGGAAGGGCGACGTTGCGCGCCGTGCGCGGGTTCATGTACTGGCGCAGCACGAAGATCGTGCCGCCCTTGCCAGCCGCGTCGCGGCCCTCGAACAATGCCACGACGCGCTCGCCGCTCGCCTGCAGCCAGCTCTGGAGCTTCACGAGTTCCTCCTGAAGGACCTCGAGCTCCTCTTCATACACATCCTTTTTCATCTTCTTGTCATAGGGATAGCCTCCCGATGCCAGCGCCTTGTCCTCTATCCAGCCGGGCAGTTTCGGGTCGTCGATATCGAATACCCGTTCCTTGCCGTCGATCTTGATGGAGACAGGCTTGTTGCCACCGGTGTCTTGCGCTTGACCCATGATTTCCGTCCGTCGCGTTGCATGCCGTTTGAACGCCGATGCTATGGTGGCGCGGAACCGACGACAAGTCGATGGCGGAGCGGGAAGGCAGGAAATGGCTGAGGAACAGGCGGGGGACCCGCGGGCAAGGATCGGCACGCGTCTGTGGCACGCGCGCTGGACGCTGGCCGCCGCGGCCGTGGCGCTGGCAGCGACGGTTCTTTCGCCATGGAGCGGATGGATCGCCGCGGCGGGGTTCGTGCTGGTGCTGGCCGCGACCCTCTTCTCACCGCGGCGCAGCAGCGTGGAGCGGGCCGCCGCGCGCCAGGCCAAGGCGGCGGCCTCCGCACTCGAGGGGCTTTCCGGCGAACGGCTTGCCGCAGCCGTGCCCGATCCGCTGATCGTGTTCGACCGGCGCGGCGTCGTCGTCCACGCCAACGCCTCGACACAGATGGCTTTTGCCGGCATCCAGCCGGGCATAGACCTGCAACTGCGCTTCCGCGCGCCGGAGATGCAGGCCCTCATCCAGCAGGTGCTGGAAGGCGGATCGCCGGAGACGATCGAATATGCCGAGCGCCTGCCTATCGAACGCCTGTTCCGCATCACCGCGCGCCCCGTCGGCGAAGGCAGCGTGCTCAACGTCATCATCTTCCGCGACCAGAGCGAGGCGCGGCGGATCGACCGCATGCGGGCGGACTTCATCGCCAATGCCAGCCACGAACTGCGCACGCCGCTGGCGACGATCTCCGGCTTCATCGAGACGCTGCGCGGTCCGGCGCGGGAAGATCCCGCCGCGCGCGAGCGCTTCCTCGGCATCATGCACAGCCAGACGCTGCGCATGGCCCGGCTGATCGACGACCTGCTCTCACTGTCGCGCATCGAGATGACGCCCTTCGTGGGCAGCGGCGACATGATCGATCTCAAGACGGTCGTCGGCTCCGTCATCGACGCGCTGAACCCGCTCGCCACGGAACTGGGCATGACGATCCGGAAGGATTTCGCGGACGACGCCATGATGGTGCAGGGCAGCCGGGACCAGTTGTTCCAGGTGTTCGAAAACCTCATCGAGAACGCCTGCAAATACGGACAGTCCGGCGGGCGGGTCGACATTTCGCTCGCGGTCGTCTCGCCCGGCGGCAAGCGCGAGGCCGAGGTGACGGTGCGCGACTACGGGCCGGGCATAGCGGAGGAACATATTCCGCGCGTCACCGAGCGCTTCTACCGGGTGGATGCGGAAGCCAGCCGCACGCAGAAGGGAACCGGGCTCGGCCTGTCGATCGTCAAGCATATATTGACGCGGCACCATGGCCGCCTGTCGATCCGGTCGACTTTGGGCGAAGGCGCGACCTTCACCGTGCATCTGCCGCTGAGCTGAAACGGGCCGGACCTCAGATTGGCCGCCTGTTTTCACGCATATCATCTCCCGAAAACCGGTCGGGCCCTCGGATGCATGCGCTAGCTATTTGATTATCCGGCAAAATCCGCTGCCCCCTCCTGTCACCGGACTGAGACACAGGTTTCTTTTTCCTGTCACCTCATTAGCCTACATACTGGCGATTCTTACCCGCTGGAGGCTTGAGGTCCGATGCATATTGTCCGCGCCTATGACGAGGATCTCAAATTCCTTTCGAGCCGCATCGCCGCGATGGGCGGCCTCGCCGAGCGGATGGTCGAGCAATCGGTCGCCGCGCTGGTGAACTCCGACAGCGGCAGCGCCAAGAAGGTCGTGGCCGACGATGCGATACTGGATACCGCGCAGCGCGAGATCGACGACAAGGCGGTGGCGATCATCGCAAGGCGGCAGCCGCTCGCCGACGATCTACGCGAGGTGATCGGCGCACTGCGTATCGCCTCCGACCTCGAGCGCGTCGGCGATCTTGGCAAGAATATCGCCAAGCGTGTGGTGGCCGTGACCACGCAGCAGCAGCCGATCCGGCTCTTCCGGGGCATCGAGTCACTGGCCGAGCTGGCGCTGACCCAGTTGAAGGACGTGCTCGACCTCTATGCCTCGCGCGATGTCGGCGCGCTGGGCGTCGTGCGCAATCGCGACGACGAGATCGACGCCATGTACACGTCGCTGTTCCGCGAGCTCCTGACCTATATGATGGAGGACCCGCGCAACATCACCTCGTGCACTCACCTGCTGTTCTGCGCCAAGAACATCGAGCGCATCGGCGACCACGCCACCAATATCGCCGAGACGGTGTACTATATCGCAACGGCGCAGCAGATGCCCGCCGACCGCCCCAAGGGCGACAAGAGTCACGTCGTCACCCTGGCTTGAGGGCGAGCGGAACACCGTTCGACGTTTGCGCTGCCCCTCATCGCCCTGCCGGGCACTTCTCCCCGTGAACGGGGAGAAGAACGCTTCCGTTTGCTTTCCGCCCCTTCTGCGACGTGGGCGATTGATAAAAGTGGGAACCCTCTCCTCCCGTTTTACGGGGAGAGCGTGACGGCAGCCGGGTGAGGAGCGGCGCAAAGGGCGGAAATCAGAAATCTCCGGAGCCCATCAGACGCGGCGCGCAGGTTGGCCTCAGCGGGCGCGACGGCGCTCCGAAACCGGCTGGTAGGCGAGCTTGGAATGGTAGCCGCAATAGGGTCCGCTCTCGCCGGACTCATTGCCGCAGAAGCTGAAATCTTCGGCCAGCGGATCGCCATTCGGCCACTTGCAGGTGCGTTCCGTCAGTTCCGTCAGCACCAGGCGGCGCGAAATGGGGATCACGACGTCTGCGGCGGGTCGCAGGACCTGCCGCGCGACGGGCTCGACATCGAATTGCGCCTGCAGCGCGGTGGCGCCGATCGTCGTGGTGACCGTACGGGTCACCCGCGCCACGCCCTGCTTGCCGCCGCTATTGGCCGACACGACCTTCTTGGGCCTCACCGCCGCCGTGGCGGCACGGCCGCGCCCCGACAGCTTGAGACGATGAACCTTGCCGATCACGGCATTGCGGCTGACGCCGCCAAGCTGCGCGGCGATCTGGCTGGCGCTCAGTCCCTCGGACCAGAGCTTGCTCAGAAGTTCGACCCTCTCATCGGTCCAGTTCATGAGGACATCCACTCCTTCGTGAACCGCGCAGAATCGGAATCCATCATCGACCCGGCAACGACCGGGCGACACCACATTTACGCTTCTAGGAAATCCGCCGCACGAAGTCTTGTTATCTCGGCCCTGAAACTACCCCATCGGTTGACTCGGTGACAAGAGTCACCACGATTTGTGGAATTGGATTCGATGGTTTTCCCCAACTTGGCTTGCCTCCCGCGGCACCGGCGCGGAAACCCAGCTTTGCGTTGACTTTCCAGCGGAAAACCTCAATAAACGCGGCCAAGCGCCGCCCATTGGGCGGCTTTTTTGGTTCGACGGTTCACTTTGCCTTGCGAAGCTGTTTCGAACCGTGATCTGACATGCCGTGAACGACATGGGGACAGTGATGAGCAGTTCGGCGCTTTTCGACACATTCGCCCGTGCGCCGCTTGCCTTCGAGCGGGGCGAAGGCTCCTGGCTGGAAACCACCGACGGTACCCGATATCTCGATTTCGCCGGCGGCGTGGCGGTGAATTCGCTGGGTCACAGCCATCCGCATCTGCTTGCCGCGCTCACCGAGCAGGCCGGCAAATTGTGGCATGTCTCCAACCTCTATGACGTGCCGGGGCAGCAAAAGCTGGGCGAGCGGCTTACCGCAAACAGCTTCGCCGACAAGGTGTTCTTCACCAATTCGGGCGCCGAGGCGCTGGAGGCCGCAATCAAGACCGCGCGGCGCTACCAATTCGTCTCCGGCCATCCCGAGCGCTTCCGCATCGTCACCTTCGAGGGCGCCTTCCACGGCCGCACCCTGGCGACCATCGCCGCCGGCGGCCAGGCGAAATATCTGGAGGGCTTCGGCCCCAAGGTCGAGGGCTTCGACCAGGTGCCGTTCGACGACATGGACGCGCTGATGAAGGCGATCGTGCCGGAAACGGCCGCATTGCTGATCGAGCCGGTGCAGGGCGAAGGCGGCATCCGCGAAGTCCCCGCCGCGATGCTGCGGCGGCTGCGCGAGATCTGCGACGAACGCGGCATGCTGCTGATCTATGACGAGGTCCAGTGCGGCATCGGCCGCACCGGCAAGCTCTTCGCCTATGAATGGTCGGGCGTGGAGCCCGACATCATGGCCATCGCCAAGGGCATTGGCGGCGGTTTCCCCATGGGCGCCTGCCTGGCCACGGCGGAAGCGGCGAAGGGCATGACGGCGGGCACGCATGGCAGCACCTTCGGCGGCAATCCGCTGGCGATGGCGGTGGGCAATGCGGTGCTGGACGTCGTGCTGGAAGACGGTTTCCTCGACGAGGTGAAGCGCAAGGCGCTGATGCTGAAGCAGGGGCTGGCCTCGATCATCGACGAGTTCCCGACCGTGTTCGAGGGCATTCGCGGCACCGGCCTGATGCTGGGCCTGAAATGCCGCGTGCCGAACAATACGGTGAACGCGGCCCTGCGCGACCAGAAGCTGCTGGCCGTGCCGGCCGGCGACAATGTGGTCAGGCTGCTGCCGCCGCTCAATGTCACCGACGGCGACATCCGCACCGCGCTCGACGCGATCCGGGCCGGCGCGAAGACCCTCGCGGCGCAGCCCGCCTAGAGCATTTCCACCTTTCATAGAGCCGCGGGAATGCTCTATCCCTTTGTTTTTACGCAATTCCGAACGCAAAACCGCTACGCACCCTTGCTGGAATTGCTCTAGGAGCCCGCCGATGAGCCTGCGCCACTTCACCGACCTTTCGACCGTCCCGGCGCAGGAACTGCGCGCCATCCTGAACGATGCCGGCGCCCGCAAGGCCCGCCTCAGGGATGGCGAGCGCGAATATCCGCTGGCCGGCAGGGTGCTGGCGATGATCTTCGAGAAGCCCTCGACGCGCACCCGCGTTTCCTTCGATGTCGGCATGCGCCAGCTCGGCGGCGAAACGATCATGCTGACCGGAACCGAGATGCAGCTCGGCCGCTCCGAGACGATCGCCGACACGGCCAGGGTCCTGTCGCGCTATGTCGATGCGATCATGATCCGCACGACCGAACATGATCGCCTGCTCGAGCTGACGGAACACGCCACGGTGCCGGTGATCAACGGCCTGACGGACACCACACATCCCTGCCAGATCATGGCCGACCTGATGACCTATGAGGAGCATCGCGGCCCGGTGAAGGATCGCCTTTTCGCCTGGACCGGCGACGGCAACAATGTGCTGCACTCGCTGGTGGAGGCTTCGGCGCGCTTCGATTTCCGTCTCAATATCGCCGTGCCGGGCGGCAGCGAGCCAGACAGCCGCTTCATCGACTGGGCGAACGCCAATGGCGGCCGCGTTTCCTTCTCCCCCGATGCCGTGGCGGCGGTCAGCGGCGCCGATTGCGTGGTGACCGACACCTGGGTGTCGATGGGCCAGGAGCACCGCGCGCGCGGTCACAATGTCTTCCAGCCCTATCAGGTCAATGCCGAGCTGATGGCGCATGCGAAGCCCGACGCGCTGTTCATGCATTGTCTGCCGGCGCATCGCGGCGAGGAAGTCACCGACGAGGTGATCGACGGCCCGCATTCGGTGGTCTTCGACGAGGCGGAGAACCGCCTCCACGCGCAGAAGGCGGTGCTCGCCTGGTGTCTCGGCGCCTGACGGCGGCTTGATCCGGCGGCACGGCCTTCCTATCTGGGGGCCTTGCACGGCATGTGTACGGGAAGGCTGGATCGGACCAGGCGCATCACGCCCCGTCCGCAGGCGGCCATTGCAGGATCAGGACAGTGAACGAACAGAACCCCGCCCTCGGCGATTTCGGATTTTCGGGTGACGACCATGTCGTTCCCTTCGAGGTCGGCGCGCTCGACGTGCGCGGCCGCGCCGTCCAGCTCGGCCCCATCCTCGACCAGATCCTCGAACGCCATACCTATCCCGAGCCGGTCGCGCGCCTGCTGGCGGAGGCCGTGACGCTGACGGTGCTGCTCGGCACTTCGCTGAAATT
Source organism: Rhizobiaceae bacterium (assembly GCA_035555795.1). Taxonomy (GTDB): domain Bacteria; phylum Pseudomonadota; class Alphaproteobacteria; order Rhizobiales; family Rhizobiaceae; genus RCIO01. Next base: position 13,279 of record DATMGE010000020.1, on the reverse strand, counting down.
CGACGGCCGCTTCATCCTGCAGACCCGTTCCGACGGGCCAGTGGACATGCTGGTGGCCGATCTCGCCACCCCCGGTTCGGTGCGCGCCTATGCACGCTTCGACGAAGAGCGGCTGGCCGACGCCGTGGCGCGCAACGAAACCGCGCCGGAAGATCTTCTGGGCGCCGGCGTGATGGCCCTCACCATCGACCAGGGCGTGCACACGCAGCGCTATCAGGGCATCGTCGAACTCGACCGCACCTCGCTGGAAGAGGTGGCGCGGCTCTATTTCCGCCAATCGGAGCAGATCCCCACCGACGTGCGGCTGGCCGTCGCCAAGCAGATGGTGCGCGGCGAGGCGGGCCAGCGGGAGCATTGGCGCGCCGGCGGCGCATTGATTCAGTTCCTGCCCGACTCGCCGGAGCGGATGCGCCTGCCCGACCTCCCGGGCGGCAATGGCGACGACGATGACGGCATCTCCGCCGATGACAGCTGGCAGACGGCGCAGGTGCTGTTCGGCACGGTGGAGAGCGCCGAGCTCACCGACCCGACGGTCGGTACGGAGCGGCTGCTCTACCGCCTGTTCCACGAGCACGGCGTGCGCGTCTATCCCGGCACCGGCGTGCGCGACGAATGCTCCTGCTCGCGCGAGAAGATCCGCGACATCCTCAAGGGCTTCACCGCCGAGGAGATCACCGACAGTATCGAGGACGGGCAGATCGAGGTGACGTGCGAATTCTGCTCGACGCGCTACAGCTTCGATCCCGCCGAGTTTTCGCCGACCGGCGGCACGCTTAATTGAGCTTGCTGCTGGTCGGAATATCCGGCGAAAGGCGGGCCGGCGGCACGCTCAACTAAGCTTGCTGCCGGTCGGAATATCCAGCGAAAGGCAGGCCGGCGGCACGTTCAATTGAGCGAGCGGCGGCGGTCGGGGATATCCAGCGAGAAGGCGGGAATGGCGACGTCGAAGGCATCACCTTCCATGTCGATCATCGTATAGCGCCCGACCATGATGCCTGACGGCGTGGCGAGGGGACATCCGGACGTATATTGGTAGCTGTCGCCGGGATTGAGCTCCGGCTGCTCGCCCACGACGCCCGGCCCCCTCACCTCCTCGATGCGGCCGGCGGCATCGGTGATGTGCCAGTAACGCGAGACCAGCGTCACCGCTCGGTCGGAATTATTGGCGATCGTGATGCGATAGGCCCAGAAATAGCGGTGGGCGGCCGGGTCCGACCGATCGGCCATGAAGGACGGTTCGACTTCCACCGTGATATCCTGCGTCACCGCGCGATACATGCTTCCCGCATTCCTTTCGGCATGCGCTCCCTATCGGCGGCCAATATGGCGCTGATGCGGCGGTCTGGCGAGCGGACTGCCGAGGATTTTTCTCAACCACCATGTCGGCTAGTGTGCCTGTCCCACGTCCTTGACGCGAGAAAGGTCAGACATGCTCTATGCCATCCTCTGCTACAATGAAGAAGCCATCACCTCCGCCTGGTCGAAGGAGGAGGACGACGCCGTCATGGGCCGCCTGATGAAGGTGCAGGACGGATTGCGCCAACAGGGCAAGCTCGGCCCCGTCGCGCGCCTCTTACCCACCACGGCGGCGACGACGCTGCGCAAGAGCGGCGAGGCGCCGATCGTGATCGACGGCCCCTTTGCCGAGACGAAGGAACAGCTGCTCGGCTTCTACATGGTCGATGTCGGCTCGCTCGACGAGGCGCTGGGCATCGCCAACGATCTCGCAACCGCCAATCCGGGTGTCGGCTCCTACGAAATCCGGCCTGTTTCCATCTTTTTCCAGAACGGCACATGACGGACATCGCCTGGATCCACAATGCTCTTTCCGCCGCCCGGCCGCAGGCGGTTGCGGCGCTGCTGCGTTATTTCCGCGATCTCGACACGGCGGAAGAGGCGTTTCAGGACGCCTGCCTGCGGGCGCTGAAAAGCTGGCCGAAGAACGGCCCGCCCCGCGACCCGGCGGCGTGGCTGATCTTCGTCGGCCGCAATGCGGCGATCGACCAGGTGCGCAAGCAGAGCAGGACGACCGCCCTGCCCGACGACGACAAGATCTCCGACCTCGACGATGCCGAGGCCAGCATGGCGGAGCGGCTCGACGGATCGGACTATCGCGACGACGTGCTGCGGCTGCTCTTCGTGTGCTGCCATCCCGACCTGCCGGCCACGCAGCAGATCGCGCTGGCGCTGCGCATCGTGTCGGGCCTCAGCGTGAACCAGATCGCACGTGCCTTCCTCGTCTCGGACGCGGCCATGGAGCAGCGCATCACGCGGGCCAAGGGACGGGTTGCGCGCGGCAATGTGCCGTTCGAGGCGCCGGGCGCGGTGGAGCGCTCGGAACGCTTCGCAGCGGTGGCGGCGATGATCTATCTCGTCTTCAACGAAGGCTATTCGGCCGACGGCGACGAACAGCCCGCCCGCTCGCCGCTCTGCGACGAGGCGATCCGGCTGGCGCGGCTGCTGCTGCGGCTTTTCCCTACCGAGCCGGAGATGATGGGCCTTCTGGCGCTGATGCTGCTGCAGCATGCCCGCCGCGCCGCGCGTTTCGACGCCGAGGGGCAGGTGGTGCTGCTGGACGACCAGGACCGCAAGCTCTGGAGCGGCAAGATGATCGCCGAGGGGCTGGCGCTGATCGACAAGGCGCTGCGCCACCGCAGGCCCGTCCCTTATCAGGTGCAGGCGGCCATAGCAGCGCTTCATGCCCGCGCGCAGCGGCCGGAAGATACCGACTGGACCGAGATCGACATCCTCTATGCCACGCTGGAGGTGATGCAGCCTTCGCCGGTGATCACGCTCAACCGGTCGGTGGCGGTGGCGAAGCTGCGCGGGCCGCAGGCAGCGCTCGACATGATCGAGCCGCTGGCGGCGAAGCTTGACAGCTATTTCAACTTCCACGGCGTGCGCGGGGCCTATCTGCTGCAACTGGGCCGGAAGGGGGATGCCCGCGAGGCGTTCGACCGCGCCATCGCGCTGGCCCGCACGCCCGCCGAGGCGGCGCATATCCGCACCCATCTCGACCGGCTGATCGCCGACAGCACAACGCCGAAGCGCGCCGCCGCGCAAAAATAACGTGGCCGGATGTCGGCGCTGCCTCACCCAGCACGTCCTTGGAACATCATCAAGAGGAGAGTTCGATGACCATCGCCAAAGCCGAACATGAACTGGTTCTCGAGCGCGAATTCGACGCGCCGCCCGCCAAGGTATTCAAATGCTGGACCGATCCGGAGCTGATGAAGCAGTGGTTCGTGCCCCGGCCATGGACGATCAAGAAGATCGAGAACGACTATCGCCCCGGCGGCAGGTCCATGCTGGTGATGGCCGATCCCGATGGCAAGGAATATCCGAATCCTGGCGTGATCCTGGAATTCGTGCAGGACCGCAAGATCGTCACCACCGACGCCTTCACCGAAGGCTGGATCCCGGCAGGCCCATTCATGGTCGCGGAAGTGACCTTCGAGGAACTGCCCGGCGGCCGCACCAAATATACGGCGAAGGCCCGCCACTGGACCGAGGAAGCGCGCAAGCAGCACGAGCAGATGGGCTTCCACGAGGGTTGGGGGCAAACCGCCGACCAGCTCGCGGAGCTGCTGAAGACGATATGAGACGAAGGGGCGGCATCGACCGCCCCTTTCGTCCTAGAGCGGCCAGAAGAACAGGATCGTCGGCACGCCGACGGCGATCACCAGCAGCTCCAGCGGCAGGCCGACGCGCCAGTAGTCGCGGAACCGATAGCCGCCCGGGCCCATGATGATGGTGTTGTTTTTGTGGCCGATGGGGGTGAGGAAACCGCAGGTGGCGGCGACCGCGACGCCCATCAGGAACGTATCGGGCGAAACGTTCAGCGACTGCGCCACGCCGACGCCGATCGGGGCGGCGATGAGCGCCGTGGCGATGGAATTGAGGAAGTCCGAGAGGATCATCGTCACCCCCATCACCACCGCCAGGATGATCCAGGCCGGCAGTCCGGTCGTCCATGACACGATGGAATTGGTGATGAGTTCGGTGCCGCCGGCGTTCTCGAAGGCCGTGCCGAGGGGAATGAGGGCGGCGAGCAGGACAATGATGGGCCATTCGACCGATTCATAGACCTCGCGCGGGCTGATGATGTTCAGCACCGCATAGGCTCCGACGACGATCATCAGCGCGATGGACAGCGGGATGAGGCCGAACGAGGCCATCGCAATGGCCGCGGCGAAGATGCCTATGGCAAGCAGCGCCTTGCGCCGCTGGATGACTGCGTGGCTCCTGTCGGCGATCGGCAACACGCCCAGCCATTCGGCGGCATCGGTGATCCGCTGGGCGGGGCCGATGAGAAGAAGCACGTCGCCGCGCTGGATCCGCAGCTTCTCCACCTGCTGCTTGAAGCGGCGGCCGCGACGCGAAATGCCGAGCAGATCGACGCCCTGACGATAGCGCAACCGCATTTCCTGCATGGTGCGGCCGATGGCGCGCGAGGTTTCCGGCACGATGGCCTCCACCAGCGACATGGTCTGGCCGGTCAGGCCGCCATGGTCGCCATTGGATGAGATGTCGAGCTTGGCGGCGCCGATGAAGGCCTCGATCGCCTTTGGCTCGCCCTCCAGCACGAGCGCGTCGCCCTTGCGCAGTTCGGTGGCGGCGGCGAAGCCCTGCAGCCGCTTGCCGCGTCGCACTACGCCGAGGATGGTCACGTCGTTCTCGTCGCCGAGTTCGAAGAAGTCGCCGGGGGTCTGGCCGATAGCGGCGGATTTCTCGGGGATCTTCGCTTCGGCCACGAATAGATCGCCTTCGGTGACGCTGGGGCGCGAACGGTCGCCCTTTTGCGGGATCAGCCGGTAGCCGATAGTCGCGACGAAGGCGATGCCGACGATGCACAGCACGATGCCGACCGGGGCAAAGTCGAACATGCGGTAGGGCTCACCCAGCGCACGTTCGCGGAACTGCGCGATGACGATGTTGGACGGCGTGCCGATGAGCGTGATCATGCCGCCCAATATGGTGGCGTAGGAAAGCGGCATCAGCGACAGGGAGGGCGAGCGGCCGGCCTTCTTCGCCGCTTCGATATCCAGCGACATCAGCATCACGATCGCGGCAACATTGTTGATGACGGCCGAGAGAGCCGCGCCGACGACCGCCATCAGCGAAATGTGCAGCGGCAGCGAGCGGGACTTGTCGATGACATATTGCGCGATGAATTCCACGGCGCCGGAATTGATCATGCCGCGCGAGATGATGAGCACCAGCGCGACGATGATGGTGGCCTCCTCGCCAAAGCCCAGGAACGCCTCACCCGCGGTTACCGCCCCGCCAAGAACGGCAATGACCAGCGCGCCCACAGCGACGAGATCGTAGCGGAATTTCCCCCAGACAAGCATGACGAGCACCGCGCCGAGAAGCGCGAAGATGAAGATCTGTTCGTATGTCACAATGGCCCCTCATGTATGGATCTGCGTAACGCCGCCACGCGGGTCATGGTTCCTGTGCGTCGGCGCGATGGCAGCTATGGAACCGAAGGCGCGCGTGCGGCTTGTTCCAGCAACCGAGACTCATGGAGCGAGCGATGCGAAAGCTGATCTTCTGGCTGATCGCCATAGCGGCATGGAAATGGCTGACGAGCCCTCAGGACCCCGCACCGACCGCGGCACGAAACGCGCGGCCACGCAACGGTGCCGCGCGCCGCCGGGCGAACTGATCAGATCGAACTGCCGCCATCCACCTCGAGTGCGACGCCGGTGACCATGGCGGCCTCGTCGGAGACGAGCCACAGCGCCGCGTTCGCCACGTCGAGCGGGGTGGAGAAGCGGCCGAGCGGCACCGCGGCGAGGAACTTCTCGCGCACTTCCGGCGTGTCGCCGCCCATGAGCTGGGTCAGCATGCCGGTTTCGCCGGCCGCCGGGCAGATGCAGTTGACCCGGATGTTCTTCGGCGCAAGCTCCAGCGCCATCGACCTTGTGGCGGTGATTTCCCAGCCCTTCGAGGCATTGTACCAGGTCAGGCCGGCACGTGGGCGGATGCCGTCCATGGAGGATGTGGTGAGGATGACACCGCCGCCCTGCTTTTCCATGATCGGCACGATCTTGCGCGCCGCATGGTAGATCGCCTTCATGTTCACGGCGGTGATCATGTCGAAATCGTGCTCGTCCACTCCCAGCATGTCGCCATTGCGATGGGTGAAGCCGGCATTGTTGACCATGATGTCGACGCGGCCGAAGGCCTCCATGGTGACATGAAGCAGTTCGTCGAATTCGCTCGCCTGCGACACGTCCGTCTGCACGCTGACGGCGGCATCGCCGATCTTCTTCGCCACCCGCTCGCCACGGCGTGTATTGATGTCGGCCACGACGATGCGCGCGCCCTCCTCGGCGAAGCGATAGGCCATGCCCTCCCCGAAACCCGAGGCCGCGCCGGTGATGATCGCGACCTTGCCCTGCAACCTGCCCATTCAGTCCTCCCTGCGCCTCAATTCCCAAGCTCGACCGAGCGTCGGCGCGCGGTTTCCACGGCTTCGGTGACGAGGCGGGTCAGGCGATCCTCGCCCATCAGCACGGAAAGGGCGGCGGCCGTGGTGCCGTTCGGGCTCGTCACCTGCTCGCGCAGGCGGCCGGGCGTCTCGTCGCTGTCGAAGGCAAGGCAGGCGGCGCCATAAACCGTCTGGCGCGCCAGTATGGCGGCGGCGTCGGCGGGCAGTCCGGCCTTTTCCCCGGCAGCCGTCAGCGCCTCGATGAAATGGAACAGATAGGCCGGCCCCGAACCGGAAAGCGCGGTGACAGCGTGCATCTGCTCCTCGTCGGCGATCGGCACGACGACGCCGTTGGCGGCGAGCAGCTGCTCGACGAAATCGCGCATGGGAACCGGCACGTCGCCGGTGGCGTAGAGCGCCATCAGGCCCTTGCCGATGGCGGCCGGCGTGTTGGGCATGCAGCGCAGGATGGGTGCCCCGTCGAGCATGTCCTTCAGCGCATCGGACGAGATGCCGGCGGCGATGCTGAGGAAGACGCTTCCCGTGGCGGTGAGCGGACGATAGGCCGCGGTGACGTCGCGCATCAGCTGCGGCTTCACCGCCAGAACGACGAGCTGGGGTTCAAAGGCCGCAACAGGCGCCGCATCGGCAGCGGTCGCGACGCCAAGATCGGCCGCACGCTCGCGCAGCGCCTCGCCCGGTTCGACCACCAGAATATCGGCCGGTGCGACGATGCCCGCAGCCAGCCAGCCTTTCAGCATGGCGTGGCCCATATTGCCGCATCCAACGAGCACGAGACGCATTTGTCACTCCTCCGCTGCTGTCGATTCACGCCGCCGGCGCAAGGAAATGTTCAATGCCCGATCGAATGGCTTGCCTCAAGCCGTCTTCGGCAATATGCCGTTGCGCAAACGGAGGATTGTATACATGACGCAGATTATCGACGGTAAGGAAGTCGCCGAGAGCGTGGTTGCTCAGGTGAAGGCGGCAACCGCCGATCTCGTTGCATCGACCGGCGTGACGCCGGGCCTGGCGGTCGTCATCGTGGGAGAAGACCCCGCCAGCCAGGTCTATGTTTCGTCGAAGGGCCGTAAGGCCAAGGAATGCGGCTTCAAGTCGGTCCAGCATACATTGGACGAGAAGACGACCGAAGAGGAACTGCTCAAGGTCATCGACCAGCTCAACGGCGACGACACGATCCATGGCATCCTCGTCCAGCTTCCGCTGCCCTCACATATCGATTCGGGCCGCGTGATCCAGGCGATCGCGCCGGAAAAGGACGTCGACGGCTTCCATTTCATCAATGTCGGCAAGCTGGGAACGGGCGAACTCGACACCGCCTTCGTGCCCTGCACGCCGGCGGGCTCCATGCTGCTGATCGAGCGGGTGCGCGGGCGCGACCTCTCGGGCCTCACCGCCGTGGTGGTCGGCCGCTCCAACATCGTCGGCAAGCCGATGGCGAACCTGCTGCTTTCGGCCAATTGCACGGTGACCATCGCGCACAGCCGCACCAAGGACCTGCCAGCCGTCTGCCGCGAGGCCGACGTCCTGGTGGCCGCCGTCGGCCGTCCCGAAATGATCAAGGGCGACTGGGTGAAGCCGGGCGCGACGGTGATCGATGTCGGCATCAACCGCATTCCCGCGCCGGAGAAGGGCGAAGGCAAGTCGCGCCTCGTCGGCGACGTGGCCTATGACGAAGCCGCGAAGGTCGCCGGCGCGATCACGCCCGTGCCGGGCGGCGTCGGCCCGATGACCATCGCCATGCTCATGGCGGCCGCCTGCATCTCTGCCCATCGCGCCGCCGGCAAGACGCCGCCGCGCTTCTGATATCCGACAGACCGGAACGGAAAGAAGGCGGCGCTGTGTCGGCGCCGCCTTCTTCGCAAGATGAGGCGAATGAGGCTATTGCGCGGGCACCGCCGTCGCGGCGTTGGACTCGATATTGGGCTGGCTTCCGGTGCCGATGCCGCCGAAGAAGAAGAGGCCGGCAACCAGCAGGAAAGCGCCGATCACGATCACGATCGAGCTCGCTTCGCCCTTGCGGCGAATGCGGGAGCTAATCGTTTCCTCGCTATCCGAATTCATATGTTACCCTTTCACGCGCGGTAAAACCCGCGCCAGTTAACCGTTTGGAAATAGCTTCGTTCCGGATTGCGGCGGCCATGCGTCCTGACTGTTGCGCGGCGGCAACAGGCGCGGGATAACGTTTCGCGACGTCAGCCGAATGCCATCGCACCCTGATCGGCGGCACCGGCGCGGCGGCGGAAACCGGCGAAAAGCTCGCGGCCCATGCCGAATTCATTGGCGGAGAGATCGGGCCGGACCGCCGGACGGGCGGCGAGGATCGCCGCATCCACCAGCACTTCCAGCGTGCCGGCCTCGGCGTCGAGCCGCACCATGTCGCCATCCGCGATCCGCGCGATCATGCCGCCGTCGAGTGCTTCCGGCGTGACGTGGATCGCGGCCGGCACCTTGCCCGACGCGCCCGACATGCGCCCGTCGGTCACCAGCGCGACATGGAAGCCGCGGTCCTGCAACACGCCGAGTACCGGCGTGAGCTTGTGCAGTTCCGGCATGCCATTGGCCCTCGGGCCCTGGAAGCGGATGACGGCGATAAAGTCGCGGTCGAGTTCGCCGGCCTTGAAGGCCCCCTGCAACGCCTCCTGCGTGTGGAAGATCAGCGCCGGAGCCTCGACCACGCGCCGCTCCGGCTTGACCGCAGATACCTTGATGATGGCGCTGCCGAGATTGCCCTTGAGCAGCTTCAGCCCGCCATCCGGCTGGAAGGCCTTCGGGAAAGGCGCCAGCACCTTCTCGTCGCCGCTGACGGCAGGCGCGGGTTCGCGCAGCACCGAGCCGTCCGCGCCGAGCTTCGCCTCGACCGCATAGGGCCGCAGCCCCTCGCCCCAGACGGTCTGCACGTCCTCGTGCAGCAGGCCGGCGTCGAGCAGCTCGCGGATGAGGAAGCCCATGCCGCCCGCCGCCTGGAAATGGTTCACGTCGGCGAGCCCGTTCGGATAGACGCGGGCGAGAAGCGGCACGATGTCGGAAATGTCCGAAATATCCTGCCAGGTGATGCGGATGCCGGCCGCCGCGGCAATAGCGATGAGGTGGATGGTGTGGTTGGTCGAGCCGCCGGTGGCGTTGAGGCCGACGATGCCGTTGACCACCGAGCGCTCGTCGATCATGCGGCCGACCGGCATATAGGCATTGCCCAGCGCGGTGATGGCAAGCGCGCGCTGGGCAGCTTCCCTGGTCAGCGCATCACGCAAGGGTGTGCCGGGATTGACGAAGGACGCACCCGGCATGTGCAGGCCCATGATCTCCATCAGCATCTGGTTGGAGTTGGCGGTGCCGTAGAAGGTGCAGGTGCCGGGGCCGTGATAGCTCTTCGATTCCGCCTCCAGCAGTTCGGCGCGGCCGACTTTACCCTCCGCATAGAGCTGGCGGATGCGCGCCTTCTCGTCATTGGGCAGGCCGGTCGTCATCGGCCCGGCGGGGATGAACACCGCCGGCAGGTGGCCAAAGGTGAGTGCTGCGATGGTGAGGCCGGGCACGATCTTGTCGCAGACGCCGAGATAGACCGCCGCGTCGAACATGTTGTGCGAAAGGCCGATGGCCGCCGCCATGGCGATCACATCGCGCGAGAACAGCGACAATTCCATGCCGGTCTGCCCTTGCGTGACACCGTCGCACATGGCCGGCACGCCGCCCGCCACCTGCGCCACCCCGCCCGCGTCCCGCGCGGCCTGCTTGATGAGCGCCGGAAAGGTCTCGAAGGGCTGATGCGCCGACAGCATGTCGTTGTAGGAGGTAATGATGCCGAGGTTGGGCACGCGGTTTTCTGCCAGTTGCGCCTTGTCGCCGGGCGCGCAGGCGGCGAAGCCGTGGGCGAGGTTGCCGCAGGCCAGCGCCGCCCGGTTCACCGTCTCGCCCGCCGCCGCATCGACGCGCGCCAGATAGGCTGCGCGTGTGGCACGGGAACGCTCGCGAATCCGATCAGTGATGGCTTGCAATGCGCGGCGTACGCTCATCGTGCTGGCCTTTCAGGGTGCCCAGAAAACATGGACCGGCTCGCCGGAACGCTCGAAGACGGCGCGGATCGGGGGTGCCTCGGCGATGGGCAGTTCCAGTGCCGCCGCCAGCACCGGGCGCTTGGATGCGCCCTCGATGTGCAGCGCAAGCAGGCGCGCGGCACAGATGGCCTGCATCGACAGCGTCAGGCGCGGCTCGCCAGCGCTGGGTGCCACCACCGGCAGGACGAGGTCGCCTGCCGGATTTTCCATGAGCTCCGGCAGGTTGGGCGCATCGCCGAAGAAGGAGGCCGTGTGGCCATCGCCACCCATGCCCAGCACGCAGACGTCGAGCGGCAGCGGCAGGTCTGCCAGTCGCCGCGCCGCGACCCGCGCGGCCTCGTCCACATTGCCTTCGTCCGACCAGAGCGGCAGGAAGCGCGCCGATGCCGCCGGTCCCCGCAACAGACCCTCGGCCACGAGCTTCTGGTTGGAGCGTGCATCGGTGGGCGGCACGAAGCGCTCGTCCACCAGCGTCACGGTCACCTGCGTCCAGTCGATCTCCTGCCGCGCCAGTTCGGCAAAGAGGCGCTTCGGGGTGGAGCCGCCGGAGACGGCGAGCGATGCGCGGCCGTTCGCCTCGACCGCGCCCTGCAAGGCGCCCGCTATCCGCTGCGCCAGCGTCTCCGCCAGCACGTCCGCCGACGGATATTCCATCCATCGGTGCCGATCGAAATGGCGGGCGGCGTCCTGCATTTCCATCACATGCTTTCGTGCCAGGTGCGCCCGTCGCGCTCGATCAGCGCGATAGAGGACGATGGGCCCCAGGTGCCGGCCGTATAGCCCTGCACCTGCTGCCGGTTCTCTTCCCAGGCCGAGATGATCGGATCGACCCACATCCAGGCCGCTTCGACCTCGTCGCGGCGCATGAACAATGTCTGGTTGCCGCGCACCACATCCATGATCAGCCGCTCATAGGCATCCGGGTTCCGCGCCCCGAAGGACTCCGCGAAGGTCATGTCCAGCGAGACATGGCGCAGCCGCATGCCGCCCGGTCCCGGATCCTTGATCATGATCCACTGCTTGACGCCCTCGTCGGGCTGGAGGCGAATGACGAGCTGGTTGGCATTTATGGTGCCTGCCTGATCGCCGAAGATCGAATGCGGGATCGGCTTGAACTGGATGACGATTTCCGAGACGCGTTCGGCCAGCCGCTTGCCGGTGCGCAGGTAGAAGGGCACGCCCGCCCAGCGCCAGTTGTCGATCTCGGCCTTGATGGCGACGAATGTCTCGGTGTCGCTGGCCTCGCCATCGAGCTCTTCCAGATAGCCCTTCACCGCGCCGCCGGAGGAGGCGCCGGCCTTGTACTGGCCGCGTACGGTGAGCCGCGCCACGTCCGCACCGTCGATGCGGCGGAGCGAGCGCAGCACCTTCAGCTTCTCGTCGCGCACGGCGTCGGCATCGAGCGATGCGGGCGGTTCCATCGCCACCAGGCAAAAGAGCTGGAGCATGTGGTTCTGCACCATGTCGCGCAGTGCGCCGGCCTTGTCGTAATAGCTGACGCGGTCCTCCAGCCCGACCGTCTCGGCGACGGTGATCTGCACATGGTCCACGAGCGAGGCGTTCCAGAGCGGCTCGTAGAGCACATTGCCGAAGCGCAGCGCCATCAGGTTCTGTACCGTCTCCTTGCCGAGATAGTGGTCGATGCGGAAAATCTGGTGCTCGGAGAACACCTTGCCGACCGCATCGTTAAGCTCGCGCGCCGAGGAAAGGTCGCGCCCGATGGGCTTTTCGACCACGATGCGCGCGCTCGGCGTCACCAGCTTGTGGGCGGCGAGGTTGGTGGCGATGTCGTCGAACAGCGCAGGTGCGACCGCCAGATAGAAGACCCGGATCGCCCGGCTGGTGACGATCAGCTTCTTCAACTGCTCGAAACCCTGCCCGGAAACGGCGTCGACCTGCACATAGGTGAGGCGCTTGAGGAAGGCTTCGATCTGCGCCGTGTCGCGGTCCTCCGCCGGCACGAACTGTTCCAGCGCGGCCTTGGCGAAGGCCTGATATTCCTTGTCGCTCATGCGCGAGCGGGAAGCGGAGATGATGCGTGTCGGCTCGGAAAACTGCCCCGCCAGCTGCCGCTGGTAGAGCGCCGGGATCAGCTTGCGCTCGGCAAGATCGCCCGTGCCTCCGAAGACGATGAAGTCGAAGGGATCGACGGGAATGGTCTGGCTGGTCATCTGCGGTCGGTCCACGGTGCGGCCTGTCGCTCCTGATCGGATTTCAATCGATTTATGTTCAAATATCCGCCACCACAAGGCGCAAATCACCGCAGGCGGCGGATTACCCGAACCATCATAGGCAGCTTTCGCACAGGCAGCATAGACCCCGTATGACGCCGCATCCATGTGGGGTCAGACGGTTCCTGTCGGCTGCGGAATCAGCTGGCGACCAGTTCGTCCTGTCGGCGGCGCAGTTCCACGAGGCGCGAACCCGCATCCGGCGCGGCATTGGCATAGGTGATGAGTTCGCCCTTGCGGATGGGCGCGGTCGCCTTGCCCCCTTCAAGCAGGCCGCAGGGGATTGCGCCAGCTGCGCGCGCTTCGGGAACCGTCATGATCCAGGAGCGGTAGGTATATTCGCCGATGGCATCCAGCTTCTCGCCGGGCTGGAGATCCTTCTTGGCGACGGCGCAGACCTCGGCCACCGGCGTGTCGAGCGGCACCATGTCGGCCTTGCCGTAGAGCACCGAACGGGCGCAGGTGAGCGGCACTTCAAGGCTGGTCAGGTGATAGGGGCGGAAGAAGGTATAGTAAGGGCCCTCGCCCAGCTT
>DATMGE010000019.1:0-2290 GCA_035555795.1 Rhizobiaceae bacterium | reverse complement strand
GTTCCCACCACGCCCTGGAGCGGACCGCCGGGCAGGCTGGTGTCGATCACGAGAAGATGATCGCAGATGTCGTCGAAAAGGTCGGCGTCGCGCCGATCGGCGCGGTCGGCCATGCTGGCCATGGCGCCCATCTCCTCATGGAAGACGCGATAGCGCACTTCCTGCGCCAGCATGATCTCGTCGGCGCCACGGGCGAGGCGCACAACCAGATTGCCGATGCGGCCCAGCGGCAAGCCGTTGGCGACCGCCTCGCGGAAGCGCGTGACTGGCTCGGGCCCTGTCTGTGCGGGCGGGCAGGATTGCTCGATCAGCTCGCATTGCATGGGTGATTCTCCTTGCCACTGATGTCGCGGCACATACGCCGGCATGGCAACAGGACAATGACAGATATCTTATGGAGTATTGGCACGGATAGGCGCGGATTTCACGCGGCTTTCTGTTCCACGGCCACGACAAGCGCCTCGGGATCGAGCGGTTTCGACAGGAAGCCGCTGGCGCCATGCGCCAGCACGTGCTGGCGGGTCTGTTCCTGGCCGTCCGCCGACAGGACCAGGATCGGGATCGGCGGCGCGCCGCGCTCGGCCTCGGCCTTGCGGATGCGCGCGATCGCATCCATGCCGTCGAGAACCGGCATGTGCAGGTCCATCAGCACCACGTCGAATCGCAGGGGCCCGGCAAGCGCATCGACGGCAGCCTTGCCATTGGTCACGACATGGACCTCATGGCCGGCCCTGGTCAGCGCCGCGCGCGCCAGGATGGCGTTGATCTCATTGTCCTCGGCAATGAGGACGGTGAGGCTCGCGCCGCGCTTCGCCGCGCCCGGCATGTCCGCGGCGGGCGCTTGCCGGTCGGTGGCCGGTTCGGCCTGCTGCCCGTTGAGCAGGATGCGCAGCATGGTCTCGCCGCGCACCGGGCGAGGCAGGAAGGCGCTGTAGCCACCGGCGCGGAACTGTGCCAGTTGACCGCGATTGCCGGGTGCGATGAGGGTGATGGCATCGCGGCCGCCGAAGCCCGCCTGCCGCAGCCCCTGCAGCACTGTTCCGTCCACCGTTTCGAGCGCGGCATCGACCAGAACCGTGTCGAAGGGCGCCCGCTCCTGGGCGATGCGCGCCTCTTCCGGCGTGGCCGCCATCTCGCCGGCGCCGCCATGGGCATGGATGGTGCGAAGGATCATCTCGGCCTCCATGCTGCGCTGCGACAGGACGAGGATGCGGCGGCCTTCCAGCACATGGGTGGCGGTCAGGGCGGGCGCATCCGCCCCGGTGATCGGAACCCGCACGGTGAAGACCGCGCCCTGGCCGGGCTGCCCCTGCACGGCGATGCTGCCTCCCATCGCGTCGACGATCCGGCGCGATATGGCAAGGCCGAGACCGGCGCCGCCATGTTCGCGCGTATGCGAGGTGTCGGCCTGTTCGAATTCCTCGAAGATCCGTTCGAGATCGGCGCTGTCGAGGCCGGGTCCGCTGTCGCGGACCTCCGTCACCAGCCAGCCGCCTTCGGTGGCCTGCTCGCGCCACAGCGTCACCGCGACGCCGCCGACATCGGTGAACTTGATGGCATTGCCGATGAGGTTCAGCAGCACCTGCCGGTAGCGGCCAGGATCGAGCCACAGCATGGCCGGCACGTCGGGTGCGACATGGCAGCCGATGCCGATATCCTTGGCATAGGCGCGCGCCGCCATCAGCTCGACCGTATGTTCCGCCATTTCGCGCGGCGACATGGGCTGCGGCTCGAGATCGAGGCGGCCTGCCTCGATCTTGGAGAAGTCGAGCAGGTCTTCGATGAGGGCGAGCAGCGCCGAGGAGGAGGTGGTGACCGCGCCGACATAGGTGCGCTGCTCGGGCGTGAGCGATGTGTCGGCCAGAAGCCGCGCCATGCCCATGATGCCGTTCATCGGCGTGCGGATCTCGTGGCTGACGGTGGCGAGAAAACGCGATTTCGCCGTCGAGGCCTGTTCCGCCCGCTCGCGGGCGCTGATCAGCGCCATCTCGGCGCGCTTGCGGTCGGTGATGTCGCGCGCAATGGCGCTGTGGGAGACGCTGCCGCCGGCCTCGCCGCGGGTCGACAGCTCGATCCAGGAATACCAGCGCTTCCCGCCCGGCGCGACGATCGCCACGTCGGTCGAGCTCAGGCATTCGCCCTGGGCGAAGGCGGCATCCGGCACGACGCCCACATCGATCCCCAGTTCGGGCAGCATGCGGCCTTCGATCTGCGACACGTCGCGTTCGAGAAGATCGGCCATCACCCGGTTGGCATGGACGATGCGGCCCTCATGGTCGCGTTGCACCAC
>DATMGE010000018.1:0-1690 GCA_035555795.1 Rhizobiaceae bacterium | reverse complement strand
CCGGCGTGCGCGCCGGCGAGCGCGATCCCTTCGTGGATGCGGTTCTGGCCGAGAAGGGGCTTTCGCTCGGCACGCGCGAGCCGCATCTGTTCGACCAGCTGGAAGACGCCTATTTCGACCTGATCGTGACGCTGGCGCCCGAAGCCCACCATGCCGCGCTCGAACTGACCCGCTCGCTCTCGGTCGATGTGGAATACTGGCCGACCGCCGATCCGACCAGCGCCAGCGGCACGCGGGAGCAGATTCTGGCCGCCTATCGCGATGTGCGCGACCGGCTGGAAGCGCGCATCCGCCAGCGCTTCACCAATGCGGAAATACGGCCAGCCCGCAAATAGCTTGTTCCAGCGCGACCATTCATATAGGTTCCGCGCGCGATCCGGCCGCCTGCGCCGGACAGTTCCCCAACGAAGGTATCGGATGCCGAAAGAAGAAGTACTGGAGTTTCCAGGCGTGGTGACGGAATTGCTGCCCAATGCGATGTTCCGCGTCAAGCTGGAAAACGAACACGAGATCATCGCCCACACCGCCGGCCGCATGCGCAAGAACCGCATCCGCGTGCTCACCGGCGACAAGGTGCTGGTCGAGATGACGCCATACGACCTGACCAAGGGTCGCATCACCTACCGCTTCAAGTAAGCGACGGCACGACCGGCGCGCCGGCAGGATTGCGATGAGCCTCTCCCAGAAACTGGTACTGGCCTCGGGGTCGCCGCGACGGATCGAACTGTTGCAGCAGGCCGGTCTGGAGCCCGACCGCCTCATTCCCGCCGATCTCGACGAAACGCCGCTCAAGGCCGAGCATCCCGGCTCTCTGGCCAAGCGGCTGTCGCGCGCCAAGGCCGAGCGCGCGCTGGAGATATTCCGCAAGGATCCCGACGAGGGCGAGCCCTATATCGTCGCCGCCGATACGGTGGTGGCCGTGGGGCGCCGCATCCTGCCCAAGGCAGAACTTGCCGACGAAGCCTTCAAGTGCCTGCAACTCCTCTCGGGGCGCGCCCACCGTGTCTATACCGGTGTCTGCCTGATCCCGCCGTCGGGCAGGGTGCGGCAGAAACTCGTCGAAACGCGCCTGCGCTTCAAGCGCCTGTCGCGTAGCGAACTGGACGCCTATCTCGCTTCGGGCGAATGGCGCGGCAAGGCCGGCGGCTATGCGATCCAGGGGCTGGCAGGCAGCTTCGTGGTCAAGCTCGTCGGCTCCTATACCAATGTGGTCGGCCTGCCGCTGCACGAGACGGTCAACCTGCTCACCGCGGACGGCTACAAGGTGCATTCCCGCTGGCAACCGGCGCAGGCGGGGGCGTGAGATGGCAAGCGTGAACGAGAAGGTAACGCCGCTGCGGCCGCGCCGCCCTTGCCCCGAATGCGGCAAGCCCTCGACGCGCGAAAACTATCCCTTCTGCTCCACCCGCTGCAAGGATCTGGACCTGAACCGCTGGCTTTCCGGCCGCTATGTGCTGCCCGGAGCAGAAGAGGATGCGGGCGAGGATTCCGCTGCCGAATCCGGCATTTCCACAGAGCGCGAAGAATAGTCAAAAACTCGTCATGCTGCGCTGGACAGGCGAAGTTCCCATGCTATAACCCACGCGCTTTCGCGGCGGTGAACCAACCCCGCAGCGATGTCCGGCCCAGCCGGGCGAGCATGCCCAGGTAGCTCAGTTGGTAGAGCATGCGACTGAAAATCGCAGTGTCG
>DATMGE010000017.1:0-44887 GCA_035555795.1 Rhizobiaceae bacterium | reverse complement strand
GGCATCGACCCCTCGCTCGAATTCAGCTGGACGGGCTCCTTCGGCGCGACGCCGACCGGCCTCCCCATCATCGGCACGCTCCCGCGCAAGCCACGAATCCACGCCGTCATGGGCTATGGCGGCAACGGAATCACCTTCTCGCAACTGGCATCCGAAATGATCGCCACGACGCTCGACGGCCGCGAGGACTCCGACGCGGACCTGTTCGCCATGCCGTCCTGAGCAGAGGCGCGATGCGGACCGGCCCCGCAGGACCTATCCTTTCATATATCCCCGGCCTTCGACGATCTTCCCATCCCGAACCCGCAGGATGTTGACCCCTCGGACCCGGTCCGTTTCCTTCTCGCCCCAGTATAGGTGCCACCGGATGATCCCGCGATCCTCGCTGGCCCAGATCTCTTCCGCCTCGAAGACAAGGTTTCCGGAGGATGCGATCCCTTTCCAGAAAGTGAGGCAAGCCTCGCGCCCCTCATAGCGCGCGCCATCTGGCGCGGGCGTCGTATTTTCGAGGATGCAGCCCTCGCCGACCAGATCGTCAAGGTCTTCGGGACGATGCTTCTCGAACGCAGCGTGAAAACGGTTGGCGATTTCACGGGTGGTTTCGCTGTCGGTGTTCATCTTTTCACCTTTTGGGATTCATGCCGAGAGCATTTTGCAGCCAGGCGGAATCGCTTGGCGTCGCAGAAATGCGGCTAAAACAAAGAGTTAGAGCGGGTGGGCGTTTCCATGAAATGCTGAACCGCTCTAGAAAGGCTTCTCGGCCTTTTCGGTGCGGTACAGGCTGACCTTGGCCTGCGTGATGGCGACCTTTGGTCCTCTCGCGATCTTGCGCCAGGCATCCAGCGCCTGCTGGTCGCGCCAGCATTCGAATATGTTGACGCGCTGCGGATCGAGCGGATCCGCCCCGATCGACAGGTCGAGGCAGCCTTCCTGCTTCCTCGCTCTTTCGACCATATTGGCGAATGCGGCTGCGGCAGCATCGCGTGCGGCGGCGTTTCTGGTTTGCCAGTGGCCAGCAATGATG
This sequence comes from Rhizobiaceae bacterium, assembly GCA_035555795.1. GTDB lineage: Bacteria > Pseudomonadota > Alphaproteobacteria > Rhizobiales > Rhizobiaceae > RCIO01. The sequence goes on along the minus strand of DATMGE010000017.1, from coordinate 43,863 downwards.
ATCATGAGTCTTCTCTTAAACAGACAGGTCTGTCTATGTACTGTACAGATCTGTCTGCTAGAGTCAACCGCATGAACAAACTCGCCTCCCAGACCGATTCCGGAGCAAGCGCCGCGCGTCGCCGCCTGCTCGATACTGCAACCCGCCTTTTCTACAATGAAGGCATTCGCGCGGTGGGCATCGACCGCATCATCGCGGAAGCTGGCGTGGCCAAGGCGACGTTTTACAACCACTTCCCGTCGAAGGATGACCTCGTCCTCGCCTATATCGAGGAGCAGGACGAGCTTGGGCGGGCGGCGGTCGCAGCGCTGCCGAAGCAGCCGCCACGGGAAATGGTCGCGGCTGTTCTGGGACGCATCGGCGAGGCGGTGCTCGTCGGCAAGTGGCGGGGCTGCCCGTTTCTCAACGCGGCGGCAGAATATCCCGATCCTGAAAGCCCGGTGCGGAAAGCCATCGATGTGCGGCGTGCCTGGTATCACCGCACCCTCCGGGAACTCCTGGCGGCAGATGGCGATCCCGCTCCGTCCATTACCGCCTCGCTGCTCGTCGCCCTGTCGGATGGGTTGCTCGAAACCGCCTATCTCGATGATCCCCGGAGTGTCCCCGCCCTTGTCGGCGAAGCGCTCGAAAGGTTGCTGGTCAGGCATTGATCCGGATTGGGGACGCAAGGTGTTTCCACCTCGCGGCAAAATGCTCTAAGTCTTTCGGCGAAGGCTGCGACGCGGCCGCAGCAGGAGGATCATATGCTTCTTTCCGGTCTCGACATCGTCCTCGGCGTTCTCGTCGTCCTCGTCATCCTGCTGATTTTCGCAGGCATCAAGACGGTTCCCCAAGGCTATAATTATACGGTCGAGCGCTTCGGACGGTATACGCGCACGCTCTCGCCCGGCCTCAACATCATCGTTCCCTTCATCGATCGCATCGGCGCGAGGATGAACATGATGGAGCAGGTGCTGGACGTGCCGACCCAGGAGGTCATCACGCGCGACAACGCGATTGTGGCTGTCGACGGCGTCGCCTTCTATCAGGTGCTGAACGCGCCGCAGGCCGCCTATCAGGTATCCGGGCTCCAGAACGCGATCCTCAACCTCACCATGACCAATATCCGGTCCGTCATGGGTTCGATGGATCTCGACGAACTGCTTTCCAACCGCGATGCGATCAATGACCGGCTCCTGCATATCGTCGACGAGGCCGCCAGTCCGTGGGGCATCAAGATGACCCGCGTCGAGATCAAGGACATCAACCCGCCGGCCAACCTCGTCGAATCCATGGCGCGCCAGATGATGGCCGAGCGCAACAAGCGCGCGCAGATTCTCGAGGCGGAAGGCCTCAAGCAGGCGCAGGTACTGGAGGCCGAGGGGCGGCGCGAGGCGGCATTCCGCGATGCCGAGGCGCGGGAGCGCGCGGCGGAAGCCGAGGCAAGGGCCACGCAGGTCGTGTCGGAGGCGATCGCCAAGGGCGACGTGCAGGCGATCAACTACTTCGTGGCGCAGAAATACACCGAGGCGCTGGCGAAGATCGCCTCGGGCAACAACAGCAAGCTCATCCTGATGCCGCTGGAAGCCTCCTCGCTGGTCGGTTCGCTCGGCGGCATCGGCGCCATCGCGCAGGAAGTGTTCGGCAAGGACGCGGCGGCGGGCAACACCCGCCCCGCGTCGCACACGCCGGTAACCGGCCCTGACCGCGGCTGATCGACTTCGGAGGCCGCCATGCTGATGAGCGTGTTCGGAGAACTCGGCGCCTGGAACTGGGTGGTTCTGGGACTGGTGCTGCTGGTGCTCGAAATCTTCGCGCCCGGCGTCTTCCTCCTGTGGATCGGCATTGCCGCCCTCGTCACCGGCGCGCTCTCGCTCCAACTCGGCGCCCTTGCCTTCTGGACGTGGCAGTTGCAGGTCGCGATCTTCCTCGTCCTGGCGCTGGCCTCCGCCTTCATCGGCAGCCGCATCGTACGCAACCGGCAGAAAAGCGATGAGCCGCTCTTGAACCAGCGCGCCGCGCAGCTCATCGGCCGAAGCGCCATCTTGACCGACCCCATCCGCGAAGGCTTCGGCCGCGTGCGCATCGACGACAGCACCTGGCGCGTCGCCGGCCCCGACCTGCCGGCGGGAACGCGCGTCAGGATCGTTTCCGCGCGCGGCAACGACCTTGTCGTCGAGCGCGAATAGGCCGTATCTCAACGCTCCGTTAACCATCGATCTTTACCGTTCGGTAAGCATGGCGCGCCGCGCCGTCGAACCGCCGGATGTCGATGCTTCGCAACTCGTCCTCTCATGCGCACCGGGCCGGTGGCGCATCGTGCGTGGCGCTCATCGCCGCGGCAGGACTGTTCGTGATGGCCGCACTTCCCGCCCACGCGCAGGATCTGCGCGGCTCCTTCTCGCCGGGCGGCGAAGCCGGCACAGGCGCGCTCCTGCCGCCGGTGCAAGGCGCAACTCCCGGCGAAGCCGCGGCGGAAACCGATCCGGCGGCGTCGAACAATGCACCGGCACCCGCGCGCGCCACATTTACCGACGAGGTCACGACGGCCACGGTGCGCGAAACGACCATCGACGAGGCCGACGAGGAGCGCAACGTCGCCGCCCAACGGGAGTCGCTGCGCGCGCCCCCCATCGAAGGCCGCACGCTTCCGGCAGAGGAGAACCCTTTCGCGCCCACCGGCACCCGCGTCGGCAGTTTCGTGATCCGCCCGACCCTCCAGCAGGGCATCGAATACACCACCAATGCAGCCGGCCTGGCCGGCGGTGGCAGCGACGTGCTTTCGGAAACGACGCTGCGCCTCAATGCGCAATCCGACTGGTCGCGCCACAGCGCGACGCTGGACGCTTTCGGCACCTACCGCACCTCGCTGCGCGGCACCGGTTTTCACGAATTCATCGGCGGGGTGGATGCGGCGGCGCGTTTCGACATCGGCAAGTCGTTCGAGCTCAAGACCGCACTGGGCTACAATCGGCGCCCCGAGGAAGCGACTTCGCCGGTCGGGCTGCCGGCAACCACGTCACGGCCGCTGCGCCAGACGATCACCGGCGAAGCGGGGCTAGAGAAGGCCATCGGCCCGCTGCGCTTCGGGGTGACCGGCGCGATCGCCCGCAACACCTATGGTTCCGCCGATCTCGTCGGCGGCGGCGTGCTCTCGCAGGCCGACCGCAACCAGACGCTCTACACCGCGAAGCTGCGCGGCGGCTATGAGGTCTCGCCCGCCTTGCTGCCCTTCGTCGAGCTGGAAGCGGGGCGGCGCAACTATGATTTGCGCCTCGACAGCAATGGCTATGCGCGCTCGGCAAGCCGTCTGGGCGCACGCACGGGCGTGGAGTTCGACCGGGGCGAGAAGCTGAATGGCGAGATCGCCGCCGGCATCATCAGCGAAAACTTCGACGATGCGCGGCTCGGAAGCCTGTCGGCCTTCGCCATAGACGGCGCGGTGAACTGGTCGCCGATGCGCGGCACCACAGTCACCCTGACCGGCTCGACGGAGATCGAGGGCACCACCACGGCAGGCGAAAGCGGCTCCGTTCTCTACGCCACCTCGCTCGGCATATCGCGCCAGATCCGGGCGCAGCTAACCGCCGACGCCGTGCTCGGCGCGTCGTTCCGGCGCTATGCGACGACCGGCGACAGCGACCGCACGCTGAGCGCCGAAGCACGCCTCACCTACTGGCTCAATCGCTATGCCGGCCTGACGGGCCGGGCGCGCCACGAAGCCACGACGAGCTCGATCGCCGGACGCGGCTCGCGCACGACGAGCGTGTTTCTCGGCCTGACAATGCAGCGCTGAGCATTTGCCGCCGGACGGAATCGTCCGGCGCCATACAAATGCGGCCAGGAAACTAACCTTCCCGCACCATCTCGATCAGGCGGTCGCCGATCTTGCCCCGCACCTCCTCATTGGCCAGCGCGAAAGCGAGGTTGGCCTCGACGAAACCTTCCGGAGAGCCGCAATCATAGGCGCGGCCCTTGAAATGGAAGCCGCTGAACGCCTGCCTGTCGAGCAGCTTCAGCATGCCGTCGGTGAGCTGGATCTCGTTGCCGGCACCGCGCTCCTGGCTTTCCAGGATGGCGAAAATCTCCGGCTGGAGGATGTAGCGGCCGTTGATGTAGAAATTGGACGGTGCCATGCCCTTGGCCGGCTTCTCCACCATCGCGGTGATCTCGAAGCCGGTGGCGACCGTCTCGCCGCGCCCGACAATGCCATATTTATGGGCCTCCGCCGGATCGCATTCCTGCACGCCGACGATGTTGCCACCCGTCTCGTTGTAGAGGTCGACCATCTGCTTCATGCAACCGGGTTCCGCCTGCATGATCATGTCGGGAAGCAGCAGCGCGAAAGGCTCGTCGCCGACGATCTCGCGCGCGCACCACACCGCATGGCCAAGGCCCAGCGGCGCCTGCTGGCGCGTGAAGCTGGTCTGTCCCGGCTGCGGCTGGAGCTGTTTCAGCTTCTCCAGAACCTCCAGCTTCCCACGCTGCTCCAGCGTGTCGTAGAGCTCGAACTGGAGGTCGAAATGGTCCTCGATGACCGCCTTGTTGCGGCCGGTGACGAAGATGAAATGCTCGATCCCCGCCTCGCGCGCCTCTGCCACCACATAGTCGATGACCGGGCGGTCGACGACCGTCAGCATTTCCTTGGGAATGGCCTTCGTGGCGGGAAGGAACCTCGTGCCAAGACCCGCTACGGGAAATACGGCCTTTCTCACACGCTTCATGTCGACCTTGCTCACTATAATTTTACACTGCGACAGAATGCATCATCCTGTCGCCTGAATCGCCCAGTACCGCCGAAATTACAAGAGAATGGCTACATCATTAGTGTTTACCGATTGACGGAAGTGCATGGTAAACTTTTTCCTAACCGTGATGCGCGATTGATGGATATCGAAACCAGACGGGAGAGCACGATGTCTGCCATCACCAAATTTGCGCGCTCCTCACGCCTGCTTGCAGCAGCCGGCGTTGCGATCGCGACCGTTGCCTTTACTTCGGCCGCCCATGCCGATGCCGGCTTCCAACGCTGGGTAGCCCAGTTTCGTTCCGTCGCAGCTGGCGAGGGCGTCAATAACTCGGTCTTCGACCGCGCATTTGCTGGCGTGACCGCGCCCGACCCGGAAGTTCTGGAAAAGGCAGCCTATCAGCCCGAATTCGTCGCGCCCGTATGGGACTATTTCGACAACCGGGTGAACGAGCGCTCGATCGCGGTGGGCCGCGAGATGGCGCGCCAGTGGAAGCCCTGGCTCGACCGTATCGAAAGGCGCTTCGGCGTCGATCGTCATATCCTTCTGGCGATCTGGTCGATGGAATCCAACTATGGCGAGATCCTCAAGAACGACCGCGTGATGCGCAACGTGGTGCGCTCGCTGGCCACGCTGGCCTATGCCGACAAGCGCCGCGCGAAGTTTGCCCGCACCCAGCTGATCGCCTCGCTCAAGATCCTCCAGCGCGGCGACATCGATGTCGGCCACCTGACCGGTTCATGGGCCGGCGCGATGGGCCACACCCAGTTCATTCCCACCAGCTACCAGGCCTATGCCGTCGACATGGATGGTGACGGGCGACGCGACATCTGGTCGACCATTCCCGACGCGCTCGCGACGGCGGCCAACCTGCTGGCCAAGAATGGCTGGCAGAGCGGCAAGACATGGGGCTATGAGGTGACCCTGCCCAGCGGGCGCAAATTTCCCGGCGGCTCGCTGTCGCTCGAACAATGGGCGGCAATCGGTGTGACCCGCGCCAACGGCAAACCGTTCCCCCGCGGCGGCGACAAGGGCGAGTTGAAGGTCATGGATGGGCGTGAAGGCCCCGCCTTCGTCATGACGCGCAACTTCTTCGTGCTGAAGCGCTACAACAATGCCGACAAATATGCCGCCGCCGTCGGCCTTCTTGCCGACCAGATCGCCGGTTATGGCGGACTGGTACGAGACTGGAACCGGCCTTTCACGCGGCTGACGTCGAGCGAGACGGAAGAATTGCAGAAGCGGCTTCTCGCGCTCGGCTATTATGACGGAACCGTCGACGGCAAGATCGGACAGGGCTCGCGCGATGCGATCAAGGCGTTCCAGGCCCGGAGCGGCTTGACCACGGACGGGCACCCGAGCAAGGAAGTGCTGACGCGCCTGCGACGCAATTAGTCTCTCCGGGGCAGGTTTCCCATGGCACGACAGCCGGAGAGCCTTTCGATGGTGCTGGCGGGCTGCGCCGGATGAGGCTGGGAGGAAACGTGGCGAACGGGCTCTGGAAGCGGCGGATCTGCGGCGCGCTCATGATGTTCATCATGGCGTTCGCGATCGTGGCCCCGGTCCTGTCACTCGCAGTCGCCACGCAGGCCGAGGCGCAGGAGCGCCGGGGTCGCACGCTGTTCGATCTCCTCTTCAACCGCAACCGTGAACGGGCGGAACCCGTCGAGCCGGAACGGCCTAGGCCGCGCGCACGCCGGCAGGCCGCGCCGCGGAGTTCGTCCGATGGTCCGGCCGCGCCACGCGTCGCAACCCCTCCCCCGGTCGAGAAATCCGCCGATGCCAGGGTCGTCCTCGTCATCGGCGACTTCATGGCGGGGGGCATGGCCGAAGGCCTCGAGGCTGCCTATGCGCAGAACACCGGCGTCAGCGTCGTATCGCGCGCCAATGGCTCGTCGGGCTTCGTGCGCGACGACTATTACAACTGGCCCGCCGAGATCGGCGGCATATTGGACGAGGTGAAGCCCGCCGTCGTGGCGGTGATGCTCGGCTCCAACGACCGCCAGCAGATGGCGGTGGGCGGCCAGCGCCTCGATCTGCGCAGCGACCCGTGGACCCAAAACTATCAGCAGCGCGTGACGATGCTGGCGCGCACAGTCCGCTCGCGCGGCCTCCCGCTGCTGTGGGTCGGCCTGCCATCCTTCAAGTCGGGGAGCATGTCCGCCGACATGCTGGCCTTCAACGACATGTACCGCGCCGCCGCGACCGAGGTGGAGGGCGAGTTCGTGGATATCTGGGACGGCTTCGTCGACGAGAACGGCGCCTTCACCACGGTCGGCCCGGACATGAACGGCCAGCGCGTACGCCTTCGCGCTTCCGACGGCATCAACATGACGAGCGCCGGCAAGCGCAAGATCGCCTTCTATGCCGAGCGAGCGCTGGAGCGCTATCTCGGTAGCGCGGCGGGCACGGGCGTGGCGGCCTTGCCGGGCACCGGCGAGCCCGTGGGACCCGCCGCCACGATCCGCCCCTCGGAAATCGACCGCACCCCGCCGATCGCGCTTGGCGGCCCGGCGCTCGATGACGGCACGAGGCTGATGGGCGGCGCGAGGCCCGCACATGAAGGCGAACCTGAGACGCCTGCCGAAAAGCTCGCGCGCAACGGCGTGGCTCCGGAGGCAAAGCCCGGCCGGGCCGACGATTTCGGCATGCGCCGCCTCGCCGCACAGCCGGCCGCTGACGACGTGACCGCGACCACGGCGATCCCTTCCGCTACATCCCGGCAATAAAAAAAGCCGGGCACGCCGCCCGGCCCTTTTTTGCGTTTCCTGCCTGCTCAGCGCGGCAGCAGCGTCTCGCCCATCAGGAACTTGTCGATCGCATGTGCGGCCTGGCGACCCTCGCGGATCGCCCAGACCACCAGCGACTGACCACGCCGCACGTCACCGGCTGCGAACAGACGGTCGATGCTGGTGCCGTAGTCGCGGTCGTTGGCCACCACATTGGTGGAGCGGCGCGTATCCGTCGTCGTCGTCAGTCGCTCGCCGAGATCCGCCAGAACGCCTGTCTCTGCCGGCCCGGAGAAGCCTATGGCGATGAAGGCGAGATCGGCCTTGATGACGAATTCCGAGCCGGCGATCGGCTTGCGCCTTTCATCGACCTCGCAGCACTTGACGCCCGCCAGCACGCCATCCTCGCCGACGAATTCGAGCGTCGCCACCTGGAATTCACGCTGCGCCCCCTCCGCCTGCGAGGAAGAGGTGCGCATCTTGGTCGCCCAATAGGGCCAGACGGAAAGCTTGTCTTCCTTCTCCGGCGGCTGCGGGCGGATGTCGAGCTGCGTCACGCGCACCGCGCCCTGCCTGAAGGCGGTGCCCACGCAGTCGGAGGCGGTATCGCCGCCGCCGACCACCACGACATGCTTGCCGCCGGCCAGGATCGGATCCGCCGCCCAGGCGACGGACGGGCCCGCCTCGCCGCCGACGCGGCGATTCTGCTGCACGAGATAGGGCATCGCGTCATGCACGCCGGCCAGTTCCGTGCCGGGAATGCCGGCCGGGCGTGGCTTTTCCGAACCGCCGCAATAGAGCACCGCGTCGTAGTCGGCGAGCAGCTCGTCCACCTTCATGTCGACGCCGACATTGACGCCGCAATGGAAAGTGACGCCCTCGCCCTTCATCTGCTCGACGCGGCGGTCGACATGGTGCTTCTCGATCTTGAAGTCGGGAATGCCGTAGCGCATCAGCCCGCCGGGGCGGCTTTCGCGCTCGAACACATGCACGTCATGCCCGGCGCGGCCGAGCTGCTGCGCAGCGGCCATGCCGGCCGGCCCCGAACCGATGATCGCGACCTGCTTGCCGGTCTTCTGCGCGGCCGGCTGGGGACGCACATAGCCCGTCTCATAGGCCTTGTCGGCGATCGCCTGCTCGACCGTCTTGATCGCGACCGGAATGTCCTCGAGGTTCAGCGTACACGCCTCCTCGCACGGCGCCGGGCAGATGCGGCCGGTCCATTCGGGGAAGTTGTTGGTGGAGTGTAGGTTGCGGATCGCGGTCTCCCAGTCGCCGTGATAGACGAGGTCGTTCCAGTCCGGGATCTGGTTGTGCACCGGGCAGCCCGTCGGGCCGTGGCAATAGGGCACGCCGCAATCCATGCAGCGCGCCGCCTGCTTTTCGACCTCCTTATCCGACATCGGAAGCGTGAACTCCCGGAAATGGCGGATGCGGTCGGATGCCGGCTGGTACTTGTGCACCTGCCGGTCGATTTCGAGAAATCCTGTTACCTTGCCCATGGTTCTTCCTGGGAATTGCGTGCGATGCGCGACCGTGGGGTCCGCAGCATCGTGCGTGGTTCGACTGAAACCCGAAGACTGGCTCCGGCATTGAAGGCCGCGCAGGCGGCCGCGTCAATCAGCGCGGACGCGCTCCCGGTTTCAGCGAAGGAGGAACCCCCATCGGGAAGATCGCGAGCGGTATCATTCCGCCGCGACTCCCATGCGCATGCGCTCCATCTCCTCCAATGCGCGGCGGTATTCGACCGGCATGACCTTGCGGAACTTCGGCCGGAAGTCGGCCCAGTTCTCGAGGATGGCCTTGGCCCGCGTCGAGCCGGTGAGATGCGCATGGTTGGCGATGAGCTGGACCAGCCGCTCCTCGTCATGGCGGGTCATGTCGCCCGAAACGTCGACGCGACCCTTGTGGTCGATGTCGCCGCCATGGTGATGCAGCTTCTCCAGCATGTCGTCTTCCTCGGGCACGGGCTCGAGCTCGACCATCGCCATGTTGCAGCGCTCGGCGAAATCGCCTTCCTCGTCCAGCACATAGGCGACGCCGCCCGACATGCCGGCAGCGAAGTTGCGGCCGGTCTTGCCGATGACGACCACCACGCCCCCGGTCATATATTCGCAACCATGGTCGCCGACGCCTTCCACGACGGCCACCGCGCCCGAATTGCGCACCGCGAAGCGCTCGCCCGCGACGCCGCGGAAATAGCACTCGCCCTCGATGGCGCCGTAGAGAACGGTGTTGCCTACGATGATGGAATCCTCCGCCACCGTCTGCGCGTCGTCGGCCGGACGGATCACGATGGAACCGCCCGACAGGCCCTTGCCCACATAGTCGTTGGCCTCGCCGATGAGCTCGAAGGACACGCCGCGGACGAGGAACGCGCCGAAGGCCTGCCCGGCCGTGCCGCGCAGAGTCACATTGACCGTATCTTCGCGCAACCCCTTGTGGCCGTAGGCCTTGGCGATGACGCCCGACAGCATCGCACCGGCGGAGCGGTCGGTGTTGCGGATCGGCATGTCGATCTCCACCGGCTGGCGCGTCTCGATCGCGCTCCGCGCCTCGGCGATGAGCTTGCGGTCGAGCACGTCGTCGATGGGATGCTCCTGCCGGCGGGTCCAGTAGGTCTCCTCCTTCGGCGCCTCCGGCTTGAAGAACACCTTGGAGAAGTCGAGCCCGCGCGACTTGGCATGGGCGATCAGCTCTTCCTTGGCGAGAAGCTCCGACATGCCGATGATCTCGTCGATGCTGCGGAAGCCCATCTTCGCCAGCCATTCACGCACGTCTTCCGCGATGAAGAAGAAGAAGTTGATCACATGCTCCGGCGTTCCCTTGAACCGCTTGCGCAGCACCGGGTCTTGCGAGGCAACGCCGACCGGGCAGGTGTTCAGGTGGCACTTGCGCATCATGATGCAGCCGGCCGCGACCAGCGGCGCGGTGGCGAAGCCGAACTCGTCGGCGCCCAGCAGCGCGCCGATGATGACGTCGCGTCCGGTGCGCAGGCCGCCATCGACCTGCAGCGCGATGCGGCTGCGCAGGCCGTTCAGCACCAGCGTCTGGTGCGTCTCGGCAAGGCCCATTTCCCACGGGCTGCCCGCATGCTTGATGGAGGTGAGCGGCGAAGCGCCGGTGCCGCCATCATAGCCGGAAATGGTGATGTGGTCCGCCCGCGCCTTGGCCACGCCGGCCGCAACCGTACCGACACCGACCTCGGAGACGAGCTTCACCGAGACATCCGCCTCGGGGTTGACGTTCTTCAGGTCGAAAATGAGCTGCGCCAGATCCTCGATCGAATAGATGTCGTGATGCGGCGGCGGCGAGATCAGGCCGACGACCGGCGTGGAATGACGCGTCTTGGCGATGGTCGCATCGACCTTGTGGCCGGGCAGTTGCCCGCCCTCGCCGGGCTTGGCGCCCTGCGCGACCTTGATCTGCATCATGTCGGAATTGACGAGATATTCCGTCGTCACGCCGAAGCGGCCCGACGCCACCTGCTTGATCGCCGAGCGCTCGGGATTGGGCGAGCCGTCGGGCATCGGCACGAAACGATCCGGCTCCTCGCCGCCCTCGCCCGTGTTCGACTTGCCGCCGATGGCGTTCATGGCGCGCGCCAGCGTCACATGCGCCTCGCGGCTGATCGCGCCGAAGGAGATCGCGCCCGTCGAGAAGCGCTTGACGATGGCCGAGGCAGGCTCCACCTCGTCCAGCGGCACGGGCCTGCGGCCGGTCTGCTCCGCCGTCATGACGTGGAACAGGCCGCGGATCGCCTTGGCATCCGCCGTGCTTGCGTCCACCTGCTCGACATATTGCCGGTAGGTCTCAGGCGAATTCTGGCGCACCGCGTGCTGCAGCGAGGCGACCGCATCGGCCGACCACATGTGCTTCTCGCCGCGCATGCGCATCATATATTCGCCGCCGACCTCGAGCGCATTGCGCAGGACCGGATCGTCGCTGAAGGCGCGGGCATGGCGGATCACCGTCTCGGCGGCGATCTCCTCCAGCCCGACGCCCTCGATGGTGGTGGCGGTGCCGGTGAAGTAGCGGTCGACGAATTCCGACTTCAGCCCGACCGAATCGAAGATCTGCGCGCCGCAATAGGACTGGTAGGTCGAGATGCCCATCTTGGACATGACCTTGAGAATGCCCTTGCCGATCGACTTGATGTAGCGGCTGACCAGCTCGTAGACGTCGACCTCCGGCGGGAACTCGCCGCGCTTGTGCATGTCGGTCAGCGTGTCGAAGGCGAGATAGGGATTGATCGCCTCCGCGCCGAAGCCGGCGAGGCAGCAGAAATGATGGATCTCGCGCGGCTCACCGGACTCCACGACCAGCCCCACCGATGTCCTCAGCCCCTTGCGGATGAGGTGATGGTGCACCGCCGCCGTGGCGAGCAGCGTCGGAATGTCGATCCGGTCCGGCCCGATCTGCCGGTCCGACAGGATGATGATGTTGTAGCCGCCCGCGACAGCGGCCTCGGCGCGCTCGCAGAGCCGCTCGATCGCTGCCGGCATCCCTTCCGCGCCCTCGTTGACGGAATAGGTGATGTCGATCGTCTTGGTGTCGAAACGCTCCTCGGTGTGGCCGATGGAACGGATCTTCTCCAGATCGGCATTGGTCAGGATCGGCTGGCGCACCTCCAGCCGCTTCCTGCGCGAGGAGCCGACCAGGTCGAAGATGTTGGGCCGCGGACCGATGAAGGAGACCAGGCTCATCACCAGCTCCTCACGGATCGGGTCGATGGGCGGATTGGTGACCTGCGCGAAGTTCTGCTTGAAATAGTCGTAGAGCAGCCGCGTCTTGTCCGACATGGCCGCGATCGGCGTGTCGGTGCCCATCGAGCCCACGGCTTCCTGGCCCGTGGTCGCCATCGGCGCCATCAGGAGCTTCAGATCTTCCTGCGTGTAGCCGAAGGCCTGCTGGCGGTCGAGCAGCGACACGTCCCGGCGCAGATCGCGCGGTTCCACCGGCTTCAGGTCTTCCAGGATGAGCTGCGTGTTGGCGAGCCACTTGCGGTAGGGATGCTTGGTGGCGATCTCGGCCTTGATCTCGTCGTCGGAGACGATGCAGCCCTTTTCGAGGTCGATCAGCAGCATGCGCCCCGGCTGGAGACGCCAGCGGCGAACGATGTGCTTGTCCTCGACCGGCAGCACACCCGCCTCGGAGGCCATGATGATGCGGTCATCATCGGTGACGATGTAGCGCGCAGGCCGCAGGCCGTTGCGGTCCAGCGTCGCGCCGATCTGGCGGCCATCGGTGAAAGCCACCGCTGCGGGGCCGTCCCACGGCTCCATCAGCGCGGCATGATACTCGTAGAAAGCCTTGCGGTCGGCATCCATGAGCTTGTTGCCGGCCCATGCCTCGGGGATGAGCATCATCATGGCATGCGCCAGCGGGTAGCCGCCCTGCCACAGGAATTCGAGCGCATTGTCGAAGCAGGCCGTGTCCGACTGCCCCTCATAGGAGATCGGCCACAGCTTGGCGATGTCGTTACCGAACAGTTCGGAATCCACCGAAGCCTGCCGCGCCGCCATCCAGTTGACGTTGCCGCGCAGCGTATTGATCTCGCCATTATGCGCGACCATGCGATAGGGATGCGCCAACCGCCAGGACGGGAAGGTGTTGGTCGAGAAACGCTGATGGACGAGGATCAGCGCGCTTTCGAAGCGCGGATCCTTGAGGTCGCGATAATAGGCTCCGACCTGATAGGCCAGGAACATGCCCTTGTAGACGATGGTGCGCGACGACATCGAGACGATGTAGGCCCCGCTCTCGCCGCCCCCCGACTCCGCGAAGATGCGGCCGGAAATGACCTTGCGCAGGATATAGAGGCCGCGCTCATAGTCCTCGTCGCTTTCGATCTCGGCCGGACGGCCGACGAAGACCTGTCGGTGGAACGGTTCGGAAGCCGCGATATGCGGCGCCTTCGACAAGGACGAATTGTCCACGGGCACGTCGCGGAAGCCGATCAGGGTCAACCCCTCCGACTGCGCCGCGTCGCGGATGATTTCCTCAAGATGCGCGCGCGCTTCGGCATCCTGCGGCATGAAGATATGCCCGACGCCATACTGGCCGGCAGGTGGCAGCTCGATGCCCGCTTCCGCCATTTCCTCGCGGAAGAAGCGGTCAGGTATCTGCACCAGCACGCCCGCACCGTCGCCCATGAGCGGATCGGCACCCACCGCGCCGCGATGGGTGAGGTTTTCGAGCATGGCCAGGCCGTCCTCGACGATCTGGTGCGACTTGACGTTCTTCATCTGGGCGATGAAGCCGACGCCGCAAGCATCATGCTCGTTGCGCGGATCGTAGAGACCGCGGGCGGGAGGCAGGCCAGCCATGGAAGCGGATTTGGTGGCGGCAGCCGTGGTCCGGTCGCCGTGCAGCAATTGCACGTTCGTCGCGGATGGCGTCTTGTCCGTCATCATCGTGATCCTCCATTCTGGCCCAAGCGGGCGGTCGGCAATGCGGGGCCGGCAAACTTGCGATTGCGCCGTTCCGCTTCATCGGTCTGTCTGGCGATAGGCTTTCTGGCCGCGCGCCCTTCGGAAGCACCGGCCATTTTCGAACTGCCTCATACCGTGCGACATCGTCGCCCCGGCATTCGCCGCAGGGATGCCTTCGTGACGTATATTTATACGCCATCCATGGCAAAACGCGCCGAATAAATAAGACAGCACTACTGTCCTATTTGCGATATGGCAGAAAACCCAACGCAGCACAAGACGCAAAGATCAAAAAAAGCATCGCTTTTCGACAGAAAACTGCGCCGCACTCATACGTTGCGTAATAAAATTACGCACTCCAGGTCCAGCCGTTGCCAGGCGTTTTTTCTCGCGCTTTCCCGGCGCGCCATCGGCAAGCCCATGCGCGCCTTTCCGCTTTTCATCGCATCATGGAATGGTCTATCTCCTCGCCTGCAGGCAGTTCCGCGGCACTTCGCTGGATTTGCACAACAGCAGGCACGCCATGAATTTCGCTTCCGACAATTGGGCCGGCGCCCACCCCGCCATTGCCAGCGCGCTCTCCGACCATGCGGCGGGCTTCGCCGCCGCCTATGGGACGAGCACGCTGGACCAGCGGATCGAGCGGCTGTTCAACGAGGTGTTCGAGCGCGAGGTCGCGGTCTATTTCGTCGCCACCGGCACCGCCGCCAACGCGCTTTCCATGGCCGCGCTGGCGCGGCCGGGCGGCGTCGGCTTCGCCCATGCCGAGGCGCATATGCTGGAGGACGAATGCGGGGCGCCTGAATATTTCACTGGCGGCATGCGGATGGTCGGCGTTCCGGGCGCGCTCGGCCGTATCGACCCGGCGCGGCTCGACGCCGCGATCCGCCGCTATCCCGAAGGCTTCGTGCATTCCGGCAGGCCGGTGGCGGTGTCGATCACGCAGGCGACCGAGATCGGCACGGTCTACAGCCTCGACCAGATCGACGCGGTCGCCGACGTCGCGCGCCGCCACAAGCTGCCGCTGCACATGGACGGCGCGCGCTTCGCCAATGCGCTGGTGCGGTTCGGCTGCTCGCCGGCAGAGATGACATGGAAGCGCGGCGTCGACATCCTCTCCTTCGGCGGCACGAAGAACGGCTGCTGGTGCGCCGAGGCCATCGTGGTGTTCAGGCCCGAACTCGCGGCCGACATGCCCTTCCTGCGCAAGCGGGCCGCGCAGCTCTTCTCCAAGACGCGCTTCGTCTCGGCGCAGTTCGAGGCCTATTTTGCCGCCGACCTGTGGCTGGACAGCGCCCGCCATGCCAACGACATGGCCGCCCGCCTCGCCGACATCATCGAAGCCGCCCCGGGCCTGCGCCTCGCATGGCAGGCGGAGGCCAACGAGCTCTTCCCGGTGATGGACCGGGCGACGGCCGACAGGCTGCACGCCGCCGGAGCGCTGTTCAACAGCTGGCGAAAGCCTTCCGGCCACGCGGACGCACTACGCGACGACGAGGCGATCTATCGCCTCGTCACCAGCTTCGCCACGACGGCGGACGAGATCCAGCGTTTCGCCGCTCTCGTCGGTGCCTGAACATCGTCAGTTCCAGCGCGGAACGTAAGCCGCTGGCTCGGCGCGGGCCGCGTTCTGCGTCGCCCAGGACGCCAGCACCAGCACCAAGAGGACGACCGCGAGGAAGCCGGCCGTCTCGCCAAGCTGGAAATGGGCGTTGGCCGCCAGAAGCAGGTGATAGAAGAACCCCGCATAGGCAAGCTGCGCCAGCCAGACCGGACGCCGGACCCAGACTGCGAGAATGCCCAGCGGCTTCACCACGGTCATGATGGTGATGAGATAGGCCGGATAGCCGAGACGCGCATATTCGCCGACCCAGAACTCCGCCTGGGTAAGATAGCCGAAAACGCTGAACGCATAGAAACCGGTGAAGCCGAGTGTGGCCACCCAGTAGATGATCTTCGCCATAGGACATCCCCGCCCGAACGCACGGCCGCACGGTTGCGAATCGCCGCGACCTCTTCAGCTTAGCATGGCGCTGTCGCCATGCTTGACTCAACGTAAGCGGGCAATAGGGCCAGCGCGAGCGCTCAGACGATGCGTGGCGTGTCGAGGTTGACGGTGATGCTCTTGCGCTGGGTGTAGGAGTCCAGCATGCCCTCCAGCGAGCCCTCGCGGCCGATGCCGCTCTGCTTGAAGCCGCCGGCCGACTGGCCGATCATCGGGCCTAGCCCCTGATTGACCTGCATCCACCCGGCCTCGATCGCATGCGCGGTCCGCAATGCGGTCCCCATATCGCGGCACCAGACGAAAGCGGCGAGGCCGTAATGCGTGTCGTTAGCCATGCGGATCGCCTCGGCCTCGTCGCGCCACGGAATGGCGACGAGCACCGGGCCGAAGATTTCTTCGCGCGCCAGCCGCCAGTCATTCGACGTATCGGCAAACACGGTCGGCACCGCGAAATAGCCTTCCGAAAGCGGTCCTTCCTTGGGCGGCAGGCCGCCGAAGACGAGCTCGGCTTCCTTGCGGTTCAGGCCCTCTTCCACATAACCGCAGACCTTGGCGAACTGCTTCTCATTGATGATGCTGCCGATGTCGCTCTTCTCGTCCAGCGGGTCGCCGATGCGCAGCGCCTGCGTCTTGGTGGCCAGCTTGTCGAGGAAACTGTCGAAAATGTCGGCATGGAGGAACAGACGCGAGCCCGCCGTGCAGGACTGGCTCTGGCGCGAAAAGCGCATGGCCGACATGATGCCGTCCACGACCCAGTCCTCGTTCATGTCGGGATAGACGATGGAGGGGCTTTTTCCGCCCAGTTCCAGCGACACCGGCACGATGCGCTCGGCCGCCGCCGACATGATGCTCTTGCCGGTCTTTGTCGAGCCGGTGAAGGCGAGCTTGCGCACCAGCTCGTGACGCGCCAGCGGCTCGCCGCATTCCGGCCCATAGCCGGTGACGACATTGAGCACGCCGGCCGGCAGCACCTCCTGGCAAATTTCGGCCAGCAGCAGGACGGACAGCGGCGCATCCTCCGCCGCCTTGAGCACGACCGTGTTGCCGGCGGCCAGCGCGGGGGCGATCTTGAGGCCGCCAATGCCGACCGGCAGGTTCCACGGGATGATCGCGCCGACGACGCCGAAGGGCTCGCGGCGCGTATAGCTCAGCATGGTCTCGCCGACCGGCACGGTCTCGCCCTTGATCTCGCCGACCAGCCCGCTGAAATAGCGGAAGACATAGCCCGCGCCGTGTCCCTCCGGCCGCGCCTGCGTCTTCAGCACATTGCCGGTCTCCAGCGCGATCAGCCGCGCCAGATCTTCACCGCGTGCGGTGAGCCGGTCGCCGATGTCGGCCAGCATCCGCGAGCGCTCGCGCGGCGCCAGCCTGCTCCAGGCGGGGAACGCCTTGTGCGCGGCCCTGACGGCGCGGTCCACATCCTCGGCGCGGCCGCGCGGCACATGGGCGATGACGCGGCGGCGGGCAGGGTTCTCCACCGGCAGCGTCTCGCCGGAGGCGGCGGCCACCCATTCCCCGTCGATCAGCATGCGCGCCACGCGTGGCTCGACCGTCTCCCCCGACGGAATCTCATCGATGAATGACATGGAACGCTCCTCCCTGGCTCGCGATATGGGAGAGTGACTATATCGTTCCCGGCCGCGCTCCAACGGCAGCGGACCACATAGCACCTATCGATCTGGCCGATGAATGGAGAGGCAGCAGGTTCTTCTATTGCACCGCGCGGCGCGATTATCTACGCGGAACGCGTGTTGCGAACATCCGGCCGCCTGAAGAGGGATGCACCATGAGCCTTTCCGACCTTTTCGACAATGCGCCGGCCAAGGCGGATGCGCAGACCCTGACCATCCGCCGCCCCGACGACTGGCACGTGCATGTGCGCGACGGGCGGATGATGCAGGCGGTGCTGCCCTACACCGCCGCGCAGTTCAAGCGCGGCATCATCATGCCGAACCTGACGCCGCCGGTGACAAGCTGTGCCGACGCCGCGGCCTATCGGCAGCGCATCCTCGACGCCCTGCCGGAAGGGTCGGACTTCGAGCCGCTGATGACATGCTACCTCACCGACGCCACCTCCCCTGACGAGATCGAGCGCGGCTATCGCGACGGAATCTGGTTGGCCGCAAAGCTTTATCCCGCCGGCGCGACCACGAATGCGCATCACGGCGTGACGGACATTCCAGCACTTGCGCCCGTCTTCGAGCGCATGGAGAAGATCGGCATGGCGGTCCTCATCCATGGCGAGGCCACGGACCCGGAGATCGACATCTTCGATCGCGAGGCCGTCTTCATGGAGCAAAGCCTGCTGCCGCTGCTGAAGCGCCACCCCGGCCTGAAGGTCGTGGTGGAACATGCGACCACCGCCGAGACGCTCGACATCGTGCGTGCGCACGCCCCCCGCGTCGCCTGCACCATCACAGCGCACCACCTCGTCATCAACCGCACCTCGCTCTTCCAGGGCGGGCTGCGGCCGCATCTCTACTGCCTGCCAGTCGCCAAGCGCGAACACCACCGGCAAGCGCTGCGCAAGGCCGCCACCTCGGGCGAAGCCTGCTTCCTGCTGGGCACCGACACCGCGCCGCATCCGACCCAAGCCAAGCAGGCCGAATGCTGCTCGGCCGGAATCTTCACCGGCGCGACGGCGCTCCAGACCTATGTGCAGGTCTTCGACGAGGAAGGCGCGCTGGACAGGTTCGAGGCCTTCGCCTCGCTCAACGGCGCGCGCTTCCACGGCCTCGCCCCCAATGAGGGCACGGTGACGCTCCAGCGCAAGCCGAGCTATGCGCTGGGCAGCGTGCCCGTGGACGGCGACGAGGTCGTGGTCTTCCAGGGCGGGCAGATGCTCGCCTGGTCGCTCCTCGGCGTCACGCCCGATAGCGGTCGATGAGCGTCACAAGGCGTTCGACCGCCTTCACGGCGGCGGCGTGGTCCTGCGAGAAATTGAAGCGCAGGCTGTTGCCCGAATGCGGTCCGAACTCGCTGCCCGGCGTCACCGTGACGCCCGCCTGAAGCCGCAGCACGCGGACGAAATCGGTATGCGAGATCGCCAGCTTCGGCAGGCTGGGGAACAGATAGCTGCCCGCCTCCGGCGTCCGCGCCGCCACGCCGTCCGTCGCGCGCAGCACCTTGAGCAGGTCGTCGCGGATCGCCTGATGCAGGCGGATGCGCTCGTCCATCCAGCCCTCCGGCTCGTTGAACCATGTGCGCAACACCGCCTGGCTGTAGCCGCCGGCGCGCAGCGAGACGATGGCCTGCAACTTCTCCATCCGGGCAATGATTGCCTTCGAACCGAAGGCGACGCCCAGCCGGTAGCCGGAAAGCGATTCCGTCTTGGACGGCCCCATGATGGTGATGACGTTCTCCGGGTCCACCTTGCCCGCCCGCAGATGGGCGTAGGCGACGCCGGAATAGAGCAGTCGCGAATAGAGCTCGTCGACGATCACGGTTGCGCCATAACGTCCCGCGAGCGCGGCGATTGCTGCGATCTCGTCGGGCGAATAGACGACGCCGGCGGGATTGTTGGGATTGGAGAAGAGGAAGACCTTGGCGCCGGCCTTGAACGCCGCTTCGAGCTGGTCGAGGTCGATGCCGGCGCGGCCCTGCGCATTGGCATAGTCCAGCCGCACCGGAACGATCTCGCCCTCGAAGAACTCCGCCAGCTTGCGGTTGGCGAAATAGTCCGGCTGCATGATCGCGATCTTGTCGCCGCGTGCGACCGTGCAGGCGATCGACAGGAACAGCGCGCCCTGCGTGCCGGGCGTGATGATCAGGCCGTCGGCGGCATCGACCGGCGCGCCGGTGAAGGCTGCAAGGTGCCCGGCCACCTGCTCGCGGATGCCGATGTCACCGCGATATTCGGTATAGGCCTGCCTGCCGCCCGCCGTGACGCCGGCCGAGAACACCTCGAAGGAGCCGGGCGTCGGCTCGAAGGCATCGACATCGCCATGCGAGAAATCGACCGGCCGGCCCGGAATCGGATCGCCGCGCAGCATCGCCTCGATCGACGAGGATTGCTGGCGCACCTCCTGGCCCGGCGCATGGTCGGTGCCCAGCCTGCTGAACTTTTCCTGAATCGACATCGACGAAACTCCTGCATTGTCCTTGCGCCGCATTGGCGGGCCTTTTGTGAATCGCCCGGCCCGCGCGGCGCGGTCCGGTTAACCGAGTAAAGTTGCGACAGCTATTCTTCCAGCGCCGCCTGCACCCGCGTACGTCCAAGCAGCGACATGACGATCGGATAGAGGATCAGCGCGATGCAGAGCAACATGAGCGTGGCGCTCAGCGGACGGGTCCAGAAGATCGACACGTCGCCGCCCGAAATCAGCAGCGACCGGCGCAGGTTCGCTTCCATCATCGGGCCGAGGATATAGCCGAGCAGCAGCGGCGCCGGCTCGAAGCGCAGCAGGTTCATGCCGTAGCCGACAATGCCGAGCACGCCGACCATGATGACGTCCACGAAGGAATAGTTCAGCGTGTAGACGCCGAGCGCGATGAAGACGAGGATGCCCGGATAGAGGATGCTGTAGGGGATCTTGAGGATCCGGACCCACAGGCCGATCATCGGCAGGTTGAGGATCAGCAGCATCAGGTTGCCGATCCAGAAGCTGGCGATCAGGCCCCAGAATATGTCGGGATGGTTGGTGATGAGCGTCGGCCCCGGCACGATGCCGTGGATGAGCAGCGCGCCCAGCATCAGCGCCATCGTAGCGCCGCCCGGCACGCCCAGCGTCAGCGTGGGAATGAAATTGGTCTGCGCGGCGGCATTGTTGGCGCTCTCGGGAGAAGCCACACCTTCGACGATGCCGGTGCCGAGCTGGTCCTTGTAGCGGCTGACGCGCTTCTCCGCCGCATAGGCCATGAAGGCCGCGACCGTGGTGCCCGCCCCCGGCAGCACGCCGATGATCGACCCGATCAGCGAACCGCGCACGGTTGGCGCGACGGAGCGACGGACATCCTCACGCGTCGGCAGCAGGCTACGCAGCGTGATCTTCTGTTGCGAAAGCCAGTTGCTGGCGGGCGAGCCGATGCTCGCGAGGATTTCCGACACGCCGAACAGGCCCATCGCCACCAGCGCCAGGTCCAGCCCGTCATAGAGATAGGGCGTTCCGAAGGCGAAGCGGATCTGGCCGGAAATGACATCCGTGCCCATCAGGCCGAGCAGGAGGCCGAGCACGATCATCACCAGCCCCTTGAGCACCGACTTGCCGATCAGCGTGACGGCAGCGATCAGGCCGAGCAGCATGACGGCGAAATATTCGGCCGATCCCAGCATCACCGCGACCTTGCCAAGCGGCGGGGCCAGCAGCGCCATGACGATGATCGCCGTGCAGCCGCCGACGAAGGAGCCGATGGTGGTGACGAACAGGGCCACGCCGGCGCGTCCCTTCCGTGACATCGGATAGCCGTCGAGACAGGTGACGGCCGCGCCCGCCTCGCCGGGAAGGTTGAGCAGGATCGACGCGGTCGAGCCGCCATATTGCGAGCCGTAGTAGATGCCGGCCAGCATGATGAGCGCCGTGGACGGCTCCAGATAATAGGTCAGCGGCAGCAGCATCGAGATCGTCGCCAGCGGGCCGATGCCCGGCAGCACGCCGATCAGCATGCCGATTGTGACGCCGACGAAGCAGAAGAACAGGGCTTCCCACGTCATTGCCGTGGCGAAACCATGCAGGAGAAGGGTCAGCGTATCCATCAGAATGGCCACTCCAGGATGCGAAGGGGGAGCCCGAGGGCAAAGGCGAACACCGCCCAGCACAGGAGCGAAAGGCCGAGGCCCAGCACGAGGACGGGAAGCAGCCGGAATTCCGGCTCTGCCAGACGCGAGAAGAACACGCAGGCCACGATGGCCGGAACCAGCCCCGCCGTGCCGATCAGCAGGGCGAAGGCGACCATGCCGGCCATCATGCAGACCACGGCCCGCAGGTTGAAGGCAGGCGCCTCCCCTTCCCGCCCCCGCGCGCCGAGCACGATGCCGAGGCCGAGGCCGATGAGCAGCAGGCCGAGGATCAGCGGAAACACGCCCGGCCCGATGGAGACCGTGCTTCCCATCGGATAGCCGAGACTGATGTAGGATGCGACGAGGCCCAGCGTGACCGTGATCAGGCCACCGATGACATCCACGGAATCATATTGTCGAGGCATAGCGCGTTCTCCGGCTTCGTGCGGCGCGTTCAGGCTGCGAGGCGACGGCGATCCCAGATGGCCGGATCGACCAGATCGGATGGCTTTTCGCCCTTCAGTGCGGCGATGACATGTTCGGCACAGGCCAGCGCCGTCGCCTTCAATGCATCCTCTGTGGAACCGGCGACATGCGGCGCCAGAACGATATTGGGCAGGCCGACCAGCGGCGAGGTCGCCGGGTCGATCGGCTCCGGCTCGAACACGTCGAGGCCGGCGGCGCGGATGCGGTTCGCCTTGAGCGCCTCGGCAAGTGCCGCCTCGTCGATCAGCGCGCCGCGCGCGGTGTTGATGAGGATCGCGCCGGGCTTCATCGCGGCCAGCGTGGCGGCATTGATCATGTCACGCGTATCGGGCCGCGCCGGACGGTGGAGCGACAGGACGTCTGCCACGGCGAGAAGCGCGTCGAGGCTTTCGACCCGCTCACCAACCTGCGCCACCAGCGCCGGATCGGCCGACGGCGACCACACCACGACGCGCATGCCGAAGGCGGCCTTGGCCATGCGCGCCAGATGCCGGCCGATGGTTCCAAGCCCGGCAATGCCCAGCACCTTGCCCGACAGCTCGATCATGCCGCCGCTGAACTTGAAGCGGAAATCGCCCTTGCGCGCGGCTGCATCCGCTTCCACTGCCCGCTTGGCGCAGACCAGCATCAGCATCAATGCGTGCTCGGCAACCGAGATCGCATTGGCCGTCGGCGTGAACGAGATCGGAATGTCGAGCGCGGTCGCATGGGCGACGTCGATCTTGTTGATACCAATGCCGTGGTTCGAGATCAGCTTCAGGCCGGGCGCGGCATCCATGGCCGCGGCGTTCAGCCCCGCATCGCGGGTGATGACCGCATCGGCATTGCCGATCTCGCGCGCCACCGTCTCCATGTCCTGCGCCGACGCGCGGCGAACGGTGATTCCCGCGGCCTCCAGCGCGTCGATGCCTGCCTGGTGGATGGGTTGGACGACGAAACATTCAGGCATCGCTATGGGCTCCTTGAAGAGAGGTGTCGGCCGCGACGGGATGGGCCATCGCCACGGAAAGAAGGCGGGCGCCGGCGGCGAAGTCCGCCATCTCCATCTTCTCGTCCGGATTGTGGCTGCCATTCTCGTTGCGGATGAAGATCATGACGGTGGGAACGCCGGCAAGCGCGAAGGTCGCCGTGTCATGACCCGCGCCCGAAGGCATGGCGCGCGCTGGAATGGCCATCGCGCGGGCGCTGTCCAGCAGCAGCTTCTGCAATTGCGGGTCCATCGGCGCGGGCGTGCTGGAAGTGCGCTCGCCGAGCTCGAAGCGCGTTCCGGTGCGCTGCTCGATACGGGCAACCTCGAGCTTCAGGATTTCCTCGAAGCGCGTCAGCGTGGCGGGTTCGAAGGAGCGCACGTCGATGCAGAAATCCACGCGCCCCGACACCTTGCTGAAATCGGCCTGCTCGGGATCGGTAAAGACACGGCCGAACGTCACCGACAGGTCGCGGCCCTCTTCTTCCAACTCCACCCAGCGCTCGTTGAGCGCCGAGATGAGCTCGGCGACGGCCACCACCGCATCGTGCCGATGCGCGCGCGGGGTTGCTCCGGAATGGCCGTATTGCCCGAGGATCTTCGCCTCGCGATAGCGGAAGCTGCCGCGAATGCCGGTGACGATGCCGACCGTCAGGTTTTCCAGCAGCAGCACCGGTCCTTGCTCGATATGCAGTTCGACGAAGCGCGCGATCTTCTTCGGGTCCAGATAGGCCTCGCCGGCTTCGAGCACGGCGCTGTCGCCCTTGAGGGCATCGATGCGCTCGCCCAGCGTGCCCAGCCCATCCTGGCGCATCAGCGCGGTGGCGCCGCGCGGCAGGAGGCCGAAGGCGGCCTTCGAGCCGGCATAGGACACCGGAAACCAGACAGACTCCTCCGCCCGCACCGCCATCACGGTCGTGTCGGCCTCTGGCCAGTGGCCGGCGCCGATCCATCCCGCCAGCACCGCCAGCCCGGCGATCACGCCAGCGGCACCGTCGTAATTGCCGCCGCGCGGCACGCTGTCGAGATGCGAGCCGGTCATCACCGCCGGCAGCGAGCGGTCGCGGCCGGGCAGCGTCATGTAGAGGTTCAGCGCCGCGTCGGTCCGCACCTCCAGCCCGAGTTCCCGCGCCTTCGCGCCGACGATGTCGTGCGCCCGCTGCTCGCCCTCGCCATAGGTGTCGCGGGTGATGCCCACACCGTCAAAGCTCGCATCGTGCAGAGCCTTGAACAGTGCGGAGGCCAGCCGGAGATCCGGCGCTGTCATGACTTTGCCGGCGGATAGAACGCATCCTGCGTGATCGGATCGATGCAGTCGCGCAGAAGACGGCCATAGCCCTCGATCCGGTCCGGCAGGGCCAGAAGGCGCAGGCAGGCCCAGAAGCAGGCCTGGTTGGAAATGACGACAGGCTTGCCGAGGTCCTGCTCGATCTGGTCGATGATGTCGATCGAGGCGAGGTTGGTGCAGGAGATGAAGATGGCGTCGGCCTCGGGGCGGTCGATCAGACGGGCCAGCCGGTAGACCTGCTCCGGCGGAACGCGGCCGATGCCACGGCGCTCTTCCTGCGTCTCGCCGAGCTGCAGGCCGTGGAGCGAGACGACCTCGAAGCCGTAATCTTCCAAAAACACCTTCTCCGCCTCGTTGACGAAGGTGACATAGGGCGTGCCGACAGCGATCTTCTTCGCGCCCAGCGCGTTCAGCGCCGCCACGACGGCGCCGGCGGTGGCGACGGCGGGCGTCTTCGTCTGGCTGCCCATCTGGTCGAGCAGTTCCGGCATCGGGCAGACGATCGAGCCCGAGGTGCAGCCATAGGCCACCACGTCGACCTCGGCCGTCGCCAGCCGCTGCGCGGCCGCGCCCAGCGCGTCGGCCATGGCATTGTAGGATTCCTGCGTGGCATTGCCGAGAAGCAGCACGCGGTCGCTGTGGATCGACACGCCGGGCGGCGCCATGCGCCAGAATTCGGGCTCGTTGACGGTGTTGGTCGAGGGGACGATCAGGCCGATCTTGCCGCGCCAGCCATAGGGGCTGTACATCGATACCGCTTTCACGGGCGTTACTCCTTCTTATTGTCTTTATCTGTCAGCGCTTCGCCGCGGCCTTCAGGCCGGAAGCGAGCGGAGCGAATGTGTTGAAGATGGCGTTGGCGTCGTTCGACAGCGGCATCCACTGGATTCCGCGGTCGAGCCATTTCCTGCCGGCCTCGATCGACTGGCACGAAAAGCCCCACGGGATCTTCTTGGCGGTGCAGACCTCGATGACGCGCTCGGTAGCCTCGTTCATCAGGCGGTGGCCGAGCTGGCCCGGCACGCCGAGATTCTGCGACAGGTCGTCCGGCCCGATCATGATCGCGTCGAGCCCGTCGACCTCGCAGATCTCCGGCAGCGCATCGAGGCCGGTCTTCGTCTCGACCATGGCGATGGTGACGGTCTCGGCGTTGATATGGGCAATCTGGGCGTCCACATCGTCATATTTCAGATAGTCGGTATGGGCGCCGCGCAGGTTGAGGATGCGCTCGCCGCGCGGATAGTACTTCGTCACCTTCATGATCGCCTCGAGCTGGTCGGGCGTGTCGATGCAGGGCAGGAGCAGGCCCTGCGCGCCGGAATCGAGCGGGCGCGTCAGGTCGTGCGGCTTGTGGCCGGCGGGCCGGGCGATCGGCACGATGCCGGATGCCCGCGCCACCAGCGCCATCGCGCCAATGTCGCGCATGGTGAAGTCGCTATGCTCCATTTCGAGCAGCACGAAATCGAGGCCGGTCGCCGCAAGGAGGCGCATCAGCTTGGGGTGATGGACCAGCGTGGCCCAGGTTCCAAAGACCGGCTTGCCTTCCGACAGCAGCCGCTTGACGGGATTGGATGCGATTTCTGTGATCACGGCTTCAGCACCATCTTGGAGAACTTCGTCGCCGCGGCTGCGATATAGTCGCGGGAATTGTTCCAGATCGTCTCGCCCTGCGCCGCATTGGCGGCCGAAGCGTCGCCCTGCTGGCCGAGCGGCGTGTAGTCGGAAATGTCAGAGAACACCGCGAAGCTGGAGCCATCGAAGGAGACCTTGCCCGACGACACCGTCTTGACGCCGTCGACAAAGGGCCGCAGCGGCTTGGGCGGCGCCTTGACGCGGTCCATGAAGACATATTCGGGGCATTTGTGGAGCGCCACCGATGTCACCATCTCACCTGCATGGCCGGTGGGCGCCTGATCGGTCGCATAGGTGACGTTGCCCTTGTCACGCATGATGGAGAAGACGTCGATGAGCCCGCCGACCGTGCCCCATTTGGCGCGCAGCGACCGGGCGATGCTTTCGAGCGGCCCCAGCGAGCCGGCATGGATGTTGATGAAGAAGAAGTGCTTGAAGCCTTGGCTCGCCAGCCCGTGCGCCATCTGCGAGATATACGCCTCGACGGTGGCCATCTCGACCGTCAGCGTACCGGGATAGTCGAGGAACATGTTGGAATAGTTGAACGGCACGATCGGCGTCACCGCGAAGCCGGTGATCTCGCCGACCTCGATCGCCATGAGTTCGCACAGGCGCAGCTCCGTTCCCGTCGCCAGATGCGGGCCATATTGCTCCGTCGCTCCGACGGGGATCAGCACAGTGTCCTCCTTTTTGAGATAGGCGGCAATATCGGCATAGGGGACGAGATCAGTTCTCATGTCTCTGCTTTCTCTGTGTGGAGGTGAAGCCGGCGGCTTCACCCATTTGGGTTGGTCCGGCACGGATGAAGCTGATGCATCACCCGCGCCGGTGCGTCGTTCACTGGTTCCAGGGGGTCTTGGCCCACAATTCGCGCGACTTGGCGTCGAGATCGGCCAGGATCTGCGAATAGGCGTCAGGCTTGATGAAGCGGACGGGCTGGAAGGTGTTCTTGGACAGTTCCAGATATTCCGGGTCCTGCGCCACCGCCTCGACCGCCGCCGAGAGCTTGGCCAGAACTTCCGCCGGCAGGCCCGCCGGCGCGCCGAGGCCACGGATCGAGCCGCCTACGACGGGATAGCCGGCTTCCTTGAAGGTGGGCACGTCGGGCGCGATCGAGGCGCGCTCGTCGGCCATCACGCCGAGAATGCGCCAGTCGACGCCCTGCGAGAAGGTGACGGCCTCGCCGAGATTGGCGCCCGACACCTGGATTTCCCCCGACATCAGGGCATTGCGCGCAGTCGACGCGCCGTCGAACGGGATCGGCAGGAGGTCGATGCCGGCAGCGTTCTCAAACAGCATCATGGCGATATGGCCGGCCGAGCCGACGCCCTGCGTGCCGACCGTGACGCGGCCCGGATTGGCCTTGGCGGCCGCCACCAGATCCTCGATCGACTTGATGTCGCTGTTGCCGAGCACGTTGAGCGTGGCCGGATCTTCCACCATTCCGGCGATGAAGGTGAAGTCCTCAATCTTAAACTGCGCCTCGCGCTCGATGGGGATGGTCACGATGCCGGGCGTGTTGATGAGGCCGATCGTGTAGCCATCGGGATTGGCCTTGGCGAGCTCGGCAAGGCCAAGTTCGCCGCCGGCCCCGGCGCGGTTCACCACCACCACCGGCTTGCCAAGCTGCTTTTCCAGGAAGCGGGCGATGGTGCGGCCGCTCGCATCGGTGCCGCCGCCGGCGGCGAAGGGAATGATCATGGTGATGGGCTGTTCGGGATATTCCGCCTGCGCGCCCGAAACCGAGATGCCGGTGGCCAGAAGGGCCGTGGCGAGGAGAGCTTTGATCTTCATTGTTCCAACTCCGAAAAGATGAGGACGTGGCATCACTTCCACGGGCTGCTGTCCCACAACGCCTTCAGCGCCGTCGCAGCGGTTTCGAGTTCGGCGGCATAGGCCTCGGCATCGAGATAGCGCACCGGAACCTTGGCGGCGGCGGAGGCGTCGAGAAATGCCTTGTCGGTCATCACCTCGGCCATCGCCTTGCGCAGCTTCTCGACGATCTCGGCCGGAACCTCCTTCGGCACGCCGAGCCCGCGCAGCGAGCCGCCGACCACCGGGAAGCCAGCCTCAGCAAAGGTCGGCAGGTCCGGCTGCGAGGCGACGCGCTCCGACGCCATGACGCCCAGAATGCGCCAATCCACACCCTCGGCGAAGGTCAGCGCCTCGCCGAGATTGGCCGTGGCCACCTTGATGTCGCCGTTGAGCAGCGCGGTGCGCACCGCCGCCGTGCCGTCATAGGGGATGTTCACGGCCTTGATGCCGGCCGCCTGCTCCAGCAGCAGCATGGCGATGTGGCCGGCAGAGCCGACGCCGGCGGAACCGTAGGTCAACGTGCCGGGCGCTTCCTTGGCGGCCGCAACCAGATCCTCGATCGACTTGATCGGGCCGGAGCCGAGCACGCTGAGGGTCGCCGGGTCGTCGGCGATGGTGCCGAGGAGCGCGAAACTGTCGACCGAGAAGCCGGCGCTGCGCTCGAGCGGAATGGTGAGCACGTTCGGCGTGTTGATGATGAGCAGCTTGTAGCCATCGGCGGGCGCAGTGGCGACCTCGGTCATGCCGATCTCGCCGCCGGCGCCGGTCGTATTCTTGATGACGACAGGAACGCCGAGTTTCTCCGCCAGCGATGAGCCGAAGATGCGCGCCATGATGTCGGTGCCGCCGCCGGCCGAGAAGGGCACGACGATCTCGATGGGCTTGTCCGGATAGTCGGCATGCGCCGGCGCAACCTGAATAGCCAGTACGGCCGCAAGCGCGGCCAGGATTCGGAATTTCATCTATGTTCTCCTCTAAGGTGCACGCCAGCCCTTGTTCCGAGCCGTACGCCACGATCCCCACGCACACGATACGAATATCGTTCGTATATCTATGGGTAGTTGTTCCCGTTTTTTTATGCTTCGATGGCGTGAGAATTTGCGTGCCGGACAACAATCACAGCTCTCGCAAGATGCGGCATGGTTTCCCGTCATGCCTATCCTGCAGGGCCAGAATACGGATTTTCCTGGCTACGCGCCGGTGAACTCACCCCATCTACGGCACATATATTGTTGATATATTGATAGGCGGCTTGTATATGGCCGTCAACCAAAAATATTCGGCTCATATTCGGCGACCGCCGTTTCCAACCGAAAAGCGCGTGGGAGGTCACACTGGAACAGGTCGACAGGCGGTTGTCGGACGACGCCTATGACAGGGTCGTCGAGCACATCATTTCCGGTGGTCTTCCGGCGGGGGCCGTGGTTCAGGAACGCATATTGGCCGATGAACTCGGCCTCTCGCGCACCCCGCTGCGCGATGCCCTTCTGCTGCTCGAAGGCGAAGGCTTGCTGGTGCGCGAGGGCAAGCGCCTGCTCCGCGTCGTCTCGATGGACATAACTCGCTATATGGAGAACCTTGCGATCCGGCGCCTGCTGGAGAGCGAGGCCGCCCGTCTCGCCGCCGGACGGCTCGATCCGCAAGAGCTGGCGCGGATGGAGGAAACATTGAACCGGATGCTTGCCAACTTCGAGGCGGGCGAGCATCCGCGACGCGACGAGGTCCGGCGGATCGACGAAGCCCTGCACAGCGCCATAACGCGTGCCGCGGGAAATGCTCAGCTCGCCGACATCGTCGCCAGCCTGCGGCTGAAGACGCATATTTTCGATCTCAAGAACATGCCGGAGCGCTTTCGCGATACATGTCGCGAGCATCTCGAAATCATCGCCGCCCTGCGTGACGGTTCAAGCCCGGAGGCGGCATCGGCGGCCGTCGAACGGCATATTGCCGCCGTGCGCGACAGCATCATCACGCGCCTGCTGCCCCGATAACGGACCGGCACCTCTTCACGCGGCCGCGCCTGTCAGGCCAGCAGCGCAGCCATGACACGGTCGCGGGTCATGGGCATGTCGCGGACGCGCACGCCAAGCGCATGGGCGACAGCATTGCCGATCGCCGCGGCGGCAGGCCCGCCGGCGCATTCGCCGACACCCAGCGGATCGCCCGGTCCGGCAACGAGCGCGACGCGGATTTCGGGAATGTCGCCGAAGCGGATCACCGGATAGCTTTGCCAGTCGAGGCTTTCCACGCCGTCCGGGCCGAAGCGCACTTCCTCGATCAGCGCCCAGCTGATCGCCTGCACGATATTGCCTTCGATCTGGTTGGCCACGCCGTCCGGATTGACGACGAGGCCCGCATCGACCGCGCACCAGACGTCGGTGACGCGCACGCTCTCGTCTACCTCCACCGCGGCGACGATGGCGGCATAGGCCGACGAATTCTTGTAGCGGGCAATGCCCAGCCCCATGCCGCGCCCCTCGCCGCCCGGCCCCCGCTCGTGCCAGCCCGACATGTCGCCGACCGTCTCCAGCACCTGCCGTGCCCGCATGTCGGAGAGCAGGGAAAGGCGGTAGGCGAGCGGGTCTTCACCGGCGCGCAACGCGAGTTCGTCCATCAACCCCTCGATCGCGAAGATGTTGAGCGTGGCCCCCAGCCCCCGCAGCGACGAGGTTCGCACGGGCACGTCATGGATCAGATGGAAGTCGATGCCCCTGGCGGCAATGTCATAGAGCGGGATCGCATTGCGGGTGGCGCCGCCGCCGCGCTCCTCCGGGATATCGAACGGCTTGCGTTCCGGCGGCGGCGCCTCCAGCGCATCCGCTGCCAGCAGATAAGCGCCGCCGACACCGGGCCGCTGGCCATGCGCCGCACTCCAGATTTCGGTCGTCCAGCCGACCGGTCGGCCCCTCGCATCCAGCATTGCATGTGCGGCAACCGCCATCGCCGACGACAGCGGCTCGTAGCCGAATTCCTCCTCCCGCCGCC
Source organism: Rhizobiaceae bacterium (assembly GCA_035555795.1). Lineage (GTDB taxonomy): Bacteria > Pseudomonadota > Alphaproteobacteria > Rhizobiales > Rhizobiaceae > RCIO01. The sequence continues at coordinate 13,079 of DATMGE010000017.1, read as the reverse complement.
ACAGCAGCCGGATCGGCACTTCCGGCATCGCAAGCGCGACGATGACCGCGTCGAGCGCGGCGTCGTCCGCGCCATTGTGGCCGTAGCAGCCCGGCCCATGGACATGATGGCAGGCCACCTGCTCGACCGGCAGGCCGAGCGTAGCGGCAATGTTGGTGCGAAGGGGATGCATGCCCTGCCCGTGCGACCAGACGGTCAGCATGCCAGCCCGCCACAGGGCCAGCGCGCATGACGGCGCGATGGCCCCATGCGAGAGGAAGGGGCGGGTGACGCGCAGGGTCAGGCGATCTGCTGCGTCTTCCGGCATAGGGTCGCCGATGCGGCGATCATGCGACGGCTGCGCAGCCAGCCACTCGGCAGTGGATTGTTCCGGCGCAAGCACGCGCGCCCGCTCCCACATCGCGATCTGCTGGCCGAGCGACGCGGCGGTGCGCACCGCCGTCTCGTCATGCCCGACGAAGGCGACGAAGTTTTCGCGGCGAACGATGCTGATATCGGCGCCGGCTTTTCGCCGGATCGCCGCCTCGTCGAGCGCAACCAGCCGCGCACCGCGCCCCGGCTGGCGCAATGTGCGCGCATGGCGCATCCCCGGCAGTTCCATGTCATGGATGAAACCCGAGCCGGTAAGTTTCGCCGGCAGGTCGAGGCGCGGCATGCTCCGGCCGACGATGCGGTAGTCCTGTGGTGGTTTTGCCGCTACGCTCCCCGTTGCCTCGACCGTCAGGTCAAGTTCCGGCGCGAGATGCCAATAGTCGATGCCGGTCGGTTCGCCATTCTTGAGGAAGGCGCCGGCGCAGATGGAAATCTCTTCCGGAGCTGCGTTCAGCCGCAGTGCCGCCTGCTGCAGCGCCATTGCCCGCACCTCCGCCGATACGGCCCGGATGGCCGCGCCGGAATGCTCCACCGACCAGCTGGAGGCGGTGTAGCCTTCGCCCGGCCCCTCGATACTGTTGCCGGACATGACCGCGACCTGGGCAAGCGTGAGGTCCAGCTCTTCCGCCGCGATCTGGGCAAGCGCCGTCACGATGCCCTGGCCGAGTTCCACCTTTCCCGTCGCCACGCGCACGGTGCGATTCTCCTCGAACCGCAGCCAGCGGTCGAGGCGGGGATTGTCGCGAAGGCTCTGGCTAACGCCCATTCGCGCCATCCTCCCGCATCGCCGCAGCTGCGCGCGCCACCGCGCGCAGGATGCGCTGATGCGCGCCGCAGCGGCACAGATTGGCGTCGAGCGCGGCCGCGATTTCCGCGCGGGAGGGTGTAGGGTTGCGGTCGATCAGCGCCTTGGCCGCCATCAGCATGCCGGAAAGGCAATAGCCGCATTGGCCTGCCTGCTCATCGAGACAGGCCTGTTGCAGGGGATGCAACGCTTCCGGCATGCCCAGTCCCTCGACGGTCAGGATCGCTCGTCCCTCCACCGAGCCAGCCTCACGGCTGCATGAAAAGACCGTCTCGCCATCGACCAGCACCATGCACGCGCCGCATTGCTCCAGACCACAGCCGAAGCGGCTGCCCTTGAGGCCAAGATGGTTACGCAGCACGTCGAGCAGCGGGGTCGTCGCGGCCGCATCGACCCGGTGGGCGCAGCCATTGACCGTCAGGGACAGGTGCTTGTTCATGAAGAAGACAATGCCGATTCAGCAGGCGCAGGCAAGGCAGCCTGCGCGGGCACCGGATGGTGAAGATCGAACTGCGGCGGGCCGATGACCGCCGCAGTTCCCCGCGTCAGGTCGGCTGCACGAGCCCGGCATCGACCAGCGGCCTGATGCCGGCGATCTCGCGCTCGATCGTGCCGCGCATTTCCTCCGGTGTATTGGCAACCGCCGTCAGACCCAGCGACGCGAACTTCTGCTTCGCCTCGGGCGTATCCGCCCATTCCTTGATGGCCGCCTGGATCTTGTTGACGATATCGGCCGGCATGTCCTTGGGGCCGACCGCGCCGAACCACAGCGTCTGGTCGTAGCCGGCCAGGCCCTGCTCGGCCACGGTCTGCACTTCCGGCACTTCGGGCACGCGCTTGCTGGTGGTGACGGCGACGCCGTGGATCTTGCCGTCCTTGATATGCGGCAGATAGTTGGACGGCGCATCGAGCGCGAAATGGATATGGCCGCCCAGCAGGTCGGCGAGCAGCGGCGGCGATCCCTTGTAGGGGATGTGGTTGATCTCCACCCCGGTCTCCAGCCCGATCATCGCGGCGCAGATATGGCCCTTGGTGCCCGCGCCGGGATTGCCGATATTGACCATGCCGGGATTCGCCTTGGCATAGGCGATCAGTTCCTGAAGCGTCTTTGCCGGTGCATTGGCGCTGGCGGTGAGCAGCGCGCAGCTTTCGGCGACCACTGTGATCGGCGAGAAGTCGACCTGCGGATCGTAGGCGAGATTCTTCTGCACTACCTTGTTGGCGGCAATCGGCGCGCTGCCCGAAACCAGGATCGTGTAGCCGTCCGGCGCGGAGCGGGCGAGCTTGCCGCCTGCCAGCGCACCGGCAGCGCCCGCCACGTTCTCGACCACGAATTGCTGTCCGAATTTCGCCGTCAGCAGATCCGCGACGAGGCGGGTGATGATGTCGCTCGTGCCGCCGGGCGGATAGGCCGAAATGACCGTCACATTCTTTGTCGGCCAGTCGGCGGCGCGAGCGAAGCCGGTCGAGGCCAGCACCGTGGCTGCCCCTCCCAGCGCGATGAGTTCACGTCTGTTGATCATTGGTTTCCTCCCTTCCGTCACAGCATTTGCTGTCCTGGTATGCCCACCCTGCCCGACACTCGCCCATGATCCTATCGGACGCTGGTGCCGTTCCGCCTCGTGGAATGAGCCGCCTATCCGCCCTCGGCAAGCCAGCGGCTTTCGCCCTCATGGAAAGCGGCCAGCTGCTCGAGCCGGTCGTCGCCGTAGAGATCCGGGTTCACCGTGATGCCGCGCGTCTGCTGGACATAGGCCAGGAACTTGTAGGAGGGACGCAGCCGCCCGAGCCTGTCCCAGTCGATCGGCAGGAGCTCGGCCGGATTGACCGGCTTCATCACGTCATGCTCGAAAAGCACCTCGAAGCTGGCGAGCTTCCAGCCGCTCTCCTCCCGCACCGCCCGCGAGAAGAACCGGCAGTAGACATGGAAGTCCACCTGCACGCCGCCGATAACGGTACGGCTGAAGATCGATGCCGGGCTCTCGACCGTCGCGCGGTCACCATTCACCTCGGCATAGGCGGGAAACACCCAGTGCTTGCCATTGCCGTTCTTGCCCATGAACTTGCGGGTCGCCTCGACATAGGCGTCGCCGCCGCGCCCGTCATACCAGCTTGTGCGTACTTGTGCGTCATGGTGGAAGCAGGCCGCCATCACATCGAAACGGCGCTGGTCCCGCGCAAAGCGTTCCCGGCGAACGAGGTCGAACAGCTCTTCCCGGTCGAGAAAGCTTTGCAGGCGATTTTCGGTGTCAGATTGCACGATTTCGTCCTTGTGGTTGGCCTCTCGGGCACGGTGCGCTGGGCGCACGATCAGTCCGCCTCCTGCAGGCCTTCCTTCCGCACCTTTCGGAAGTTGGGCGACAGGATCGACAGGAGCAGCAGCACGGTTACCACCAGAATGCCGAGGCTGACCGGGCTGGTGAAGAAGACGGTGGCGTCGCCATGCGAGATGAGCAGCGTGCGCCGCAGATATTCCTCCGCCATCGGCCCGAGTATCAGGGCGAGGATGAGCGGCGCAGGCTCCGCGCCGACCTTGCGGAAGAAGAAGCCGAGCACGCCGAACAGCGCCATCATGTAGACGTCGAACACGTTGTTGTTGATCGAATAAACGCCGATCGCCATGAACACGCAGATCAGCGGGAACAGGAAGCGGTAGGGCACCGAAATGAGCTTTGCCCACATGCCGACCAGCGGCAGGTTGAGCAGCAGCAAAAGCAGGTTACCGATCCACATCGACACGACGAGACCCCAGAAGAGGGTCGGCTGCTGCGTCAGCATTTCCGGTCCGGGCTGGATGCCCTGCACCACCAGCGCACCGATCATCAGCGCCATCGTTGCCGTTCCCGGCAGGCCGAGGGTCAGCATGGGAATGAAACAGGTCTGGGCGGCGGCATTGTTGGCGGCCTCGGGCGCAGCCACGCCCTCGATCGCGCCCTTGCCGAACTGCTCGGGATGGCGCGAAACCTTTTTCTCCAGCGCGTAGGAGGCGAAGGAGGCGAGCAGCACCCCTGCGCCGGGCAGGATGCCGAGCAGCACGCCGATGCCCGTCCCGCGCATGATCGGTGCGGTCATGCGCCGCCAGTCCTCGCGTGTCGGGAACAGCCGGCTGACGGGCGCCACGCCGGCGGAACGCGTATGCTCGTTCTGCAGATTGGCAAGGACGTCCCCGAGGCCGAATATGCCGGTTGCGATGACGACGAAGTCGAGCCCGTCGAGCAGGTTCGGCGAGCCGCCCAGCGTGTAGCGGGCAAAGCCTGAATTGACGTCGGTGCCGACCATGCCCAGCATCATGCCGAACAGCGCCATGCCCAGCGCGGTCAGGAGCGATCCGCTCGTCAGCACCATCGAGGTGACGAGGCCCAGCACGATGAGCGAGAAGTATTCCGCCGGCCCGAAAGTGAGCGCCATGCTGGCCAGCAGCGGACCGGCGACGGCGATGAACAGCGTCCCCACAGTGCCGGCGAAGAAGCTGCCGATTGCCGCAGCCGCCAGCGCCCGTCCGGCCTTCCCCTGCTTCGCCATCGCATGGCCATCCAGCGTGGTCACCACGGAGGAGGCTTCGCCCGGCAGGTTCATCAGGATGGCCGTGGTCGAACCGCCATATTGCGATCCGTAGAAAATGCCGGCCAACATGATCAGCGCTGTGTCCACCGGCAGGCCGAAAGTGAACGGCAACAGCATGGAAATCGTCGCGATCGGCCCCAGCCCCGGCAGCACGCCGACAGCCGTGCCGAGAAATACGCCAAGGAAGCAATAGGCGAAGTTTGACAGTGTTGTGGCGGTGGAAAGGCCCAGAAGAAGCCCGTCGAAGATATCCATGGCGTCCTCCCGACGTCTGTTTTACCCGGCGAGCGGCAGCCAGCTGCCGGCGAGTGGGATTGGCAGGCCCAGCAGCTTGACGAACACGATCGCGCAGACCGCGGAGAACAAGGCCGCGCCGAGAGCCGCCCTCAGGCCCAGTTCGAACTTCAGGCTTGCCGTGGCCGCGCCGAGCAGCAGCAGGAAGACGGCGAGCGGAAGACCGAGCTTTTCCAGCAGCAGGCCGAAGATCACGATTGTCGCCGGCACGATCACCACCGATCGCCACATGACCGCCTCGACAGGCAACGAACTGGCAAGACGCGCGCGAAACAGGATGGCCAGCCCCGTCAAGGTAAGCAGCGCCGCGATGATGATCGGGAAGAAGCCCGGTCCCATGCGGCTCGCCGAGCCGAACGGGTAGCTCAACGCTCCCAGGCCGCCGACAAGGCCGGTCAGTGTGAAAAACAGGCCGAGAAGAACGTCCTGGTTCAGCCGCATGTGATGACCTCCCTGCACGTGGCGGAAATCCGCCAATGACAGGCGTGTTGCGTCGCTCGCTCGAAATGCATGGTCACTGGCATGTCTCCTCCCCGGGCTCGGCCAATGCCGAACCTTCGCCGACCGGCGCGCCATGGCTCCCCCTGCGCGCGATCGTCTTGTCTACAAGTGGCGCCCCTCGTCGACCGGCAGGACGATTCCCGTCGAGCTGGTCAGGTTCACGATACACGCCACGATCGCGCGCGCGACATCGTCAGGCTCCGTCACATGCGCCAGCGGGAATTTTTCCGCCGTCCGCTCCAGCTGTTCGCGGGTGCGATTCGGCACGAAATCAGTATCGACGCCGGCCGGCGAGACGGAAAATACCCGGATTTTCGGCGCCAGCACCTTGGCGAGCGCGATGGTCAGGGAATCGAGCCCACCCTTGGCGGCCAGATAGGCAAGGCTGCTGCCGATGCCGGTGCGCGCCGCAATGGACGAGACATTCACGATAGCGGCGCCCTGCCCACGCTCAAGCAGGGGCCGCATCGCGCGGATCACGGCGAAGGGACCGCGCAGGTTCAGCTTCACCGTCTGGTCGAAAATCTCGTCCGTCAGCGCATCGAGATCGCCGGCCGGCACCGGCGTCGTCGCGCCGCCGGAATTGACCAGCGCATCGAGAAAGCCGAAACGCGCCTCCAGCGCTTTCCGTGCTTCGGCGATCGAAGCGGCATCTTCAACTGCAATGTGGATCGCGAAATGCCCTTCGCCATGCAGGCCGGCGACGATCTCTTCGGCGGCATCGCGACGACTGTTATAGCCGATGGCGATCCGCGCACCGAGCCCGGCCAGCCGCACGGCGCTCGCGCGGCCGATACCCCCGCTGCCGCCGGTTATCAGCACCGTGCGGGGCGTCGCCAACCCTGGCATCTCGATCAACGCCATACGTCCTTCTCCTCCCCTGCGCCGTCAGGCGAAATGGTCCCTGAGCGTTGCCGCCGCGGCCGCACGGATAAAACCGTGATCGCTGGAAAAGGCGAGCGCCGTCGCCCCGAGACCCGTCGCAAACTCAAGATCGGGCTTGCCGGCGGGCAGCATCATGAGCGGAACATCCGCCGCACGCGCGGCAGCCGCAACGTCGCGCGCGATCGCCGCGACCTTGGCGGCAGCCTGCGGATCGTCGCCGAAGGACGCCGTGAGGTCGCCGCGTCCGATGAAGAGCGCGTCGATGCCGTCCACGCCTGCGATCGCCTGTGCCAGCGGAACAGCCTCCTGATCCTCGATCATGGCGATCACCGCCACCTCCGCATCCTGCGCGGCCATATGGGCCAATGCACCGGCGCTGCCCCAGTTGCTGGCCCGCGTCAGTCCCGCAAAGCCACGGCTGCCGCCCCGATAGCGGGCGCTTCGGGCAATGGCGCGCGCCTTCTCCACCGACGAGACGTGCGGGACCATGACACCCATGGCTCCGCAGTCAAGCGCCGACAATATATGCGCCTCGCTGAATTCGGGAATGCGCACGACCGGCGCGATATTGTTTGCGCGTGCAGCCAGGATCATCAGGTCGGTGATGCCGCGATCGAGTGCCGCGTGCTCCTGGTCGATGATGACGAAGTCGTATCCGACCGGACCGAGTATCTCGATCACCTGCGTGGTCGGCATTTTGAGGAAGGTGCCGACCAGCCGCTGGCGCTCAAGCAGGCGCTTGCGAAAGCTCGAAAAGCCGGGGCGCGTCTCGGTCATGCGGGGTATCCTCCTGCGCACCTTCTAGCGGGTCGAGCCAATGTAAGGTTCCCTGAACCCCGTGCATTTCGCTCTACGAAACCGGCCTTCCGTTTCTTGCAACGAAACGCTCGGCCGCGGCCATTGCGGCAGGCGGCAACGGGCTGCCACCCCTTTGCCTGACGCGGCACAAAACGGTCGCGAACCCGCAGAGGAAACCTGTCTTGGCCGATCCGACCATCATCAGCTGTGCCGTCACCGGCAACATCACGACGCCGCAGCAGACGCCTCATCTGCCGATCACGCCCGAGCAGATCGCCGAGGCCTGCCTGGAGGCGGCGCGCGCGGGCGCGGCCATCGCGCATATCCATGTGCGCTATCCCGACGGGCGGCCTAGCATGGAGCTGGCGCATTATCGCGAGGTGGTCGAACGCCTGCGTGCCGCCGACGAGGATGTCGTCATCAATCTGACGACTGGCCCTGGCCAGCGCTTCGTGCCCGGCGAAGCCGACCCCAGCATCGCCGCACCCGGAACCACGCTGATGCGCCCGGAGCCGCGCGTCGCGCATATACAGGCGCTGCGGCCCGAACTCTGCAGCCTCGACCTCAACACCATGTATTCGGGCGCGTCGGTCGTGATCAACACGCCCGCCAACCTCGCCATCATGGCACAGCTGATCGCGGAAGCGGGTGTGAAGCCGGAGCTGGAAGTCTTCGACACCGGCGACATACAGCTCGGCAATCACTTCATCGAGCAGGGCAAGCTCGAACCTTCATCGCTTTTCCAGATCGTGCTCGGCGTGCGCTACGGCGCGATCGCGACGCCTCAGTCGCTGATGCATATGAGGTCGCTGCTGCCTGCCTCCGCACATTGGAGCGCCTTCGGCGTCGGCCGCTGGGAATTTCCCATGCTGGCGCAGAGCTGGCTGCTCGGCGGCCATGTCCGCGTCGGGCTGGAAGACAATATCTACATCGAGAAAGGCGTGCTGGCACAGGGCAACGCGCCGCTGGTGGCCAAGGCGGCGCGCATCGTCCGCGAACTCGGCGGCACCATCGCCACACCGGCAGAGGCGCGCGAAATCCTCGGCCTCAAAAGGCAGGCGCCGCTTCCCGCCTGACAGGCGCGCAAATCCAATCACCACCACAGGAGGAGACCATGTACGACAAGAGCGACCCGCGCTCCACCCTCGCCGGCAGCGCCCCGCCGCCGGCTGCCTGGGTCCATGAGAGCTTCTTCGGCTCGCAGACCGCTTTGTTCTACGAGACGGAGCCGCAGGTGAAAGATGCCAGCGGCCGGACATGGTTCAGCCGCGGCCAGAACTTCATCGTGGCCTATAGCGAGGCCGAACAGGGCGGTATCTTCTCCCGGAAGGGGCAGCCGGATGAATACGCCCTTATCCTCCCCGACAGGGAAACGGAGATCGAGATCGAGACGGCTGAGGGCAAGACAATCGTGCCCGGTTATTCGGTGGCCTTCGTGCCGCCTGGCGACAGCACGATCCGCATGCGCAAGGCCGGTACACTGGTGCGGCTTTTCACCCCGCGGTCGGTCGATCTGGCCAATGCCGCGTCCAATGCGGATGCCTATGGCGACCCGCACCCGAACGTGCCGCCATTCCAGGCGTGGCCGGAGCCTCCCGGCGGGCTGAAGGTGCGGTGGTACACGCTGGATGTGCCGGAAGACCCGTCACGCTTCGGCCGCATCTATCGCTGCACGACATTCATGATCAACTATCTCACGCCGCGAAACGGGCCGCGCGCGCGCGACAAGGTCAGCCCGCACCATCACGACGATTTCGAGCAGTGCTCGCTCGCTTTGACGGGCGAGTTCACCCATCATTTGCGCTGGCCGTGGACCACCAACATGCATCTCTGGCGCGATGACGAGCATATCTTCTGCAAGTCGCCATCCGTCTGCGTGATCCCGCCGCCCTCGATCCATACCACGACGGCCGAGGGTGCCGGCGTCAACCAGTTGGTCGACATCTTCGCCCCGCCGCGCATGGATTTTTCACTCAAGCCCGGCTGGGTGCTTAACGACGCCGACTATCCCATGCCGGGCCGGTAAGTCTGCGTCGGGGGCGGGTGGCTTATGCCCGCCCCGATGGCCTTATTGCCCGACAGGCACGCCACCCGCCATCGCCGCATCGACCGCCATGACGACCTTGCCGATCTGCCGGTTGGCGTCGAGGATCATATGGGCTTCCCGCACCTTCTCGAATGGCAGGATCGCATGGATGCGCGTCACGATGCGGCCATCCTCGAGCAGGGGCCAGACTTGTTTCACAAGCTCGCCTGCAAGCCGGCCCTTATAAACCGCATCGCGCGGGCGCAGCGTCGATCCTGTGATAGTCAGCCGCCGCCGCACCACCTGCCGCATGTTCACCTCGGCAAACTCGCCTTGATGACTGGCGATGAAGACCAGCCTTCCATCGCTGTTGAGAATATCGAGCTGCCGCTGCGTCGCAGGCCCGGCCTGACCATCGAGAATGACATCCACGCCAGCGCCATCCAGATGGCGGCGGATTTCATCGTCCCATGCGCCCTTGTAGTCGAAGGCCGCCTCCGCGCCGATCTCAAGGCAGACGGCGCGCTTTTCCGCGCTGCCGGCGGTCGCAAGCACGCGCGCGCCCAGTATCTGCCGCGCGATCTGGATCGCCGCCACGCCGACGCCGCTCGTTCCGCCGTGAACAAGCAGGGTCTCGCCCAAGCCGAGTTGCCCCAGCCACGCAATATTGTTCCACGCGGTGAAGAAGACTTCGGGCAGCGACGCCGCCTGCGCGAAACTCAATCCGCGCGGCACGGGCATGCATTGAAGCGCCGGGACAACGCAGAAATCGGCATAGCCGCCGCCATTCGCAAGCGCGCAGACGGCGCTGCCGATGCGCAATTCATCGACACCTTCGCCGACCGCCTCGACAAGGCCGGCAATATCGAGGCCGGGAATGTCGGTCGTGTCGGGCGGCGGCGGATAGAGCCCCCGTCGTTGCTGCACATCGGGGCGGTTCACGCCTGCGGCAACCACCCGGACCAGCACCTCGCCTGCTGCGGGTACCGGCCTGTCGCGCTCGGCGAAGCTCAACACCTCCGGTCCGCCCGGACGCGCGATTTCCACGACGCGCATGGACGAGGTCAGCTTTCCAGCCCGACCAGCCGCGCCGGGTTCGTCGCCACCATGATGCGCACCTCGGCATCGCTGTAGCCCAAGGCGAGGCAGAGCTTGATCACCTGCCGCATGCCTTCCACCGGCGTCGGATTGTCGACCTGGCCGAGGTCGGAGCCGATGGAGGAGTTTTCCACCCCGGCGGCGTCGATATGCTCGCGCAATTCCTGCGGCGAGAAGGTGTTGAACCGCGAGTCGATATAAAGCCCGGCTGACTGCTCGACGACAGCGCCCAGCTTCGCCAGATCGCGAACGTCCTCAGGGGTGAAATGCAGCCCATACATGGGATGATTGATGAGCAGCCGCTTCACGCCGCGCGCGCGCGCCTCGTCGAACAGCTTCCAGATCTCCCAGATATGCAGATGGCCCGAGGACAGGATGGCGTCGAACTCGGCGATCGAATCGAGGATTTCCTTGACCGCGTCCAGCACATTGCCGAGCGCGTCGACGGGGCTGAGCAGCGGCGACGATTTGAGCTGCACATTGGAGACGAGGCGGCTCTTGCGATGCGCGCTGCGCACATGATTGGCCGCCTGCGCGGTCGGCATCCAGATCAGCTTCGCCCCCATCTTGAGCTGCGCATCGACCACATAGGGATCGAGGCCGCCGGTGGAATTGTTGAGCACGAGGCCGCTGAACATTGAAAAGTCGGGCCTGTCCAGCAGCCGGTCCATCAGCGGGATGAACGGAGCGACGGAATAGTGATGGTCCTTGAAGAGTAGGCCGCGCATACCGGCGGCGATGGCCTCTTCGGCAGCCTGTATGTGGTCGACCTGACGCGGCATGGTCGACGGGCCGGAATGGACATGCAGGTCGAGCGCACCCTTCAGCAGTTCGCTTGCCCTGTCGTCGTCGATCGTCGCGATCAGCTGTCTTGCTTCCGCGCGATTGCGGGCTGTCTGGTCTGCGGCGGCTGCCATGGTCATCACTCCATCTCTCTTCAGCCACGGCTTAGAGATTGACGCGGGTAACTCTCAAACTGTACTGCCTCGCGTTCCGCACCACGGAATGCAGGGAGGAGCAAACCGTATGGGTATCCGATCGATCGAGCGGGCCATGAACGTGCTGCAGGAACTGAACCTGCAGCCGATCAACACCATCGCGCAGCTTCACGCGCGCACCGGCTTGCCCAAGCCGACACTGGTGCGCATCCTCAAGACGTTGGAGGATGCAGGCTATGTCGAGAACGATGTGCGCGAAGGCGGCTACAGGGTGAGCGCGCTCGTCACCTCGCTCAGTTCGGGCTTCCACAAGGGCCCGTTGGTCGTGGAGGCCGGGCGCGCCTGGGCGGTTGCGATCACGCGCAAGCACAAATGGCCGATCGCGATCGCGCTGCCGGATTATGACGGCGTCGTGGTTCGCTTCAGCACCGTGCCGGACAGCCCGGTCTCGCCCTTTCACAGCACGGTCAATCGCCGCCTGAACCTGCTGACGCGCGGGCTGGGGCTGGCCTATCTAGCCTTTGTCGAAGGCGAGGAGTTCGACCTCATCATCGATGTCCTGAAGCGCTCCGACGACCCCGAAAATGCGCTCAGCCACCACCCCGACGAACTCGAACGGCTGGTGAAGAAGATCCGCGCAGCCGGCTTTGCGACGCGCTCCTCGCTGGTCGAGCCGCGCAATTCGAACACCATCGCCGTCCCGATCATCAGCAAGGGCGGCAAGGTGCTGGCAAGCCTCGGCCTGACCTACTTCACCTCCGCCTTCTCCTCCGAAAAAGAGGCATGCGCCCGATACGCACCGATCCTCCAATCGGCCGCCTCGGCCATCGCCGACGATCTGGAACGGCTGTCGAGCAGCGTGTCCATCGAGGTGGATAACACCTATACGACGTAGGTGTTACTCAGCAGGCTGAACATAGCCTGCATCGATGATGGCCCTTATTTCCGGCCGGCAGGAGCCGCAATTGGTACCGGCTTGCAGGGCCGCGCCGATGGCATCCAGGCTACCGCAGCCTTGAGCGACCGCGGTGGCGAGCTGGTTCGCGCCGACATTGAAGCATGCGCAGACGATACGCCCGACAGATGGCATCGGTACGGGGGAGCGGCCGGAAAGGAGGGCGTGGCGATCGGCCATGCTGAGCGGCTGGCGCGAGGCGAGCAGGGATGCCAGCCATTCGCGTGCAGGCAACTGGCCTGATGGCGCGACCAGCAAGGCTTCCGCCATCGCGCCCGCCTCGTCGACCGCGGCGGCGCGATAGTTCAATCCCTTGCGATCCCGATACTCCAGCAACTGATCGGCGGGGAAGATGTCGAGAAAGCGTCTGGTGAGCAGAATCCCCTGGTCCGGCGTTTCCGTGCCGGCGAAGTCGTAGACCCAGCCGCCCGCGACACGATGCCGGCTCCAGTGGACGAAGCCGGTGGGCCGCAAGTCGCGGCGGGTGATCAACACGCCCTCCCAGGCCTTCACCTCGCGCGTGATGCAAATCGGTACATGTTTGAGTTCCGGCTGGCCCGAATAGGGATCCGTGACGGGCGAGGCCAGCGAACCGGCTCCCGCATTTCCCGCGAAAAGACCGCTCCAGTGCATCGGCAGAAAGGCCTGTCCGGGCCGCTGCGCATCGGTGACCTTCACCTTGGCCCGCGCAAAGCCATGACGTGTCGAAAGGTGCGCCAGGTCGCCGTCAACAAGATGGTTCGCCGCCGCATCGCGCGGGTTGATTTCCACCACCGGCTCCGGCGCATTCGCCATCAGGCAGGGCACCTGCCCGGTGCGCGTCATGGTGTGCCACTGGTCGCG
>DATMGE010000016.1:0-21602 GCA_035555795.1 Rhizobiaceae bacterium | reverse complement strand
GCTCGTGATCTGTCAGCCCGTCGAGCGAGGTGCGCGTATCGATGACCGCGCCAAGCAGGCGCACGGCCACCGCGCGCGCGGCCAGCCCTGGCACCGTGGCGGATGAATCAGAAGCCCCGGTCTTTCGGCCGGGGCTTTTCCGTTTCGGTGCTGACCTGCCGGTGTCGGTCACTGCCGCGGCCCTCGCGAGCCGGTGCGCGGCCCGGTCGGATTGCGGCCCCATGGATTGGACTTCGGCGCTTCAGGGCGGGACGTGGGCTCGTCGGCTGCCCGTCCGCCCCATGGCCCCTGCTCGGTCGGCGCGGCCGGGGATTGCTGCGCCTCGGCCTGCGCGCGGGGAGCCTGCCGAACCATCGTCCCGCGCGCGGAAAACTCGCTCTCCATCGCCTGCAAGGCGGCGATGCGGTTGTCCGTATCGGGATGGGTGGAGAAGAGATTGTCCATGCGCTGCCCGCTCAGCGGGTTGACGATGAACATATGCGCCGTGGCCGGATTGCGCTCGGCATCCTCGTTGACGATGCGCTTGGTGTTGCGGGCGATCTTGTCCAGCGCCGAGGCCAGCCAGATCGGATTGTCGCAAATTTCCGCGCCGCGCCGGTCGGCAGCATATTCGCGCGTGCGGCTGATCGCCATCTGCACGATCATCGCCGCCAGCGGCGCGACGATGACGGCGACGAGCACGCCGATCAGGCCGAGCGGATTGTTGTTCTCGCGGTTGCCGCCGAAGAAGAAGGCGAAATTGCCCAGCATGGAGATCGCACCGGCCAGCGTGGCGGTGATCGTCATGGTCAGCGTGTCGCGGTTCTGGATATGCGCCAGCTCATGCGCCATCACGCCCGCGACCTCCTCATGGGAAAGGCGCTCCAGCAGGCCGGTTGTGGCGGCGACGGCGGCATTCTGCGGGTTGCGGCCGGTGGCGAAGGCATTGGGCTGCGGATTCTGGATCAGGTAGACCTTCGGCATGGGCAGGTTCACCCGCGCCGAGAGATCGCGCACGATGCCGTAATATTCGGGGGCGTTGCGCTCGTCGATCTCCACCGCATGGTGCATGCGCAGCACCATCTTGTCGGAATTCCAGTAGCTGAAGAGGTTCATGCCCGCAGCGATGATGAAGGCGATCATCATCCCGCCCGATCCGCCGATCAGGTAGCCGACGCCCATGAACAGCGCCGTCATGAAGGCGAGCAGCATGCCAGTCCGGATCACGTTCATCTGATTCTCCCGCAAATGCTGGCCGCCAGGGCCCAGCGACTATATAGGATGGGTGGAAGTGGCAATCGTTTCAATATCGCACATGTCTGCAAAAGCACCGCATCCAAACCCTTCCGGAGAAGACGACCGGCCGGAACGCATCCTGCCGCCGGCCGCGCAGCGGGCACTGGCCGAGGCGGAGGCGCGCCGCGCTGCGGAAGACCCCGCCCCGCGTCCGGTCGAGATCGGCGGGCCGGCCGGTCCCGAGCCGGTCCGCTATGGCGACTGGGAGGTAAAGGGCCGCGCGAGCGACTTCTGAAATCGCCCATAAAATGTGAACGCCCAGGGCTGGAACTGGTGTGTCCGACGTCCGTTGACGGAAAGCCGCAACATACGAGGACGGGACGCTGCCAGATGGACATAAGGCTGGGATATGAGATCGCCATCGAATGCGATCAGGACACACCCGTTTTCTCGCTTCTCGAGATCCACAGGGATCGCAAGGCCGATATCCGCAAGCAGACGAAAGTCATCAGCTCGCCCAGCGTGCCCAGCCGCGTCTATGAGGACCGTTACGGAAATTTCTGTCGCCGGCTGATGGCGCCCGCCGGCGGCGTGCGTCTCGCCTATGACGCGATCGTGCGCGACAGCGGCCTTCCCGACGACACCGCACCCGGCGCGCGGCAGGTCCCCGTCGAGGAGCTTCCCGACGACGTGCTCGTCTATCTGCTCGGCAGCCGTTATTGCGAGACCGACCTGCTGAGTGACATGGCGTGGCGGATGTTCGGCAATATTCCGACAGGCTGGGAGCGCGTCCAGGCGATCGTCGACTATGTCCACGACCGGCTGGCCTTCGGCTATGGCTATGCGCGCTGCACCCGCTCCGCCGCCCAGGCGCATCAGGAACGCGTCGGCGTCTGCCGCGACTTCGCCCATCTTGCCATCGCGCTTTGCCGCAGCGTCAATATCCCCGCCCGCTATGTAAACGGCTATCTGGGAGATATCGGTGTTCCCGAAGATCCCGCACCGATGGATTTCTCGGCCTGGTTCGAGGCCTATATCGGCAACCGCTGGTATACGTTCGATGCGCGCCATCATCGGCCGCGCATCGGCCGTGTCGTGGTCGCCCGCGGGCGCGATGCCACCGACGTGCCGCTCCTCCACACCTTCGGCCAGCACCGCCTGACCTTCTTCAAGGTATGGACCTATGAGCAGGCGAGCCACCCGGCCACCCATCCCCACAAGGCGCTCGACAGGACGCTCTCGACCCATCTCATCGCCTGATACGAGGGATTGCATCGCCGGCGATATAGGAATAAATTCCGCAAATGCGCGGAACCCGCTTCCTTGTCCCGGCCTTCCTTCTTTCCTGCAGCGTTGCGCAGGCGGCCGATCTCGTCGCCGGGCCGGTCACCGTCATTCCAGCGCGGATCGTGGACGGCGACACATTCGTCGGCGACGCGCTGATCTGGCCGGGGCACAGCCTGCGCATCGCCGTCCGCATCCGCGGCATCGACGCGCCCGAAATACGCAGCCGCTGCGCCGCTGAGGCTGCATCGGCCGAACAGGCCCGCGCGGCGCTGGCCGCCATCCTGGCATCGGGCCCGATCACGCTCACCGCCATCGAAGGCGGGAAATATTACGGAAGGGTGATCGCCGACGTATCGGCCGGGCCGGTCGCCGCCGTCGGCGAAGCCATGCTGTCGGGCGGTCATGCCCGCGCCTATGGAGGCGGGCGGCGTGCCCCATGGTGCGGGACAGGTGTGCCATAGGGGGACGGCGTCGCCTCGGGCCGACGGGAATGCTTCCGCATTCCATCGGGTTTCTTAGCCATCCGTTAAGCATGGGCTGCACTTCGGCCAAGCAGAATCAAGGCATTGCGGCGCGCTCGCCGGCTGCCATGCCGCTGCGGCAAGCTTCCTGCTCCCCAAGGTCAGGCACGGGTCGCGTGTCGCGAAAGGAGGCAGGTCATGTATCGGTTCAGGCTCACCCGGTTCAGGAACGTCGCGCGACGGTGGCGTGACGAGCGCGACGGCAGTTTTGCGATCATGATGGGGGCGGGGGCAGGCGTCATCATGCTGGCCGCCGGCTTCGGCCTCAACACGGTGCAACTGGCCCTGACACGGTCCAACCTGGTCAACGCGCTGGATTCGGCGGTGACCTCCACCGCCCGCGACCTCACCACCGGCAAGATCCTGGAAAAGGATGCGCGCGGCAATGTCGAGGCCTTCCTGTTCGCCAATGGTGCGAAGGCCTTCGCGACGGCCGACAGGCTGTCGCTCGACCGGCTGGTGGTCGATCCGGTCGCCAGCACCGTCAGCGCCAGCGCCAGCGCGAAGGTAGACCTCGTCTTCCCGCTCTTCGGCGCCGCGAATGTCCAGATCGTGCAGGCCAGGTCCGATGCGATCTATTCGGACAAGAAGATCGAGATCGCCATGATGCTGGACATTACCGGCTCCATGGGCGGCACCAAGATCAAGGACTTGAAGACCGCCGCGAAGAACGCGGTCACGACCTTCCTCGACGGGCAGGATGTCGACAAGCCCCGCGTGCGAATCGCGCTCGTGCCCTATGCCGACGCGGTGAACACCGGTTCGCTCGCCAATGTCGTCTATGTGGAATCCGGTCCCTCCGCGGACAGCGAACCGCCGGGCCTGAATGCGCCGCGGCCCGTCGCCGCCACCGCTCCGGACAAATGCGCCACCGATCGCGAAGGCACCTATCAGTTCAGCGATGCCGGTCCGGAAACCGCCATGGTCAATCGGGACTACCGGCTGGCCTTCTGCCCGAAAGCTGCCCTGGTTCCGTTGTCGGCAAGGATGTCGACGCTGCACAGCGCCATCGACGCCTTCTCCGCCAACGGCCACACGGCGGGCCAGATCGGCATCCAGTTCAGCTGGTACATGCTGTCGCCGCAATGGGCCAGCGTGCTGCCGGCAGCGTCACGTCCGGCAGAGTTCGACCCGAAGAAGGTGGCCAAATATGCGATCCTGATGACGGATGGCGAGTTCAACACCGCCTTTGCCGGCGTCGACCATGCCGATCGTCGCGGCAGGACCATCGATGTGCGCGAGCAGCCGGCGAAGTCCCGCGACTATGCCGAGCGCCTTTGCGACAAGATGAAGCGACAGGGCATCGAAGTGTTCACCGTCGGCTTCCAGCTGACGCAAGCCAACGCCAAGGCCGTGATGCGCGATTGTGCCTCGCCGGATGAAGGTTCGGTGAAGCATTATTTCGAAGTCTCGACCGGCGCCGAACTCGACGATGCCTATCAGACGATCGCCAGCAACATCGAACGCCTCGCACTGACGCGGTGAGGAAAAGCGAATCTGAAAGATCGCGACGCGCTTTAGCGCGACATGGTGCCGCCGATGGTGCCGCGCGTAGTGGCGGCGAATGTCGCGCCCCCGGTCACCAGCCGGTAGCGGGCCATCTCGACCGGCGTGAGATAGTATAGCGAGCGAGGCGGCGTATCGAGCGCATGCAGCCAGATGGCGGCGTCCACGCCCATGTCGGAGAGGTGGCGCGATATGCGCGCCGTGGTCATCTGCGCATCGGCCAGCGCCTGTTCGGGCCGCATCATGTCGCCGCCCTGCGTGTAGAACTGGTGCAGGCCGATCGCAGCCTTAGGGCCGACGAAACGTTCCTTGCCACCGGCCAGCAGCAGCGGGCAGGACGAGGCGCAGAGCGCGCCATCGGCGACGACGGTCGCATAACCGTGCTCGCGCACCAGCCGTGACATGGCCATTGCGTCATCCAGCGAGCCGCCGGGCGAATCGAGCGATATCGCCTTGATCGCCGCGCCATGCGCCGCGATTTCTTTTTCAAGCCGCGCAGTGCTGCCGGGCGCGATGCTGCCCTGCGCCCGCAGCACGCCATCCGCGCCCAGCGTAAACGTCATCGCCCCACGCAGCCCGGCATCGGGCGTGGTGATGAATTCGCGCGGATCCGCGCCCTGGCGGCGCTTGCCATCCTGCTCGACCGCGGGCGGCAGCACCGGCACCGTCACCGCCGTCGGCGACTGCCCGGTGGAGAAGAACCCGCCATTGCGTTCGACCAGGCCGCTCAGATCGAGCGCCAAGACCGCGGCTGTCCCGACCAGCATGCCATACAGCGCGGCACGGATGATCTCGCCCTCCTCGAACCGCGCGAAATAGCGCAGCAGATGGTTCTGCGGCGGCTGGCGATCGTCCATCATGCCTTGGGGATACATTCGCGGCCTCATGGATCGGAATGGTTGCGCGGCGGATGCGCTCAGTCGCAGACCAGCGGCGGCGTGGGGATCTCGCCATCGGCGAGGCCGTACATGTAGCCGCGGCCCTTCCACAGCACGGGAGGCTGATGACACCGGGAGGCCGCATGCCTGCCGGACGGATAGTCGGCAGCCCGCTCGGCCTCCAGCTCCGCCGCGATATGCCCCATGCCGACGACGATGCGCTTGTACCCTGCCGGGCTGAGGATGATCAGGTTGTCGAAGGAATCGTCATAGACGCGCTCCCTCGCCTGCCCTGCGCCGGCTGCCGTCGCAGCCCCGGCGATCAATGCCGCGCCGAGTACCGCCGCCGCCGCACTGCGGCCAATTCGTCCTGCATAGTCTCTTTTCGCGCCCATTCGCACACCCTGATCTACGACCGAAACCAGCCAAATCCGATTCATGAAGTTAACGCTTTATTTACCTTTGACCAGCAGGTGGCAAACCCTGAACCGCGCGCAATTGACAAACATGGTTAATTTCGCCGAAGGATTCGCATCATGACCACAGATCCCAAGATCGAAATCTCGCTACTTCGCCTCAAGGAAGCCCATCAGCTTGCGCCGCTTCTGGCCGACTACGCGCAGGCGCTGAAACGCGGCGCGCCGCGCCGGCCCGACGATTTCTATGCCGAATCGCTGCTTCAGGACCGCACGGCCGAGGTCATCGGCGCCAGCATCGACGGCGAGCTGGTCGGCTTCGCCATCTTCACCGACATTCCCGATCCGATCAGCGGCATGCGCTGCGGCGTCGTCGATCACATCTATGTGCATCACGAACATCGCAAGAAGGGCATCGCCAAGGCGCTCATCGACCTCCTGGCCGAGGACGCCGAGGAACGCGGCTGGACCCGTCTGGTCCTGAACGCCCCGCGCCAGCCCGAGGACGGGCGCAAGCTCTACGAGCAGATCGCCGCGCCGGCCGACTGGACGAGCTACGTACTCAGGTTCGAAGACAAGTGAGCCTGCATCGCCTCAACCTGCGGCCCCTGCTGGCCGTCGCCGCCCTCATCCTGGTCGCCGGCTGCGTCGCGGAGGAGCCTGCCCGCTCCGGCCGCCCCGGCGCGTCGGCCTTCGCCGCCGGAACATATCGTTGCAATGACGGTTCCGCGCTTGATATCCGCCGCGTCTCCGGCGGCGTGCAGGTCACCGAGCCGGATGGTGACGTCACGGTGCTTCCGCCCGCTCCCCCCAATCAGTCGAACCGTTTCGGCAGACAGGGTTTTGCCCTGGTTCTGGAGGGACGCACGGCTCTTTTCATGAAGGCGGGCGCGGTTCCGCTGGATTGTGAAGTTGGCCGCCCCGCCCCGCGGAATGCTTCAAACGATTGAACGATGGATGCGCCGAAAAAGCCGCACCATCAAGGGGATTTGATGCTTTGACGCGCTGCGAAAAGCGGCTAGAAAGCGGCCAGCTTATGACCGGCCGCATAAAACAGTGAAGCGCCGGACAGACTTCCAATCGGGGCAGCAATGTCGAACAGCACAGCCACCCGCCAGCGACCTCTATCGCCGCATCTTCAAATCTATCGCTGGACGCCGACGATGGCGATGTCGATCCTTCATCGCATCACCGGCATCGCACTCTATTTCGGCATGCTGCTGGTCGCATGGTGGCTGATCGCCGCGGCCACCTCGGCCTCCTGGTTCGACACAGCAAATTGGATCATGGGTTCGTGGTTCGGGCTGCTGGTGCTGATCGGCTTCTCCTGGGCGCTGATCCACCATGCGCTCGGCGGCGTCCGCCACTACATCTGGGATACCGGGGTCGGTCTCGAAAAGCGGACCTCGACCATCCTTTCATCGCTGACGCTGGTCGGCTCAATCCTGCTTACGGCTGTCCTGTGGGCGGCCTATTACGTTCTGCTCTGAGGTCGTCATGAGCGATATGCGTACGCCGCTGCGGAGGGTCCGCGGGCTCGGGGCCGCAGGCGAAGGCACCGGACATTTCTGGTTCATGCGGGTCAGCGGCGTCGCGCTGCTGTTCCTTTCCCTGTTTGCGATCGGCGTGGTCCTGCGGCTGGCCGGCAAGAGCTATGACGAGGCGCAGGCCGTTCTCGCCCAGCCGGTCGTGGCCCTCGGCCTGCTGCTCTTCGTGATCTTCTCGGCGGAGCATATGCGCCAGGGAATATTGGAGTCGATCCACGACTACATCCATGGCGAGCTGCTCAAGGTCGCCGTGATCATGCTCAATACGCTTTTCTGTCTTCTCGTCGGCGCGGCTTCCGTCTTCGCGCTGCTGAAGATCGCATTCGGAGGCTGATCGTGGCCGAGTCGAGAATGAACCAGTCCAAGCCGGCAACCATCGGCAGCGCTTATCGCTATGTCGACCATCAGTACGACGTCGTCGTCGTCGGCGCCGGCGGCGCCGGCCTGCGCGCCACGCTGGGCATGGCCGAACAGGGCCTGCGCACGGCCTGCATCACCAAGGTCTTCCCCACCCGCTCGCACACGGTGGCCGCGCAGGGCGGCATCGCCGCCTCGCTGCGCAATATGGGTCCCGACAACTGGCAGTGGCACCTTTACGACACCGTGAAGGGTTCCGACTGGCTGGGCGACGTCGACGCCATGGAATATCTGGCGCGAGAAGCGCCCGCCGCCGTCTACGAGCTGGAGCACTACGGCGTGCCCTTCTCGCGCACCGAGGACGGCCGCATCTACCAGCGCCCCTTCGGCGGCCATATGCAGAATTTCGGCGACGGCCCGCCCGTGCAGCGCACCTGCGCGGCGGCCGACCGTACCGGCCACGCCATCCTGCACACGCTCTACGGCCAGTCGGTGAAGAACCACGCGCAGTTCTTCATCGAATATTTCGCGCTCGACCTGATCATGACCGACGGCGTCTGCACCGGCGTCGTCGCCTGGAACCTCGACGACGGCACGATCCACCGCTTCTCCGCCAAGATGGTAGTGCTGGCGACCGGCGGCTATGGCCGCGCCTATTTCTCCGCCACCAGCGCCCATACCTGCACCGGCGATGGCGGCGGCATGGTCGCCCGTGCGGGCCTGCCCTTGCAGGACATGGAGTTCGTGCAGTTCCACCCGACCGGCATCTATGGCGCCGGCTGCCTCATCACCGAAGGCGCGCGCGGCGAAGGCGGCTATCTGGTCAACTCCGAGGGCGAACGCTTCATGGAGCGCTATGCGCCTTCGGCGAAAGACCTTGCCTCGCGCGACGTCGTCTCGCGCTGCATGACCATGGAAATCCGCGAGGGCCGCGGCGTCGGCAAGAACAAGGATCACATTTTCCTTCACCTCGACCATCTGGACCCGGCCGTTCTGCATGAACGGCTGCCTGGCATTTCGGAATCGGCGAAGATCTTCGCCGGCGTGGACGTGACCCGCGAGCCGATCCCGGTCCTGCCGACCGTGCATTACAATATGGGCGGCATCCCCACCAACTACTGGGGCGAGGTGCTGAACGCCGACCATGACAATCCCGAGCGCATCCAGCCCGGCCTGATGGCTGTCGGCGAAGCCGGCTGCGCCTCCGTGCACGGCGCCAATCGCCTCGGCTCCAACTCGCTGATCGACCTGGTCGTGTTCGGTCGCGCCGCCGCCATCCGCGCCGGCCAGATCATCGATCGCGACGCGGCGATCCCGAGCCTCAACGAGCAGGCCTGCGACAAGATCATGGAGCGCTTCGACAAGCTGCGCCATGCCGATGGCGGCAGCCCGACGGCGGTGCTGCGCGAGAAGATGCAGCGCGCCATGCAGGAAGACGCCGCCGTCTTCCGCACCCAGGAATCGCTGGAGAACGGTTGCAAGCGCGTCTCCGAGATCTGGGGCGAATTGAAGGACATCAAGGTGACCGACCGCTCGATGATCTGGAACTCGGATCTGGTCGAGACGCTGGAGCTGGAAAACCTGATGGCCAACGCCATCGCCACCGTCTATGGCGCGGAGGCCCGCAAGGAGAGCCGCGGCGCGCATGCGCGCGAGGACTTCTCCGCCCGCGACGACGTCAACTGGCGCAAGCACACGCTTGCCTGGGTAGCGCCGGACGGCCATGTGAAGCTGGACTATCGCCCCGTCCACACCGACACCACGCTGCCGGTGGACGAAGGCGGCATCGATCCGGCCAAGATCGCGCCCAAGGCGCGCGTATATTGATAGAGGGGATCGGCAGCGATGGTCGAACTCACACTCCCGCGTAATTCCAGGATCAAGCAGGGCAAGACCTGGCCGAAGCCCGAGGGCGCCACGAACCTGCGCGAATATCGCGTCTATCGCTGGTCGCCGGACGATGACGCAAATCCGTCGGTCGACACTTTCTATGTCGATCTCGACGATTGCGGCCCGATGGTCCTCGATGCCCTGCTCTGGATCAAGAACAAGGTCGACCCGACGCTGACGCTCCGCCGTTCATGCCGCGAAGGCATTTGCGGCTCCTGCGCGATGAACATCGACGGCGCCAACACGCTCGCCTGCACCAAGGGCATGGATGAGATTTCCGGCGCGGTGAAAGTCTACCCGCTGCCGCACATGCCGGTGATCAAGGACCTCGTGCCCGACCTCACCGTGCCCTATGCGCAGCTTTCCTCCATCCAGCCCTGGCTCCAGACCGTATCGCCGGAGCCGGCCAAGGAATGGAAGCAGAGCCACGAGGACCGCCAGAAGCTCGACGGGCTCTATGAGTGCATCCTGTGCTTCTGCTGCCAGACCTCGTGCCCAAGCTACTGGTGGAACGGTGACCGCTATCTCGGCCCGGCCGTGCTGCTGCAGGCCTATCGCTGGCTCATCGACTCCCGCGACGAGGCAACCGGCGAGCGCCTCGACAATCTGGAAGACCCCTTCCGGCTCTATCGCTGCCACACGATCATGAACTGCACGCAGGCCTGCCCCAAGGGGCTGAACCCGGCCAAGGCGATCGCCGAGATCAAGAAGATGATGGTCGAGCGCCGGGTGTAGCGATCGTAGCTCGACTACAGCACATAGCCCAATAGTCTAACGCGACAGGCTCTTGTTTGCGTCCATAGCTTTCGAGCTATACTCGGTATGACTGAGTCGAGGACAGCTTGATGGCCGATCGTATCGTTGCAGCAAGCATCCGAAAGCGCATTTCGGATGCTATGACAAGAATCTTAGTGGATCGACCACCGGCTCAAGGGTTGAGCTCCAAAGAAGTGGTTTCTGTAGTTTATAAAGATATAGAGCAGCTTTCTGTCGATGAGCTACGCTTATTGGCCCGCCTTGGTATCGCAGTAGTGGTCGGGAGAACCACGAGCCTAAAGCAAATCGATCCAAGCCACGCGGACATGTTGGAGAATGCCGGAATTCCGCGTTACGCAAGCTTGCGCCGTCCGACGGAGGACGGCAGACATAGTACGAGAATCGTGGACGTCAGCCGCCTCACACCAAACGAAATCTTGATGCACTCCAAAGCGGAGAGGACCGCTAGGAAGCAATCTAGATTGGACACACTTCTCGAATGGGCCGCGATCCAGGTGAATGCCGGTAAAGGCGATCTGAAAGTCGAGGATTGCCTAAAGTAGCTTACCAACTACTCCAGCCCCCGCTTCACCATCATCGCCTCCGGGCTCGGCATGCGGCCACGGAAGGCGAGATAAAGCTCTTCCGGGTCGCGCGTGCCGCCGGCGGCATAGATATTGTCGCGCAGGCGCTTCGCCATGTCGGGATTGAACGGATCGCCCGTTTCCTCGAAGGCATTGAAGGCGTCGGCATCCAGCACTTCCGACCACATGTAGGAATAATAGCCGGCTGAATAGCCGTCGCCGGCGAAGACATGCTGGAAATGCGGCGTGCGGTGGCGCATGGCGATGGCGTCCGGCATATGGAGTTCCGCCAGCGTCTCGGCCTCGAAGGCGAGCGGCGCGGCAGGCGCATCCGGGCGGGCATGATAGGCCATGTCCACCAGCGCGGAAGCGGTGAATTCCACCGTCGCGAAGCCTGCGCCATATGTCCGCGCGGCCAGCATCTTGTCGAGCAATGCCTTCGGCATCGGCTCACCGGTCAGATGATGGCGCGCATGCTTTTCGAGGATTTCCGGCACGGTCAGCCAGTGCTCGTAGAGCTGCGAGGGCAGTTCCACGAAATCGCGGCTCACCGAGGTGCCGGACACGGAGGGCCAGACCGCTTCGCTCAGCATGCCGTGCAACGCATGGCCGAATTCGTGGAACAGGGTACGCGCCTCGTCCATCGACAGCAGCGCCGGCTCGCCAGCGGGCGGCTTGGCGAAATTCATCACATTGTAGATGATCGGCGTCTGGCCCGCGCCCAGCCGGAAGGCCGATTGCAGCGCGCTCATCCAGGCGCCCGAACGCTTGGACGGACGGTTGAAATAATCGGCGACGAAGGCGGCGCGATGGCTCCCATCGGCATTCAGCACTTCGAATACGCGCGCATCCTCATGCCATGCGGCGATCTCCGGCCGCTCCTGAAACGACAGGCCGAACAACCGCCCCGCCACGTCGAAACAGGCGGCGATCACGCGGTCGAGCGAGAGATAGGGCTTCAGCTCGGCCTCGTCGAACGCATAGCGCCGGGCGCGCAGCTTCTCGGCATAATAGCGCCAGTCCCACGCCGCGATGGCATGGTTGCGGCCTTCCTCGGTGGCAAGCTTGGCAAGTTCGGCCTGATCCTGCGCGGCATGCTCCCGCGCCTTGTTCCAGACCGGCTCGAGCAGCCCGAACACCGCGCCTGGCGTCTTGGCCATCGTCTCGTCCAGCTTGTAGGCGGCATAGCTCTCATAGCCGAGCAGCCTGGCCTTTTCCGCGCGCAGCTCCAGCGTGCGCCGCACGACCTCGCCATTATCGGTATCGCCGCCATTCTGGCCTCGCATGGTGAAGGCGCGGAAGGCCTTCTCGCGCAGGTCGCGCCGCATCGAGAAGGCCATGAAGGGCTCGTAGATCGACCGCGACAGGGTGATCGCATGGGCCTCCGGCCGGCCGCGCTGCGCCGCCGCCGAGGCCATCGCCGCACGCAGGAATTCGGGCAGCCCGTCAAGGTCGGAAACGTCTTCGAGGAACAGGACCCAGTCGGCCTCGTCGGCCAGCACGTTCTGGCCGAAGCGCGCGCCCAGCGAGGCAAGCTCCTCGTTCACCGTCAGAAGCCGCGCCTTGCCTTCATCGTCGAGCTTCGCGCCCGCCTTGACGAAATGCTTCCAGCCAAGCTCCAGCACGCGCAGCGTTTCGGCATCGAGCCCGAGTTCATCGCGCTGGCGATAGAGCGCGTCGACACGGCCGAACAGCGCCGCGTTCGTATAGATCGCCGAAAAGTGGCGCGACATCCGCGGCGCCATTTCGCGCTCCAGCGCCTGAATGGTCGCATTCGTATCGGCGCCGGCCCGCATCCAGAAGATCGCCGAAACGCGCGACAGCGCCCGCCCTGCAAGTTCGAGGGCTTCGAGCGTGTTGGCGATGGTCGGCGCCTCGCCCGCTTCAGCGATCGCGGCGATCTCCGCCTCATGTGCCGCCAGCGCCGCATCGAATGCGGGGGCGAAATCCGGATCCGCGATCCGCTCGAAATCCGGCAGGCCGAGCGCCGCCGTCCAGTTCGTCAGCGGATGGGCGGCGAGGTCGATGCGATCTGTCATTCTGTCTTCGGTCTCCGGTTGACCCGTCATAGCTATGCCCCCTGAAGGCGGATTGCCATCACGAAACCGCGAGCGGCGGCGCCGTGATTGACGCACCGCAGCATATAATATACGAACGGCTTATTATAAGGCTTTCTTACTAATGCCATCCACCATCGACCCACATTCCTTCGGCTTCCTCCTTGCCGACATGGCCCGGCTCAACCGTGCGGAATTCGACCGCCGGATTGCCAGCTCGGGCCTTGGCATAACCCCGGCCGAAGCGCGCACCCTCTTCCATGTCGCCCATGCGGGCGGTGAGCGCCAGAACGTCATCGCCGAGCGGATGGGCGTCGAGGCCATGACCGTGAGCGGCCTCATCGACCGGCTCGAGGCGCGCGGCCTTGTCGCCCGCGAGCCCGACCCGACCGACCGCCGTGCCAAGCTGGTGCGGACCACCGGCGCTGCGGATGCGGTTCTCTCGGCCACGCGTGATCTTGCCAATGGGGTCCGTGACGAGGTCATGCAGGGTATCGAACCTGCCGAATGGCAGCAGATGCTGGCGACCATGAAGCACGCCCATGCAAAGCTGCTGTCGCTGCGCCTCGCGAGCTGCGAGCGCGAAAGCAGCGCCGCATGAACATGCAACAGAAGGTCGAGGCCCGGCAACCGGTGATGAGCGAGGGCCGAGTGGCGCTGCTCGGCGCGCTGCTGGTGGCGATCGGGCCGATCTCCATGGCCCTGTTTACGCCCGCCATGCCGGAACTGGTGCGCGCCTTCGGCACCACCGACGCAGCCGTCAAGCTGACGCTGTCGCTTTATTTTGCCGGCTTCGCGGTGATGCAGCTGGTCTGCGGGCCGCTGGCCGACGCCTATGGGCGAAAGCCCATCACGCTCATATTCATGGGCCTCTATCTCGCCGCCAGCCTGCTGGCGCTCCTTGCACCCAATATCGAGACGCTCGTGGTGGCGCGCATGCTGCAGGGCTGCGGCGGCGCCGTCGGCGTGGTCATCTCGCGCGCCATCGTGCGCGACCTGTTCACCAATGAGCGCTCGGCGCGCATCATGAACCTGATGGCCATGATCATCGGCATCGCGCCGGCGATCGCGCCGACCATGGGCGGCCTGGTTCTGGAAACCGCTGGATGGCACACGCTGTTCCTGCTGATGGCGGCGGCGGGGCTCGCCGTCATCGCCACGATCTATTTCGCCATGGTCGAGACGGGTACATATGATCCTTCGCGGCTGCGGCCGGGAGTGATCGCGCGTTCCTACCGCTCGCTGCTCGGCGACCCCTATTTCATGTTCGCCAGCCTCATCCTCGCCGGCGGCGCGGGCGCGATGTATACGCAGGCGACGGTCCTTCCCTTCATCATCATCAACCGGCTCGGCCTCACGCCGACCCAGTTCGGCATGGGCATGATGATCCAGTCGCTGAGCTTCGTCGCGGGCTCGATCGTGATGCGGCGTCTCATGGGCCGCTACGGTGCGTTCCGCATGGTGCCCGTCGGCCTGATCTTCATTGCCGCCGCGTCGATCTTCCTCGCCATCGCGCTGCGCACCGTGGAGCCGTATTTCCTGCTGGTCATGGCGCCGGCCGGCATCTACGCCTTCGGCATCGCCTTCACCATGCCGGCCATGACCACCGCTTCGGTGGCGGCCTACCCGCATATGGCTGGCTCCGCCTCCTCATTGAGCGGCTTCCTGCAATTCGGCGGCGGCCTGCTCGGCGGGCTTGCCGCGGCGGCCATGGGCGACCCGATCATCGCGCTGGCGACGATCGTCCCGGTCATGGGCACGATCGCGGTGGTCAGCTATCTCCTGTGGCGGCGCTGCCCCGAGCCGGTCATGGCCAAGGTCGTCCGACCGGTGGTGACGGATATTCCCGCACCGTGAGATGGCGGGAACTGGCGGAGCTTGCCGCCAGCATCCCGAACCTGCTTCGCCTCAGGCGAGCGACGCGTCCAGCGACACCTTGATCGCCCCCAGCGCTTTGGAGACCGGGCATCCGGCCTTGGCCTTCTCGGCAATCGACGTGAACGTCGCGGCGTCGAGGCCCGGCACGGTACCCACCAGCTTGAGCGCGCTTTCGGTGATCTCGAAGCCGCCGCCTGCGGCGGGCCCATAGGTGACGACCGCCTTCACATCCAGCTTCTCGGGCGGGGTGCCGTTTTCAGACAGCATATGCGACAGCGCCATCGCGAAGCAGCCGGCATGCGCGGCCGCGATCAGCTCCTCCGGATTGGTGCCTGACTTGCCGGTTTCATCCTGAAACCGCGCCTTGAACGAATAGGGCTGCTGCTGGAAGGCGCCGCTTTGCAGGTCGAGCGTGCCGGAGCCTTGCGCCGCACTGCCGTTCCAGATCGCCGTTGCACTACGATTCATTGCTTTATCCCTTCAATTGGCCGGACTGGCCGGATCAAGGATAGGGCGCAAACCCGCAGCAATCCACCCGAGACACCGATTTACTGGCAGACATCGACCCATGTGGCGTCCGTCAGCGCGGCCATGCGTTCGGGCGGGATGCGCACCGCGGCATTGACCGCGCCGGCAGCCGGCACGACCTCGGCGAAACGCTTCAGCGACACGTCGCAATAGATGGGCAGCGGCGACGGCAGGCCGAAAGGGCAGACCCCGCCGACCGGATGGCTCGTCGCCGCGACAACCTCCTCCGCGCCCAGCATGCGCGGCTTGCCGCCGAACACATCCTTCGACTTGCGGTTGTCGAGCCGCGCCGTTCCCGAGGTCACCACCAGCAGCGTCGTGTCGCCGACGCGCAGGCAGATCGTCTTGGCGATCTGCTCCGGCGCGACGCCATGCGCGGCCGCGGCAAGCGGCACCGTGGCGGAGCTTTCCGCCGTCACGATGACCTCGATGTCGGGGGCTTTGGCGGCGAAGAAGGCGCGGACGGATTCAAGGCTCATCGATTTCGGCTCCGGACAGGGCGCGACATGCGTTCGCCGCTATCTCGCAAAGCCGGCCGGCGCGGACAAGCCCGGATCCTCATATGGCTTCGCCGCGCAACAGGCGGGGCGAGGCCCCGGTGAGGCCGGATGCCTGGCGGATGAAGAACCCCTTCAGGCCGGGCAGCCTGTCCACCATGCCGAGACCGATGTCGCGCACCGCCCTGAGCGGCGCGAAGTCGTTGGAGAACATGCGGTTGAGCACATCGGTGGTGACGCCCATCTGGAGCGTGTCGAAGCGCCGCCAGCGCTGATATTCCTCCAGCACGTCGAGCGCGCCGATATCGCGGCCGAGCCGGTCGGCCTCGACCACGACCTCCGCGAGTGCCGCGGCATCCTTGAAGCCGAGATTGAGGCCCTGCCCGGCAATCGGATGGATGCCGTGCGCGGCGTCGCCCGCCAGCGCGAAGCGCGGCTTGACGAAATCGCGCGCCAAAGTGAGGCCGAGCGGCCAGGCACGCGGCTTGGTTTCGGCGGAAATCTCGCCCAGCCGTAGGCCGAAACGCTGCTCCAGTTCCATCTCGAAGACGATGGCATCCTCGGCAACGATGCGCTCGGCATCTTCCGTCCGTTCCGTCCATACGATCGACGACCTGTTGGAACCGTCCTCGCCGGGGGCAAGCGGCAGGATCGCGAAGGGACCGGCAGGCAGGAAATGCTCCTCCGCCCGTCCATTATGCGGCCGCTCATGGCGCACCGTGCAGACGATTCCGGACTGGCCATACTCCCACGAGACCGTCTTGATGCCCGCCATCTCGCGCAGCCGCGACTTCACGCCGTCGGCGGCGACCAGCAGGCGTGTGTCCAGCGTCAGCCCGTCGGCGAGATGGACGCGGGCCGAGCCTGCCCCGACATCGAAGCCGTCGACCGCCACGCCCTCGATAATGTCGATGCCGAGCTCGGCGGCGCGGCGGCGCAGCGCGCCGTTCAGAACCTTGTTGGCCACCATATGGGCGAATGCCTCGCCGGGCTCGACCTCGCCATCAAAGGTCAGGAAGACCGGCCTGACCGGATCGGCTGCGCGCGAATCGGTCACCACCATCTCGGTCATCGGCTGTGCATGCGGCGCGATCTCTCCCCACAGGCCCAGCCGCTCCAGCATCCGCGTGGCCGCCGCGGCAACCGCCGAGGCGCGGCCGTCGCGCTCCCAGACGCCGGCGGGCGCCGCATCCACCACCGCGATCGCCATGTCGGGGCGCGCATCGCGGATAGCCACCGCAACGGCCATGCCGACATAGCCGGCACCCGCCACGACAACATCCATCGGCCGCAGCTCGCCCGCCTTCGTGTTCGCCATGATCGTCTCCTTCAATACCTGTTCCCGCGCAGGCGTGTTGACTTGCCTCGGCCTTCCTGTTGGAACCAATCCACAACCAGCCAAGGGAACCCGCCGCCATGACCGCAGCGATGCAGGAACTGCTCGCCATACTCGACCTGGAGCAGCTCGAACACAACCTGTACCGTGGTCGCAGCTCGGAATCGGCCTGGCAGCGCGTCTTCGGCGGCCAGGTGATCGGCCAGTCCCTCGTGGCGGCGCAGCGCACGGTGGATGCCGAACGCCACGTCCATTCGCTGCATTGCTATTTCATGCTCGCCGGCGATCCGCATGTGCCGATCGTCTATCAGGTGGACCGCCTGCGCGACGGCGGATCCTTCAATACAAGGCGCGTCACCGCGATCCAGCACGGCAAGGCTATCTTCTCGCTGGAATGCTCCTTCCATGTGGACGAGGACGGCGCGGAGCATCAGATGCCGATGCCGCTCGACGTGCCGCAGCCCGAAGAGCTGATGACCCAGCGCGAATTGATGGATTCCATGGGCGACGCCGTGCCTGAAGTCGTGCGCAAGTTCTGGGCGCGCGACCGGCCGGTGGAGATCAAGCCGGTCAATATCGAGCATTACACGACGCATGACCCGCTGCCGCCGCGCCAGAATGTCTGGATCCGTACCCTTGGACAGGCGCCCGACGACCGGCCGCTCCAGTCTGCGATCCTCGCCTATCTCTCCGACATGACGCTGCTCGACACCGCCAACTACGCGCATGGGCGTACCGGCTTCGACCCCGCCATCCAGATGGCCAGCCTCGACCATGCCATGTGGTTCCACCGGCCCTACGGCCTCGACGACTGGATGCTCTATACGCAGGACAGCCCCAACTCGATCGGCTCGCGCGGCCTTTCCCGCGGCTTCCTCTATACGCGCGACGGGCGTCTGATCGCCTCGACTGCCCAGGAAGGACTCATCCGCCTGCGCACCAAGCCTGCAAAATAGGCAAATACTAAATATTGCATATTTATTATGCAGTTGATGGCAGAGGCGGCTTCACCGCCCTGCCTCTCTCTCAGGCATTTTCCAGAATTTTCAGCCGTTTAAGGCCCGTCGACCCCATTTGGCACGGACCTTGAATCACCCTTTGCACGCTCCGGCCTCTCGCAAGGTTGCCGGTGGTGGCACGCAACGCGGGGGACCCGCATTGGCAAAGGGTGAAACCTTATGAAAATCGTGATGGCGATCATCAAGCCGTTCAAGCTCGACGAGGTGCGCGAGGCGCTCACCGCCGTCGGCATACAGGGCCTGACTGTCACCGAAGTCAAAGGCTACGGGCGACAGAAGGGGCATACGGAAATCTATCGCGGCGCCGAATATGCGGTGAGCTTCCTCCCCAAGATCAAGGTCGAGGTGGCGGTGCCGACGGACCTTGTCGAGAAGGTCGTGGACGCCATTACCGGCGCAGCCAAGACCGGACAGATCGGCGACGGCAAGATCTTCGTCTTCGGCATCGAGCAAGCAGTCCGCATCCGCACCGGCGAAACCGATTCCGACGCGCTGTAACCGGCAGGCAACGAGAATTCATGGAGAATATGATGAGCTTTTCTTCCAAGATCGCGCCACTGGCGCGGAATGCCCTGCTGGGCACGCTGGCGCTGGGGGCGCTCGGCACCGCCGCTTTCGCGCAGGATGCCGCGCCGGCCGAACCCGTCTCCGCGCTCAATAGCGGCGACACCGCATGGATGCTGGTCTCCACCATCCTGGTCCTGTTCATGATCCTGCCCGGCCTCGCGCTGTTCTATGGCGGCCTCGTGCGCGCCAAGAACGTGCTTTCGGTCCTCATGCAGTGCACGATGATCACCGCGGTCGTCATCGTGGTCTGGGTGGTCTGGGGCTATTCCTTCGCCTTCGGCGGCAGCGAAAGCCCTTACTGGGGCGGCCTCGGCAAGATGTTCCTCGCCGGCGTGACGCCGGATTCGGAGTCGGGCACGATTCCCGAATTCGTCTTCATCGCCTTCCAGATGACCTTCGCCTGCATCACGCCCGCCCTCATCGTCGGCGGCTTCGCCGAGCGCATCAAGTTCGGCGCGGTGATCCTCTTCGTCATCCTGTGGGTAAGCCTCGTCTACTTCCCGATCGCCCATATGGCATGGGACGCCAACGGCCTCTTCTTCGGCTGGGGCACGATGGACTTCGCCGGCGGCACCGTGGTGCACATCAATGCCGGCATCGCCGCGCTGGTCGGCGCGATCATCGTGGGCAAGCGCCTCGGCTACGGCAAGGAGAACATGGCCCCGCATAGCCTGCCGCTGACGCTGGTCGGCGCCGGCATCCTGTGGGTCGGCTGGTTCGGCTTCAATGCCGGCTCCGCACTCAGCGCCGGCGGCGGCGCGGCGCTCGCCATGGTCAACACCTTCACGGCAACCGCGGGCGCGGTCATCGCCTGGTCGCTGATCGAGAAGTCTGTGCGCGGCAAGGCGTCCATGCTGGGCGGTGCCTCCGGCATTATCGCAGGCCTGGTCGCGGTCACGCCGGCCGCCGGCTTCGTCGGCCCGGTCGGTGCCATCGTACTGGGCGCCGTCGCCAGCGCGGTCGCCTACTACTTCGTCGCCGTCGTGAAGATCAAGGCAGGCTACGACGACTCGCTCGACGTGTTCGGCATCCATGGCGTCGCCGGCATCATCGGCGCCATCGGCACCGGCATCCTGGCCTCCTCCTCGCTGGGCGGCGTCGGCTATCCCGAGGGCGTCACCATGGGCGCGCAGGTCTGGACCCAAATCATGGCCGTCGCCATCACCATCGTCTGGTGCGGCGTGGTCTCAGCGATCCTCTACAAGTTGGTGGACTTCACCGTCGGCCTGCGTCCGACCACGGAAGCCGAGAGCACCGGCCTCGACGTCACCTCGCACGGCGAAGTGGCCTATCACTCCTAGAGCAATTCCAGCAAAAGTGCGCAGCGGTTTTGCGTCCGGAATTGTGAGAAAACAAGGAGATAGGGCGGCAAACCGCCAAGGTTTCCTGCCGAAGAAAGAAGGGCCCGGATCGCTCCGGGCCCTTCTTATGCCAACACTATCAGGTTCCGCGCGGATCAGAATGCGAGCCGGAACGAAGCGCCGAGATTCGTGCGCCAGACATTGTCGATCTTGTAGGGATTGATGTTCGTCACGCCCAGATTACCGCTCCTGGTATTCGCGGTTTCAAAACCGCCGGCATAAGCAAGCAGGGCATCAAGACCTATCGTCATATTGGGGCTGAGCTTGTGCTGGAGTCCGGCTCCAAGCTGGGCAACGGGGCTGACCCTGGTCTTTCCACCGACATCCGAAACGAAATATCCCGTCGCCTTGTCGGTTTCGACGATCCCGGACAACCGGTTGAACCCCACGCCAAGGCCCGCTTTGAGGGTCAGGGTGGTGGCTTTCGTGAGGGGGTGCTGATAGGCGAGATGACCCACAAACACATCGCTGGTGGCGTTGCCGTCGAAACCCGACGCCCCGCCATAGGTCGGAAAGGTCGCATCCCACCCGATGCTTCCGCTGACATGCTGGTAGCTGATGATTACCGACCAGGACGGATTGAACCGGTAGCCGGCATGACCACCGATCCCGATCGTTTCTCCGAAACGTACATTGCCGACGACGCCATCTCCATTGAAATACGGAAGAACGCCGCCCCCATCGGTCGTGCTCGACGAGCCGAACGCCAGGCCGCCGGATATATCCAGCCCGACAAAGAAATCCTTTTCCGCCGCCATACCAGCTGCCGGCAAAGGCACCGAAAGGGCAAGCGTCAAAGCCAACGTAGCGAATCGCATTCTCGTCTCCCCGCAATAATCCCGGAGAGACTTTGTTCCTTAAGGTAAACAAAGGGCTAAATTCCCGGCCACGCGACGACGCTGTCCGGCGCGGACCCATGGTTAATGCACCCTTAAATGCAAGCTATTGATTTTGCTTGCGGATGTTACCGCAGGTAGTTGATTGACACGCCGGTCAGCATTGAAACAAAATAGGAACATCATTCCACGGAGTTCCTATGAAACACCGTCGAGGCATCGACCTGATCCCCGACCGTCTAGCCACCTCCACCGCTGAAATCAGCGTGGCGCGGTTCGCGCCGAACGGCGATTATCGTTCGGTCAGCTTCGACATGATCCCCGACTGGTGGGTGCTCGGGGCGATCTGCCGAGCTTGTCGGAGCTATGGCCGGGTCGACCGATACGAGATCCAACGAAAGCATGGTAGAACGGCGTTGCTCAGCGTCGTAGGCGAGAAGCTGAAATGCACCGGCTGCGATGGACACGGCCAGAGCATGTTCATCCTGTACGGGAAGTGGGAGCGCTGATGTCGCGCGAGACGATTACACCGCAGCAGAAGTTGCCGAAGCTCATCGTCGTGGTCG
>DATMGE010000015.1:0-19789 GCA_035555795.1 Rhizobiaceae bacterium | reverse complement strand
CCGGCCAACGAGATGCGCGTCGCCGGCTACAAGGAGGTGCTGGCGAAGCATCCCGACATGAAGCTGGTGAACGAGGTCAACGCAAA
This sequence comes from Rhizobiaceae bacterium, assembly GCA_035555795.1. Lineage (GTDB taxonomy): Bacteria > Pseudomonadota > Alphaproteobacteria > Rhizobiales > Rhizobiaceae > RCIO01. The sequence goes on along the minus strand of DATMGE010000015.1, from coordinate 19,703 downwards.
CTGGGACCAGGCGCAGGGCCAGCAAGCGATGCAGAACATCCTCGCCACCTATCCCGACGTGAACGGCGTTCTCGTCCAGGACGGCATGGCGGCGGGCGCATGGAAGTCGATCATGGATGCCGGCAAGACCGGTGACATCGCGGCGACCGGTGAGATCCGCAAGGACTTTATCGACCTGTGGACCGCCGACAAGCTGAATTCGGGTGCGACCGTGAACCCTCCCGGCGTGATGGCTTCGGCGCTCAACGTCGCGGTGCTGCTGCTGCAGGGCAAGGAATTGAAGGAACCGGCAACCGCGGGACAATACGGCAACGCCATGTATCTGCCGATCCCCTTCATCGACTCCTCCAATCTCGCCGAAGCCGCAGCGGCGCTGGAAGGAAAGCCCGGCTATTATTCCTACACCAGCCAGCTTTCCATCGAGGACGCCGAGGCGCTCTTCAAATAAGGCAGTCCTCGTCGGAGGGACGCGGCCGGCCGCGCTTTGCTGGCGAGCGCGGTGCGTATCCTCCCATCTCGAACCCCTCCCCACGAGGGGAAGGGGGACACCGAAACGCCGGCGCCAAGTTCCCCTCCCCCTTGTGGGGAGGGGGTTAGGGGTGGGAGTAAACTACCGCCCAATGTCGCAACCTGATATGCGATTGCCTTGATCGCGACCGGAAAGGCACCATGGCGAAACTCAAGCTCAGCGGCGTGAGGAAAGCTTACGGCGCGACGGTGGCGCTCAGCCGCGGCGACCTCGAAATCGAGACCGGCGAAGTGCATGTGCTGATCGGCGCCAACGGCTCCGGCAAGAGCACGCTGTGCAAGATCGTCGCCGGCGTGGTGAAGCCCGATGCCGGCGAGGTGCTGCTCGACGGGCAGCCGATGGCCGTCTCGGGACCGCAGGCGGCGCGGGCGCTAGGCATCGGCATCTTCTATCAGGAACTGTCGCTGGCGGCGCATCGCACCGTGGCGGAAAATATCTGTCTGCCGGACATGCCGGTGCGCGGCGGCGTGTTCGTCGATCAATCCGCGCTTTCCGCCCGCGCCGCGCGCTATGCGGCGCTCTTCGCGGATGTCGCAGGTGACGATTTCGACGCCGACGGCCCGGTGGACGCGCTGCGCGCCGACCAGCGCCAGCTGGTCGAGATCATGAAGGCGCTGGCGAGCGAAGCGCCGGTGCTCATCTTCGACGAACCGACCTCGGCACTGGACCGCGCCCAGGTCGAGCGCTTCTTCCAGATCCTGCGCGGCCTGCGGCAGGAAGGCCGCGCAATCGTCTTCATCTCGCACCGCATGGACGAGATCTTCGAGATCGGCGACCGGGTGACGGTGATCCGCGACGGCGAGACCGTCGGCACGCGCCGCATCGCAGAGACCAACCCCGCCGAGGTGGTCGAGATGATGGTCGGGGCGCGGTCCGCGCTCGCCGCCGAACCCGTGGCCGAGGCGGCGTCCTTCCGGGGCGAGACGCTGCTCGGCGTCGACGGGCTTTCCGGCCCCGGCTTCCGCGATATCTCGCTGCGCGTCGCCAGGGGCGAGGTGCTCGGCCTCGGCGGCCTGCACGGCCAGGGCCAGTCGGCGCTGCTCAAGGCGCTGTTCGGGGCGCTTGCCACCAGCGGCGAAGCCACGCTCGACGGCGTTGCGCTGTCGAATGCCACGCCGCGGCAGGCGATCCGGTCCGGACTTGCCTATGTTTCCGGCGACCGCGGCCGCGATGGCGTGATCCACGGCCGGCCCATCATCGAGAATGTCACGCCGATCCATTTCCTGCTGAAGGGGCTCCAGATCGCGCGCCCTGCACCACTCCGCGAAAAGGCGCTCGCCGCGCTGAAGACGCTCAATACGCGCTTTGCCGGCCTCTCATTGCCGATCAATTCGCTTTCCGGCGGCAACCAGCAGAAGGTGGTGATCGCCCGCTGGCTGATCGACCGGCCGCGTGTACTCCTGCTGGACGACCCGACCAAGGGCATCGACCTGTCGGCCAAGGCCGATCTCTTCGCGCTCATCCGCAAGCTCGCATCGGAGGGCATGGGCATCGTTCTCTATTCGTCGGAGGATGCGGAACTGCTCGCCAATTCCGACCGCATCCTCGTCTTCAACGGCGGCCGCGTGACGCGCGAGCTGCGCGGGGAGGAGCGCACGCGCTTCAACCTCACCCAAGCAGCCTACGAGGCCGCCCGATGACCGATCTCGCGACCCCTGCCCGCCGCAAGGGCGGTTTCAAGCGCGTGCTGGAGCGCTATCCCTTCCTGCCGGCCTTGCTGATCCTCGTGGTGCTTTTGGCGCTCAACGGCCTCTACCAGCCGCGCAGCGTCAGCCTCGTCGGCATTACCGGCCTCATCAAGACCTATCTGGCGCTGATGCTGCTGGCGGTAGCGCAGACATATGTGGTCTATGCCGCCGACATCGACCTGTCGGTCGGGGCGATCGTGTCGCTGGTCAATGTCGCTGTCGTCACGCTCATGCAGCATTGGGGCGGTGAGGCGCTGCCGGTCTTCGGCGCCATCGCGCTCGGCCTGTGCGTCGGGGTCGCCTGCGGCATCGTCAACGGTCTCGTGGTGGCCGCGCTCAGGCTTCAGGCCATCGTCGCCACCTTCGCCACCTCGATCTTCTTCACCGGCCTGGCGCTCTACATCATGCCCGTCGCGGGCACGCCGGCGCCCACGCTCTTCTGGCGCACCTATGGCGGGCGGATGCTCGACATCCCCTTCGTCTTCTATGTCGTGGTGGTGCTGGCTGTGCTCCTTTACGCGCTTTCCCGTACTCGCCTGACGACGCAGCTCCTTGCCGTGGGCGACGATGCGCAGGCGGCCTATCAGAGCGGCCTGCCGGTCACGCTCATCCGCATCAAGGGCTATGCCATGTGCGGCGTCTTTGCAGCGCTTGCCGCTCTCTGCATCACCGGCGATACGGCAAGCGGCGACCCGCTTGTCGGCGGCAAGATGACGCTGTTCTCCGTCGCAGCCGTCGTGCTCGGCGGCAGCGCGCTGTCGGGCGGCGTCGGCACCGTGGCGGGCGCGGTCATCGGCGCGCTCATCATCGGCCTGATCAATTCGCTGGTCTATTTCGTCGGCACGCCGTCCGAATGGCAGAACCTTGTCCAGGGTCTGGCGATCCTGCTGGCATTGATGGCAGGCATCCTCGTCGGCCGGAGGGCACGCGCATGAGCGGCCTCACGGCATTCATCCGCCAGCCGCTCGTGGTCGCGCTGGCGCTCATCGTGGCGCTGCTGGTGCTGGGCGAGGCGCTGTCGCCTGGCTTCGCCAGCATGCAGCAGATCCTGCGCCTGCTGATCGTGGCCGCTCTGCTCGGCATTGTCGCGGCCGGCCAGAACCTCGTCATCCTCGGCGGGCGCGAGGGCATCGACCTGTCGGTCGGCGGCGTGGTGTCACTGTCGGCCATCATCGCCGGCAACCTGATGAGCGGCAGCGATGCCGGCATCCCCATGGCAATCGTTGCCTGCATCGCCGCCGGCGCGCTGATCGGCCTGATCAACGGCATCGGCACGACGCTGCTGCGCATCCCGCCGCTGGTGATGACGCTCGGCATGCTGGGCGTACTGCAAGGTCTGCTCATCGTCATCCGGCAGGGCATCCCCTCGGGCCGCGCCGCGCCCAGCCTGTCGCAATTCGTCACCCAGCCCTTCCTGCTCGGCCTGCCGGGCATCATCTGGCTGTGGATCGCCATCGGCATACTGATGGCGCTGCTGCTCCACCGCACGGTGTTCGGCCAGCGCATCTATGCCATCGGCTCCAACGAGCATGCAGCATGGATGGCGGGCGTGCCGGTCAAGGCGGTGCGCATCGCCCTCTTCGTGCTCTCAGGCGCCTTCGCGGCCATCGCCGGCATCTGCCTCATCGGCTATTCGGGCTCGTCCTTCGCCAATGTGGGCGAGCAATATATGCTGCCCTCCATCATCGCGGTCGTCTTCGGCGGCACCTCGTTGGCGGGCGGCAAGGGCGGCTATACCGGCACCATGGCGGGCGCGGTGATGCTGACGGTGCTTCAGGCGATCCTGACGACAGTCAATATCGACGAATCCGGCCGCCAGATGATCTTTGGCGCCACGCTGCTGGTGCTGATGCTGTTCTACGGCCGCGGGCGGGCCATGCGTGCATGAACGCTCGCCCGCGCATCAAGGACATTGCGCGCCAGCTTGGCGTGTCGCCCGCCACCGTCTCGCGCGCACTAAGCGGCACCGGCCTCGTCGCCGAGCCGACCCTGTCGCGCGTGCGCGAAGCGGCGCGGGCGCTGAACTACCGGCCGAACGTGCCGGCGCGCAATCTGCGGACCCAGCGCACCATGGCCGTTCTGATGGTGGTGCGCGACATCGGCAACCCCTTCTATCTCGAAGTGGTGAAGGGCGTGGAAACGGCCGCGCGCGATGCCGGCTATTCCGTCCTCATGGGCAATACCGAGAACGAGCCGGAGCGCGAGGCGAGCTATTTCGACATGCTTCGCGACGGCCAGGCCGACGGCATGATCCTGATGACAGGCCAGCTGCCGGCGCGCCTCGCCAACGCGCCTGACCTGCCTCGTCTGCCGGTGGTTGTGGCGCTCGAGATCATCGAAGGGTCCGGCCTGCCCCATGTGCAGATCGACAATGCCGCGGCGGCGCGGATGGCCGTGGAGCACCTGATCGCGCTCGGCCACAGCCGCATCGCCCACATTGCCGGGCCGCTGCCCGAAGTGATGGCGCAGCGCCGGCTGGAAGGCTTCCACACCGCCATGCACGCCGCCCGGCTGCCGATACCGGCTGAGTATGAGCAGCGCGGCGACTATCTTTTGCGCACCGGGCAGGCGCTCTGCCGCACGCTCTTCTCGCTGCCACAGCCGCCGACCGCCATCTTCGCCGCCAATGACGAAATGGCCTTCGGCGCCATTAACGAGTTGCGCCGCATGGGCCTGCGCGTGCCGCAGGACGTGTCGGTGGTCGGCTTCGACGACCTCTTCCTCAGCGAGGCCTTCTACCCGCCGCTCACCACCGTCAGCCAGCCGCGCATGGAGATCGGGCGGCAGGCGATGCGGCTGCTTCTCGACCGCATCGCCGGAGAGGCCGCACCAGCCGGGCCGGTCGAGATGGAAACGGTCCTGTGCCTGCGCGCCACGACCGCGCCGCCGCCGCAATGAAATGACGGAGACAATGATGAGTGATTTCCCGAGGGAGAAGCTGCGGATCGGTCTCGTGGGCACCGGCTTCATCGCCGAGTTCCACCTGCGCGCCATGGTCGGCGTGCGCCATGTCGACGTGACCGGCGTCTACAGCCGCAATCCGGCCAACCGCGAGCGCATCTGCAAGCTGGTCGACCGGCTCGGGCTCGGCGTCTGCCGCAGCCATGAAAGCCTCGAAGCGCTGCTGCAGGCCGGCGATGTGGACGCCGTGTGGATCTTGTCGCCCAACGATACCCGGCTTGGCGTGATGCGCACCCTCCATGCCGAGGTGAAGGCCGGGCGCTCGCGCATTTTCGCCGTCGCCTGCGAGAAACCGCTCGCCCGCACCGTGGCCGAGGCGCGCGAGATGCTGCATCTGGCGGAAGATGCCGGCCTCAACCACGGCTATCTGGAAAATCAGGTCTTCGCCACGCCCGTCCTGCGCGGCAAGGAGATCATCTGGCGGCGCGCCGCCTCCACCACTGGCCGACCCTATCTCGCCCGCGCGGCGGAAGAACATTCCGGCCCGCACGAGCCCTGGTTCTGGCAGGGCGACAAGCAGGGCGGCGGCGTGCTCTCCGACATGATGTGCCATTCGGTCGAGGTGGCGCGGCATCTGTTGACTGCCCCCGATGCCCCGCGCAATTCGCTGACGGTGAAGTCCGTCAACGGCACCGTCGCCAACCTGAAATGGACCCGGCCCCGCTACGCCGACCAGCTCGCGCAGCGCTTCGGCAAGGAAGTGGACTACCGCAACCGTCCCTCCGAGGATTTCGCCCGAGCCACGGTGACGCTGGAGGACGAGGACGGCAACGAGCTGATGATCGAGGCGACGACCTCATGGGCCTATGTGGGTGCGGGCCTGCGAATCCAGCTCGAACTGCTGGGCCCTGAATATGCGATGGAGTTCAACTCGCTCGGCACCGGCCTGAAGATATTCATGTCGCGTGCCGTGACGGGCTCGGAAGGCGAAGACCTTGTCGAAAAGCAGAACGCCGAACAGGGCCTGATGCCGGTGCTGGAGGACGAGGCAGGCGTCTATGGCTATACCGACGAGAACCGCCACATGGTCGAATGCTTCCGCAAAAGCGAGACGCCTTCGGAAACGTTCCATGACGGCCTTGCCGTGGTGGAAATCCTCATGGGCCTCTACCGCTCCGCCGAGATCGGCGAAACCGTGCATTTCCCAGCACCGGAACTGGAAACCTATATACCGGTGGTGGCCCGACCGCGCGGAGCGTGAGCATGGATGTCGCGCCCGGTTTGCGTGAGATCGAAGACGAGATGGCGCGCCAGTTCCGCGACGCGCGGACGACGTTCTCACATCTCCAAGAGGCCGCCCGCCCCATCGCCGAACGGATCGCCGCCACCGGCCGCGTCGTCATGCTGGGCATGGGCGCCTCGCACTGGGCCAACCGCATGGCCGCCGCCAGCTATCGCGGCCTCGGCATCCGCGCCTATCCCGAAATCCTGTCGGAATATATGCGCGCACCCCTTCCGCCGGGCGACCGCGTAACGCTGATCACCTCGCAGTCGGGCGAATCCGGCGAGATCGTCTCCTATTTCGCCGCCCTACCAAACCGCCACGACCATTTCGGCCTCACCCTCAATGCCGGCAGTACGCTCGGCCGCCTCGTCCCGGTGCTTGCCGGCAGCGGCGGGCCCGAAAAGCCCTATGCCGCGACACGCAGCATCGTCATCTCGCTGATCCTTCACGCCGCCATCCTGCACCATCTCGGCCATGACGACGCGGCGCTGATGGAGGTGCTCGCGCATGACGCACCGGCCGCAACGCCGAACGAAGAAGCCGTCGCCGAGCTGGCGGCCTGCCGCACGCTCTTCCTCACCGGGCGTGGACAGGCCCATGGCGCATTGGAAGCGGCCGCCCTCACCTTCATGGAACTGGCCCGCGCACCGGCCATTGCGCTGGAGCTCGGACAGTTGCTGCACGGCCCGCATGAATGTCTCGCCCCCGGCGCCGCGCTGGTGCTCGCCCGCCAGATCGGTCCGGACGCATCGGGTGTCACCCGCATGGCGGCAGCGGCGCGATCCTACGGCCTGCGGCCGATCCTCTTCGACCTCGGCCGGCAGGATCCGGTCGCCGGTGCCATCCATATCCGCCTGCCGGCGCGCAACGGACTGGCCGCCGCCCTCCAGCTCCTGCCGGCCGTGCAGCTTCATGTCATCCATGCCGCCGCGCACCGCGTAAGCGATTTCGGCAAGCCGCGCCGCAGCAGCAAGGTCACCGACGGCGAGGCGACGTGACCGACCCGCATCTGCTCGTGCTCGGCAATGCCAATGTCGACCTCGTAATAGGCGAGATCGATGGCTGGCCGGCAGTGGGAACGGAGATCATGGTCGACCGCGCCGAGACCCGCCCCGGCGGATCGGCCGGCAACACCGCGCTGGCGCTCGCCGGCATGGACGTGCCGCATCTTTTCCTCGCCACGACCGGCAGCGACATGAACGGCGACTGGCTGCGGGCGCAGTTTCCCGCCGCCACGACTGACTGGACAATGCTCGACGGCCCGACGACATTGACGGTCGGCATCGTCCACAAGGGCGGCGACCGCGCCTTCATCACCACGCCCGGCCATCTGGAAGGCACCAGCGCCAGCGAGCTGGCCGCGCGCATCCCGCGCGCCGCTGCGGGCAACAGATGGGCCATCCTGTCCGGAACCTTCCTCATGCCCGACCTCTCCGACAATGGCGACGCGCTGCTCGATGCACTGGCCGCGAAGGGATGGCGCACCGCGATCGATCCCGGCTGGCCGCCACAGGGCTGGACCGCAGCGACGCGGCGAAGAATGGCAGGCTGGATGACGAAGGCGGATGCCAGTCTCATCAATGAGGAGGAAGCCCGCGCGCTGGCGCAGGCCGACGACATCGCATGCGCAATGGAAATGCTTGCGGACCACCCTGACCGCCTTCTCGTCGTCAAGCGCGGTCCACAGGGCGCTTCCGCCATATTGCGGGGCAAGCAGCACCACGCCCCCTCCCCGACTGTAGAGGTGATTGACACGGTCGGCGCCGGCGACACCTTCAACGCCGCCTTCCTCGCCGCGTTGGCGAGTGAAGCGGATATCGACGACGCACTGGCGCGCGGGGTGGAAACGGCGGCGCGCGCCATCTCCACCTTTCCTCGCAACTACCGCTGAATTGCGCCGCGCCGGAGTGTTGCGATTTCGGCGTGGACGCAGCTCATCACATCGCATTTGTCTGACTGGACGATGGCAACCGGCTAGGCTAAACGCATCGTCACGCGCGCGGCGCATCTCGCGCCGGCCATTTTGGGGCGTAGCCAAGCGGTAAGGCAGCGGTTTTTGGTACCGCCATTCCCTGGTTCGAATCCAGGCGCCCCAGCCATGCCCTTGTCTCATCGCCGACCACAAGTCTTCCAGCCGTTCTTCGCCGGCGGCCCATGCCTGCGGATTTATTTCGCGCCTCGAAATAATAGCTGAACGCTGCCCCGATCTCTGTTAAGGGAGATGAGCCATTGGCGAGGGCGGAAGGCCGGGGGAGGATTCATGTATCTGGGGCTCGATCTCGGTACATCTGGCATGAAGGCGCTGCTGAGCGACGGCAAGCATGTCGTCGCCTCGGCCACCGTGCCGCTGTCGGTCCAGCGGCCGCATGCCGGCTGGTCGGAACAGGATCCGGAAAGCTGGCTCGCCGCGACGGACCAGGCCATGGATCGGCTCCGCCGCGACCATGCCGCCAAGGTCGCCGTGATCCGCGGCATCGGCCTGTCCGGCCAGATGCATGGCGCGACACTGCTCGATATGGCAGGCAAGGTGCTGCGTCCCTGCATCCTGTGGAACGATACGCGCAGCGCGGCAGAAGCCGCCGAACTCGATGACGATCCGCGCTTTCGCGCCATCACCGGCAATATCGTCTTCCCCGGTTTCACCGCGCCCAAGCTGGCATGGCTGCGTGGCCACGAGCCGGACATCTACCGCCGCGTCGCCAAGGTGCTGCTGCCGAAGGACTATCTTCGCTACCGGCTGACCGGTGCCTTCTTCTCCGACATGTCAGATGCGGCTGGCACCGCCTGGCTCGACACGGCAAACCGCCGCTGGTCGCCCGAACTGCTCGGCATGACCGGGCTCGGCGAGGAACATATGCCCGCGCTGGTCGAGGGCACGGCGCCGACCGCCCCCCTCCGCCGCGATGTGGCAAGCAGATGGGGCATCGACGGCACGCCAATCGTCGCCGGGGGTGCGGGCGACAATGCCGCATCGGCCTGCGGCGTGGGCACGGTAGAGCCCGGCAGCGCTTTCGTGTCGCTCGGCACGTCAGGCGTTCTGTTTGCCGCCAATGACAGCTACCGGCCGAATGCGGCCAGCGCGGTCCACACCTTCTGCCACGCCCTGCCGGCCACATGGCACCAGATGGGCGTGATCCTGTCGGCAACGGATTCGCTCAACTGGCTGGCGGGCATCACCGGACAGGATGCCGGCGCGCTCACCGCCGCGCTGGGCGAACGGCCCGCAGGCCCGGGCAAATTGGCTTTCCTGCCCTATCTCTCCGGCGAGCGCACGCCGCACAATGACGCCGCCATCCGCGGTGCTTTCGCGGGGCTCGACCATGCGAGCGGCCGAGAGGCGCTCACGCAGGCCGTGCTCGAAGGCGTCGCCTTCGCCCTGCGCGACAATCTCGAAGCGCTGCGCGCTGCCGGCACGACGCTGGCGCGCGTCACGGCGGTCGGCGGCGGCGCGCGCTCGCACTACTGGCTCGCCACCATCGCCAATGTGCTCGGCATCGCGGTGGACATTCCCGCCGATGGCGATTTCGGCGCAGCCTTCGGCGCCGCACGGCTAGGCCTCATTGCTGCCGAAAGCGCGGACCCGCACGCGATCTGCACGCCGCCCGCCACCGCCCTCACGATCGAACCCGACGCGACACTCATGCCTGCCTATGACGAGGCATGGCAGCACTGGCGCCGTCTCTACCCCGCAGTCAGAGGAGCCAAGACATGACCACCGGCTATTTCGGCGACATCGAGCCGGTCCGCTATGAAGGGCCGGAAAGCACGAACCCACTTGCCTACCGGCACTACGACCCCGACGAGATGGTGATGGGCAAGCGCATGGCGGACCATCTGCGCTTCGCCGTCGCCTATTGGCACTCCTTCGCCTGGCCCGGCGGCGACCCGTTCGGCGGCCAGACTTTCGAGCGGCCCTGGTTCGGCGATACGATGGACGCGGCAAAGCTGAAGGCCGACGTCGCCTTCGAGATGTTCACCCTGCTCGGCGCGCCCTATTACTGTTTCCACGATGCCGATGTGCGCCCCGAGGGCGCGACCTTTTCCGAAAGCCTCGACCGGCTGAATGCGATCGTCGACGTCTTCGCGCACAAGCAGCAGGAAACCGGCGTCAAGCTTCTCTGGGGCACCGCCAACCTGTTCTCGCACCGCCGCTACATGGCGGGCGCGGCGACCAATCCCGACCCGGATGTCTTCGCCTATGCTGCGGCGACCGTGAAGGCCTGCATCGACGCCACCAAACGCCTCGGCGGCGAAAACTATGTCCTGTGGGGCGGCCGCGAAGGCTATGAAACGCTGCTCAACACCGACATGAAGCGCGAGCGCCAGCAGGCAGGCCGCTTCCTTTCCATGGCGGTCGACTATGCGAAGAAGACCGGCTTCGACGGCACGATCCTGATCGAGCCCAAGCCGCAGGAGCCGACCAAGCATCAGTATGATTATGACGTCGCGACCGTCTACGGCTTCCTCAAGGATTTCGGGTTGGAGAATGAGGTCAAGGTCAATATTGAGCAGGGCCACGCCATCCTCGCCGGACATTCCTTCGAGCACGAGATCGCCACCGCCAATGCGCTCGGCATCTTCGGTTCCATCGACATGAACCGCAACGACTACCAGTCGGGCTGGGACACCGACCAGTTCCCCAACAACGTGCCTGAAATGGCGCTGGCCTATTACTACATCCTGCAAGGCGGCGGCTTCACCACCGGCGGCACCAATTTCGACGCCAAGCTGCGCCGCCAGTCGCTCGACCCGCAGGACCTGCTGGCCGCCCATATTGGCGGCATGGACTGCTGCGCCCGCGGCCTGAAAGCCGCAGCGCGCATGATCGAGGACAAGGCGCTCTCCGCGCCCCTGGAAGAGCGCTATGTCGGCTGGAACGGCGCCGAGGCGCAGGCCATGTTGAAGGGCGAACGCACGCTGGACCAGATCGCCGCACGCGTGCTTGCCGGCAGCGTCGATCCGCAGCCACGTTCGGGCCGGCAGGAGTGGCTGGAAAACGTGGTCAACCGCTACGTGTGACGCAGCAATGACGCAGGCAATCGTCATCATGGGCGTATCGGGCAGCGGCAAGTCCACCGTCGGCACGGCGGTGGCGACGGCGCTCGGAACGACGCTGATCGAAGGCGACGACTTTCACCCGCCGGCGAACATCGCAAAGATGGAAGCCGGCACGCCGCTCACCGATGCCGATCGCACGCCATGGCTCGACGCCGTGGCCGACGCGATGAAGCGCCGCGCGGAAGACCAGGCAATCCCCGTCGCCGCCTGCTCGGCGCTCAAGCGCACCTATCGCGACCGGCTGCGGTTGCACTCCGGGCTCGACATCCTCTTCCTGCACCTCACCGGCTCGCGCGCCGCCCTTGTCGCCCGCATGGAGCGCCGCACCGGACATTTCATGCCCGTTGCCTTGCTCGACGACCAGCTCGCCACGCTGGAACCGCCGCAGCCGGACGAATGGTCGCTCGCGGTCGACATGGACATGGAGCCGCAGCGCATCATCGCCGAGGTGGCGGCTCGCCTGTCAGCCGCGTAAAGGCGGCACGGCCGTCAGATCAGCCTGAGCATCGGCAGGACGGCGCGGCGATGTCCCGCCCGTGCCAGCAAATCCGCGACCTCGTCCATACGTTCCGTCATGAGTACCGGATCGACGACAAGGCGGAACCTGACTGTAACCTGCCTTCCATCATCCTCGATGGCATCGATCATCGCCTCGGCGGGCGACAGAGCGCGCAGCACCATCTGCCGCACGCTCTCCGCCTCGCCCGGCGTTTCGCCGACCAGTTTGAGCGCCATCGGCCTATTCCGCCGCAACGGTGGCAGCCGGCTCGGGCATTTCGGCCTTCATCAGCCGCCCCATCAGCCAGCGGAACCGCGACAGCGCCGCATCCGCCGAGACCGGCATCATCTTCACCTGCGGATTGATCGCCAGCGTCCGCTGCTGCGCTTCGATCATCGCCTTGTCCTCGCCGAACGCGGCTTTCGCCGTCTCGAACATGCGGTTGAGCAGGGCTTCGTCGCCCGTGGCGGCAGTCGGGCCATAGGAGAAGAGATAGCGCGACGTGCCGTCGGTCAGCGGCGTCACCGCCTGGCAGGTGCGGTTGGCCTGGAGGGCCGCAATATCCTCGCGCGGCGGGCCGTCATTCGACGCATCCGCCGTTCCGGGTGGATAGACGCCCGAATCCATCAGCAGGATGCCCGGAACGAGGAAATCATAACTGCTCCAGCGATCGACCCGCTCATATTGCATGTCGCCGCTGGCGCGCGGCGGCAACTCGTCCTTCAGCCAGCGCTGCACGCGCACGCCACGGTCGAGATTGATGATCATCGGCCGCTTTTGCGCCCATTGCGCGGAATTGCCGAAGGTGTTCGCATGCACATAGGTCAGGTGCGAGAAATCAAGCAGATTGTCATTGATGAGCAGGTAATTGGCGTCATAGTCGATCTGGCCGCTCTTCAGCATCACCGAAGGATCGTCGAGCGATGTCGCCGGCGGGATCAGCGCCTCGTCGGCTTCCGCCGGATTGCCCAGCCACACCCAGACCCAGCTGTGCTTCTCGGCGACAGCATAGCTCTTCACGCAGGCATGGACGGGAATGCGGTCCTGTCCGGGAATCTCGATGCACTTGCCGTCCGGCGCGAATTTGAGGCCGTGATACATGCAGCGCAGGTCGTCGCCCTCGCGCCTGCCGAGCGACAGCGGCGCGGCGCGGTGGCAGCACCGGTCCTCCAGCGCGATCAGCCTGCCGGTCTCGCCGCGATAGATGACGATCGGCTCATTGGCGATGGTGGTGGCGAACATGCCCGTTTCGGCAAGCGTATAGTCCCAGCATGCGACATACCAGGCATTGCGCACCAACAATTCCATGACTTCCTCCCCGGCTTGCTCGAGCATCGGACCGAATTGGAAACGGCTCGTCCGATGCTCACCAATGGCTGGCTGGCGAGGACAATAGCGCAGACGCGCAGGAAACGGATTGATAGCCAGTATCAATCGCATTTATATTGCCGCGCATGGCCGATCCCGTTTCCCGCGTCGATCTCAACCTGCTCGTGGTGCTGGAAGCCCTGCTCGAACTGGGCAGCACGCGGGCGGCGGCGCGGCGCCTGGGCGTCACCCAGCCGGCAATCAGCTACTCGCTGCGCAAGCTGCGGACGCATTTCGGCGACGAGCTTTTCCGCCGCACGCAGACCGGCCTCGCCCCCACCGCCTTCGCCCAAACGCTGGCCGAGCCGGTGCAGCGCGCTTTGGCTACCGTGCGGCACGAAATCCTGTCTGCCAGCCCGTTCGATCCGGCCGAAACGCAGCGCCGGTTCAATATTGCCAGTTCGGAGATCGGCGAACTCCTGCTGCTCCCGCCGCTGCTGGATGCCATGCGCCAGGAAGCGCCCAATGCGGCGCTGAACTGGCTGCCGATCCCGGCGCGATCGATCGAAGACAGCATGGCCGAAGGTGCGATCGACATCCTGATTTCCGGCACGATCGAGAATGCCGACGAGCGGCAATTCTATCAGCAGCGGCTTTATACGCATGAATATGTGGGGCTTATCGCCAGCACCCATCCGCTGGCCGGGGAAATGCCGCAGGCAATGCGCCGGCTGCCGGCCTATCTGATGACCTCCAGCCCCGCCACGCGCGGACGGATTGGGCCCTTGCTGGAACAGGCCGGCATCACGCTCAGCCGCGACCTCGCCACGACGCGGCTGCTGTCATTTCCCTTCGTGCTCCAGCGGGCCGACGCCTTCGCCGTCGCGCCGAAGGCGGTGGCGACCATGGCCGCCCGCTTCGCCCCGCTGACCGCGTTTCCGCTCGATTTCGACCTGCCACGCATCGAGGTGAAACAGTTCTGGCATCGGCGCTTCCACGCCGACCCCGCCAGCATCTGGCTGCGCCAGATGATCGCCCGGATCTTCATGAACAATGATCCGACACCGGAAGCGTGAGGCGCGCCGGCCCCCGCGGCTTACTCCGCCGCAAGCATCGGCCTTGCCGTCTCCCGCATGCCCTTTGGCCAGATCCCCTGCTTGCCGGGGTTGAGGATGCCGTTCGGGTCGAGCGCGTCCTTGAGCCTGGCGGTCACCTCGCCAAGCGCATTGTGGTTGAAGGAGAACACGTCGGCCACCGTATCCATGAAGCCGAGATGCGCACGATATTCCGAATAGCCCAGCGCCGCGCATTCGGCGATCAGCTTGGGGAACATCTCGCGCAGATTGGCCATGTCCTGCTCGGAGTCGCGGTCGAAGAATATCTGATAGACATGGTTCATGCTGCGCGAGGCCATGTTGAACGAGCCGTAATAGTCGAACCCGTATTCCCGGCCGTAGCGCCTCACGATCTCCACCTGCTTCATCGCATCGCGCCCGGTAATGGGCGAAACCGGCGCGAAGGCCAGCGTGCCGCCATTCTCGCCGCGCCACTTCACCGCCGAGAACGGGGTAAGGTTGGGGATGCCGCCGCGATGAAGGTCGGTGACGTGGATCGTGTCCTCGGCCACCTCCGCGCCCTCATATTTGCGCACGATAACCTCGGTGCCCGGCAGCGATTCCAGCGCGCGCTTCGCCACCTGGAACCGCGCCTCCACCACCTCGCGCGCACCGTAGAGGCCGAAGTTCACGTTCCACCAGGCCACGTTGAAGCGCGGGATGATCTCCTTGTCGATCACCTCGTCTGGCACCGCGCCGGCGCCCTTCCACAGGTCCTTGCGCTGCGCGAGCTTGGAGACGATATGCAGCGGGCTACGGATCGTGAGCGTGCCCTCGATCGTGCCGTTGAGCTTGAGCGGCCGCAGCGCATCCACCAGCGCGACGAGCGTGCCCTCCTCCTTCACATGCGCCTCTACCGAATAGAACACTTCCGGCCGCGGCATCATCCACAGGCCCATCTTGGTGACGATGCCGAGATTGGATTGCTGGAACAGGCCTTCCAGATTGGGCCCGAAGCCACCCTTGTAGAGGTTCCACGTATTGGCATTGGTGATCGCGCCCATGCCGGTGCGGAACACATCGCCGGTGGGCAACACCACCTCCATGCCGCATTGCTGCGCCACATGGTCGCCATAGGCGGTATAGCCGAAGCCGCGCTCCAGGCTGTTGCCGATCACCGAGCCCCAGCCAAGGCCGGGCACCGAGCACCACACCTTCTTGTCGTGTTCGCGGACATGCTGATAGAGGTCGAAAAAGCGCACGCCGGGCTCCACCAGCGCGTAGCACTGCTCGTCATTCACCTCCAGCACGCGGTTGAGCCGCGCCAGTTCAACCGTGACCGAGCCGGAGACGCGCGGCGCCGCACCACCATAGCCGAGATTGCGGCCGGTCGAGATGACCCAGAGCGGTATCTTCTGCTCATTGGCGATGCGCACCACCGCCTGCACCTCCTCCACGCTGCCCGGCTGCAACACCGCGCCCGGCCGATGCGCCTTGCCGCCATCGAAGGAGAACGGGTCCTGATATTCGGCGAGCTTGTTGTCGGACGTGATGACATGTTCGCTGCCGACCACTCGGCTGAAGGCGGAGACGGCACGCGAAAGTGCCCGTTCGTCGGGCGACGGTATGTCGAGATAGTTCATGATTTCCTCCCAGAGAACAGCGTGGCGGCCTCAGCGTCCGCGAAAGGCCGGCCGGCGTTTTTCCACGAAGGCGCGGCGGCCCTCGGCATAGTCTTCCGAGCCGAAGCAGGCATTCACCGCCTGCTCGACGGCGGCGAGGTCGCGCTCGCTTTCATCCTGGATCGCCGCGTCGATCGCCAGCTTGGCCGCCTGGATCGTCAGCGGCGCATTCTGCGCGATTGCCGCGGCCGTTCGGGCAACGAAAGCGTCCAACTCATCGCTGGCCACCACGCGGTTGACCAGCCCCATCGCCGCCGCTTCCGTCGCGTCGAACTGCCGGGCCGTGAACAATATTTCACGCGCAAATGCATGGCCGACCGTGGCGACGAGCTTGCTCAGGCCGGGATATTGATAGCCCAGCCCCAGCCGCGCCGCCGGAATGCCGAAACGCGACTCGGCAGATGCGAAGCGCAGGTCGCAACCGAGCGCGACTGCCAGCCCGCCGCCGATGCAATAGCCGCGGATCATCGCAACGGTCGGCTTGCGCGCGCCGCGCAGGGCGGAGAAGGCGCGGTCGGCGGCTTCGTCATAGCGGGTGATCGCCTCCGCCTCGGCGCGCTTGTCCTCGAACTCCGAAATATCCGCGCCGGATACGAAAGCCTTTCCGCCGGCCCCGGCCAGCACGATGACGCGGACATCCTCGTCGCGATCGAAATCGGCGAAGACATCCGGCATTGCCGACCACATGTCGAAGGACAGCGCATTGTGACGCGCCGGATTGTTGAAAGTGAGCCAGCCTATGCCGTCGCGCTTCTCGGTGATGATACGGTCAGTCATTGTGTCTCCTGCAGCAATTCCAGCAAAGCGCGCAGCGGCTTTGCGTCCGGAACTGCGTAGAACAAAGATGGAGCATTCCCGCGATTCGGTGAGAAGCGCGGAAATGCTCTAGATCACCCCCGCCGCGCGCAATGCGGCAACCTCATCCGTGCCGAAGCCGAAATCGGCAAGCACCTCGTCGGTATTGCGTCCGCGATCCGGCGCGCCGGCGGATTTGCGCGGCGGCGTGCGGCTGAAATCGAGCGGCTGGCGCACATGGCGCTGCGTGCCGAGCGTTTCGGATTCGACATGCTGAACGAGCGAGAGGTGCTTTGCCTGCGGGTCCTCGAACACCCGGTCGATCGTATTGACCGGCCCGCAGGGCACGCCTGCCGCATTGAGCTTTTCGACCCAATGCGCAGCCTCGCGCGTGCGCGTCACCGCCTCGATCTCCGCCGTCAGCTGGTCGTTATTGGCCATGCGCGCCTCGATGGAGGCAAAGTCCGGATCGTCGACCAGCCGGTCGAGACCAAGCGCGGAACAGACACGCGGCCACATATTCGGCCCCGCCATGGCAATATTGATCGGCGCATCCGCCGCCGCATAGAGCCCGGAGGGGCGAAGCAGGGGATGGTTGTTGCCGGCGCGCCCGGCGACCTCGCCATCCTGCAGCCAGCGCGCCGCCTGGAAATCGAGCAGGAAGGCCTGCGTCTGGAGGAGCGAGCCGCGGATCCACTGCCCCTTGCCCGAGCGCTGCCGCTCATAGACCGCCGCCATCACGCCGAACGCGACCAGCAGGCCCGAAACGAAATCGTTGATGGCAATGCCGAGCCGTGTCGGCGGCCCGTCGGGAAAGCCGTTGATCGACATCAGCCCGCCCATGCCCTGAAGGATCTGGTCGACGCCCGGCCGCCCCGCATAAGGACCATCCTGGCCGAAGCCCGAAATGCTCGCATAGATCAGCCGCGGATTGAGTGCCGCCAGCGTCTCATAATCGAATCCCAGCCGCGTCTTCACGTCGGGCCGGTAGTTCTCGATGAGAATATCCGCTTGTCCGGCCAGCCGCCGAAGCGCGGCGATACCGTCCGGATGTTTGAGATTGAGCGTGATGCAGCGGCGGTTGCGCGTGAGGTTCTGGATATCGCTGGTCTCGCGCCAGCTCTGCGCCGCTAGCGAAGGATCTTCCACCGCCGCCGGCGGCTCGACCTTGATGACGTCCGCGCCCCAGTCGGCAAGCTGCCGCGCGGCGACCGGCCCGGCGCGCGCCATGGACAATTCCAGCACGCGCAGGCCGTGCAGTGGAGGTGCGTCCTCATCCGCCATCATCTTCTCCTCCCGACTGCCCCTGGCTCCCGGCAGCATCCAGTTCCGACCGACGCTCGTCAGGATCGCTCCGAAAAAAGCCCCGATCCGCGTTCCGGCTCGCAGCGCCGCATGGAACGTACGGACCAATCCCCCATCGTCCTCACCGTCGACTTGTTTAACATGTTAAACTGAAACTGATCAACGCATAATGTACGGACATTTTAACGAAACGGACTCCATCTAGCGCACCCGCTTGTCGCCGGGCTGCCCATGCAGCCAGGATTCGTTGCGAAACCCCTCTGCCGGATAGAGGCTGAGGGCGATTTCATAGGGCTCGCCGGTATCGTCAATATAGGTCCGCCGCACCAATATGCCGGCTGTTCCTCCCGACACGCCAAGCGCACGCCCGACCGAGGGCGGCATTCGGTAGCCGGTAATCACCTGGTGGATGGTCTTGGGGTCGACGCCGAAACGGTCGCCGATGAGCAGGTAGATCGGCCGGGACCCGTCGAGCTCGTTGCGGATGGCCGCATAGCGCGGCGCTATCAGAACCTCCGCCCAGCAATGCGGCTCGCTTTCGCCGGCGCGCTGGCGCAGGCCGGCGACACGCAGCCACCGCTCGCCCTCTTCCCGCCCGGCGGGAACGGCCAGGTCCGGACCGAGCCTCACGACGCCCTTGAAGTCGATGCCGAAACGCATCTCGTTGGCGTCGATGCGGATATCGTCGATCGTCGTCAGGGACAGCACATATGGCTTGCGCCGCAGCTCGGTGGCCACCACGGTCGTGCCGAAACCCTGCTGGCGGGTAATCAACCCTTCGCGCTGCAATTCCCGCAACGCCTCGCGCACCGTATGACGGCTGACGTCGAAACGCGCGCAAAGCTCGTGATCCGTCGGGAAGGCGGCCCCTATCTCATAGTGCCCGCCCAGGATCTCATCCATCAATTCGCGCCGCACCTCCTGGTAGCGCGGCAAACTCGTCTTTGCGTCAGCATCCATGACCGTCCGATAGCGTGTTTTCACCTCAACCGAAAGCGCGCTCGCACCAATGTATCGCGAAAAGCGACAATGGAAGCACGTTTCGGAACATGGACCAGGAGTGGAATGAGAACCGAGGCACAGCAAGCGAAGCTGAAAATCGCGGTCCGCTTTGACGGACGCCCGGCCGCAAAACTGAGCTCGAAATGCAAAAACGCCCGCGACAAGCGCGGGCGTGATCTGGTTGCGGGGACCGGCGTCGATCATAACTTGCGATCGACGCCGGTAAAGATGGTTGCGGGAGGGCGCACCCATCATAACTTGCTGTTTCGGGCCGCCGCATAGCAACCTTGCCAAGGTTGGAGTCAAGGGTTCGAATCCCTTCGCTCTCTTCAGATTTCTAAAGGAAATCAAAGGATTGAGTAAGGGCCATCTTCGGGTGGCCCTTCCCTTTTTGGGCTTGGCCAACACCTGGTCAACACGAATGACGCCTGAGCAGGCAGGACGGGATGATCGCCTGAACACCAGCCGGACGATGCCTCGGCGAGCCGAACTGATTCGAGTCCGTCTCCAATGCGCATTGCCCAACTGGCTCGGGCAGACAAGTGGACCCGCGTATCGTTTCAGGCCGGGCGAGTTCCTTCACCGCGACCAGCAAC
>DATMGE010000014.1:0-70338 GCA_035555795.1 Rhizobiaceae bacterium | reverse complement strand
CCAGTGAAGGAGGTCCTCTCGGTGACGGCCTATGGCGCCGACGGCGAGGCGCGGGTGCTGGACCCCGAAACCTATCTGCTCGATTCCGCTTCGGCGCCGGCAGGGACGACGACGCCGGCAGTTTCGTGACGGTAGCGGGGCTGCGCACCAAGCGGCTCGCCTTCAACAGTGAGACGGTGGACGTGACCGATGCCGATTCCGCCGGACGCTGGCGTGAGCTGCTGGGCGGCAGCGGCGTGCAGCGCGCCTCGGTGAGCGGCGCCGGTATCTTCAAGGATGCGGCCTCCGACAGGCTGATGCGGCAGGCCTTCTTCGAGGGGCGGATAGGCGCATGGCAGCTCGTCATTCCTGATTTCGGCACGGTCGCGGGGCCGTTCCAGATCACCGCGCTGGAATATGGCGGCAGCCATGATGGCGAGGTGACGTTCGAGGTCGCGCTGGAATCGGCCGGCGCCATCAGCTTCGAGGTGGCCTGATGCATCCAAACCGACGACGCGGCGAGATCGTCGCAACGCTGGACGGCCGGCCGTATCTCCTGTGCCTGACGCTGGGGGCGCTGGCCGAGCTGGAAAGCGCCTTTGCCGCCGACGACCTCGGCGCGTTGGTGGCGCGCTTCTCGACCGGGAAGCTTTCGGCATCCGACCTTGTGCGCATCATCGGCGCGGGGCTGCGCGGCGCGGGCAACGATATGCCGATGAGAAGGTGACGGGGATGCAGTGCGACGGGGGCGCGGCGGGCTTCGCGGCGATCGCCTCGGAACTGCTGACCGCAACCTTTGGCGGTGCAGGAGACGCGCCCCAAAACCCCTGACGGCCGCAGACGACCGGGCGCAGCCTTTTCCCTGGGATGAGATGATCGCCCTGGGTCTCGGCCGTCTGCGGCTTGCCCCTTCCGCCTTCTGGCGCTGCACGCCGCGCGAAATGGCGGCGCTGCTGCCGCGCCCGATGCGCGGTGCGCCGGCGCGCGCCGCGCTCGACGCGCTGATGCGGCGCTTCCCCGATGCGAACGATGAGAGGACCGGACATGGCCGATGACGTGACAGTGCGCATCAATGCCGACACGACGCAGTTTGCGGAGGCGCTGAACGGGCTCGGCGACCTCGCCGAACGGTTCGGCGGCCAGCTGACCGGCGCGCTCAGGGGCGCGGTCGTGTCCGGCCGCTCGCTGGAGGACGTGCTGCGCCGGCTGGCGCTGAACCTTGCCTCGATGGCGCTGGAGCAGGGCCTGTCGCCGTTGCGCAACCTGTTTAGTGGCTTGTTGGGCAGCCTGTCCGGCGGGCTTGGCAAAATCCTGCCATTCGCGCAGGGCGGCGTGGTGCCGTTCGCCGCTGGCGGCGTCGTCGCCGCGCCGAGCTATTTCCCGATGGGCGGCGGCAATGTCGGCCTGATGGGCGAGGCGGGGCCGGAGGCGATCATGCCGTTGCAGCGCGGCGCGGATGGACGGCTGGGCGTTGCCGCCGGCGGCGGGGCTGCGGGCGTGACGGTGGTGTTCAACGTATCGACGCCCGATGCAGCGTCGTTCCGCAAGTCCGAGGCACAGCTGTCGGGCATGCTCGCCCGCGCCGTGTCGCGCGGCACACGCACGCTTTGAGGCGAAGATGAGCAACGGATTCCATGACGTCCTGTTTCCGGTGGCGCTGTCTTTCGGCACGACCGGCGGGCCGGAACGGCGCACCGAGATCGTGACGCTGAGCTCCGGCCGCGAGCACCGGAATGCACGCACGGCGCGATCGCGCCGGCGTTACGATGCCGGCACGGGGCTACGCTCCATCGACGACCTCTACACGGTCATGGCGTTTTTCGAGGCGCGGCGCGGATCGCTCCATGCGTTCCGCTTCCGCGACCCTTTCGACATGCGCTCGGTGGGGCCGGGCCAGGCGATCGCGCCGTTGGACCAGGCGCTCGGACAGGGCGACGGCACGCGGGCGGCGTTCCAGCTCGTCAAGGCCTATGGCGACGGCGACGATGCCTATCTGCGGCCCATCGTGAAGCCGCAGGCCGGAACGGTGCGCGTGGCGGTGGACGGCGTGGAGCGCGAGGCGGGGAAGGATTTCACGCTGGATGCCGCGACAGGGGTGGTTTCGTTCGCGCCCGGCGCAGTTCCGGCCGCGGGCAAGGCGGTGACGGCGGGTTTCGCCTTCGACGTGCCGGTGCGCTTCGACACGGACCAGTTGTCGGCAAACCTCGCCAGTTTCCGGGCCGGACAAATGCCCAGCATACCGCTGGTGGAGGTGCTGCTGTGACCGATGCGCTTGCTCCCTATCTCGCGGTGCCGATCACGACGCTGTGCAATTGCTGGCGCCTGACCCGCGCCGACGGGACGGTGATGGGCTTCACCGACCATGACATGCCACTGAGCGTGGACGGGACGCTGTTCGAGCCGCAGACGGGGTTCACGACCTCGGAAGCGCGGCAGTCGCTCGGGCTGGCGATCGACAGCGCCGATGTGCAGGGCGTGCTTTCCTCCATCCGCGTGACGGACAGCGACATCATCGACGGGCGCTATGACGGGGCGACGGTCGAGACGCTGGTGGTCAACTGGCGGGAGCCTGCTGCCTTCAGAATCATCGGCAAGGCGACGGTTGCCGGCATCAAGCGCGCTGACGAAGCCTTCGTGGCAACGCTGGAAGGGTTGGGGCGGGCACTCGACGTGGTGCGCGGAAGGCTTGTGCGGCGCAATTGCGACGCCGAACTGGGCGATGCGCGCTGCGGCGTGACGCTGGGCGGGGCGCTGAGCGGGATGGGTACGGTGCTCTCCATAGATCAGGCCGGAAGCATCCGGGCGAGCGGGCTCGACGCTTTCGCGGAAGGCTGGTTCACGCATGGGGTGCTGAGCTGGACGAGCGGGGCGCGGTCGGGCGAGGGGGAACGGGTGATCGTTCACCGCAAGCAGGATGACGGCGTGACGCTGACCCTGCTGCCGCGCAACGGCCCGGTCGTCACCGAGGGCGACGGCTTCGCCATCGTCGCCGGCTGCGACAAGCGCTTTGCCACATGCAAGACGAAGTTTTCCAACCAGCTGAATTTCCAGGGCTTTCCGCATCTTCCGGGCAACGACCAGGCCTATGCCTATGTGACCGAAGACGAGACCTTCGACGGCGGGCCGGTGGTGCCGTGATGGATACGTGGGATGCGCGTATCGTCGCGCTGGCGATGGGGTGGGAAGGCACGCCCTATCGGCATCAGGCGAGCCTCAAGGGGGTCGGCTGCGATTGCCTCGGCCTCGTGCGTGGCGTGTGGCGGGAACTGCATGGGACGGAGCCGGCGCAGGCCGGCGCCTATTCGCGCGACTGGGCCGAGGCCGATGGGCAGGACCGGCTGCTCGCAGCTGCGCGGCTTCATTGCGACGCCTGCGAAGAGGTGCCGGCGGCGGGCCGCATCCTGCTGTTTCGCTGGCGGCCGCAACTGCCGGCGAAACATTGCGGGATCGCGGTGGGGCCGGACGCCTTCATCCATGCCTATGAGGGGCATTCGGTGATGGTCTCGCCGCTGGTGCCGCAATGGCGCCGGCGCATCGCCGGCGTGTTCCGTTTTCCGCAGCCTGACGGCATTTCCACGATATCGGAGTTCTAGATGGCGACGATACTTCTCCAGGCTGCCGGCGCGTTCCTTGGCGGCGTTCTGGGGCCGATCGGGTCGGCGCTCGGCTCGGCTGCCGGCGCGATGCTCGGCTATACGCTCGACCGCGCGCTGATCGGCAGTTTCGAGCACCATGAAGGGCCGCGCCTGACCGGGCCGCGGCCCTTCTCGGCCGAAGAAGGGGCGGGCCTGCCGCGCGTTTACGGCACGATGCGGGTCGGCGGGACGATGATCTGGGCGACGCGCTTCGAGGAGGACAGCCGCACCGAGCGGCGCGGGGCGAAGGGCGGGCCGCGCGTGACCACCTACAGCTATTTCGCCAATGCGGCCTTTGCGCTGTGTGAGGGCGAGATCGCCGGCGTGCGGCGCATCTGGGCGGACGGGCGGGAGCTCGATCTGGAAGGGATCGAGTTTCGCGTGCATCGCGGCACGGCCATGCAGGCTGCCGATCCGCTCATCCTCGCCAAGCAGGGAAGCGGCAATGCACCGGCCTATCGCGGCACGGCCTATATCGTCTTCGAGCGGCTGCCGCTGGAGACCTTCGGCAACAGGGTGCCGCAGTTCCAGTTCGAGGTGATGCGGCCGGTTGGTGGACTGGGAAGCCGCGTGCGCGCGGTGGCGCTCATTCCGGGCTCGACCGAATACGGCCTGATGCCTGAACCGGTGACGCGGGAAATATCGGAGGGCGAGCACAAGGCGGAGAACCGCCATGTGCTGCATGCGCGCTCCGACATCGTCGCCTCGCTGGACGAATTGCAGGCGCTTTGTCCCAATGTCGAGCATGTCGGGCTTGTCGTGACATGGTTCGGCGACGATCTGCGCGCCGGCCATTGCCGCATCCGGCCCAAGGTGGTGGATGCCGAGGTGAACGGGCATAGCACGGCCTGGCGGGTGGCCGGATTGTTGCGTGCGGAGGTCGGCGAGGTGAGCGCTGATGGCGGGGCCCCCGCTTATGGCGGAACGCCATCGGACGAGAGCGTGGTTGCGGCGATCGCGGAAATCCATGCGCGGGGCCTGAAGGTGACGCTCTATCCCTTCGTGATGATGGACATCGGGCCGGACAACGCGCTGCCGGACCCCTATGGCGGCGAGGCCGGCCAGCCAGCCTATCCATGGCGGGGGCGCATCACCTGCACGCCGGCGCCGGGAGTGGCGGGAAGCGTCGACAAGACGCCTGCCGTGACGGGGCAGGTTGCCGCCTTCTGTGGCGCGGCGCGTGCGGGTGACTACGCGGTCGGGGCGGAAACGGTGGCCTTCTCCGGCAATGCGGACGACTGGGGCTATCGCCGCATGATCCTGCACTATGCGGCACTTGCCGAAGCCGCGGGCGGCGTGGACGCCTTCCTGATCGGTTCGGAGCTGCGCGGCCTGACGACGCTGCGCGACGGGCCTTCGTCCTATCCCTTCGTGACGCAGCTTTGCGACTTGGCGGTGGAGGTTCGGGCGCTGGTGGGACCGGCGACGAAGATCACCTATGGCGCGGACTGGAGCGAATATTTCGGCCATCAGCCGTCCGACGGCAGCGGCGACGTGCATTTCCATCTCGACCCGCTCTGGGCGCATGACGATATCGACGCGGTGGGCATCGACAATTACATGCCGCTTGCGGACTGGCGCGACGGCGATCTGGACGGCGGAAATCCGGATGGGGCGGAAGGGCCCTACGATCGCGCGGCGCTGCGGGCAGCGATCACCGGCGGCGAGGGTTTCGACTGGTATTATGCTTCGCAGGAGGACCGGGCCGCGCGGCGGCGTACGCCGATCAGCGACGGCGCGGCGAACAAGCCTTGGGTGTTCCGCTACAAAGACATTCACCGCTGGTGGTCGCAGAAGCATTTCAATCGACCCGGCGGAACGGAAGCGCCGATGCCGACTGCGTGGGTGCCGGGCTCGAAGCCGATCTGGTTCACCGAGCTCGGCTGTCCGGCGGTGGACAAGGGGCCGAACCAGCCCAATGTGTTCCCCGATCCGAAATCGTCGGAGAATGCGATCCCGCATTTTTCCAGCGGCGGACGCTCCGACACCGCGCAGCACAATTTTCTGGCCGCCCATTTCGACCATTGGGACCCGGAAGCGGCGGGCTTCGAGGAAGATGCCAATCCCGTGGCGCCACTCTATGGCGCCCGGATGGTGGATGCCGGGCGCATCTATTGCTGGGCATGGGATGCGCGACCGTTCCCGGCCTTTCCGCTGCGGGGCGATATGTGGGCCGATGGCGGGAACTGGCTGCGCGGGCACTGGATCTCCGGGCGGATGGCGACGGTGGAACTTGCTGACCTGATCGATGGCATCCTCGCGGATCATCGGCTCCCGCCGGCGCAATTGCGCGGCGTCGACGGTACGCTCGCGGGCTATGTCGTTCAGGAGCCGGCCACGGCGCGCGGGGCCTTGCAGCCGCTGGCGGACCTGTTTGGACTTGTCGTCTCGACGGCGGGGGATCGGGTGAGGATCGGGACCGAATCCGCAAGGCCCGCCCAGCCGATACAGGCGGAGGAACTGGTTCTGGACGAACGGGGAGCGGTGCTCGAACGGGTGCGGGCCGTGGAGGACGATCTTCCGGCCGAGGCGGTGCTTGCCTATTCCGACCCGTTCAATGCCTATCAGACGGCGACGGCGAGCGGCGTGCGCATCGACAGCGGGCATGCCGGGCAGGGGTTGATCAGCGTATCAGCTGCCATCGAGCCGGGACTGGCCGAGGCGCTGCTTGCCGACTGGATGCGGCGGCGCTGGTCAGGGCGCGAGCAGGTGAACCTGGCGCTGGCCCCGACGCGGCTGGATGTCGAGCCGGGAACGCGCATCCGGCTGGAACGCGACGGGCGCGATCTGGATTTCCTCGTCACCACCGTCGAGACGGGTGCGGCGCGTGCGATCTCGGCGCGGCAGGTGTTTTCCATTCCGTCGACCGCATGGGCGGCGACCTTGCCGCCGCCGGCGCCATCACCGGGAAGTCCCGTCGGCCCGCCTCTGGTCGTGCCCATGGACCTGCCGATGATGCCGGGGGCAACCAGCCCGGAAGGGCAGTTCCGGCTGGCAGTGCGAGCAAAGCCGTGGCGCAGCCAGGCGGTCCATGCCTCCGCGACGAGCGACGGTTTCGAGCGGCGGGGAAGCGTAACTTCGGTTGCGACGGTGGGTAGCCTGAACCTGCCTGTTCCGCCCGGCTTCGAGGGAAGACGCGACAGGGCCGGCGCGATCGAGGTGCTGCTGCTTTCAGGCGAACTGGAAAGCGTGAGCGAGGCACAGCTGCTGGCGGGGGCGAACGTCGCCGCGATAGAGGCGCTGAATGGAGAATGGGAGATATTCCAGTTCCGGCAGGCGTGGGAGATCGCGCCCTCGCATTGGCGGCTGACCGAACTGCTGCGCGGCGAGGCCGGCACGCAAGCCGCCATGCGCGCCGGCGCGGCGGCGGACGCCCGCTTCGTGCTGCTGGATGCCGCCGTCACCTCCGCCGGACTGCGTGGCGGCGAGGCAGGGCTTGCCATGAACTGGCGGGTGGGGCCGGTGGGCGGGCTTTTCGGCGGTTCGACCTATCGCTCGTTCAGCGCCGTGGGCGGCATGCGCGCTCGCAGACCGCTTGCGCCGGTGCATCTGCGTGTTCGGCGGTTGGAAGATGGCGGCGTAGGCCTGTCCTGGCAGCGGCGCAGCAGCGCCCATGGCGCGCGCGGCATTTCGGGCGTGCTGCCGCTCGGCGAAGCCATCGAAGGCTTTCGCATCGTCGTCGCGGAACCGGGAGGCGCGGAGCTTCGCTCCGTCGAGGTTTCGGCCAGCGAATGGATCTACGAGGCGGGAGCGATCCTTTCGGACTTTGGAAGCCTTCCCGCCGCAGCCGAATTCCGTGTGGCGCAACTGAGCGCATCGGACGGTCCCGGCGATGTCGCCGTGCTCCTGCACCAATTTTTCTAGTGGAAAGGAAAATCAAATGAACGACCAGAAACCCTGGTATCTTTCGCGCACGATCTGGGCATCGCTGGTATCCGTCATGAGCGCCGCCGCGGCCGTCATCGGTCTGCCGGTGAGCGGGCTCGACAATGCGGCGCTGACCGACGCGCTGCTGCAGGCGATTACCGCCATATCCGGCCTGATCGCCATTTTTGGGCGCATGCGGGCCACGACCCGCATCGGCTAAGCAACTTCCAGCAAAAGTGCATGGCGGTTCATGTCTGGAATTGCTTAAGACAGGAGGAGCAAGATCATTCCCGCGATTCCGGAAGATCGCGGGAATGCTGAGGTCGCGAATTGTTCATTCCCCGTTCAGCGGCTTTGGGTTAGGACTGGCGGCATGAACAGGTTCCGCATCCTCATCGCAACCTTGGCTCTCGGCCTCGCCTCCGTGGCCGATGCCGCGCCTTATCAGCCGGCACCGCCCGCTGCTCCACAGGTTTTGGTGAACGTACAGGCGAACTGCAATGCGGTGGGTCAGGATATTGCCCAGCGCAATGGCGGCACGCTGGCTAAGGCCTCGCTGGAGCAACGCGGCGGCCAGGCGGTCTGCGTGATCGTCGTGCTCATTCCCGCGCGGGACGGGCAGCGGCCGCGTCGCGAGGAGTTCGTCGTTCCGCAATAGCGGAGCGATGGCGAGAGGAGGGGACATATGCGCATTCTGGTCGTCGAGGATGACAAGGAGCTCAATCGCCAGATATCGGAATCGCTGACCGATGCCGGTTATGTGGTGGACCGCGCCTTCGACGGCGAGGAGGGGCACTATCTGGGCGAGAGCGAGCCTTACGATGCGGTGGTGCTCGATATCGGGCTGCCGCAGATGGACGGCATCAGCGTGGTGGAGCGCTGGCGCCGCGCCGACCGCAAGATGCCCGTGCTGATGCTGACGGCGCGCGACCGCTGGAGCGACAAGGTGGCGGGCATCGATGCCGGCGCCGACGACTATGTGACCAAGCCGTTCCATATCGAGGAGGTGCTGGCGCGCGTGCGGGCACTGATACGCCGCGCGGCAGGCCATGCATCGTCCGAACTTATCTGCGGTCCGTTGCGGCTGGACACGAAATCGTCCAAGGCCGACATCAATGGCGTGCCGCTGAAGCTCACCTCGCACGAGTTCCGGCTGCTCGCCTATCTGATCCACCATATGGGCGAGGTGGTATCGCGCACCGAACTGGTGGAGCATCTGTACGATCAGGATTTCGACCGCGATTCCAACACGATCGAGGTTTTCGTCGGGCGACTGCGCAAGAAACTGGGCGTGGACCTGATCGAGACCGTGCGCGGCATGGGCTACAGGATGCGCGAGCCGCAGGACTGACGGCGGGCCGGAGAGAAGATGCGGCTGGCGTCACTTTTCCCACGTTCCCTGACCTACCGCGTCATCGCGTTCTCGACCGTGTGGGCGATCGTGGCGCTGCTGGTGATCGCCACGATCATCTCGACGCTGTTCCGGCAGGCCAGTGAGCGCGGCTTCGACAGCCTGCTTTCGGCGCATCTCTTCAACCTGATCAGCTCCGTTTCGCTGACGGAGCAAGGTCTGCTGATCGGCAGCCCCAATCTCGGCGACCTGCGTTTCACGCAGCGCGGATCGGGATGGTACTGGGCGGTCGAGCCGATCTCGGAGGGGGTGATAGGCGAACTGCGCTCGCTGTCGATGTATGGACCGATACCCAGCGCGCCAGTGGACGAGATACCTTTCAACGCGCAGTTCCAGCGCAACTACACGACCGACGGGCTCGATGGCGAATTGCTCGACGTGCTCGAAAGCGAGTTCGTCCTGGATTCGCAGGATCGGGTGGCGCGCTTCCGGATGATGGGTAACCGGACCGAGCTGGAAGCCGAAATCGCTGCTTTCGACCGGCAGCTTTACACCTATCTCGCTCTGTTCGGCATCGGCATGATCGCCATCAATGCCGGTGCGATCCTTGTCGGCTTGCGGCCGCTGGTGCGCGTTCGCCGCGCGCTCACCGATATCAGGCAGGGCAATGCGCAGCGGCTCGACGGGACTTTCCCACCCGAGGTGGCGCCTCTTGCGGAAGAAACCAATGCGCTGATCGAGAGTAATCGCCGTATCGTCGAAAGATCGCGCACGCAGGTCGGCAATCTGGCCCATTCGCTGAAGACGCCGCTGGCGGTGATGCTCAATGAAGGCCGCGCGATCGGCGGCGCAAAGGGACGGCTCATCACCGACCAGGCGCATGCCATGCAGCAGCAGCTGGATCACTATCTCCAGCGTGCGCGGATCGCAGCACAGCGGGACAGCGTGGTGTTTCGCACCCCCGTGGCGCCGGTGCTGGAGCGCCTCGTGCGCGTGACCCGCAAGCTGGCTCCCGAAAAGGAGATCACGCTGGATCTTCCGGGAAGCGAGGTCATATTCGGCGGCGAGCGGGAGGATCTGGAGGAGATCGTCGGCAACCTGCTTGAAAACGCAGTGAAGTGGAGCCGCGGCCATGTGCGGCTATCGCTGGGCGCGGTTGCGGAAGAAGCGGGACGTTTCAATATTCGGGTCGAGGATGACGGGCCGGGAATATCGGAGGAGAACAAGCGCGAGGCGCTGAAGCGTGGGCATCGTCTCGACGAGACGAAGCCGGGAACAGGCCTCGGTCTCGCCATAGTGGCCGATCTCGTTAAGGAATATGGCGGCGCGCTCGATCTGGGGCGCTCGGAACTCGGCGGTTTGCGGGTATCGGTCCTGCTCGGACGGGCCGCCGGCTGAACGACATGCGATTATGTTCTGGACGCGGCCAAATTTAGGACAAAGATGTTAACTAGCCGAACGATAGAATTTGCTGGCGGGGACCATTTCATGGCAGTGCGCACTGGCTGGATCATCGCGGCGATGCTGGCGCTGTCCGCCTGCTCGTCGACCGGCACGAGCACCGGCGGCAGTGTTCTGGGCAGCTTTGCCGGTACGGCGGCGCGCCCCAGCGCGGCATCTGCATCGATCGTGGCGGCCATGGGTGGCGGTCTGGTGGGCGCGATCGGGCCGGATCTTAGCGACAGGGAGAAGCGCCGCGCCCTCGAGGCGGAATATCAGGCGTTGGAATATACCCAGGGTGGCGAGACGGTGAGCTGGCAGAGCGGGCGCGTTCGCGGAGAGGTCGTGGCCTACCAGCCCTATCGTGTCGGTTCCCAGGATTGCCGGCAATATATGCACACGCTGAACGAAGCCGGGCCGCCTCGCTCGGTGCGTGGCACCGCCTGCCGCAATCCCAATGGAAGCTGGTCGCCGCTCGTTTGAGGCCGTGCGGGCAATTGGCCGCATGACTGTTGCTTGGCACCGCGATGCTGCGGATTTAAGTGTGGCCTATGTTTTTTTGGCTGACAGCGACGCTTCTGACCCTTTGTGCCTGCCTCGCATTGCTGTGGCCGTTCCTGCGCGGCAGACCCGTCGCGGCCATGCAAGCGGAGGCGCATGACGTAGAAGTCTATCGGGATCAGCTTCGCGAGCTCGATCGCGATCTGGCGCGCGGCACGATCGCAGCAGCGGAAGCCGCACAGGCGCGTGCGGAGATCGGACGGCGGCTGCTTGCCAGCGATGGTGCGCTCGCTGGTGGGCAGCCCGACAGCCGCCCACAATCGCGTCTGCCCCTTGCCATCGCCAGTGCCGCCATCCTCGCGGTGCCGATTGTCAGCTGGAGCGTTTATGTCGCGATCGGTTCGCCGCGTATGCCTGACCAGCCGCTGTCGGCACGCCTCGAGGCCGACCCGGCGAACAGTTCAGCGGCGGAGCTTGTCGCGCGCGCCGAACGGCACCTCGCCGAAAACCCGCAGGACGGGCGCGGTTGGGATGTTCTGGCGCCGATCTATCTGCGCATGGGCCGCAGCGCCGATGCGGCCACTGCATATCGCAACGCAATCCGTATCAACGGCGAAAGTGCCGCCCGCCAGGGTGGTCTGGGCGAGGCGCTCGTCGCCGTCGCCGGGGGAATCGTGACGGACGAGGCGCATGCCGCCTTCGAGGCCGGGCGCGATCAGGACCCGGCGGATGCGCGCAGCCGGTTCTTTCTCGCTTTGGCGCGCGCTCAAGAAGGCGATGCAGCGGGAAGCCTTGCCCAGTGGCGAACGCTGGAGGCCGAGCTTCCACCCGACAATCCCTGGAAGATGGCGGCCGCGCAGGCAGTGGCGCGTGCGGATGAGATTTCCCGACAGGCGGGACCTGACCGCAGCAGCGGCGGTGCCGTGGCCGAGGGCGATGGCGCGGAACAGGCACGCATGATCGCCGGCATGGTGGAGGGTCTCGACCAGCGGCTTCGTGAAAGCAGTGGCACGGTCGAGGAATGGGAGCGGCTTATCCGCTCCTATATGGTGCTTGGCCGCGAGGCGGATGCACGCGACGCGCTGTTGCGTGGGCGTAGCGCCATGGGTGAGCAGAGCGCCGAAGCGCAGCGCCTGGTCGCCTTTGCGCAGGAACTCGGTCTCGCTGAGGCGGTCCGATGACCCGCAAGCAGAAACGCCTCGCAGTGATCGGCGGCGGCATCGGCTTCATCGCGCTGGCGGCCGCGCTGACCTTTTACGCGCTCGGCCAGAAGACGTCCTATTTCTACATGCCTGCCGACCTGCCGACCGCGCATGTGGAGCCCGGCCAGCGCATCCGCCTTGGCGGGCTGGTTGGAAATGGCTCCATCACCCGCGGCGAGGGGCTGACCGTCAGCTTCGTGGTGACGGATGAGATCGGTTCAGTGCCCGTCCGCTATACCGGTATCCTGCCCGACCTTTTCCGCGAGGGGCAGGGCGTCGTCACTGAAGGCATGCTTGGCAGCGACGGCGTGTTCGTGGCCGACAATGTGCTGGCGAAGCATGACGAGACCTACATGCCGCGCGAAGTGGCTGATGGCCTGAAGGCCAAGGGCGTGTGGCAGGAGACGCAATGATGACGGGGCATGCGCCATATGGTCGTTGAGATCGGACATTTCGCGCTGGTCCTGGCCTTCGCGCTGTCGCTCGTCCAGGCCTCCGTGCCGCTGCTTGGCGCGCGCGCGTCCAATGCGCGATTGATGGAGGTCGGGCAGCCGGCGGCCTTCGCGGTGTTTGCGCTCATCACGCTGTCTTTCGTGGCGCTGACCTTCGCCTATCTTGCTTCCGATTTCTCCGTGGCGAATGTCTGGGAGAATTCGCATTCGGCCAAGCCGATGCTCTACAAGCTGACTGGCACATGGGGCAATCACGAGGGCTCCATGCTCCTGTGGGTGCTGATCCTCGCTTTCTTCGGCGCGCTGGTCGCCCTGTTCGGCCGCAACCTGCCTGCCTCCTTGCGTGCGAACGTGCTTTCGGTGCAGGGCATGATCGCCTGCGCCTTCCTGCTTTTCATCCTTGCCACCTCCAATCCGTTCGCGCGCATCGTGCCGGCGCCGATCGAGGGGCGTGATCTCAACCCGATCCTTCAGGATGTCGGCCTCGCCATCCATCCACCCTTGCTCTATCTGGGCTATGTCGGCTTTTCGGTGAGCTTCTCCTTTGCCGTGGCGGCGCTGATCGACGGTCGCATCGACGCGGCATGGGCACGCTGGGTGCGACCCTGGACGCTGGCCGCCTGGATACTCCTGACCGGCGGCATCGCCATGGGATCCTACTGGGCTTATTATGAGCTCGGCTGGGGCGGCTTCTGGTTCTGGGACCCGGTCGAGAACGCCTCCTTCCTGCCCTGGCTGTCCGGCACGGCGCTGCTGCATTCGGCGATCGTCATGGAGAGGCGGTCGGCGCTGAAGATCTGGACCGTGCTTCTGGCGATCCTTACCTTCTCGCTCTCGCTCCTCGGCACCTTCCTCGTGCGCTCCGGCGTGCTGACCTCGGTGCACGCCTTCGCCACCGATCCGACTCGCGGCGTCTTCATCCTGGCCATCCTCGTTGCCTTCATCGGCGGCGCGCTGATGCTGTTCGCCCTGCGCGCCAATGCGCTGGCAGCCGGCGGCCTGTTCCAGCCCATATCGCGCGAGGGCGCGCTGGTGCTGAACAACCTGTTCCTCTCCACGGCGACGGCCACGGTGCTTGTCGGCACGCTCTATCCGCTGGCGATCGAGGCGCTGACCGGCGATCGCATTTCCGTCGGCGAGCCGTTCTTCAACCTCACTTTCGGGCCGCTGATGGTGCCGCTTCTCATCGCCGTGCCGTTTGGGCCGCTGCTTGCGTGGAAGCGCGGCGATCTGGCTGCTGCGGCGCAGCGGTTGTTCGCGGCCTTCGGTATCTCGCTGGCGGTGGTTCTGCTGGGCTATCTGTTCATCGATCGCATGTCGGTTCTCGCGGCGCTCGGCATGGGGCTGGCAGCATGGCTGATCGCCGGGTCGGCAACCGACCTTGCCGTCAAGTCCGGTCTGCCCGGCGTGAAGATGGGCGTGGCCCTGCGGCGTCTGGCCGGGCTGCCGCGCTCTATATGGGGAACGGCGCTCGCCCATGCCGGCCTTGGCCTGACGGTGCTCGGCATCGTCTCCGTCACCGCGCTGCAGGTCGAGCACTTCACCACCATGAAGCCGGGCGAAAGCACGCAATTTGCGGGGTACACATTGCGGTTCGAAGGCATCACGCCGGTACAGGGGCCGAACTATACCGAAGATCAGGGGCGCTTCACCCTGCTGTCGGGAGGCCGCGCGATCAATGAGGTTGTCGCCGCCAAGCGCCTCTATCCGGCCCGCCAAATGCCGACCACCGAAGCCGGTATCGTGACGCGGGGCTTCAGCCAGGTCTATGTCTCGCTCGGCGATCCGACGACTGACGGCGGGATTGTGGTGCGCATCTGGTGGAAACCCATGGTGACGCTGATCTGGCTAGGCGCGCTGGTGATGATGGCTGGCGGCACGATGTCGCTGCTGGATCGCCGGCTGCGGGTGGGTGCGCCGGCAGCGAACCGCAAGCGCGTCGCTGCTCCGGCAGCGGGCAGCGCATGATGCGCAGGCTTGTGCAGATCATTCCGCTGCTGCTGTGCCTCGCCATGCCAGCCTTTGCCGTGCAGCCGGACGAAATGCTTGCGGATCCGGCGTTGGAGGCGAGGGCGCGCGGGCTTTCGGCGCAGCTGCGCTGCATGGTCTGCCAGAACCAGTCCATTGACGATTCCGATGCCGATCTGGCGCGCGACCTTCGTATTCTGGTGCGCGAGCGGCTCACAGCCGGCGACAGCGACCAGGAAGTGATCGACTTCGTGGTGGCGCGCTATGGCGAGTTCGTTCTGCTCAAGCCCGCCTTCAGCGCACGCAACGCGCTTTTGTGGGCGACGCCCGTGCTTTTGCTGCTGGTGGGCGGAGGCTTCATGCTGCTGCGTGCTAGGCAGAACAGGAAGCCATCTTCGCAACTGCCCCTGACGCCGGACGAAGAGGCGCGTCTTGCCGAACTGGACAGCCGGCCCGACTGACGGTCTTTCATTACCAAAGTTTCATACGCCGGAAATGGCAGCGTAATGTGCCGCCACCTATCTCTGGTCACGACATGCGCAGAGAAGTGCATCGCCGATTTTGACCCTGAGAAGGACCTGGTAACCATGAGCAAGACCACCTTGAGCGGACGCAAGCGCCTTCTGGCTGCCGCGACCTCCCTTGCAATCGCTGGCGCGATCGGCTTCGGCGCCGTCACGAGCGGCACGCTTCCCGTCTTCGCAGAAGCGGTACGCATCGATCAGCCGCAGGCGCAGGCCCCCGGCTTTGCCGACATCGTCGAGCATGTTTCCCCCGCTGTCGTCAGCGTCCGCGTTTCAGCGCGCGTCGCCCCGGTCGACGATCGCGGCGGCCCCGGCTTCCAGTTCGGCATGCCCGGCTTCGACGACCTGCCGCGCGACCATCCCCTGAACCGCTTCTTCCGTGAATTCCGTGGCGAGCGCGGCGACCGTGCCGAGCGTAACCGGCCCGAGCGCAATCGTCCGGAGCGCGCCCGTCCTGTGTCGCAGGGATCCGGCTTCTTCATCTCCGAGGATGGCTATCTGGTTACCAACAACCACGTCGTGGCCGGTGGAGCGGAGTTCACCGTGGTGACGGATGACGGCACCGAGCTCAATGCCAATCTGGTCGGCACCGACGAGCGGACTGACCTTGCCGTGCTCAAGGTCGATTCTGACAAGAAGTTCACCTATGTCGCCTTCGCCGATGAAAACAGCGTGCGCGTCGGCGACTGGGTGGTGGCAGTCGGCAACCCGTTCGGCCTTGGCGGCACCGTCACGGCGGGTATCGTCTCGGCGCGCGGTCGCGACATCGGCGCTGGCCCCTATGACGATTTCCTTCAGATCGATGCGGCGGTCAATCGCGGCAATTCCGGCGGCCCTGCCTTCAATCTGAGCGGCCAGGTGGTCGGTGTGAACACCGCGATCTTCTCGCCTTCGGGCGGCAATGTCGGCATCGCCTTCGCCATCCCGGCCTCGACGGCTAAGGATGTCGTCGCGAGCCTGATCGAGGACGGCGCAGTGCAGCGCGGCTGGCTTGGTGTCCAGATCCAGCCGGTGACGCCTGAAATCGCCGAGTCGCTCGGCCTTGGCCAGCAGCGCGGTGCCCTCGTGGCCGATGCACAGCAGGGCAGCCCTGCACTGGATGCGGGCATCCGTGCCGGCGACGTCATCACCTCGGTGGACGGGAAGTCGGTATCCTCGCCGCGCGAGCTTGCCCGCCTGATCGGCGGTCTCACGCCCGGCAAGGATGTGAAGGTTACCTATTGGCGCGGTGGCAAGGCCAGCGATGTGAGCATGAAGCTCGGCGAACTGCCGGGTTCCGACAAGCAGGCTTCGGCAGATCAGCCGTCCGGGCCAGAACAGGCGGGCGAGCTCGACGCGTTCGGCCTCACCGTGACCCCCGCCGACGACGGCGTTGGCCTCGTCGTTACCGATGTCGATCCCGACAGCGATGCCGCGCAGCGCGGCATCCAGGCGGGCGACGTGATCGTTGCCGTCAATTCGCAGGAGATCAAATCCGCCGCGGATCTCGATCGTGCCGTGAAGGAGGCCTCTTCGGCTGGCCGCAAGGCCGTGCTGATGCAGGTCAAGCGTGATGACACCAACCGGTTCGTCGCGCTCCCGGTACAGCAGGGTTGATGGCAAGCACCGCTCCGGACTGGGCTCAAGGACCCCGAACCGGGCCGGAGTGGACCGAGCCGGCATGAGTTTCGCCGGCTCTGCGGCAGTGGGTTCCCATCAACCCACTGCCGTTCATATTTTCCGGCGGAAGTGCTCTATCTCTTTGTTTTCCTGCAATTCCGGACGCAAACCGCTGCACATTTTCGCTGGAAGTGCTCTATAGATCCGATCATGAAGATTCTTGTCATCGAGGATGACCGCGAGGCGGCGCAATATATCGAGAAGGCCTTCCAGGAGGTCGGCCACACCGCGCATGTCGTTCATGACGGCGAAACCGGATACGGCGTTGCCGAGGCCGGCGACTATGACGTTCTCGTCGTAGACCGCATGCTGCCGCATCGCGACGGCCTGTCGGTCGTGTCGGGATTGCGGGCGAAGGGTGTCCGCACGCCGGTCCTGATCCTTTCCGCGCTGGGCGAGGTGGATGACAGGGTGACCGGCCTGCGCGCCGGCGGCGACGACTATCTCACCAAGCCCTATGCCTTCACCGAACTGCTCGCGCGCGTCGAGGCGCTGGACCGTCGCGGCGGCGGGCGCGATGTCCAGACTACCTACAAGGTGGGCGACCTGGAGCTCGACCGCCTCTCTCATACCGTCACGCGTTCCGGCCGCGAGATCGTCCTCCAGCCGCGCGAATTCCGGCTGCTGGAATATCTGATGCGCCATGCCGGGCAGGTCGTGACCCGCACCATGCTGCTCGAAAATGTCTGGGACTATCATTTCGACCCCCAGACCAACGTCATCGACGTTCATGTCTCGCGCCTGCGGGGCAAGATCGAGAAGGAATTCGATACGCCGGTGCTGCACACGGTGCGTGGCGCGGGCTATATGCTCAAGGCCGGCTGATGGCCTCGCTGCCGGCCATCATGCGCACCACGGCCGCGCGGCTGTCGGCGCTCTATCTCATCCTCTTCACGGCCTGCGCGGCGATCCTCGTCACCTACATGACGACGGTTTCGGTCGGCATGATGGTTTCGCAGACGCAGGACACCATCAATGAGGAAGTGCTCGGCCTCGGCCGCGCCTATCAGCGCGGCGGCCTGACGTCGCTGGTCCGCGTCATCGAAGCGCGAAGCCGCCAGCCCGGCGCAAACCTCTATCTCATCGCAGATGCGAATGGCCGCATTCTCGCCGGCAATGTCGAGAGCCTGGCTCCGGGCGTACTCGATACCGAGGGATGGACGCCGCAGCCCTTCACCTACAGCCGCTATGGCGAGGCGAATGCCCAGCGGCCGGAAGGCGCGGGTGAGCGGCGAACGGAGCACACCGCGCTTGCGCTCGTTTTCCGCCTTCCCAACCAGATGATCACGCTTGTCGGCCGCGACCTCAGCGAGCCGGAGCGTTTCCGCGCCGTCGTGCGCAATTCGCTCGTCTTCGCCTTCGTGATGATGGGGCTCGGCGCATTCCTGATCTGGTTCTTCGTCGGCCGCAGCGCGCTCAAGCGCATCGACAACGTGTCCGATGCCAGCCGTCGCATCATGGGTGGCGATCTCGGCGGCCGCCTGCCGGTGAGCGGGACGGGAGATGAGTTCGACCGACTCTCGGAGAACCTGAACCAGATGCTGGCGCGCATCGCCGCGCTGGATGAGGGGCTGAAGCAGGTGTCGGACAATATCGCCCATGATCTCAAGACGCCGCTGACGCGCCTGCGCAATCGGGCCGAGGCCACGCTTGCCGGCCCGCACGACACTTCGGAATATCGCGAGGCGCTGGAGGCGACGATCGCCGAGTCCGACCAGCTCATCCGCACCTTCAATGCCATCCTGATGATCTCGCGCCTCGAGGCCGGCAATGCTTCGGAAATGGCCGAACAGGTCGATCTAGCGGAGATCGTGCGCGACGTGGTCGAGCTCTACGAGCCGCTGGCCGAGGAGCGGGGCGTAGAGGTATCTGCCGATATCGCCGCAGGCGTGCCCGCCATCACGGGAAATCGCGAACTCATCGGCCAGGCATTGTCGAACGTGGTCGACAATGCGATCAAATATGCCGTGCGAAGGGAGGGCACGCCGCGTGTCGTCGTGGCGCTGGCCGGGCATGGCGAGGAGATCGTGTTGTCGGTGACGGACAATGGGCCGGGCATATCGGAAGCTGATCGCGCCCGCGCGACCGAGCGTTTCGTGCGCCTCGAAAAGAGCCGCAACCTGCCGGGCTCCGGGCTGGGCCTGAGCATCGCCAAGGCGGTGCTCGGTTTCCACAAGGGCCGCCTGGAATTGGACGATGCCGCGCCCGGCCTCATCGTCAGGCTGGTCTTCCCACATGCGCAGGCAGCGAAATGAGTGGGCGGCTTTCCGCCGGCGCGGACATCGCTGATCCCGGCTGGTTCGGCATGCCGCCGCGCGAGCTCGCGCCGCTCGACAGCGCTTCCGGGGAGGCGTCGCTCGACGATATTGCCGAGGCGGCGAAAGAGGCTGGCGCCCAACGCCTGCCCAGGCTGCTGAAGTCACGCGATCCGCTCCGGCGCTTCCTGCTCGCCGCCGTCGATCTCTCGCCTTTCCTCCGCGACGCCTTCCGCCGCGATCCGCTCATTCTGGAGCGCCTGTTCGACGTGCCGCTGGCGCAGCGCATCGCGCAGATCGTCGGCGAGATTGCCGCGCTCCATTGGTCGGCCGAAGTTCCCGAGGCCGAGCTGATGCGCCGGCTGCGCCTGCTGAAAGGCGAGGCGCATGCGCTGATCGCGCTGGGCGACCTTGCCGGCGAGGCGGATGCCGCCGTCACCGTGCGCCGCCTCAGCGACCTCGCCGACGCCGCCGTGGGTGCTGCGGCGTGCTATCTGCTGCGCGAGGCGCATGAGCAGGGCAAGCTGACCCTGCCCGATCCCGACGATCCCACGCGCGGCTCCGGCTGGGTCATCCTCGGCATGGGCAAGCTCGGCGCGCACGAGCTCAATTTCTCCTCCGATATCGACCTCATCGTCTTTTACGATCCACAGGCCCCGGCGATCGGCGATCCGCATGAGGCGGCGGAGCTGTTCGTGCGGCTGACACGGCGTCTGGTCAGGATCCTTCAGGACCGCACCGAGCACGGCTACGTGTTCCGCACCGACCTGCGGCTGCGCCCGGATCCGGGATCGACGCCACTTGCCATCTCGGTCGATGCGGCGATCCACTATTATGAGGGCAGGGGGCAGAACTGGGAACGCGCCGCGATGATCAAGGCACGGCCGGTGGCGGGCGACCTCGCTGCGGGCCAGGCCTTCCTGAAGGAGCTCCAGCCCTATATCTGGCGCAAATATATGGATTATGCGGCCATCGCCGACGTCCATTCCATCAAGCGCCAGATCCACGCCCACAAGGGGCATGGCGAGATCGCCGTGAAGGGCCACAACGTCAAGCTGGGGCGCGGCGGCATCCGGGAGATCGAGTTCTTCGTCCAGACGCAACAACTCATTGCGGGCGGACGGTTCCCCGAACTGCGCGGCCAGGAGACCGTGCCGATGCTCGCCCGGCTGGCCGAACGGGGATGGATCACCGAGGATGCGCGTGACGCCCTGACGAGCCAATACTGGTTCCTGCGCGATGTCGAGCACGCCATCCAGATGGTGGCGGACGAACAGACGCATCTTCTGCCCGAGGACGATGAGGGGCTGGAACGCATCGCCCATATGCGCGGCTTCGCCTCGGCAGATGCCTTCGCGAAGGCGTTCAGGACAGCTCTGCAAGCGGTGGAAAGCCACTATGCGGCGCTATTCGAGACCGCGCCGCAGCTTTCCGCCGGCGTCGGCAATCTCGTCTTCACCGGTGATGTGGACGATCCCGACACGCTGCACACGCTGTCGACGCTCGGCTTCGAGCGGCCCAGCGATATCGCCCGCGTCATCCGCACCTGGCATTTCGGCCGCTACCGCGCCACCCAGTCTGCCGAAGCACGCGAGCGCCTGACCGAGCTGACGCCCGCGCTTCTGCAAGCCTTCGGCGAGACGCGCCGTGCCGACGAGGCGCTGCTGCGCTTCGACGCGTTTCTGGCCGGGCTGCCGGCCGGCATCCAGCTTTTCTCCCTGCTGCAATCGAACCCGCGCCTTCTGAAGCTGCTTGCCGGCATCATGGGAGCGGCGCCGCGCCTTGCGGCGATCATCACCCGCCGGCCGCATGTCTTTGACGGTCTGCTCGATCCCGCGGTGCTCGCGGAATTGCCGAAGCGCGCCTATCTGGCCGACCGTCTCGATTCCTTCCTTGCCGGCGCGGTCGTGCAGGAAGATGTGCTGGACCGGCTCCGCATCTTCGCCGCCGAGCAGAAATTCCTCATCGGCGTGCGCCTGCTGACGGGCGCCATCGACGCCACGCGCGCCGGCCGCGCCTTTTCGGACCTCGCCGATCTCACCATCGGCGCGGCGCTGGATGTCACGGTCGAGGAATTCGCGCGCCGTCACGGTCGCGTTCCCGGCCAGCGTATCGTGGTTCTCGGCATGGGCAAGCTCGGCAGCCGCGAACTGACCGCCGGTTCCGATGTCGACCTGATCCTGCTCTACGATCATGCGGCCGACGCCGAAGCCTCGGACGGCGAAAAGCAGCTTGCGCCCTCGCACTATTTCACCCGCCTGACCCAACGCCTCATCGCCGCCGTCTCCGCGCCGACCGCCGAGGGCGTGCTGTACGAGCTCGACCTTCGCCTGCGCCCGTCCGGCAACAAGGGGCCGGTGGCCACCCATGTGGACGCCTTTGCCAAATATCAGCGCGGCGAGGCATGGACGTGGGAACACATGGCCATCACGC
The DNA here is from genome assembly GCA_035555795.1 of Rhizobiaceae bacterium. Taxonomy (GTDB): domain Bacteria; phylum Pseudomonadota; class Alphaproteobacteria; order Rhizobiales; family Rhizobiaceae; genus RCIO01. The sequence goes on along the minus strand of DATMGE010000014.1, from coordinate 49,072 downwards.
GCGCGCGGACTATCGCAGGTGATGCGAGCCTCGGCGATGAGGTCGAGCGGATCGTCCGCGACGTCATCGGCCTGAAGCGCGATCCGGTGAAGTTGCGCCGCGACGCCGCCGAGATGCGCGACCTGATCGCGGAGGAAAAGCCCCCGTCGAGCCTCTGGGATTTCAAGCTGATCCGCGGCGGCATCATCGACCTCGAATTCATCGCGCAGGTAACGACGCTGGAGACACCGCGGCGCCAGGATGCGCCGCGTACCACCTCCACCGCGGCGGCGATCGAGCGGATCGACCCCGAGCGGCTCGATCCGCAGGCGCGCGACGACCTGCTTGCCGCGCACGGCCTCTATCTGACGCTGACGCAGATCATCCGCCTGTGCCTCGAAGGAAGCCTCGATCCCGACGATATTCCGCCGGGACTGACCGATCTTCTGCTGGCAAGGACGGACCTGCCGGACACGGGCATTCTTGAAGCCCACATCCAGGAAACGTCGCACAGGGTCGAGGGCATCTTCGATCGCCTGCTTAGGACGAAGCGCAAATAGCCCGCAAGAGCGGCGAAGTGGGTTAGGCGGCTTCGGCCGTCTTTACGATCATCGCAGCCGGGGCACGCGTGCCGCGCCTGACCGGGAGGCGCACCGAGACGATCGTGCCCACGCCCTCGGTGGAGCGGATCTTGAGTGCGCCGCCATGCAGTTCCGCCAGCGAGCGGGAGATCGCCAGCCCGAGCCCCGAACCCGTATGGTTCTTAGAGAACTGGTTCTGGACCTGCTCGAACGGTCGCCCGAGCTTGCTGATGGCATCCGGCGGGATGCCGCAGCCTGTATCCTCGATCGAGAGGATGACGGCGCCCGACACTTTGCGCGCCCGCAGCGAAATCTTCCCGCCTTCGCCGGTGAACTTCACCGCGTTGGACAGGAGGTTGATGACGATCTGCTTGATCGCCCGCCGGTCGGCATCGAGCGTGATCGATTGCGGAATGCGCTTTTCCAGCTTGATCGACTTCTCCGCCGCCTGCAGCGCCACCACGCGCACCGTCTCCTCGATCAGCGGGCACAGGTCGATCTTCTCGCGGTCGATGGAGAACTGGCCGGCCTCGATCTTCGACATGTCGAGAATGTCGTTGATGACGCCGAGCAGATAGGCGCCGCTCGAATGGATGTCGCCGACATATTCGCCGTATTTTTCGGAGCCCAGCGGCCCGAACAGACCCTGCTGCATCAGTTCCGAGAAACCGATGATCGCGTTGAGCGGCGTGCGCAGCTCGTGTGACATGTTGGCGAGGAATTCCGACTTGGCGCGGTTGGCCGCTTCCGCGCGCTCGGTCTCGCGCATATATTTGCGGTTGAGGTCGACCAGTTCGCGGGTGCGCTCCGCCTCCGCCTTGCGCGCGGCGTGAAGGTCGTTGATCGTGGCCATGAGCTGGCCTTCGCTGCGCACCAACTTTTCCTGATGCAGCTTGATCTGCGTGATGTCGGTGCCGACGGAAACCACGCTGCCGTCGCGCGTCTTCATTTCCGTCACCTGCAGCCAGCGTCCGTCCGCCAGCTGGCGCTCGTAGGTGGCGCTCCCCTTCATGCCGCCCGCATTGATCAGCCGCCGCTCGAAGACATAGGCGTTCATGCGCTTTTCGATCGCCTCGCGCTGGCGGCCGGGCACCACCTCGCGAACCGGCAGGCCGGTATCCTGCTGGAACTTGGTGTTGCACATCACCATGCGGCCGGACGGATCCCACAGTACGAAGGATTCGCTGATGCTTTCGATGGCGGTGCGCAGCCGCATGTCGGCCGCTTCGGATTGCTGGGCGAGGTTGCGATGCTCGGTAATGTCCACCGCGATGCCGATCAGGTGGATTCCGTTCTCGTCCGGATCGGTCGCCTGGGCGCGGGCGCGGATCCACACCCAGTGGCCGTCGGCATGGCGCATGCGGAAAATATGGTCGATATGGTCGGTGTCGCGCGCCACGATCTGCTTGGCGACGTCGAACAGATCGGCATCCTCCGGATGGACGATCTTGGCGACCTCGCCGAAGGAGAGCATCGCATCGCAGGGCTCGTAGCCCAGCATGTCGAACATCGACCGTGACCAGTACATGCGCCCGCGCGCCATGTCCCAGTCCCAAAGGCCGCAGCGGCCGCGCACAAGCGCCAGCTCCACCCGTTGGTGGGCCTGAAGGTAGAGGCGGTCCGCTTCCTGCGCGCGCGATGCCTGGCTGAAATAGGCGTAGAGGATCGCCAGCAATATGCTGGCCGTGAGCACGAACAGCGTGACATTGAGCGAAACGGACTTTCGCCATTCCTCCATCACCGCATCCTGCGAGATGAGCGTGACCGCCGCGCTCTTCCGGTCGCTGGTGAAGCTGAGCGCCGCATACCAGGGCGCGCCATTGAGTTCGATCGTGAGCACCCCAGCGCGCTGGCCGAACAGGAGCAGCGGCTGGGCGCCGGAGAGGATATCGTCAAGTGGCTTGCCGACCCATGAGGACGCCGCGCGCGTCGCATCGGTGACCCGCAGGTTCTCGTCGGCCAATATCAGCACATGGTTGGTGCCGAGCGCGCCGTTGCGCGCGGCCCGGTCGAGCAAGGTTGTCGCTTCATCGGCGCTGCTTGCCGCGAGGGCATAGGCGAGCTGGCTCGAAGCGAGGCCGAGCACCGCCTTCGCATTGCGTTCGGTATCGTCATGCAGCGCCATCATCGACAATGCGCGCGCGGCCGCGACGATCAGCAGGAAGACGACGATAAGGGCCGGAATGGCACGGCGCATATAGGGCTCCAGCGCCAGCAGCTTGCGGTATGCCGGCGCCGCCATGAGCGATGCATTGCCGGCGATCCGGGCCCGCTGCCTGCGCCAGGCAACAATCCTTCTGTCGGCCGCGCGCAACGCGTCCGTGCCGGCCATGGACAGGCTCCTCTGGTTCAAACGGGTGAGCGATCCGGCAACGCCATACTTCCGAATCATCCATAAGGAATCAGAGCCGAATCACGGTGTCCAGAGGCGGCGGCGAAATTATTCGCCGCGCCGCTCAGCCAAGGGTGCGTTCGAGGATGTCGGCGAGGTCGCGCGACAGGCCGGGCGCGCTCGCCAGATCTGCCAGCGTGATGCGTGCAAGCTCCTGCCGCCCCGGCTCCAGCGACCGCCAGGAGCGGAACGCTGTCGCGAGCCGCGCCGACAATTGCGGGTTGCGACGCTCCACCTCGCGGATCGTGTCGGCATAGAGGCGATAGCCGGAACCGTCGGCGGCGTGGAAGCCTGTCTGGTTGCCGCTGGCGAAGGCGCCCACCAGCGCGCGCACCCGGTTCGGATTGCCGATCGAGAACCCCGGATGGCGCATCAGCGCGGCCACACGCGCCACGGCGGCCGCGCCCGGCACCGTCGCCTGGATCTGGAACCATTTGTCCATCACCAGCGGGTCCGCGCCGAAGCGGCGCTCGAAATCGCCAAGCGCGTCAATGGCTTCCGCGCTGTCGGTGAATCTGTGCGCAAGGATCGCCAGCGCCGCCGCGCGTTCGGTCATGTTGGTCGCGGCATCATATTGCGCTTTCGCGGCTGCCGGGTCTGCCGAAGCCGCGCTGATATAGTCCAGCAGCACGTTTCCGAGCGCGCGCCGTCCGGCGCTCGCCGCATCCGGCCGGAAGGCCCCGCCGCCAGCCAGCGTGGCGCGAAGGGCGGTGAAGCGTTCCGCATGCATCTCGCCGATCGCCAGCGTCAGCGTCTCGCGCGCCTCATGGATGGCGTCCGGGTCGATATTGGAGCCCATTTCGCGGGCGATGTCCGCCGATGCTGGCAGGGTCAGCATCAGGCCGCGATAGGCCGGCTCCAGCTTCGTCGCCTCGGCGATCTCGCCGCTCAGATCGACCATCTCCCTCTGATAGGAGGGCATGCCGCCGCCGCGTATTTTCTTCACGCCGGCGATAAGCTCGCGGGTGAAAACCGTATTGAGCGCCTCCCAGCGGGAGAAGAGATCGGTGTCGTGGCGCGCCAGGAAGAAGCGGTCGCTATCGCTTTGCTCCAGCCCGAGCGTGATCGGGGCAGAGAAATCGCGGTTGAGCGAGACGACCGGGCGCTCGGCCACACCCGCAAAGCGGACCGTGTGCTTGCGCCGCTTTACATGGATGATCCCGTTCTCGACGCTCGCGCCGTCCACGGACGAAAAGCCCATCTCCTTGCCGTCCGCGTCGAGCAGCCCGAAGGCGAGCGGAATATGCATCACCCGCTTGCGGCTCTCCGACGGTGTCGGCGGTACCGACTGCTCGATATCCAGCACCAGTTCCGCGCGCGCTGCATCGTAGCTCGCGCGTACGGCGATATTGGGCGTACCGGCCTGATGATACCAGAGCGAGAACTGCCCGAGATCGATCCCCGAAGCATCCTCGAAGACCTTGACGAAATCCTCGATCGTCGCGGCGTCGCCGTCATGCCGGTCGAAATAGAGGTCCATCCCCTTGCGGAAATTTTCGGCGCCCAGGATGGTGCGGATCATGCGCACCACTTCCGAGCCCTTCTCGTAGACCGTTGCCGTGTAGAAGTTGTTGATCTCCCGGTAGCGGCGCGGGCGCACCGGATGCGCCAGCGGCCCCTGGTCCTCGGGGAATTGCAGGGCGCGCAGCGTGCGCACCTCGGCAATGCGCTTCACCGCGCGCGAGCGCTGGTCGGCGGAGAATTCGTGGTCGCGAAAGACCGTCAGCCCTTCCTTCAGGCAGAGCTGGAACCAGTCGCGGCAAGTGATTCTGTTGCCTGTCCAATTGTGGAAATACTCATGCGCGACGATGGCCTCGATATTGGCATAGTCGGCGTCGGTGGCGGTCTCCTCGTCGGCCAGCACATATTTGTCGTTGAATATGTTGAGCCCCTTGTTCTCCATCGCGCCCATGTTGAAGTCCGAGACGGCGACGAGGTTGAACACGTCGAGATCGTATTCGCGGCCGAACACCTCTTCGTCCCACTTCATCGAGCGCTTGAGCGCATCCATCGCATAGGTCGCGCGGGCCTCCTTGCCATGCTCGACATAGACGCCGAGCGCCACCGTGCGGCCGGAGGCGGTGGTGAAGCTGTCATGCACTGCGCCGAGATCGCCGGCCACCAGCGCAAACAGGTATGAGGGCTTGGGATGCGGGTCGTGCCACACCGCATAGTGGAAGCCGTCCTCCAGCGCGCCGGTCTCGACCGGATTGCCGTTGGACAGGAGCAGCGGCGCTTCCGCAGCGGCCGCCTCGATCCGTACCGTATAGATGGACATCACGTCCGGCCGGTCGAGGAAATAGGTGATGCGGCGAAAACCCTCCGCCTCGCACTGGGTGCAATAGACGCCGTTCGAGCGATAGAGCCCCATCAGCGCCTGGTTGCGGGCCGGGGCGACTTCCGTCTCGATCCGCAGCGTGAAGTTGCCGGCCGCGGGCGGATGGTTGAGCGCCAGCCTGTCCGGCGTGACTTCCATTTCGTGCCCGTCGACGCGCCTGCCGTCGATTTCCAGCGAGATGAGGGTCAGGCCGTCGCCGTCGAGCACCAGCGGCGCACTCGCCGCGACGCCTTTCCGGCGCTCCACATCGATTTCGGTGACCACGCGCGTCCGCTCGCGATCGAGCCGGAAGGTCATGCGTGTCGCGGGGATGAGATAGTCGCTGGGGCGATAGTCCTCGATGCGAACGACGTGCCCCGTATCCGTAACCATTCCTCGTCCCTTGCTGTCGTGCCACGCACCCCATGCAAAAGCGGCCTGGGGTCTTTTGAAAAGGCTGCTCGCCCTTTACATCAAACGCAGGGTCGACAAAACTGCCAGCCACTGTCGACCTTAGCAAATCCCTTTCCTTCCAGGGTTAGTAGCCATGAATGTGATGACACCCAAATTCGGCATGGGCGCTTCCGTGCTTCGCAAGGAAGACAGCGCTTTCATCACGGGGAGGGGGCGCTACACGGACGACATCACCGCGCCCGGTGCGCTGCACGGCTATGTCCTGCGCTCGCCGATCGCGGCCGGCACGTTCACCATTTCATCTGTCGAAGCCGCGCGGGCCGCGCCCGGCGTGCATCTGGTGCTGACGGCGGCCGATCTTGCTCATCTCGGCGACCTCAAGACCGCTGCGATGCAGAAGCAGCCCGACGGTTCGCGGCCCGATACGCATGACATTCCCATCCTCTGCCGCGACCGCGTCAGCCATGTCGGCGATGCCGTGGCTTTCGTCGTGGCCGATACACGCGCCCTGGCGCAGGATGCCGCCGAGCTGATCGAGGTCGAGTTCGACGCCGAGCCGGCGGCCTCCCATACCGCGACCGCGCTGGACCCCGAGACGCCGCTGGTCTGGCCCGCCAATGGCAGCAATCGCGCCTTCCAGTACAAGGCGGGCGACGCCGCGCGCACCGACGAGGCCTTTGCCCGTGCCGCGCATGTCACCAGGATCGCCTTTTCCAACAACCGCCTCGTTTCCAACTATATGGAGCCGCGCTCGGCGCTGGCCGAGTGGAAGGCCGACGAGGACCGCTTCGTCCTGACCAGCGGTTCGCAGGGCGTCCACTCGATGCGCCGCATCCTCTGCGACGTCGTCTTCAGGATGCCTGCCGAGAAGCTGCGCGTTATCACGCCCGATGTCGGCGGCGGCTTCGGCACCAAGACCTTCGTCTATCGCGAATATGCGCTCGTCATCGAGGCCGCGCGGCTGCTCGACCGCCCGGTGAAGTGGACCAGCGACCGCACCGAGCATTTCCTCGTCGATGCGCATGGCCGCGACAATCATGTCGAGGCGGAGATGGCGATGGACAAGAATGGCCGCTATCTCGGCCTGCGCGTCCATCTCTTTGCGAATATGGGTGCCTATGCGCACCAGTTCGGCCCGTATATCCCCTATGGCGGCATCTCCATGTCCACCGGCGTCTATGACATCCCGGCCATGGATGTGACGGTGGACGGCGTCTACACCAATACCTGCCCGGTCGATGCCTATCGCGGCGCCGGCCGCCCCGAGGCGGCCTATCTGATCGAGAAGCTGACGGATGCCTGCGCCCGCGAAATGGGCCTGACGCGCGAAGAAATCCGCCGTCGCAACTTCATCCGCCCCGAGCAGTTCCCCTACAAGACGCAGGGCGGCCGCAGCTATGATGTCGGCGAGTTCGCCGGCCATCTCGAAGTCGGCCTCGAACGCGCCGGCTGGAACACATTCGACGCTCGCGCCGAAGAGGCGAAGAAGCGCGGTCGCATCCGCGGCATCGGCATCGCGACCTATATCGAAGCCTGCGCCTTTGCCGGTTCCGAGCCGGTCCATCTCCAGTTGGAGAAGGATGGCACGATCACCCTTTTCGTCGGCACCCAGTCGAACGGACAGGGCCACGCCACGGCCTATGCGCAATTCGTCGCCGGCAAGCTCAATCTCGACATTGCGAAGATCAATGTCCGCCAGGGCGACACCGACGAACTGAGCCGTGGCGGCGGCACCGGCGGCTCGCGCTCCATTCCGCTCGGCGGCGTGTCGGCGGCGCAGGCCAGCGACGACCTTGCCGAGAAGATCAAGCGCCTCGCGTCCGACGAACTGGAAGCATCCGCGGCCGACCTCGAACTGATCGATGGCGAAGTGCGCGTGGTCGGCACCGACCGTGTCGTCGACTTCGCCCGCATCGCCGCCATCGCCGCCGATCCGAACGATGTGCGCGGCTATGCCGAATATGTTCAGGGCGAGGCGACCTATCCCAACGGCACCCATATATGTGAGGTCGAGATCGACCCGCAGACCGGCGCGACCGAAGTGGTCGCCTTCACCGTCGTCGACGACTATGGCGACGTGGTGAACCCGATCCTGCTGGCCGGGCAGGTCCATGGCGGCGTGGTGCAGGGCATCGGCCAGGCGCTCACGGAAGACACCGTCTATGGCGAGGACGGCCAGTTGCTGACCGCCAGCTTCATGGACTACGCGGTGCCGCGCGCGGACATGCTGCCCAACCTGCATTTCGAAATGCGCAACGTGCCGTCGACCACCAATGCGATGGGCCTGAAGGGTGCGGGCGAGGCGGGCACCATCGGTGCGACACCGGCGGCGATGAGTGCGGTGACGGATGCGCTCTATCGTGCCTATGGCATCGACCATATCGAGATGCCGGCGACGCCCTTGCGCGTCTGGGGCCTGATCCAGCAGGCGCGGGCCACCGAATGATATCGGCTGCGCCCGGCTGGCGCGGCGAGGCAGGCTGCTGCGATGGGTAGCAGTGCTGCGCCGATCGACGTGCGCCCGCTTCTGGCGATCGGCCTGAAAGTCGCATCGGTGACGGTTTTCGTCGGCATGTCGACGCTCATCAAGGCCGGCGGACAGGTTCCCGCCGGGCAGATCGTCTTCTACCGTTCGCTGTTCGCAATCGTCCCGATCCTGATCTTCCTTGCCTGGCAGAAGGAGTTGCGGACGGCTCTGCATACGCAGAAGCCGGTCAGCCACATCCTGCGCGGCCTGGTGGGCGTCTCCTCGATGATCCTGAGCTTCTTCGCGCTGACGCGCCTGCCGCTGCCCGACGCCATCACGCTCAATTATGCGCAGCCATTGCTGGTCGTCATCTTCGGCGCGGTCTTCCTCGGCGAGACGGTCCGCATCTATCGCTGGTCGGCGGTGGTCATCGGCCTTGTCGGCGTGGTCATCATCGCCTGGCCGAACCTTACCCTCTTCACCTCCGGGGCCGGCATCGAATCCGATCAGGCATGGGGTGTCGCCGCCATGCTCGGATCGGCGACCATTTCGGCGTGCGTCGTGCTTCTGGTGCGGCGGCTGGTGCTGACGGAGAAGTCCTCCACCATCGTCCTGTGGTTCTCGCTGACCTCCACCGTCGCCGCTTTGTTCACCATCCCCTTCGGCTGGATATCGCTCACCCCGCTGCAATATGTGTTCCTGATCGGCGCGGGGCTCTGCGGCGGCGTCGCCCAGATCCTGATGACCGAGAGCTATCGCCATGGCGACGTGTCGATCATCGCGCCCTTCGAATATACGTCGATGATCCTCGGCATCATCATCGGCTATCTCGTCTTCGGTGAGGTCCCGACGAGCTATATGATCGCCGGCGGCGCCATCGTCATCGCCTCGGGCATCTTCATCATCTGGCGCGAGCACCGGCTGGGGCTGGAGCGCGGCAAGGCCCGCCGGGTCACGCCGCCGCAATGATCGGTCAGCCGAGCGGCATTGCCTGCAGATAGGCGGCCGTCGCCTCGTCGGCGGGGAAGAATGTTTCCATCGCCAGTTCCGACAGCGTCACGTCGAGCGGCGTGCCGAACACGGTGATGGTCGTGATGAAGGACAGGCGCGCGCCGCCAATGTCGAGCTGGAGCGGCACGGCGATGTCGGCCGCCACGTCATGCACGACCGGCGCCTTCGAAACGCCGCCCGGATAGCCGCGCAATTCCGCTTCGAGTGCCTGCATCGCCGGATCGGCGAAGGTCTCGTTCTGCCGGGCGAGCCGGTGCAGCAGATGCGCGCGCCACGCGGCCAGATTGGCGATGTAGGGCGCAAGCCCCTTCGGGTGCAGGCTGAGCCGCAACACATTCGCCGGCGGCGCGAGCAGTTGCGCATCCGCCACCGCCATGAAGGGCCCGATCGCCCGGTTGCCGCGGATCAAGTTCCACTGGCGGTCCACCGCGATCGCAGGGTTCGGTTCGTGCGCGGCGAGCACGCGCTCCACCGCCCGCATCGCCGGTTCGAGCGCATCGTCATCCAGCTCGCGCTCGCTGAAGCCCGGCGCATAGCCGGCCGTCAGCAGCAGCAGGTTGCGGTGGCGCAGCGGCATGTCGAGGCGTTCCGCCAGATGTAGCGCCATCTCGCGCGACGGCTTTGCACGCCCGCTCTCCATGAAGCTCAGATGGCGCTGCGAGATCTCCGCTTCGGCTGCGAGGTCGAGCTGGCTGAGCCGCCGCCGCGTGCGCCATTCACGGATCATTGTTCCTGCATGGTTGCTGTTCATGTCCGGACTCTATCCCCGACAATTCATCATTTCCATTACCTGGCAGGTAATCGCATCCCGTCCCGCATCACGGCAGTGTCGCCTCATCGCCGGTCGCGAACGGTTCGCCGCCGGCCAATATGGAGAAAGATCATGTCTGTTGCGATCAATCCTTTCCTGCGCAATGTGCTGGCCGTCGATGCCGCCATGAGCCTGGCTGCGGGCGCCGTGAGCGTGCTCGGTGCAGGCCTCCTGGCCCCATTGCTGGGGCTTCCTCAGCCTCTGCTCTTCTGGGCCGGCTTATTCCTGCTGCCTTGGTCGGCATTTCTGTTTGCGCTGTCGCGTCGCGCCGAGCTGTCGCGCCTGTTGCTCATCGATGTGATCGCGATCAACGGATTGTGGGTAGTGGCTTCGGTGGCGATCCTCGTCGCCGGCCTTGTCACGCCCAACGTGCTCGGCATCGCCTTCCTGCTGGTTCAGGCTGCCGCCGTGGCGGTTCTGGCCGAACTGCAGTTCATGGGGCTGCGCCGTGGCAGGCTGGCTGCCGCCTGAATGAGCGCGCGCCGGTCTGGCAGCCGGCGCGCACCACCTGGAGCATTTCCGTTTCTCATGGAATCGCGGGAATGCTCGATCTCTTTGTTCTAAGAAAAATCCGGACGCAAAACTGCGCACCTTTCCAGAGTTGCGCTAGCCCCTGTTGCGATCGACGACGATCACGCGCGGCGGCGGCGCCCACATCCACGGATCGCGGGAGACGGAACTGGCGCGGAAAGCCGCACGCCTGTCGAGCTCGATCCGTTGCAGGCATTCGGCGAAGGCATCGTTCTTGCGGGTGAAGCCGTAGCTCCGGCACTTCTCCTCGTCGAGGCGTCTCTGCTCCTCGGGCGTGGTGGTGCAGCCGGCGATCAGCAGGCCAAGCAGAACGGGCAAGGTCCATTTCATTACAGCCACTCCGGTGATCTTTCCTGCTTCCTGCCGGATGGACAAAGGCACGGCAAGTCCAGATCAGTCCCGACAAGGGCTGTTCCGGCCACGCGAAAAGGGAGGCGTCATCGCGCCTCCCTCGGGATATTCCAGCGACTATGCGGGACGCGGCGCTCCGCCGAGGAACTGCCGGACCTGGTTGTCGTCCTGCGGAAACTGCCCGTTCGGCGTCATCTTGTTGACGGCTTCGGGGATCGACGACGAAAGGCGCTTCAGCAGCTCGTCATAGTCGAGGCCGGTCTTCGCAGACAGTTCCTGAAGCGTATCCCTGCCGATCGTCGATTCGACCTGCTCGGGCGAGATGCCCTTGGTTTCCGCATCGGCGCTCACCCAGGAATCCGCAGTCTCCTGATGTCCGCCATTCTTGAACGTGTCGACGAGCTCTCCGACACCCTTGCTGAGCGAGCCTTCGCCACCGCCGAACATGGTTCCGATCTTGTCGAGAAGTCCACCTTCACCCTCGGCATTGCCCTTCGCGTCCTGAAGGATCTGCCCCAGTTTGTCGCGGTTCTGGTATCCGGCGACCGCGAGAAGGCCGAGAAGTGCCGCAAGCGACGGCATTGTGTTGCGGGAAGCCATGATTGGTTCCTTTCTGTCCGGTGAAATCTAGGCGCGCCGGGAAACGGCGCCCCAAATGAGCAGGAGAATTACGGCGCCGACGATGGCGCCGATGAAGCCGGCGCCTTCATTGGCGTTGTACCATCCCAGTGCTTGCCCGAGATAGGAGGCGACGAAGGCACCCACGATGCCCAGGATCGTCGTCAGGATGAAGCCTTTCGGCTCATTGTCGCCGGGTACGAGAAATTTCGCGACCACGCCCGCGACGAAGCCGATGATGATGGTCCAGATAATGCCCATGAAGATGCCCCTCGATTGTATCGGTGACGCAGGAACGCGTGACGGGCCGATCGGTTGCATCGCGATGACGTTTGTCTATGCGGTTTCGCGCAGCCGCGCCTTGATCTCCAGCAGGTCGCGCCAGACCAGCTTCTTGTGTGCGGGATTGCGCAGCAGATAGGCCGGGTGCAGGGTTGGCATGGTCGCGATCCGCGTGCCGCCCGGCGTCACATGCTCCACCCATTTGCCGCGCAGGCGCGTGATACCGTTGGTCAGGCCGGTCAGCGCCCTGGTCGATGGGTTGCCCAAGGTCACCAGCACCCGCGGGTTCACCAGTTCGATCTGCCGCTCGATGAAGGGACGGCAGATTTCGGTTTCCAGCGGCGACGGGTCGCGATTGCCCGGCGGCCGCCAGGGAATGACATTGCTGATATAGGCCGATGTCCGGTCCAGCCCGATCGCCGCGATCATCCGGTCCAGCAATTGCCCCGACCGACCGACGAAGGGCAGGCCCTCGATGTCCTCGTCGCGCCCCGGCGCCTCGCCGACGAACATGATCGGTGCTTCCGGGTTGCCGTCGGCGAAGACGAGATTCTTCGCCGTGAATTTCAGGTTGCATCCGTCATAGGTGGAAAGGATCGCACGCAGTTCCTCCAGTGAACCGGCCTGCCGCGCCAGTGCGCGGGCTGCCGCTGCCTGCTGCTCGTCGGGCACAGCCGCAGCCGGCGCCTTCATCGCCGGGGAAGGGGAGGAGGGTCTGGTCGCAGTGGTGCGCTGCGGCTCGCTGCGCGGTGCCGCCTGCCGCTCCGGCTGGGGCCGCGCCTGCTGCTCTTCCTGCCGGCTCCGCTGGGCGGCGGATTCGGCGAAACGGTCGACCGGCGCGTCCTCCAGGGCCTCGTCATAGCCGGCTTCCGCATAGAAGCGCAGCAGCTCGCCGAGGTCGCCGTGCCAGTCCTGTCGGGATGGGGTCATGCGCGGCACATTTGCCCGTACCGCCGCGCAATGCAAGCAGGCATGCATCTGCAAATAATTGACGTTTACGTAAATACTGCATACGCAGAGATGACATGTGCGGCATTTGCGCAGTCGATATGCTTGCGGTTCCGCCGGCGAATTCTTTCCGCTACAGCATAGCGAGGATCGCAACGGTGAAAGATGCCGCACCGGAACATCAACAGGCCCGCCAAGGGCCGGCGGAGGAATGAATGAGCGAAGTCGAACGCGAGAGCATGGAATTCGACGTGGTGATCGTCGGCGCAGGCCCGGCCGGTCTCTCCGCCGCGATCAGGCTCAAGCAGCTCGATCCAAACCTTTCGGTCGTGGTGCTGGAAAAGGGCGGCGAGGTCGGTGCGCATATCCTGTCGGGCGCCGTCGTCGATCCCGTGGGCATCGACCGCCTGCTTCCCGGCTGGCGCGAGGAAGGCGATCATCCGTTCAAGACCCCGGTCACCGCCGACCACTTCCTCGTGCTGGGCCCCGCCGGTTCGGTCCGCATCCCCAACATCATCATGCCGCCGCTGATGAACAATCACGGCAACTACATCGTCTCGCTGGGCAATGTCTGCCGTTGGCTGGCGGGCCATGCCGAGGCGCTGGGGGTGGAAATCTATCCCGGCTTCGCGGCTGCGGACGTGCTCTACAATGACGAGGGCGCGGTCATCGGCGTCGTCACCGGCGACATGGGCATCGAGCGCGACGGCACGCAGGGGCCGAACTACGCTCCGGGTATGGCGCTGCTCGGCAAATATGTGATGATCGGCGAGGGCGTGCGCGGCTCGCTCGCCAAGCAGCTCATCGCCAGATACGACCTGTCGGCAGGCCGCGAGCCGCAGAAATTTGGCATCGGCCTGAAGGAACTGTGGCAGGTCGCGCCAGAGAAGAGCAAGCCCGGCCTCGTGCAGCATTCCTTCGGCTGGCCGCTCGACATGAAGACCGGTGGCGGATCGTTCCTCTATCATCTCGACGACAATACGGTCGCGGTCGGCTTCGTCGTGCACCTGAACTACAAGAACCCCTACATCTCGCCCTTCGAGGAGTTCCAGCGCTTCAAGACGCATCCGGCCATCCGCGACACCTTCGAGGGCGGCAAGCGCATCGGCTATGGCGCGCGCGCCATTACCGAGGGCGGCTGGCAGTCGGTGCCGAAGCTCTCCTTCCCCGGCGGCGTGCTCATCGGCTGCTCGGCCGGCTTCGTGAACCTGCCGCGCATCAAGGGCTCCCACAACGCCGTGCTCTCCGGCATGATGGCGGCCGAACATGCCGCGGCCGCACTTGCCGAGGGCAGGGCCAATGACGAGCTGCTTTCCTACGAGCAGGCATGGCGCGGCTCCGACATCGGCCGCGACCTCAGGAAGGTGCGCAACGTCAAGCCGTTCTGGTCGAAATTCGGCCTGTTCGGCGTTGCCATCGGCGGCATCGACATGTGGCTCAACACGCTGTTCGGCGTCTCGCCCTTCGGCACGCTGAAGCATGGCAAGGCCGATTACGCATCGCTCGACCCCGCTGCCGGACACAAGCGCATCGCCTATCCGAGGCCCGACGGCCAGTTGACCTTCGACCGGCTTTCCTCGGTCTTCCTCTCAAACACCAATCACGAGGAGGACCAGCCGGTCCATCTTCAGGTGAAGGACCCGGAACTGCAGGAGAGGTCCGAATATGACGTCTTCGCCGGCCCTTCGACGCGCTATTGCCCCGCCGGCGTCTATGAATGGGTGGATGGCGAAGGCAATTCCGTCGCCGGGCTCGCGCCCGAGGCGCAACGCGAAAGCACCGATGCGCGCTTCGTCATCAACGCGCAGAACTGCGTCCACTGCAAGACCTGCGACATCAAGGATCCGAACCAGAACATCAACTGGGTCCCGCCGCAGGGCGGCGAGGGACCAGTCTATATGAATATGTGAGGCAGCGCCCTCATCCGGTTTCGCCAATCATCGACCTGGCAGAAGATGCGGAAAGCGAGCGGACGGCATTCTTCTCCCCGTTCACGGGGAGAAGTGCCCGGCAGGGCGATGAGGGGTGGCGCAAACGTCAAGGCTATAAGACGGACTATTGAAGCCCCGCCTGCTGCACCGCCGGCGCTTCCTCGGTCGGCAGCAGGGTGAAATCCATCACGACAGGCAGATGGTCCGAGCCGACATTGCCAAGCCGGTGCGGCGGCTGTTCCATCACCGCGCCTTTCACCAGAATATGGTCGATCGGCAGTCCGATATAGGGCCGCAGCATGTCGGGCGCGCGGCGGTCTATCCAAGTCGGCCCCACCCAGCGCGTGAAGCGCAAGCCCCCGCTCGCAGCCACGCGCTGCGCCATCACGCTCCACGGCGTGGCGTTGAAGTCGCCGCCGAGAATGGCGGTCGGCCCCAGCGTGGCGAGCGTCTGCGCGGCGTTGTCCACCTGCCATTTCTGCCAGAAAGGCCAGGGCCAGCCGATATGCAGCGCCACCACGTCCACCGCCTGCCCGCCGAAATCAACGGTAGCGAGCGCCAGCGACCCGTCATCCTTGCATTCCTGCCGCCCGCCTTGCGCGAAGGGCCGGCGCGACAGGATCGCCACGCCGCCATTGCGCGAATCCTGATGGCAGCGCAACCGGTAGGGGTAGGCCGCGCCCAGCACCTCCAGCCGCGGCTCCCACTGCGGCGAAACCTCGATCAGCGTGACGATATCCGGCTTCTCGCGCCCGATCATCGATAGCACCGCGCTCTTGTCGGGATTGTCGAAACGCAGGTTGAGATGCAGCATCCTGTAGCGCGGTGCATTGTCCGGCGCGGCATTGGCCGTGCCGCTCCACTTCAGCTCCGGCAGGCCGAGCGTCAGCAAGACCGGCAGCAGGGCGGCTGCCACAAGGCCGGCCGCCGAGAGCCGCCAGCCCCGGAAGATCGCCAGCAGCAGCGCCGCCACCACCACTCCCGCCGCAAGATGCATGCGGAAATGCGCCAGCGTATCGAAGGCCGCATGCCATTGGCCGAGGAAGCCGGCATAGACCAGCACGGCGACGCCGAGCCCGCAAAGCAGGATCGCCAGCGCCAGCCACCATTTCACAGGCTTGCCGAGAAACATGAATCCATCCGTCGCAGACCGCCGGCTCTCCAAGCGCGACAATGGGGCAGCGTCGTGACGCTGGTGCCCGCAGGCCCATTCTACTGGAAGGCGGTTTCCGAAAAGCTTCTGAGCTTGCGCGAATGCAGCCGCTCCGACGGCATCTCTGCCAGTTTCTCCACGGCGCGGATGCCGATCCTGAGATGCTGTGACACCTGTCGCTTGTAGAATTCGGTCGCCATGCCCGGCAGCTTCAATTCGCCATGCAGCGGCTTGTCGGACACGCATAGAAGCGTCCCGTAGGGCACGCGGAAGCGGAAGCCGTTGGCGGCGATCGTGGCCGATTCCATGTCGAGCGCGATGGCGCGCGACTGCGAAAGCCGCTGCACCGGTCCGCGCTGCTCGCGCAGTTCCCAGTTGCGGTTGTCGATGGTCGCCACCGTGCCGGTGCGCATGACGCGCTTGAGCTCATAGCCCGAAAGGCCCGTCACCTCGGCCACCGCCTCTTCCAGCGCCACTTGCACCTCGGCCAGCGCCGGGATCGGCACCCACACCGGCAGGTCGTCGTCCAGCACATGGTCCTCGCGCACATAGGCGTGGGCCAGCACATAGTCGCCCAGCGCCTGTGTGTTGCGCAGGCCGGCGCAGTGACCCAGCATCAGCCAGGCATGCGGCCGCAGCACCGCGATATGGTCGGTGATCGTCTTGGCATTGGAGGGGCCGACGCCGATATTGACCATGGTGATGCCGCCATGGCCTGGCTTCACCAGATGATAGGCCGGCATCTGCGGCAGGCGCTGGGGCGTGCCCTCATGCGGCGATGCCTCGCCCGGCCTCGTCACCACATTGCCGGGCTCCACGAAGGCCGCATAGCCTTCGCCGCCGGCGGCCATCAGCGCGCGGGCATGTGCGCAGAACTCGTCGATATAGAACTGGTAATTGGTGAACAGGACGAAGTTCTGGAAGTGCTTCGGGCTGGTCGCGGTATAGTGCGACAGCCGATGCAGCGAATAGTCGATGCGCTGCGCGGTGAAGGGCGCCAGCGGCATCGGCTCGCCGGGCACCGGCTCATAGGTGCCGTTGGCGATCAGGTCGTCGGTGGCGTTGAGGTCAGGCACATCGAATATGTCGCGCAGGGGCCGCTGGATGCGGTCGGCGATGCTGCCATCCACATGCGTGCCTTCGAGGAAGGCGAAATGCAGCGGGATCGGCCGCTCCGATTCCGAGATCGTCACCGGCACGCCGTGATTGCGGATGATCTGCCGCAACTGCTCGACCAGATAATTCTCGAACAGGTCCGGCCGGGTGACGGTGGTCGAATAATAGCCCGGCTGCGGCATGTGGCCGAAGGCGAGGCGCGAATCCACATGCGTGTAAGATGAGATCGCGATGCTGATTTCGGGATAGAAGGCGCGGAAGCGGCTCGTCGTCTCGCCGCCGCCGGTCAGCGTCTGGAACGCATCGCGCAGGAAGGCCGTGTTGCGTTCATAGAGCACCTTCAGCGCGTCCACCGCGGCCTTCGCGTCGGTGAACGTCTCGCGCGGATAGGGGTCCGGATAGACCACGGAATCGATCGGTTGGGGAAAGATGGGCTTGTCCATGGCCCATTATAGAGCATGTCCCCCGAAAGTGGGCAGCGGTTTCAATCGGCATTTGCTCAGCCGCGCTGGAGGCCCATCAGCAGCACGAGACCGGCGCCGTTGGACATTTTCTGGGTCTCGCCGATGGTCTGCCCGGTGCCGGCATTCACCTTGTGCACGGCGATGGCCGGCATGAAAAGCAGCGCGGCGACAAGCGCGACCCGTGCAAGGCCGGCAGCCAGATGATTGTGCTTGTTGTTTTCTCTCGTCATTGTCGTGTCTTTCAGTGGCGCGACAGTGGCGCGCATCCATTTCCGCTTTCGGTTCCGCAGAAGCTGGCCCATCCGCCTATGGCGCGGGGCTTGCGGTTCGCCTCCGTGACGGCCATCGCCAGAAGCATGCCGAAGATCGAAACAAGGAGGCAGACGATGGTGAAGCGGCGTGCGAGCATGTGCGTGTCCTCGATTGCGGACACTATGGCGAGGCGGCGCTGAACTCCGCCTGATCGCACCATTCATCTGCCGTTCAGCTAGATGAAGAATGCGTAACCCACGAATGTGGCTATATTTTCGCACGCCTCAGCGTCGGCCGGTTGGCGTGCTGCGCGCGATGTGGTTAGCTCACTTTCATCCCAAGGAGGCCGACATGACGCAGCAGACCCGCCCGATCGAACTCTATTACTGGCCCACCCCGAATGGCTGGAAGGTCAGCGTGGCGCTGGAGGAGATGGGCGTTCCCTATGAGGTGAAATACGTCAATATCGGCAAGGGCGAACAGTTCGAGCCGGCCTTCCTGAAAATCTCGCCGAACAACCGCATGCCGGCGATCGTCGATCCCGAGGGGCCGGGCGGCCAGCCCATCTCGGTGTTCGAATCCGGCGCGATCCTGCAATATCTCGGCCGCAAGTTCGGCAAGCTCTATCCGGCCGACGAGCGCGCGCGCGTCGAGGTCGACCAGTGGCTGTTCTGGCAGATGGGCGGGCTCGGGCCCATGGCCGGGCAGGCGCATCATTTCCGCCAATATGCGCCGGAAAAGCTCCCCTACGCCGTCGACCGCTACACCAACGAGGTGAACCGTCTCTATGGCGTGATGAACAAGCGCCTCGCCGATCGCGAATTTCTGGCCGGCGACTATTCGATCGCGGATATCGCCTGCGTTGGCTGGGTCCGGCCCTACAAGAACCAGGGCCAGGACCTTGAGGACTTCCCCAACCTCCGGCGCTGGTTCGAAACGATCATGGCGCGCCCCGCCGTCGAGCGCGGCATGGCTGTCGGTGCCGAGCACCGCCGCAACATCGCCGAGGACAAGGACGCGCAGAAGGTGCTGTTCGGGCAGCGAGCGAGATAGCGAAATGGTGAGTAGTGAATAGGGGAAGGCTGGCCTTCGCACGCCTCAGCCCCATTTCACTATTCGCTCCTACATCCTCTTCCAGTTCTGCGAGCGGCAGATCACCGCCATCACGCAGCCCCGCATCTTGAGCGAATTGCCGCTGAGGGTCACGTCGCCCTTGTAGGTCTTGTCGTTGGTGGGGTCGGTGATGGTGCCCTTGTAGCTGTTTCCACCCTGGGCGCTCATCGTGCCGATCTGCTTTCCGCTGTGCTTGCCGCTGACCAGCTTGACGCAGAAGCTGCCGCCGCAGCTTGCGATCTGCGCGATCGCGCCGGGTTCCGTGCGCCAGCGCCCCTCGATGGGATCCGCCGCCGCCGCGCCGGTCACCATCAGCGCGGCAAGGGCCGCAACGCCGAATGTCTTCAACATGAACTCCTCCCGCCCGGATCGATGCCGGGGCTTGATCTATTTACGCGCACGTAAACGTAACAAAAGCGGTGCCGGTGCGGAAGGGGCATTGTGAGGGCGCGTTCTGGCGATGCGGCACCCCGGAAGCTGGCCAAGTTGCCGCGCAGGACGTGGATCGACCGCGAGTCACGGTGAATCAAGCGTTAGCCGGCGCGTGGCGGATTCCGTATATTTTGCATGAACGAGCGCGGAATTCCGGGATTCCCATGTTTAACGAAATCTTGGATTTACGGATAATTTGAGTTTTGTTTTCATCTACTTAAGCAAGTCATTTAACGACGGATTCAAGGCTCATCGTCATTCTCCAGGCATCGGATCAAGACGACGGGAACAGGCGAAAACGCCGCTCTCGGGAGAAGACAGGGGACTGAAAAATGGCTCGTTATGACATGCTCAAAACCGGCATCGGCGCCAACGCCCAGGCCGACATTCTCTTCGAACTCGGCCTGATGTACGCAACCGGCCGCGACTGCGAGGCCGACGTGGTGGCCGCGCATAAATGGTTCAATATCGCTGCGATCAAGGGTTCCGCCCGCGCCGCCGACCTGCGCGCCGAACTGGCCGCCAATATGAGCAAGGCCGACATTGCCCGGGCGCTGCGTGAAGCCCGCGAGTGGATGACCCTGCACTGATCGCGCTCCTTGTGCCGTGGCCGCTGCCTGGACAACGGCCGCCATTGCACAACGCGATCATGTAGGCCCACATCGGCGGGGGAGATGCCCCTGTCGGCTGAATCTGCAAATCGGATCGCGTTGGAGCAGATACCGCTCCGGCCAGGTTACGCCTCAGCGAACCGGACCAGCACTGCGCCGTCGCTGACCTGCATGCCTTCCGCGGCGATTTCGGCGATGATGCCGTCATGCGGCGCGGCAATCGCATGCTCCATCTTCATCGCCTCCAGCACCAGCAGCGGCTGCCCGCGTGAGACGGTCTCGCCCTGTGCCGCATGCACGAGCTTGACCAGTCCGGGCATCGGCGCGCGCAGGCTTTCCGCGCCGCCGCCGGCATCCCGCACCGCTTCGAGCGGATCGTCCAGCGCGAATGTGTGGCTCGCCGCTCCCGCAAATACGGTCACGTGACCCGGCCACGGCACGGCCGACATTGCAGCATCGGCCCGAAGCCGGATCGTATCGCCGGTCTCCGCCCGTATCGCCGTTCCATCGGCGGTCAGGGCAACCGCCAGCGGCTCCTCGCCTTGCCGAAGATGAACCACATGCGCCAGCGTTGAAAAATGCCCGTAGCCGCGCAGCGTGTCCCATGGATCGGCGGATGCGGGCGGCTTTGCCAGCCCCGCCGCGGCTGCTGCCGCCTGCGCGTGGATGCGCGGGGCAGGCGCGGCTGACGCGGTGAGTTCAGCCTGCTTGCGCGCAATCAGCCCGGTATCGACGCGGCCGGCCGCGAAGTCCTCGTCCTGCGCCAGCGCGGCGAGGAAAGCGAGGTTCACCACCGTGCCGGCGATCTCGGTCCGCGCCAGCGCCTCGCCTAGCCGCGAGAGAGCCGTCGCACGGTCCGGTCCCCCGACGACGAGCTTGGCGATCATCGGGTCGTAGAAGGGTGAGATCGTATCGCCCGCGCGCACGCCGGTCTCGACGCGCACATGCCCTTCCTGCGGGGCGGGAAAGACGAGATGATGCAGCGTGCCGGTCGCCGGCAGGAAGTCGCGCTGCGGGTCCTCGGCATAGAGCCGTGCCTCAAAGGCATGGCCCGACAGTGCGATCTCGTCCTGGCGGCGGGGCAGGGGCTCGCCGGCCGCCACACGCAGCTGCCATTCCACGAGGTCGATGCCCGTCACCATCTCGGTGACCGGATGCTCCACCTGAAGGCGCGTGTTCATCTCCATGAACCAGAAGCGGTCGGGAGAAAGCCCGGCGCTCGCATCCACGATGAACTCGATCGTTCCCGCACCGCAATAGTCGATGGTCTTGGCAGCCTTCACCGCCGCCTGCGTCATCGCCTTGCGCATCGCCTCTGTCATGCCGGGCGCCGGCGCTTCCTCGATCACCTTCTGGTGGCGGCGCTGCGCCGAGCAGTCGCGCTCGAAAAGATGCACGACATTGCCCAACTCGTCGCCGAACACCTGCACCTCGATATGGCGCGGGCTCTGGATATATTTCTCCACCAATACGCGGTCGTCGCCGAAGGCGGCCTTCGCCTCGCGCCGCGCGGCGGCCAGCGCCTCGGCGAAATGGTCGGGATGGTCGACGCGGCGCATGCCCTTGCCGCCGCCGCCCGCCCGTGCCTTGATGAGCACCGGATAGCCGATCTCGCGCGCCTTGGAGGCGAGCAGCACGATTTCCTGCGCCTCGCCGTGATAGCCGGGCACAACCGGCACGCCGGCCTTCTCCATCAGTCGCTTGGCGGCATCCTTCAGCCCCATGCTGCGGATCGAGGCCGCGCGCGGGCCGATGAAGACGAGCCCGGCCTTGGTCACCTCATCGACAAAATCCGGATTTTCCGACAGGAAGCCATAGCCCGGATGGATTGCCTCCGCGCCGGCTTCGAGTGCCGCCGCAATGATCCTGTCGCCGCGCAGATAGCTCTCGGCAACCGATGCGGGGCCGATATGCACCGCCTCGTCGGCCGTCGCGACATGGAGCGCCGAAGCGTCGGCGTCTGAATAGACCGCGACGGTCGAAATCCCCATCCGCCGTGCGGTGCGCATCACGCGGCAGGCAATCTCGCCGCGATTGGCAATCAGGATCTTTGCGAACATGCCTCCTCCCCAGCCAGCCGGCAGATGGTCATGCCGATGTTGTGTCAGATATCCAGCGGCGCTGCCAGCCTGGCCACCGGTCAGGATGGCGGGATGAACGACTGAAAGATCTGCCGGAAAACATCCATGGCCTCCATGCGCTGGCTATGGGCGGCAAGCGCAGGATAGGCGTCCCATTCGATTAGGCCGGCATGCGTATCATTGGTGTGCCGCAGCGCGCAGGCAACGGCGATGTCGGCATGGCCGATCGCCGGACCGCACCAGAAATCGGTAACCCGCCCGGCGCGGTCCGCCTCGAGTGCCGCCAGCGTCGCGGCGATCTGCGTGCGGCAGCGATTGGACCAGATCTGCGAAGGCGTCTCATGCAGGCGCATTTCATAGAAAAGCGCCACAGCCTTGTCGGCCAGACCTGTCGCCAGCGCGATGACGCGCATGGCGTCGCGCCGCGCAGGTCCCTCCGCCGGCATCATCCGCGCCGATGGCGTGACCAGGCTGTCGATGTGATCGATGATCGAAAAGCTGTCCAGCACCACCGACCCGTCGTCCAGTGCCATGGTCGGCACGCGGGTCAGCGGGTTGAGCGCCCGCAACCTGTCGGCATCGCCGAAGGTCGACCACGGGCGGTGCTCGAAGGGCAGGCCGTAGAGCGTCAGGGCGATGCCGACGCGGCGCACGAAGGACGAATCATATTGGCCGATGAGGATCATGGCTGCATCCTTTCCAGCCCATGCTGCCACGATCGGCCTTCCTGCGGGAGGGTGCGGGCGGGCAGGACCGGCAGGTTCCGCCATCTGGCTCAATAGCCGGCGGCGCGGTCCACCAGATTGCGCAAGGGCGCGCCGCCATCATGCGCATCCATCTGCGCCAGCATGGACGGCACGAGATGGGCCGGGTCCGACACCGCCGCCGCATGCGGCGTGACGAAGACCTGGTGGTGCGGCCAGAGCGGGCTAAGCGTCGGCAGCGGCTCGCTCTCGAACACATCGAGGCTCGCCTCCTTCAACGTGCCGTCCTCCAGCGCGCGCAATATGTCCGCTTCGTTCTGCAACCCACCGCGCCCGGCATTGATCAGCACCGGCCCGCCCAGCGCATTGCCGCGCCGCAGGCCGCCGAGCAGGCCATGGTCCACCATGCCGCGAGTCGCATCGGTGAGCGGCAGGAGCACGACCAGAATGTCGGTCGCGGCGAGGAAGGGCCCCAGCCCGCCAGGACCATCAAAGCAGCGCACGCCTTCCATCGCAGATGGGCTGCGCGACCAGCCGTTGAGCTGGAACCCGAAAGGCCGCAGGGCAGCCACTGCTGCCTTCGCCAGATTGCCGAAGCCGAGAAAGCCCACCGCCACCTCGTCCGCGCGCGGCTGCGGCATGTCGAACCACAGGGCGGCTGCCTGATTGGCGCGATAGGTCATGCCCTGTCGATGATGGTCGAGCACGCGCCACGCGACATATTCGACCATGTGGCCGGTCAGGTTGTCGTCCACCACTCGCACGATCGGCACGTCCGGCAGGTCCGGATCAGCAAAGAGATGATCCACGCCCGCGCCCACCGAGAAGATGGCGCGCAGGTTGGGCAGCCGCGCCAGAATGCCCGACGGCTGCTTCCACACCACGGCATAGTGGATCGACGGATCGGCGGGATCGTCCAGCTCGGTCACCACGGTGCGCTGGCGCGAAAGCAGTTCCCGCCACTGAGCCGGGTCGAAGCCGCGCACAGAAAGAAGGACGCGCCCCGCATTCGTTCCTGCCCACATGGCGCTCCCTACTGGTTGACGACGCCGGCCGGTGCCGTGGCAATGTCGAAAGCGGCGGCAATGAGCGCGCGCGTGTAATCGGTCTGCGGTGTTTCAAAAATCTGCTCGGCGGGGCCGGCCTCCACCACCTTGCCGTTGCGCATCACGATCACCTCGTTCGCCAGCGCGCGCACCACCTTGAGGTCGTGGCTGATGAAGAGATAAGCGAGGTTGTGCTTGTGCTGGAGATCGCGCAGCAGGTCCACCACCTGCGCCTGCACGCTCATGTCGAGCGCCGATGTCGGCTCGTCCAGCATCACGAAGCGCGGTTTCAACACCATGGCGCGGGCAATGGCGATGCGCTGGCGCTGTCCCCCGGAAAATTCGTGCGGATAGCGGAAGCGCGTCGCCGGATCGAGCCCGACCTCCTTCAGCACCGCCACCACGCGCTCGTCCCGCTCTTCCGGCGAGAGTTTGGGTTCGTGGATGCGCAGCCCTTCCTCGATGATCTCCGACACCGACATGCGCGGGCTGAGCGAGCCGTAGGGGTCCTGGAAGACGATCTGGATTTCGCTGCGCAGCGGCCGCATGCCGGAAAAGGAAAGTTTCGCAATATCGCGCCCGCCGAAATCGATCCCACCTTCCGATGAGATCATCCGGGTCAGCGCGAGGCCGAGCGTGGTCTTGCCCGAGCCGGATTCGCCCACGACGCCGACCGTCTGGCCCGCGCACACGGTGATGTCGATCCCGTCCACCGCCTTCACATGGTCCACCGTCTTGCGAAAGAAGCCCTTCTTGATCGGGAACCAGACCTTGACCTCGTCGCCGGCGATGACCGGCTTTGCTTCCGGATCGGCCGGCTGCGGCCTGCCTTTCGGCTCGGCCGCCAGCAGGTGCCGTGTATATTCGTGCTGCGGATTGGCGAATATCTCGGCGGTCGGGCCGCTTTCCACGATCTTGCCTTTGGTCATTACGCAGACCCGGTCGGCGATGCGCCGCACGATGCCGAGATCGTGAGTGATGAACAGCATCGACATGCCGTTGCCCGTCTTGAGCTTGGCGAGAAGTTCGAGGATCTGCGCCTGCACGGTCACGTCGAGCGCCGTCGTCGGTTCGTCCGCGATGAGAAGTTCCGGCTCGTTGGCGAGCGCCATGGCGATCATCACGCGCTGGCGCTGCCCGCCCGACAACTCGTGCGGATAGGCGCCGAGCCGCCGTTCCGGCTCGCGGATGCCCACCTCGTGCAGAAGTTCCAGCGTGCGCGCCCGCGCCGCCTGCTCGCGCATGCCGCGATGCAGCCGCAATATCTCGCCGATCTGGTCCTCGATCGTATGCAGCGGGTTGAGCGAGGTCATCGGCTCCTGGAAGATCATGGTGATCTTGTTACCGCGCACCTTGCGCAACGCCTTCTCGTCCAGCGTCAGCAGGTCCTGCCCGCCGAAACGGATGCTGCCCGACGGATGGCTGGCGGGCGGATAGGGCAGCAGCTTCAGGATCGACAGCGCCGAGACGGACTTGCCCGAGCCGGACTCCCCCACCAGCGCCACTGTCTCGCCCTTGCCGATGTCGAAGGAGACATGGTCCACCGCAAGCGTCTCCTTGCCGCCTTGCGCGAAGGCGACGGAGAGATCGTGGACGGAGAGGAGGGGAGCGGCGCTCAAAGCGCGGCCTCGACATCGGTCTTGCGGAAATCGTCGCCCTTGAACAGCAACGGCTCGCTGCGCGCCTTGGCCAGCGCATAGGCGAAGCAATCACCGAGGTTGAGCTTGGCGGGGTGGTTGCCCTTGCCGAAGCGCTGATAGGCTTCGCGGGCGCGTTTAGCCTGATCTTCTGTTATAGATACGATCTGAATCCCAAATTCCGCCAGCAGAACATCAAGTTCCGGCCCCTTGGCCGGATGGCGTTTGTCGTCAGCGCGCACAGATGCCTCTAGATAGTTCACTGGCGACATCGCCAGCTCCGGTGTCAACAGAAGCAGATCGCGAAACTCGGCCTTCTCAGGCTCGTCAAAGAGTACGGCCAGAACTGCCGAGGCATCGACAATCATTTAGGCAATCCATACTCGTCATACAGATCGGAATGGTCACTGGTTACGCCCGGCGCAGTAGGGCCCGACCGGCGAATGATCTCCTCGATCCGAGCCTTGCGTTCTTCGTAATTCGCCTCTCTTTTCAATCGCTCCAAGCGTTCCTTGAGAGCTGTCAGCACTGCGGAGGTGATCGTCTCGCCCGTATGATGGGCGATTTCCTTCGCGATCCTTTGCGCTTCATCGCTCTTGATGTTCATGCCCATGACTGCCTCCATGGTAGAAAACCAGCCACTTTATACCACACCCCGCACCTCACCGAAAAGTCTTCCGCGGATCGAACGCGTCCCGCGTGGCCTCGCCGATGAAGATCAGCAGCGACAGCATGATCGAGAGCGTCAGGAAGCCGGAAATGCCGAGCCATGGCGCGTTGAGGTTGCGCTGGCCCTGCCTGAGCAGTTCGCCCAGCGAGGCGGAGCCGGGCGGCAGGCCGAAGCCGAGGAAGTCGAGCGAGGTCAGCGTGGTGATGGCGCCGTTGAGGATGAAGGGCAGGAAGGTCAGCGTCGCCACCATCGCATTGGGCAAAAGGTGCCGGTACATGATGGTGAAATTGCCGACGCCAAGCGCGCGCGCCGCATTCACATATTCGAAGTTGCGCGCGCGCAGGAACTCCGCCCGCACCACGCCGACGAAGGCCACCCAGGAAAACAGGAGCATGATGCCGAGCAGGATGAAGAAGCCCGGCGGCAGCACAGCTGCGATGATGAGGATGAGGTAAAGCACCGGGATCGACGACCAGATCTCGATGAAGCGCTGGAAGATCAGGTCGGTCCAGCCGCCGAAATAGCCCTGCACGGCGCCTGCCGACACGCCGATCACCGCCGAGGCGAGCGTCAGCACCAGCCCGAACAGAACCGAGATGCGGAAGCCGTAGATGACGCGGGCGAGCACATCGCGCGCCTGGTCGTCGGTGCCCAGCCAGTTCCAGTTGCCCGGCCGGCAATCGGGATCGTCCACGCCCGCCATGTAGCGGCTGCATCGCGTCTCGGCGTTGTACATCCATGAAGGCTTGGCAGGTGCCGCCTCGGGGATCTCGTTGTTCACCGTGCGGTAGGAATAGCGGACCGGTGGCCAGATCGCCCAGCCATTGGCCGTGATCTCCTCCTGTATCACCGGATCGCGATAGTCGGTCACGGCGAGGAAGCCGCCGAACTTCTCCTCGGGATAATCGACCAGAACCGGATAGATGATCTCGCCCTTGTAGGAGGCGATGATCGGCTTGTCGTTGGCGATGAACTCCGCGAACAGCGACAGCACGAACAGGACGAGGAAGATCCACAGCGACCAGTAGCCGCGCCGGTTGGCTTTGAAATTCTGCCAGCGGCGCCGGTTGAGCGGCGACAGCCACGGCCGCGCCACCTTCTCGCGAACGCCTTCCACCTCGGCCTTCACCTGGATGTCGCTCATCACACGTCCCTGCGGTCGAAGTCGATGCGCGGATCGATCCAGGTATAGATCAGGTCCGAGAGCAGGCCGACGAAAAGGCCGATCAGCGAGAAGATGTAGAGCGTGGCGAACACCACCGCATAGTCGCGGTCGAGAACCGAGCGGAAGCCGAGCAGGCCGAGCCCGTCGAGCGAGAAGATATTCTCGATCAGCAGCGAGCCGGTGAAGAAGGCTGAGATGAACGCGCCCGGAAAGCCCGCCACGATGATCAACATCGCATTGCGGAACACATGACCATAGAGCACCTGCCGTTCCGACAGTCCTTTGGCCCGCGCGGTGACGACATATTGCTTGCGGATTTCCTCGAGGAAGGAATTCTTGGTCAGCAGCGTCGTGGTGGCGAAGGCCGAAAGCACCATGGCCGTCAGGGGCAGGGTCAGGTGCCAGAAATAGTCGAGAATACGTTCCGGCCACGAAAGCTGGTGCCAGTTCTCCGATGTCAGCCCGCGCAGCGGGAACCAGTCGAAGAAGGAGCCGCCGGCGAACAGCACCATCAGCAGGATGGCGAAGAGGAAGCCGGGAATGGCGTAGCCGACGATGACGATACCGCTCGTCCAAACATCGAAGACGGAGCCGTCCTTCACCGCCTTGCGGATGCCGAGCGGGATCGAGATCAGATAGGAGATCAGCGTGATCCACAGCCCCAGCGAGATCGATACCGGCATCTTCTCTATGATCAGGTCGATCACCGAAATGTCGCGGAAATAGCTCTCGCCGAAATCGAAGCGGATATAGTTCCACAACATGCCGAAGAAGCGCTCGATCGGCGGCTTGTCGAAGCCGAACTGCTTCTCAAGTTGCGCGATGAAGGCCGGGTCGAGCCCCTGCGCGCCGCGATAGCGCGATTCCCCGCCGCTCATGTCGAATTGCTGCCCGGCATCGCCGCCGCCGGAAAGACGGTCGGCCGCCCCGCCGCCCTGTCCCTGCAGCCGCGCGATCACCTGCTCGACGGGCCCCCCCGGCGCGAACTGGATGACGATGAAGGAGATCGCCATGATCCCGAACAGGGTCGGGATCATCAGCAACAGCCGGCGCAGTACGTAAGCAGCCATCAGGCATGCGCTCCCTGGTCAGGCTTTGCCAATGGCTTTCGCTTTCTCGCTATCCACCCACCAAAGCGATTCCACCGGGAAACCGTAATCGGGCTTGGGCTCCTTGAAGCCAAACATGTCCCAATAGGCCGCCTTGTGATTCGCTGCATACCAGTTTGGAATCCAGTCGCGGCGTGCGCGCAAGACCCTGTCGAGCGCGCGCATGGCGGTTATCATCTCATTGCGGTTCGTTGCCCGTCCCGCCGCGTCGATCAGCGCATCGATGGCGGGGTTCTCAGTGCCGCTCAGATTGCGCGATCCGCTGGCCTTGGCGGCACGGGAGTGGAAGCTGTTGGCAAGCTGGTCGCGCGTCGGCGTGCCGTCGAAGCTCAGCGCCATCATCACGATGTCGAAGTCGAAATCCGCCTGCCGCGCCTGATATTGCGCCGAATCCACCATGCGGATCGTGGCGTCGATGCCGATCGCGCGCATGTTTTCCACGAAGGGCGAGGTGATCCGCGAGAGCGACTCGTCCTGCACCAGCATCTCCACCGCCAGCGGCGCTCCGCGCGCGTCGACGAGACGGTTTCCCTGCGCGGTCCATCCGGCCTCGATCAGAAGCTGCCGCGCGCGGCGCAGCATGGTCCGGTCGCGTCCCGAGCCGTCGGATACGGGCTGCATCACCGCCTCGCCGAAGGCTTCATCCGGAATATGCGCGCGCAGCGGCTCCATCAGCGCCAGTTCCTCCGGCGAGGGGACACCCTCCGCCTTGAAATCGGATTTCTCGAAGCAGCTCTGCGCGCGGGCATAGGCGTCGTAGAAGAGATTGCGGTTGGTCCACTCGAAGTCGAAGCAGTGGGCGATTGCCTCGCGCACCCGTGCATCCTTGAACCGCTCGCGCCGCTGGTTCACCGCCCAGGCCTGCATGGTGGGTCTCAGGTCGCCGGGAAATTCGCGTTTCGTGACCCTTTTGTCTCGGATCGCCGGGAAGTCATATTCTGTCGCCCAGGTGCGCGCGGTGAACTCCTGCCGGAACAGGATTTCCCCTTTCTTGAAGGCCTCGAAGCCCGCCTGCCGCTCGCGGTAGAACTCGATGCGGATGCGCTCGAAATGGTTCAGGCCCCGGTTGACCGCCAGGTCACGGCCCCAATAATCGGGCACCTTCTCATATTCGATGAAGCGACCGGCGGAGAGGCGTCCGACCTTGTACTGGCCGTTGCCAAGCGGCGCCGTCATCTGCGAGCCATCGAAGGGATGCGTCTCGAACCAGGCCTTCGACAGCACCGGATAGCCGGCAACCGCGAAGACGGTCTGCGACGACTGTTCGCCGTTGAAGCCGATGCGGAAAGTGCGCTCGTCCTCGGCCACCGCCTCCGTCATGTCGGACAGCGGCAGCGAAAGCTGCGGATGGCCCTTTTCCTTGAGCAGGTCGAAGGTGAAGACGGCATCGGCCGCCGTCACCGGCGAGCCGTCATGGAACCGCGCTTCCGGTCGCAGGCGGAAGGTGAAGCTGTTGCGGTCGGCGGCGATCGTCACTGTCTCGGCGAGCAGACCGTAGAGCGAATCCGGCTCGTCCAGCGATCCGGCCATCAGCGTATCGAAGCACATTTCTATGCGCGGCGGCGCGTCGCCCCGCGGCACGAAGGTGTTGAGCGTGTTGAAGGTCAGCACCGACTGGTTGAAAAGCCAGTTCGGCGGCTGGAAATTGAACGTCCCGCCTTGCGGCGCATCCACATATGCGTAGTCGAAATGACTGAAGTCCTTCGGATATTTCAACTCGCCAAAGGTCGAGATCCCATGGAGCGCTTCCTCCGTCGCCAGCGCGGCGATGCCCCGCGATGGCAGCAGCGGCGCGGCGAGGCTTGCCGCGCCGAGCGCCAGGAAGTCGCGGCGCCGCAGCCAGCCGGCGGCCATCAGTTGCCGCTCCGGTGCCTGGCAGCCAGCGCCTTCTCGCGCTCCACGTCGATCCACCAGGAATCGATGTCGATGCCGACATAGCTGGGCTGCTTTTCGGGTATGCCGAACTTGTTCCAGTAGGCGATGCGCAGCGAGGGCGAGTGCCAGTGCGGCACGATATAGTAGCCCCACAGGAGCACGCGATCGAGCGCATGGGTGGCCGCCACGAGTTCCTCGCGGTCCTTGGCGAAGATCACCTTGTCGATCAGTGCGTCGATCACGGGATCCTTGATGCCGGCGAGATTGCGCGAATCGGGCTGGTCGGCGGCGATCGAGCTCCAATAGTCGCGCTGCTCGTTGCCCGGCGATTGCGACTGCGGCAGCACGCCGACCACCACGTCATAGTCGAAGGTGCGGAAGCGGTTGACATACTGGCTCGTGTCGACGATCCGGATCGACGCCTGGATGCCCAGGCGGCGCAGATTGTCGATGAAGGGCTTCATCACGCGCTCGTCCGTCGGGTCGTCGCCCAGGAACTCGATTGTGAAAGGTTGGCCCGTCTGCACGCTCACCATGCGCCCGTCGCGGCTTTCCCAGCCGGCGTCGCGCAGCAATTGCACCGCATGGCGCAGGTTCTCGCGCACCGATTGCGGCTTGTCATACACCGGCAGCGTGAATTCCTTGGTGAACACCTCGTCGGGCACCTTGCCGCGGAATTCCTCGAGGATCGCCAGTTCGCGTCCCTTCGGCAGGCCGCTGGAAGCAAGCTCTCCGCCGCCGAAATAGGTCGCTGTGCGCGCATAGGCATTGTAGAAGAGCGTGCGGTTCATGCTCTCGAAGTCGAAGGCCCATGTCAGCGCCTCGCGCACGCGCCGGTCGGCGAATTGCGGCTTGCGCGTATTGAGCACGAAGCCCTGCATCGGATAGCCCGCCGTGCTCTCGAACTCGCGCTTGATCACGTCGCCCGCCTCGAAGGCGGGGAAATTGTAGCCGGTCGCCCAGCGCTGCGCCCGGTTCTCCAGCCGGTAGTCCTGGAAGCCGCCCTTGGTGAAGGCCTGCCAGGCGGCATTGTCGTCCTGGAAATAGACGAAGCGCTGGCGGTCGAAATTCTGGCGGCCGATATTCACCGGCAGCTTGGCGCCCCAATAGTCCTTCACGCGCGTCCAGACGATTTCCGAACCGGGGCGGAAGCTCTCTATCTCATAGGCGCCCGAGCCGAGCGGCTTCTCCAGCGTGGGCTGGGTGATGTCGCGCTGCCGGCCCTGCGCATCCTTACCCTCCCACCAGTGCTTCGGCAGCACGGCGAGATCGCCCATGATATGCGGCAATTCGCGATTGCCCTTCTGGTCGAAGCGGAATTCCACCTCGCGCTCCGACACAGCCACCGCCTCGATCACATTCGCATAATAGCGATTGTAGAGCTGGCTGATCTCCTTGAGCTTGTCGAACGACCAGACCACATCCTCGGCGGTGATCGGCTCGCCATCATGCCAGCGCGCATCGGGATGGATGCGATAGGTGGCCGACGAATAGTCGTCGGGATATTTGAACGCGTCGGCGATGAGCCCGTGGCTTGTTCCCGGCTCGTCGGTCGACTGCTGCATCAGCGTCTCATAGAGAAGCCCGCCGAAATTGGTCAGGCCGGCTGCCGGCGTGCCGCGCACGATGAAGGGATTGAAACTGTCGAAGGTGCCGGTCGCGATCGCATTGACCGTGCCGCCCTTGGGCGCATCGGGATTGACATATGGATAGCGCTCGAAACTTTCCGTCTCCGCGTCGCTCTCGATCAGCGAGGAAGAGATTCGCCAGGCGTCCTTCTCTTCCTTTTGGCCGGCATCCTGCGCCGCACTCCCGTTCGCGAAAGCCAGCAACGCGCCGAGGGCCGTTGCGCCGATTATGCGGGCGGGAAAGTGCATTGCTCACCTCATACTGCGTCTTGCGAAACCCAGCCTAGCAAGTCCGGCGGGGGTGCGCAGCCGCTTTGCGTCTCGACCTGTGTAAAAACAACGAGATCAGGCATTTTCATGATTCGCTTCATATGGAACGCCATGTGACGGCCAAAATCGCACCGCCCGGCCCGGATAACGTTCTTCCGCACATGAAAAAGCCGGCAAATGCCGGCTTTTTGCAGGTTATGGAGATAACGTTTCCGTCATCAATTGGCGGGCTGGGCCGGTGCGGGCGCCGCTTCGCCCGGTGCAGGCGTCGGCGCGGCCGAATTTCCATCATTCTGCGGCGCAGGCTGTGCAGGCGCTTCCTGGCTCTCGGCCGGTGCGGGCTGCTGGCCCTCTGCCGGTGCAGGCTGCTGGCCCTCGGCAGGCGCGGCTTCTGCGGGTGCGCCTTCCGCCGGCGCTTCGCCCTCGGCCGCGGGTGCTTCCGGCAGCGGCGCGGGATTGTCGGAAAGCGACCGCAGATAGGCGATCAGATTGGCCTCTTCCTGGGGATTCTTGATGCCGGCGAAAGCCATCGCCGTGCCGTTGACCAGCGAGCGCGGCGCAACGAGGAAATGGCTCAGATGCTCATAGTCCCAATGCTGGCTGCCGCCTTCGGAGAATTCGCGCATCGCCGACGAATAGGAGAAGCCTTCATGCGAGGCGATGGGGCGGTTCACGACGTCCCAGAGATTCGGGCCGATCTTGTTGGCGCCGCCCTTGTCGGCGGTGTGGCAGGCCGCGCATTTGCGGAACACGGCCTCGCCGGCAGCCGGATCGGCCGAAGCGAGCAGCGACAAGGCGCTCGGCTTGTCTTCCGCCGCCGCGCCGCCGCCGGCCGGAGCCTCGGCAACCTCGATCGCGAAGCCCGGCGTCTCGGGAGCATGCGTCGCAAACAGCGCGTCGGACGCCAGTATCACGGAGAACATCACGAATATGGTAGCGAGGAACGCGCCGATCAGCTTGTTCATTTCGAAAGAGTTCATCTGCTCAACGCTCCGTTCCGCGGACATCCGTCCGCCGTGCTCGCACCATGCCTGAAGCCCGCTGGAGGGGCGGGCGAAATTGCGCGGAAACTAGGTCTTTTGCTTCGGCCTTGCAACACTTATAAGGGCCACGGCGAGTGAGACGTTTTGCCACTCGCAGACCTGTTCGGAGGCTGGTTTTGCAGCTCTATCGTACTTTCAGGGGCTCCGTCACGGGCGGCCGATTTAGATAGCGCCGAGCGCCTTTGCCGGCGTCGCGCCGCCTGATTTCCGTTACTGAAAGTTGTCACAGATGAATATGAACAAGATCGCGTTCCAGGGCGAGCCCGGAGCGAATTCCGATACTGCCTGCCGCAACATGTATCCGGG
This sequence comes from Rhizobiaceae bacterium, assembly GCA_035555795.1. Taxonomy (GTDB): domain Bacteria; phylum Pseudomonadota; class Alphaproteobacteria; order Rhizobiales; family Rhizobiaceae; genus RCIO01. Next base: position 15,764 of record DATMGE010000014.1, on the reverse strand, counting down.
TATGGAGCCGCTGCCCTGCGCCACCTTCGAGGATGCCTTCAACGCCGTCGAGACCGGCAAGGCGGGCCTCGCCATGATCCCCATCGAGAACACGATCGCCGGGCGCGTGGCCGATATCCACCATCTCCTGCCCGAATCGCGCCTCCACATCATCGGCGAATATTTCCTGCCGATCCATTTCCAGCTCATGGTGCTGCCGGGCGTGGCGCGCGGCGAGGTCAAGACCGTCCACAGCCACATCCATGCGCTGGGCCAGTGCCGCAAATATATCCGCCGCAATGGCTGGAAGCCGGTCATCGCCGGCGACACCGCCGGCGCGGCCAAGCTCGTCTCGGAGGTCGGGGATCGGTCGATGGCCGCGCTCGCGCCGCGCCTCGCAGCCGAACTCTACGGCCTCGACATCATGGAGGAGAATGTCGAGGACATCGACACCAACACCACCCGCTTCGTGGTGTTGACGAAGAGCAAGGAATGGGTCGCGCGTGCCACGCCCGACACACCGATGATGACGACCTTCATCTTCCGGGTCCGCAACGTGCCGGCGGCGCTCTACAAGGCGATGGGCGGCTTCGCCACCAATGGCGTCAACATGACCAAGCTGGAGAGCTACCAGCTCGGCGCCTTCACGGCGACGCTCTTCTATGCCGACATCGAGGGCCACCCCGACGATGCCGGCGTGAAGAACGCGCTTGAGGAACTGCGGTTCTTCTCGCGCGAGGTGCGCATCCTCGGCGTCTACCCGCGCAGCCCCTCGCGCGAGGAATGGAAGCTCGCCGACTGACGCGCGCGGCGGCACACGGCTTTGTTATCCCGCCTGCGGTTTTGTTCCTTGCCAGCGACATGGTTTGTGGCCATGCCGCTGGCATGAAGCGTCTTTCCGTTCTCCTGGCCCTGCTGGTCGCCGTGGCCCTGTTGCCTGCCGCCGCGGTCACCACCTCGGTGGCCGGCCTGGGCAAGGAACTGCGCCCCGCGCTCGCCGCCGCGGAGATCTGCGTCGTTGGCGATGCGGACGAATCCGGCTGCGTGTCGAAGGCGGAGCGTTCGGCGATGCTCTGTCATTTCAATATGGCGGTCATGCCTGAAACCGGCGTCGTCCTGCCGGCGAGGGGCAGGGAAGCGCCGCGCTTTTCATCGCAGCATTGCGCCGGCCCTGTCCTGGCCGACGGCCTGTTCCGGCCGCCGCGCGCCTGAAATCCTTCGATCAAGCTGCCGTGCGGCAGGTGCGTTTCGCGCCCGGCCGTACATGGATGTCGATATGGGTGGCCATTGCCGCCCGAGAGGATTTCACATGCGTTCCAACAGTCTAACGCGCCGGCACTTCGTGCTGGGCGCAACCGGGTTCACCTCGCTCGCGCTCGCCGGCTGCGTTTCCGCCCCTGCGCCGGCGCCGATGCCGGCCTCGCCGCCGAAGCCGCGCATCGATCCGGTGGCGCTCGGCTATGGGCCCGTGCTCGACGAGCCATTCCCCATTCCAGCCGCGCGGATCGACCGCGTCGATCCGAAATATTACCGGCAGGAGGTCGACGATCCGACGGGCGAGGCGCCCGGCACGGTCGTCGTCGATACGCCGGCGCGTTTCCTCTACCACGTCATGCCCGGCGGGCGTGCGATGCGCTACGGCGTCGGTATCGGCCGCGACGGCTTTGCCTGGGGCGGCCGCGCCATCATCGCCTACAAGCGCAAATGGCCGCGCTGGACACCGCCGGCCGATATGATCGGACGGCAGCCGGAGCTTGAGAAATATCGCTACGGCATGGAGCCCGGCCTCAACAATCCGCTCGGCGCGCGGGCGCTGTATATTCACAAGGACGGCAAGGACACGCTCTATCGCCTGCATGGAAGCGGCGAGGAATGGACGATCGGCAAGGCGGTGTCGAGCGGCTGCGTGCGGCTGCTGTCGCAGGACATCATCCACCTCCACGACCGCGTCCGCGACGGCTCGCCGATCCATGTGATCCAGTAGCGATTGACCAGCTTGCCACGCGGGAATGCCTGCGTGGCAAGCGGTCCGCAACCGCCTCAGTCGCTCTCCGCCCATGCCCGGATGAGATGTGCCGCGATCGCGCCCTTGGGCGGGACGCCGACCGTGGGATGCGTGCCGGCAATGATCGCGCGCGTCTCGGCGCGGGTGAACCAGCGGCAGTCTTCCAGTTCCTTCCCGTCGAAGATGATGTCTTCGTCGAGCGCCTCGCCGAAGCAGCCGATCATCAGCGAATGCGGGAACGGCCATGGCTGGCTGGCATGGTAGACGACCCGCCCGATGCGGATGCCCGCTTCTTCCATGATCTCGCGCCGCACCGCGTTCTCGATCGTCTCGCCCGGTTCGATGAAACCTGCCAGCGTGGAATACATGCCAGGGGCAAAATGAGGGCTGCGCCCGAGCAGGCAGCGGTCCTGCCTCACTGCAAGCATGATCGCCACCGGATCGGTGCGCGGGAAGATCTCCGCGCCGCAACCCATGCAGACGCGCTTGTAGCCGCCGATCCGCATTTCGGTCGGCTGGCCGCAGCGGCCGCAAAAACGGTTGGCGGCGTGCCAGGCAAGCAGCGCCGCACCCTGGCCGAGTGCGCCCAGCCACGCCTCGTCAACGAGGTCCTGCACATAGATGGACCGGTGGTCGATCGCCTTGAAGCCGTCGGGGAGCGCCTCGGGTTCCATATCCGTCGGCGCGATCAGGATCGGCCCGCACTCATCCATGCCGAGCAGCACCGTCTGGTCGAGACGCGCGCCCAGCTTGGCTGCCGCGGAGCGCGAAAAGCCGATCTCGGCATGCGGATTGACCCGCAGGATCGCCCGCCCGCCACGGCTCAGCATGATCCGCGCGCGCGGATCATCGAGCGCCTTCGGCAGCGACTCCTCGCTGCGGTTCTCCGACTGCCTGTCGATGCGGTTGCCTGCGAAGCCGACGAAGCGGGAGGCTTCGTCTGCGGGCGCGTCGAAGAGCCTGAATGCCATTGACCGGTCCCCCTGATCGCCGGCGTTCTAGAGTATTTTGCAGCCGGACGGAATCGTCCCGCACCGGATAAATGAGACTGGCCGCCGCGCGCTGAATTACAGCGACATGGCCTCACGCAGCCTGTCGGTGAACTGGCGCAGTTCCGCGCGTTCCCACGGCACCTGCGGTCCGCTGTCCCACACGGTCGTCGGCCAGCCTTCATCGCCGCGGGAGCGGGCGACGAGATGGACATGGAGATGCGGAATATCGTTGCTGACCGATCCGATATTGATCGTCTCGCAGTCGGTCAGCGTCTTCAGCGCCTTCGCCACCATATTGATCTCGAAGGTCAGCATGGCCTGGTCGAGAGGCGTCAGGTCGTGCATGTCGCGGATGCCGGGCCGCTGGGGAATCAGCATGACCCATGGCCAGCGGCGTTCGTCCATCACCCGCAACTCGCACAGGCCGAGCCACATCGCTGCCCGGCTTGCCGTTTCCAGTCTGCGGTCCAGCGCGAAGCCGGCTCCTCCGCCAGGCAACATCCTGTACCCCTCATTATTATTGCGTGCAGGCTAGATGCGGCGAAGCCTCCTGACAATCGGTTTCGTGGCGGGGCAGGGCGGCATCGGCACTTGCATTCGGGCCGCCGATTGCCGATATGGAAAGCGGGAGGTTGGTGGTGGACGATCCACTCGCCAACCGGGTCAGGTCCGGAAGGAAGCAGCCCTAACGAGCCAGGAACGGGTCATGTTCCAGCCTCCCGCCTTCTTCGGTATCGTCGGCGCCGCCTGGCGCCATTGACGCAGCAGCGCCGCGGAGGCGAAACTCGCGCGGTTCGTCGCCGACCCCCGAAGGTCCTGCAAGCAAGGAGCGCGACCGCTTCATGAACGACGCCAACCGGGAAGCAGGCGCCGCCGCGGCGGGTTACCGCGTTCTGGCGCGCAAATACCGTCCGGCTGATTTCACCGCATTGATCGGCCAGGAGCCGATGGTGCGCACCCTCACCAACGCCTTTTCCTCCGGCCGCATCGCGCAGGCATGGATGCTGACCGGCGTGCGCGGCGTGGGCAAGACCACCACCGCCCGCATCCTCGCCCGCGCGCTCAACTACAAGACCGATACGATCGACCAGCCCACGGTCGACCTCGTCGTGATGGGCGAGCACTGCAAGCCGATCATGGAAGGCCGTCACGTCGACGTGGTCGAGATGGACGCCGCCTCCCATACCGGCATCGACGACATCCGCGACATCATCGAACAGGTGCGCTACGCGCCGGTTTCGGCCCGCTACAAGGTCTACATCATCGACGAGGTTCACATGCTGTCGAACCAGGCCTTCAACGGCCTGCTGAAGACGCTGGAGGAACCGCCGCCGCATGTGAAGTTCATCTTCGCCACCACCGAGATCCGCAAGGTGCCGATCACCGTCCTGTCGCGCTGCCAGCGTTTCGACCTGCGCCGCGTTGAGGCAGGCGTTCTGGTCGACCACCTGCGCGGCATCGCGCAGATGGAGGGCATCGCCGTCGAGGACGAGGCCTTCGCCATGATCGCGCGGGCGGGAGAGGGCTCGGTGCGCGATTCGCTGTCCATCATGGACCAGGCGATCGCCCATGGCGCCGGCGCCGTCACCGCGCAGGCGGTGCGCGACATGCTGGGCCTGTCCGACCGCGCCCGCATTGTCGATCTCTTCACCCATGTGATGGGCGGCGACATTCCGGCCGCGCTGTCGGAATTCCGCGCGCAATATGATTCGGGCGCCGATCCGGCGACAATCCTCTCCGACCTTGCCGAGTTCAATCACCTCGTCACCCGGCTGCGCTTCGTGGACTCGGCGCGCAACGATGCCGCGCTCTCGCAGGAAGAGCGCGAGCGCGGCGCCGATTTCGCGCAGCGTCTTTCCATCCGGGCGCTGTCGCGCAGCTGGCAGATGCTGCTCAAGGGCATTTCGGAGGTGCAGGGCGCGACGCGTCCGGCAAGCGCGGCCGAGATGGTCATCATCCGCCTTGCCCATGCCGCGACCCTTCCCACGCTGGACGAGGCGCTGAAGATGCTGGAGAGCGGCGAGGCGCAGACCGCGCCCCGTCCCTCCGATGGCGCGCGCGGCACGGCTGGCGGCGCACAGCCGCAGGCTTCAACCACGCAGGCGGTCGCGGCACCGCGCACGCCGTCCGGTGCGCCCTCCGGCGCCACCATGCGGCTGGTCGAGCGGGCCCCGGAGCCCGTGGCGTTCCAGCGCCCGCCGGAGCCTGAGCTGCCGCCCGCCCCGCAGGTCTCCTCGATCGCCGATCTTGTCGCCATGGCCGAGGCCCGGCGCGACATGCGCATGAAGATCGCGCTGCGCCGCTATGTCCGTCCCGTCCGGATCCAGACCGGCCAGATCGAGATCAGCCTCACCGACGACGCGCCGCGCAGCCTTCCCAACGAGCTTTCGGTCAGCCTCAAGGAGTGGACCGGCCGGCACTGGGTCGTGTCGCTCTCGCGCGAGAATGGCGGCCCGACGCTGGCCGAGATCGAGGAGGAGCGGCGCGAGAGCGTTCTGTCGGATGCGCGCAGCGATCCAGCGGTGGCGGCGATCCTCTCCACCTTTCCCGGCGCGCGCATCATCGACGTGCGCATTCCCGACGCGGTGGCGGAGACGGACGACGCCGCGCCCGAAATTCCGGTCGAACCGGCCGACGACGACGAATTCTGATCACGGAGAACATGATGAAGGACCTTCTCGGCCTGATGGGCAAGGCAAAGGAAATGCAGGCCAAATTCCAGGCCATGCAGGAGCAGATTGCCGGCCTGGAGGAAACCGGCCATGCGGGCGGCGGCCTCGTCACCGTCGTGCTGAGTGGCAAGTTCGAGATGCGCTCGCTCAAGATCGACCCCTCGCTGTTCAAAGAGGACGAGGTCGAGATCCTGGAAGACCTCATCCTCGCCGCGCACAATGATGCGAAATCAAAGGTGGAGGCGGTGATGCAGCAGAAGACGGCGGAAATGACCGCCGGCCTGCCGATCCCGCCCGGCATGAAGCTGCCTTTCTGACCTGCCGGCCGTCCCTGACCGGACATTTAGGCGGCTTGCCTTGCTTTTGACGAAATGTGCAGGCTCTTTTGCGACCGAACGGTGGGGGCCGTTTCGGAGAGGGTTGGGTATTGTTTACTCGCTTCGCGGCCTCCTGCACGGTGGCCCTGTCCACGGCGCTTGCCGCCTGCACGCAGACCGCCGACGTTCTCGATAGCGTGAAGACGGCTTCGGTCGGTCCTGTAAATCATTCATTGCGCGACCGCGAATGCCTCGCCCGCGCAATGTTCTTCGAGTCCCGCCGCTCCAGCCGCGAGGGCCTGGTCGCAGTCGGCACGGTCGTCATGAACCGTGTCGGGGCGGACGAGTATCCCGATACGATCTGCGGCGTGGTCGGCCAGAAGAACCAGTTCGCGCCCGGCGTCCTCACCCGCAAGATGAACTCCAAGGCGCTGCCCGACGTCATGGCCGCCGCCGACGCGGTGCTCGGGGGCGAGCGCCATCCGCGCGTCAGCAAGGCGAAATTCTTCCATCAGGCCGGCCTGAAATTCCCCTACAAGAACATGCACTATGTGCTGGAGGCCGGCGGCAACGCCTTCTACGAGAAGCGCAGCCGCCGTGCGCAGACCCGTCAGCTTGCCGCCGATGCGCAGGCCGCGATCCGCACCGCCGCCGCGCCGCAAGCCGAGACCGATGCCGGAAACGATGCCGCCGCGCTCTCCTTTGCCGGTGGCGAGACCCGCACCGATGCGATCGGCGACATGATTCGGCAGCGCAAGACGGGCGACGCCGCCGAATAGATTCTATCGGTCTGCCGGCCTGCACGACATTCTCGCCGTCTTGCGCGAGATGCGTCGCACTTTTGCACGACATGCCTTAAATCCATGACATGTCCACCAAGCGAATCGCCGGCCCCGAGATCGAGCGTCTGATCCAGCTTCTGGCCAAGGTGCCGGGGCTGGGGCCGCGCTCGGCGCGGCGCGCCGCCCTCCACCTCATCAAGAAGAAGGATCAGTTGCTGGCGCCCCTGTCGGTCGCCATGGCCGATGCCGTCGACAAGGTCCGCATCTGCTCGACATGCGGCAATGTCGACACCTCCGATCCCTGCAATATCTGCACCGATCCGCGCCGCGACCCCGCCACCATCATCGTCGTGGAGGACGTGTCCGATCTGTGGGCGCTGGAGCGCTCCACCGGCGTCAATGCGCGCTACCATGTGCTGGGCGGCACGCTCTCGCCGCTGGACGGCGTCGGGCCTGACGATCTCACCATCCGCCAGCTCGTCGCCCGCGTGGCGGAAGGCGGCGTCGCCGAGGTCATTCTCGCCGTCAACGCCACCGTCGAGGGCCAGACCACCGCCCACTACATCACCGACCAGCTCGCCGGCCTCGGCGTGAAGATCACCCGGCTCGCCCATGGCGTTCCCGTGGGCGGCGAGCTCGATTATCTCGACGAAGGCACGATCGCGGCGGCGCTCAAGTCGCGCACCGCCTTTTGACCGCAATTGCGGGGAAGAGAGAGGTTATGAGCGCGCTTTCCCTGACACGCCTTCTCTGGCTCTCCATTGTCCTGCTTCTCGCCCCGCTGCCCGCTGCCGCGCAGAACGTCGATGCGCAGTTCCAGCGCTGGCTGGCCGCCGACCTCTGGCCGGAGGCGCAGTCGCGTGGAATATCCAGAGCGACTTTCGACAATGCCTTCAAGGGCGTAACCCCCAATCTGGACCTGCCGGATCTGGTCATGCCGGGCAAGGAAGCAGCGGTGCCTCAGGCGCAGCACCAGGCCGAGTTCCGCTCGCCGGGCGGCTATTTCGCCCATATTGGCGGCGTCGTCTCCGGTGGCCGGCAACGCGCCCGCACGCAGGCCGATACGCTGGCGGCGGTGGAGCGCCGCTTCGGCGTGCCGGGCGGGATCGTGCTTGCCATATGGGGCCGCGAGTCCGGCTTCGGCGCGGCTCGCATCCCGCACAATGCCATGCAGGTTCTGGCCACCAAGGCTTTCATGGCGACCCGCAAGGACATGTTCCGCGCCGAGATATTGGCCGCCTTGCAGATGGTCGAGCGGGGCGTGCCGCTTGCGTCCATGCGCTCGTCATGGGCCGGTGCGCTCGGTCAGCCGCAATTCCTGCCAAGCTCCTATGTGAAACATGCCGTCGACATGGACGGCGACGGCCGCGCCGACATCTGGAATTCCGTGCCCGACACGCTCGGCTCCATCGCCAACTATCTGGCGCATTACGGCTGGGTGAAGGGGCGCGACTGGGGCTTCGAGGTCACCGTGCCCGACAGCGTCTCCTGCGCACTGGAAGGGCCGGATCGCGGTCGCCGCATTTCCGACTGGGCGGCGATGGGTATCGCCCGCATCGGCGGCAAGCCGTTCCCGGCGCATGAGGCGCGGGCCGAAGGTTTCCTGCTCATGCCCGCCGGCCGCCACGGCCCGGCCTTCATCGTCACGCCGAACTTCTATGTGCTGAAGGAATATAATGAGAGCGATCTCTATGCGCTCTTCGTCGGCCATGCCGCCGACCGCATCGCCTATGGCGATCGCGGCTTCGCCGGCAAATGGGGCGCCGTCGGCGGTCTGAAGCGCTCTGACGTCGCCGCCATGCAGCGCGGCCTCCAGCGCGCCGGCTACGACACAGGCGGCGCGGACGGGCTGGCAGGCTTCAGGACGCGCCGCTCCATCGGCGAGTGGCAGCAGCGTCAGGGGCAGGCGCCGACCTGCTTCCCCGAGCGCGCCATGCTCGGGCGGTTCAGATGAGCCAAGCGTAACAGGATTTCGACATGTGTCTTTCAAGTCTCATCCGCCCCGCAATCATTGCCGTGCTGGCCGTCATGGCGGCCCAGGCGCATGCGACGCCTTCGCTGGTGGTGGACGCCGATACCGGCGAGGTGTTGCATGCGGAGGATGCCGGCCTGCCATGGTTTCCCGCTTCGGTCACCAAGCTGATGACGGCCTTCGTCGTCTTCGAGCAGTTGCAGGCCGGGCGTATCGGCATGGATACGGAAGTCGTCCTGTCGCGCGAGGCCGTGAGGCAGATACCTACCCGCTCGGAACTGCCGGCTGGCAGCGCGATGACCATGGAGGATGCGCTCTATGCGGCACTTGCCGGCTCGGCCAACGATGTCGCCTACGCGGTGGGGGAAACGGTAGGCGGCAGCCGCGCGGCCTTCGTGAAGATGATGAACGAGACGGCGGGGCGGCTCGGCATGACGTCGAGCCATTTCGCCAATCCGAACGGCGTCTTCGACCGCGAGCAGTTCCTCACCGCGCGCGACCTCGCCGTGCTGGCGCTGGAGATCAGGCGGCGCTTTCCGCAATATATGCATTTCTTCCAGGTGGGCCGCATCGTCATCGGCAAGGAGACGATCCTGTCGAACAACGACCTGCTGACGCGCTTTCCCGGCACGATCGGCATGAAGACCGGCTTCCTGTGCGCATCGGGGCGCAATTTCGTCGCGCTGACCGAGCGGCAGGGCCGCACGCTGCTGGCCGTCATCCTCGGCGCGACCACGGATCGCGAGCGCAGCGAACGCGCGGCGCAATTGCTGACGCGCGCATTCGACGGCGAACTGCGACCGACCGGGACGCCGGTCTCGGCTATCGCCAACCGTGCCGACCGCAAGCCTGTCGACATGCGCCAGCGCCTTTGCAGCAAGGCCACGGCTGCCTATGAGAAGCAGCAGGAGGCTGCCTATCCGATGGGGCTCGGCGGACATGCAAGCTATCTCGGCGCGCCGGGCGAGTTTTTGAGCCACACGGTCACGTCATGGCCCACGGCGACGGCCCCTGCAAAGGTTCCGGTGCCTACGCCGCGCCCGGCCTATCCATAAGGGTCGTCACTCGTCGCGCTCGATCGTCTGCTGCGCCGACAGGAAATTGCCGGTCGCGTGGAGCGCCTCGAAATGGTCGCAGAACACCTTGATGACCACCAGCAGCGGCACCGCGATCAGCGCGCCGATAAAACCCCACAGCCATGACCAGAAGGCCACCGCGATGAAGATCGCCACGGCGTTCAGCTCCAGCCGCCGCCCCAGAACCAGCGGTGTAAGGATCTGCCCCTCCATCATCTGGCAGAAGATCACGAATGCGGGCGGGATCAGCGCATAGGACAGCGTATCGAAGCTGACGACTGAGATCACAGCGACGATCACGATCGTCGTGGCGGCGCCGATATAGGGCAGGAAGTTCAGCAGCGCCGCCATCACGCCCCACAGGAAGGGCGTCGGCATGCCGAGCGCCCACAGACCCAGCCCGATCACCGTGCCCAGCGCCGCATTGATGATCGCCACCGTCAGCAGGTAGCGCGAGATTTCACGCTCGACATCGTAGACGACCCGCAGCGCCCGCTTCTTCTCCGACATGGAGGCGAAGGACTGGACGATCTTCTCGTAGAAAAGCGTGCCGGAGGCGAGCAGGAACAGCGACAGCACCAGCACGATGGCGATATTGGTGCCGGCAGACAGCACCGTGCCCGCCGCCTGCGAGAGGATGCCCGGCTGCTGCACCGATACGCGCAGGACTTCCGCATCGTTCACCGTGCTTGCGGCCTTGTCGATCTGGCCCGAAATGGCAAGCAGCCGTTCGAAAGGCCCGCGCAGCTCGGCGATGCGTTCCGTCAGCGTCCGGCCGATGCGCGGGGCGTCGGATATGAGTTCGGTGATCGGCCCGCTGAGCAGAAAGCCGCCAATGCCGAAGATCAGCGCCGACAGGCCGACCAGCAGCGTCGCCGACACCGCCGCCGGTATGCCTCGCTTCCGCAGGAAGCGCACGATGGGCGTGAGCGTCAGCGCCATCAGGAAGGCGAGTATGACGGGCATGAAGAAATCGCGCCCGAAATAGAGCGCGAAGGTCGCAAGAAGGATGAAGATGCCGAGCAGCAGCCGATACAGGCCATTGGACTGCGTGGGTTCGGCTTCGCTCTCCGCAATGATTGCATCCGGTTCCGGATCGACGACCTTGGTTTCCACGATTTCCCCCTGATGCGCGCCGGGCGCGACGAACACCCCTCAACGCCGGCCCGGCCGGAGAGTTCCAGCCCTTTCCCTGTTGGGATTTCTCCCCTAGCTTGTATCCAGGGGACGAGGAGAGGAGAGAAGATCATGAACAAGAAGTTGGCTCGCCGCATCTCGGCGACCGCCGTTTTTGCGCTGGTTGCCTTCGTTGGCGCCTGTACCGTTGTCGAAGGACCGCCGCCGCATCGGCCCGGTCCCGGTTTTCCGCCTCCCGGCGAACGTTTCTGCACGCGTGAATATGCGCCGGTCTGTGCGGAACGCGGACGGGATCGCGAGACATTTTCCAATGCCTGCGAAGCGCGCCGCGCCGGCTTCCGGATCGTCCGCGATGGCGAATGCAGGCGTCCGGGAGGTCCTGGTCCCGGCTTCCCGCCGCCGCGCCCCGGTCCCGGACCTCGGCCGGGCGAGGTCGCCTGCACCATGCAGTACGATCCCGTCTGCGCGCGCCGCGGCGGCAGCGTCCGCACCTTCGGCAATGCGTGCTCGGCCAATGCCGAGGGCTATCGGGTGATGTCGCGCGGCGAGTGCCGTCGCTGATGTCCTGATCCCGGCTTCAGAATCCACTGCCTTCTCCCCGCCGGGGAGGGGGCAGCTTGCGCCTTACGCCGCCTCGGCCAGCTCCCGCACCTGCGCGAGAATCGCGAAGGAACGCAGCCGCGCCTGATGATCGTGGACCTGCGCCGCGACGATGATTTCGTCCGCCTGCGTCCGCTCGGCGAAAGCGGCGACACCGGCCTTCACCGTCTCGGCTGATCCTGCCACGGAAGCGGACAGGGTATGATCGAGGATCATGCGCGAATGCTGGTCGAGCCGCACTTCCATGTCATCGACCGGCGGCGGCAAGGGGCCTGCCTTGCCCGTGCGGATATTGATGAAGGCTTGCTGCAACGAACTGAAGAGCCGCTTCGCCTCCGCATCTGTGTCGGCGGCGATCACGTTCATGGCGGCCATGAAGTAGGGCTTGTCGAGGAATTGCGACGGCTGGAAGCGCTCGCGATAGACTTCCGCTGCGCGGTCGAGCTCGGCCGGCGCGAAATGCGAGGCGAAGGCGTAGGGCAGGCCGAGTATGGCGGCGAGCTGCGCCCCGTAGAGGCTGGAGCCAAGGATCCATATCGGCACCTGCAGGCCCACGCCCGGCACTGCGCGGATGCGCTGGCCCGGCTCTTCCGGCTGGAAATAGTTGATGAGTTCCACCACGTCCTGCGGGAAGTTTTCCGCACCGGCGGCGAGGTTGCGCCGCAGCGCATGTGCGGTGATCTGGTCCGTACCGGGCGCGCGGCCGAGGCCGAGATCGATCCGGCCCGGATGCAGCGCAGCCAGCGTGCCGAACTGCTCGGCGATGACAAGCGGCGCATGGTTGGGCAGCATGATGCCGCCCGCGCCGACGCGGATCGTCGAGGTTCCCGCCGCGACATGGGCGATCACCACCGAGGTGGCGGCGCTGGCGATGCCCGGCATGTTGTGGTGCTCGGCCAGCCAGAAGCGGCGGTAGCCGAGCCGCTCCGCATGGCGGGCGAGATCGAGCGAGTTTGCGAGCGACTGCGAGGCGTCGCTGCCTTCGACGATGGGGGCGAGATCGAGAACGGAGAGCGGTATCATGGCGCCTATATGGGCGCTCACAATGCCGATGCCAATGGCGCGCCGACCGCCTTGCGCACCGCCGGCGCGACCTTGGTGCCGTAGAGCTCGATTGCCTTCATCATCTTGTCGTGCGGGATCACGCCGATCGCCATCTGCAGCAGGAAGCGGTCGAAGCCGAAGACCTCGTGATTGGCGAGGATCTTGTCGGTCACCTCTGCCACGCTACCGACGAATTGCGCTCCCTTAGGCCCGCGCGACGCATCGAACTGGGCGCGCGAGGTCGGCCCCCAGCCGCGCTCGCGGCCGATGCGGTTCATCACATCCGCCTGCGCGGCATAGAAGTCGTCCGCCGCCTGGTCGCTTGTCTCGCCGACGAAGCCGTGCACGTTGATCGAGGTCGGCAAGGTTTCCGGGTCATGGCCCGACCTCCGCGCGACTTCGCGATAGAGCTGGAACAGCGGCGCGAAGCGATGCGGCTCGCCGCCGATGATGGCGAGCGCCAGGGGCAGGCCGAGCGAGCCTGCCCGGGCGACGGACTGCGGCGTGCCGCCCACTGCGATCCACAGCGGCAGCTTGCGGTCCGGCCTGGGGTAGACGCCGCGGCCGGCAATGTGCGGCGTATGCTTGCCGCCCGGCCAATCGATGGTCTCGCTTTCGCGCAGCGCCATCAGCAATTCAAGCTTTTCGGCAAACAGCGTGTCGTAATCGCCGAGATCGAGGCCGAACAGCGGGAAGGATTCCACGAAGGAGCCGCGCCCGGCCATGATTTCGGCCCGGCCGCCGCTGATGAGGTCGAGCGTCGCATATTGCTGGAAGACGCGCACCGGATCGTCGGATGAAAGCACCGTCACCGCGCTGCTGAGCGTGATGTTCTTCGTGCGGGAGGCCGCGGCCGCAAGCACCATGGCCGGGGCGGAGACGGCGTAATCGGGGCGATGGTGCTCGCCGAGGCCGAAGACGTCGAGCCCCACCTGATCCGCCAGTTCGATCTCCTCGATCAGGTTCTTCAGCCGCTCGGCCGGCCCGATGCGCTGCCCCGAAAGAGGGTCCGTGCCGATATCGCCGAATGTGTAGAGGCCGAGTTCCATGTCTCACCTTCCTTTCACTGATTGCGCTGGAGATAGCGTTGCGCGGGCCGGTTTGCCATCCGGGGTGTGTGAACAGTGCATCGCCGCGTCAATGACATGCGCAAAGGTGGATCCGGGGCGAGATTTTGCTTGAAAGCGCGGGCTCGAGGCATCATTTAGGGCGCCTCACCATCACTGGAAGAAGACGACACTCTTGGCACGTTTCAAGGACAATAATTTTGCCGACCGGCTGAGCGCGCAGGCGAAGGCCAAACAGGCGCTGTTGGAAAAATTCAAGACCCGCCCCGCGCCCGATTCCCCCGAAATGCAGGCGAAGCTGGCGGAACGCAAGGCGATCGCGGAAGCGCGCGAGCAGCGCGAGGCAGAGCGCAAGCGGCTCAAGCAGGAGCAGCAGGAGCGTGAAGCAGCCGAGAAGGCAGCCCGCGAGGCAGCTGAGGAAGCGGAGCGCAATGCCGAGGCACTGGCGCGCGAGGCGGCAGAGACCGATCGTATCTCGCGCCTGCTGGCCGACGAGGCCGAACGCAAGGCCAAGCGCGATGCGCGCTACGCGGCCCGCAAGGCGCGCGTGAAGCGCTGAAGCACCTTGCGCGCAGACGGAAGTCTGGCGTCAAACAAATGCGGCTGGAAACGGATCAGGCGCCCAGCACGAGCGTCCAGTAGCGGCCGCCTTTTCCGTCGGGGACATGGGCCAGCCCGTAGCGGGCGAAGCGCGCGTCGAGCATGTTGCGGCGATGTCCTTCCGACGCCATCCACATGGCGAAGAGGCGCGGCAGTTCCATGCGCCCATGGGCGAGGTTTTCGGCCGCCGGCGCCGGAACCTTGAGCCGCTTCATGCGCGTTTCGAAATCGCGGCCGCGCAGCGCGGTATGGTTCATGCGCCCGGCCGCCGCCATATAGCCCGATTGCTCGATCGCCGCCCTTTCGAGCAGCGCATCCGTCGCCAGCACCGGAAGCCCGTTGGCCTTGCGCAGCGACGCCAGGATATCGTGCGCCGACTGCGACGCGCCGGTTCCGGAGAAATCCGGCAGGACGGACTGGCAGGCGCCGAGCGCCGCGAGCGGAAGAAGGGCGCCGAGGCCAAGGATTCGTCTGCGGGTCATCTGCATGAAGGGCGGTATCCCTTTGTCCGCCGCTCCCTGCGCAGCGATCATGGCTTTTGCCGGGCGACGGCATTCTGTACCGTGATTCCCCACTTCACTGTCGAGACAGGTGCTTCATGGCTTCGCTCACCACCATCGGCTTCGACGCCGACGACACACTGTGGCAGAACGAGCGCTTCTTTCGCATGAACGAGGCGCAGTTCGCGCAGCTTCTGGCCGACCATGCGCCGGCGGAGGTGCTTTCAGCGCGGCTGCTGGAAGCGGAGAAGCGCAATCTTTCCCATTACGGTTTCGGCATCAAGGGCTTCACCCTGTCGATGGTCGAGACGGCGGTCGAGGTGACCGAGGGCAGGGTGCCGGCCCGGATCATCGGTGATATCCTCGAAATGGGGCGCGAAATGCTGTCCCATCCGGTCGAGACCCTTCCTGGCGTGGCCGAGACGCTCAAGGCACTGAGCGACGGCTATCGGCTTGTCCTCATCACCAAGGGCGACCTTTTCGACCAGGAGCGCAAGCTCGCCGCCTCCGGCCTCGGCGACTATTTTCACGGCGTGGAGATCGTTTCGGACAAGAACGCCGATACCTACCGCCGCGTCTTCGCCCGGCATGGCGATGGCGCGGAGCGGGCGATGATGATCGGCAATTCGCTCAAGTCGGACGTGGTGCCTGCCATCGCCGCCGGGGCATGGGGTGTCTACGTCCCGCACGAACTGACCTGGGTGCTGGAACATGTCGAGCCGCCGACGGATGCCGAACGCTTCCGCGAGGTGGTGCATCTGGGGGAAGTCGAGCCGCTGGTGCGCACGATCGGGTAGACGCGCAAGGCATATTTCATCATCGCCACGCCCGGTTTCCCGTCTGGCCATTGTCGAAGAACGCACCTTCGCACGCGGAAGGTGGTGGGAAGACGGGCGGCCGAAGGTCGCTCATCTGAGTGTGTTTGCGTGCGGCCTTGCGGCCACCCGCCCCGGTGTTCTTGCGCCGGGTGCCTGTGGCACCTTTCAAGCGCCCGGACCTGAGGGCTCATCACCCAGCCGCG
>DATMGE010000013.1:0-8523 GCA_035555795.1 Rhizobiaceae bacterium | reverse complement strand
ACCAGCGCCCGGCCGATGCCGCCCGTCGCGCCGGTGATCAGCACGGTGCGGCCTTTGATTTCGCGATTGGGGTCGGCGATCACGTTCGGCTCCCTCCTGACGGACTCGGCCGTCGCAACGAAGACCTGTTCGCCGCTCCGGTCGAGAAGATTGAACAGGCGCACGCGGGTACCCGCAGCCGCGCAGTCCTGCCCAAGCCGTGCGAAGATCACCGGCCCGACATCGAGCCGCACATTTCCCATGGCGACCGGTTTCACCCGGTCGAAATAGGGATCGGTCGAATGGTGCACCACCGTGTGGGAAAGCAGTGTCCCGACCGGCGAGGTCTGCTGCCAACGCAACCGATCCGACAGGCATTCGGGACAGATTTCCTGAACCGGGAAGATGACGGTGCCGCAGTCCTCGCAAACCGGCAGCTCGAAACGACCGAACGCCGCCGCCGCGGTCAGACGCCGCGCGATGCGCCCGCGGGTGCGAGGGGGTAGATCCGGCCGCCGCTTCATGCTGCCCGTCCTGTCCTGAGGATCGCCGCCGCCGTGCAGAGGCCGCGGTCGTAATTCGCCGTTCCGAGGCAGCTGACAAGGCCGATCTCCGCACCGGGCACCTGCCGCCCCATCGGCTGATGCGTCAGCTGCGCCACCGCCTCCGTGACATGCACGAACCCGCCGCCGGCGCCGGCCTGCCCGAGCGAAAGCATTCCCCCGCTGGTGTTGAGCGGAAGATCGCCCGCGACGGTGAGGTCCTTCGCGCGGACGAGCGAGACGGCTTCACCCGGCCGCGCCAGCCCGAGCGCTTCGAGTTCGAGCATCACCATCACCGGATAGTCGTCATAGGCTTCGACGAAATCGACCTCGTCGGCGCCGATGCCCGCCATGTCGAAGAGCAGGCCGCAATCCTCGGCGATTCCGAAGCGATTGACGACCGGGTCCTCGCGATAGGCATTGTGGCGCTCCACCGCGCCGGCGATCACAGCATAGGGTACGCCCAGCGCCCTGGCGCGATCCTCGGACATGACCAGGAAACCTTCGCCGCCCGAGACGCGCGGGACACAATCGAAAAGGCCCAGCGGCTCGGAAATCAGCCGCGCACCAAGATAGTCGTCCATTGTCAGCGGCTTGCTGAACTGCGCCATCGGATGGCCGAGGCTGTTGGCCCTCTGCGCGATGCAGATGCGACCGAAATCCTCCCGCGTGGCGCCGAACTCGTTCATGTAGTTGCGCGTGATGAGGGCGAAGACGGCGTTCATACCGCCGCCGGAGTTCGGATAGACATGGTCGCGCGAGAAGGTGGAGAAGGCGGCGTTGATGCTGTAGCCGTGAAGCATGATGTCGCCGGCAAGGCAGGCGACGATCTCGGCGTCGCCGTCCTGCACCGCGCGCGCGGCCCGCTTCAGCGCCATGATCCCGCAGGCGCCGCCATAGGGGAAATCGATCAAAAAGCGCGGCGTCAGGCCGAAATACTGCGTCAACGACGCGCCGTTATCAGGCGCCATGAGGTAGCTGGAGACGGCCAGCCCGTCGATATCGGCCTTGCCGATCCCCGCCCGCCGGATCATCTCCGCCAGCGTCCGGCCGAGGAACCACGGCATGGTGCGGCGGGTGTTGCGGGTATAGTTGCCGCTGACCGGCGCCACGATGGCGACGCCGCGATAATCGCGTGGACCGCTCATGATGCCTCGCGCGCCGCTTGCGCCACCTCGCGCTCGAGGAGCAATTCCAGGTCCCGCCTGATGATCTTGCCGCTGGTGCTGCGCCGCAGCTCGGTCTCAGCGATGAAGCGGACTTCCTTCGGCACCTTGTAGGATGCGATCCGGCTTCGGCAGGCGGCAACGGCCTCCTCGGCGGTGAGCCTGCCGTTGGCGCCCAGCGCGATGAACGCCACCGGCACCTCGCCCCAGCGGTCGTCGGCCTTGCGCACCACCACCGCCTCGGCGACGCCCGGCAAGGCGATCAGCACCTTCTCGATCTCGGCCGGATAGATGTTCTCGCCGCCCGACTTGATGAGGTATTTGCGCCGATCGACGAAATCGAGCGTCCCGTCCTCGTTGCGGCGCAGCACGTCGCCGAGATGGAACCAGCCGCCGCGCAACGCCTCGCGATTGGCATCCGGCGCCCGCAGATAGCCGCTGAACAGAGTCGGACCCCGATAGCAGATCTCGCCTGGCACGCCGACAGGCACATCGTTGTCGTCTTCGTCCACAAGGCGGATCATTCCGTAGGAGCTTTGCAGCTTGGACAGCGATTTCGGCACCTCGCCGACCGGGATGACGGCTCTGCTGGCCGGCGGCCAGCCGCATTCCGAGGCGCCGAAGCTGTTGCAGTAGGGCGCGCCGACGAGGCTCGTCAGTTCCGCGATCTTCACGGGCGGAACCAGATCGGCGAGCACGCCGACGCTGCGTACGCTGAGCGGCCGCCTGCCGCTTGCGACGAGAGCAGCGATCACTCGGTCCACGACGCCCGGCAGGACGGTCATATGCGCGATCTTCTCGCGGGCGGCGATGTCGATCAGCCGGTCGCCGTCGAACCCATCCATCACTGTCACCTTGCCGCCGCGCAGCAGCGCAGCGATCACATGATCGGTTCCAGAGACATGGAACATGGGCGACCAGGCGATGAAACCGTCCTCGGCCGCCACCGGCACCGGCTCGATCCGCCCCAGCATCGCGCGCATGATCTCGGCCCGCTGGCTGATGACCGCGCCTTTCGGCAGGCCGGTCGTTCCCGACGTATAGATGATGATCAGCCCGTCCTCGGCATCGGCGACATCCGGCGGCTCGCTGTCCTCCGCGCCCGCCAGCGCGCGCTCATATTCGTCGCCGAAGGCGATGCCGCCCTCTAGCCCGAGGCGGGACGTTGTCGCGGCCAGACGTTCGGAATGGAAGACGAGGCGCGGGTCGGCCAGCATGCAGCACTGGGCGAGTTCACCATCGGCCAGACGCCAGTTCAGGCAGGCGACCAAAACGCCGAGCTTGGCCGCGGCAAACATAGTCTCGACATATTCGCTACGATTCTCAGACAGGACCGCCACGCAGTCGCCGCGAACAACACCTCGGCGGACCATGACCTGCACGAGGCGATTCACCCGCTCGTTGAGCTCGTAATAGCTGAGGCGGCGCCGGCCGTCCTCGACGGCCGGCCGGCCCGGCCCCAGCAGCACCTGTTCGCGGAAGAGTGAGCCGACCGTGACCCGGTAGCCGCAGTCGGCATTCGCGCGATCGAAACCGCTATCGGCAGGAGGCAATGGGCTCATCTCTTCACTATTATCCGTGGCGCCGGGACGTCAGGCCCAGGCGCGTTGATGCGATCGTAGGTCGGCGTTACTTGCGGTTGTACAATTCGCCCGCGAGCTTGAGTCGATCAGGCTGCTTGTCGATGTCGGCATGGCCCAGCAGCGGCGCGAAAACCCGCCAGCGCAGATCCTCCGGCACCTGATCCTCGATGCCCTTGATCGACACCGCCAGCCCGTCCTTGGCGAAGTGCATCTGGCCTTCGGGACTAATCAGATAGTTCATGAAGAGCATGGCGGCGTTCGGATGCCGCGCATTCTTGATCATCGACACCGCGATCGGCGTGTAGACAGCGCCCTCTTCCGGAATGATGCCGACCAGCGGCAGCCCTTCCAGATCACTCAGTTCAGCCATGTTGAACGGAATGGAATATTTGAACTCGCCGCGGGCAACGCGCATCGCCTTGTCACGGATCGAGCGGTCATATTGCAAGTCCTGCTGCGCCATCTGCTTGTGATACTCCTCGCCGAACGTATCGAGCATGACAGCGAACCAGCTCTGTCCGCCGCTCGGCACCGTCATCTCGTCACTGACGATCGCGGCCTTCCACTTCGGGTCGGTCAGGTCCTGCCAGCTCTTCGGCCTATCGCCCTCGGGCACGAGGTTCGTGTTGACCGCGATGCCATAGGTGACGCTGAATACCGGCACCTCTTCCGGTGTCCACGGCTTCAGTGCCAGGGCGCCTTCGGAAGGAAGCGGATCGTGTTTCCGCAAAAGCCCCTGTCCCGCCATCGGCACCAATCCGGTAGACCCCATCATGACCACATCGCCGGAATTCTGGTTGTTCGTCACCTCGACGCGGATGCGCTCGATCATCTCGCCGCCGCGCACCTGCAGCATGTCGACCTTGATGCCGTATTTCTTCTCGAATGCATCGGCAGCGGCCAAAGGCTGCGGCCAGCCGGCCTGCGCATTGTAGAAGACCAGCGCCCCTTCCTGCTTCGCAGCCTTCTCCACCGCCGCCCAGTCGGTCTGTGCCTGCGCGGCACCCGACGCAGCTATCGATACCGCCAGCGCCAGCAATGCGCGGCGCGTCCAATTTTCGGATTTCATGATCTCCTCCCTGAAATGCCGGCCGGTTGCTCCAGTCTCGGCACATTGCTCACAATAAGCTCAGCGTTATTCGGTAGTCAATCGATTGATCATCGAATTTCGTTGCCCCAAGGCGGCTGATCGTCAAGCCGCTAGGCAATCACCCACAGGCCCGCGGCCGGTGCGGTCAGCGTCACGTCGCGCCCCGGATGCGCATGGACGAGCGCGCCGGTCTCGGCCCGCAACATGCCGTTGTCCACCGCGACTTCGACCGACCGTATCGCGCCGCGAAAGACCGATTTCGCTATCCTGCCGCGCCACACAGCATCGCCGGGCGGAAGGCCCCCGCCATCCGGGCGAAGCTGGATGTTTTCCGGGCGCGCCATGATCCGCACGAGCTCGCCGGCGGAAAAGGCCCTGCCGGCCCGCGCCGATCCGCGCCAGCCCTCGCCCTCCGCATCCACCGTGAAGGAGCCGTCGCCATTCGCGCGGCTCGCCAGCACGCGCGCCTCGAGGATGTTCGGCGTCCCGAAGAAACGCGCCACCTCGATATTGTTCGGCCGGGAATAAATCTCCTCCGGCTGCCCGACCTGCAGCACCCGGCCGCTGTCCATCACGACGATACGGTCGGACAACGACATTGCCTCGGACTGGTCATGGGTCACGTAGAGCGTCGTCATCCCCAGCCGCCGCTGGAGCATGCGGAACTCGTCGCCGGTCTGGAGGCGCAGCTTGGCGTCAAGGTTGGACAGCGGCTCGTCGAGCAGCATCACGGCCGGTTCGGACGCGAGCGCACGTGCGATGGCGACCCGCTGCTGCTGCCCGCCCGACAGGCGCGGCGCCGGCCGGTCGGCGAACTGCTCCATCTCGACGAGCCTCAGCGCCGCATGGACCTTGTCATGGATCTCCCCGGCGGAGCACCGCCTTATCCGCAGCGGATAGGCGACATTGTCGAACACGGTCATATGCGGCCAGATCGCATAGGACTGGAAGACCATGCCCAGCCGCCGGCGGTCGGGCGGAACGAAGGTCTTCCGCTCGGGATCACTCACCAGCCGGTCGCCGATATAGATACGGCCGCGATCGTTGTGCTCCAGCCCCGCGACCATTCTCAGCGTCGTCGTCTTGCCGCAGCCGGACGGCCCGAGAAGCGTGACGAACTCGCCCTCCCCGACCGTGATGTCCACGCCGTCCACGGCGACCGCCGAACCGAATATCCGGCTGACTCCCTCGAGCCTGATGCCCTGCATTCCGGCGCTCCCCTAGAGTGTGCTGATCTGCCGCTTGAGAATCGCGAGCTGGACCCCGCGGAATATGAAGACGAGGCACATCGTCAGCAGGCCGATAACCATCACCTGCTCCTGATCGCCCGCCGCCCACAGATGCAGCATGGCCACCGACAGCACCTCGTTGCCCGTCGAGAACAGCAGGACCGACGCGCTCAGCTCGCGCATGATGCCGAAGAAGGTCAGCGTCCAGCCTACCGAGAATGCCGGCCAGCTCAGCGCGACGAGGATGCGCCAGAGCGTTTGCAGCCAGCTCGCGCCGCTGACGCGCGAAGCCTCTTCGAGATCGAGGGAAAGCTGCGCATAGGCGCCGGTCATGATGCGTACCGCCAGCGGCGTGCCGAGCGTCACATAGGCCAGGAGCAGCGCCCAGATCGTGCCGTAGATCTGGACCGGTCCCGGAATGATCGCGAAGCCCCAGAGAAGGCCGATGCCGAGCACGATGCCGGGCATCATCCACGGCAGCCACGCCAGCGTCTCGATCAGACGGCGGCCGCGCCACTGTGTGCGGACTGAGACATAGGCGACGAAGCCGCCGAGGATCATGGTGAGGGTCGATCCCGCCACGCCGAGCAGCATCGTGTTCCAGAAGGCGCGCCAGATCGCGCGGCTGGCGAACACTTCCCGGTAGTTGTTCAGCGTCAGCATGTCCCATTGGTAGAAACCGACGAAACGCTGGAAGGAACCGATGAGAAGCTGCCCGAGCGGCAGCACCAGCGCGAGCAGGATGAACAGCACGCAGAGCGCGAAAGTCACCCAGCGCCACCGGCCGAGCGGCGTGACGCCGGGCGAATAGCCCTTGCCGGTGACAGTCGTGAAGTTGCGGCCGCCCAGCACCCACCATTGCAGCGCGATCAGCACGAAGAGAAGTACCATGACCGAGAAGGCCAGCGCCGTGGCATATTGGTAGTCCGGCACCGCGTTGACATTGATCGCGCGGTAGATCTCCGTCACCAGCACCTGCACATTGGCCGGCGTGCCGAAGAAGAGCGGCGACTCGAAGGCCTCGATCCCGCGCATGAAGCTCAGGATCGCCGCGCTCGTCGTGACCGGCAGCATCAGCACCAGCGTGATCTTCCAGAACGTCTGCCAGCGCGAGGCGCCGGACATGCGGCTTGCCTCCTCCAGGCTTGGGTCCATGGCCCGGAACGCGTCGACGACCAGCAGGAACACGAAGGGCGTCGTGTGCTGCACCATGTGCCAGATGATTCCGCCATAGGAATAGACGTTGACCAGCGGCGCATCGAACCCGGTCAGCGACCGCCATGCGATGTTGACGGTCCCGACCTGCGCATTGCCCAGCAGCGCCCAGGCCGTGGCGGTGATGATCGGCGGAATGAAGAAGGGCAGCGTCAGGAGCACTTCCAGCGTGCCGCGGAAGGGCGTGTCGGTGCGCGCCACGACCCAGGCAAAGAAGACCGCCAGCGCGCAGGCGATGACCGTCTTCGCCGCGGCGATCAGCACGGTATTGCCGACGATGCCGAGATTCGACCAGGACAGGACCTTGGCATAGCCGGCAAGGTTGAACGCGCCGGGAAGGCCCGGCGGTGTCGTGCTGAAGCTGCCATAAACGAGCGTTGCCAGGGGATAGACGGTCAGAAGGCACAGACACAGTGTCAGCCCGACCATCCAGGCCGCGCCGGCCCTACTCATGACGGCAACGATGCTGTCGTGACTGCATCCGGCTCCCCTCCCAAGGCCCGAATGGACGCCTTCGCGCCCCGTGGCGACGCTTCAAGCCGACACCCGGCCCCTTTCAGGCCGGAGAAAGCTCAACAGTCAAACGATTGATCAATCAATATCAGCAGATGCGTTCGTGTCAACAGCCAGCCTGGGGCCGTGGCGGAGCGACGGAACCCTTGTCGATGAACGCCACCTCGAAGGCCCGCCGGACGATCGCCGGCGGCTCGGCCGAGCGATCGAGCCGGGCGATGAGCCATTCGACCGCCTTCTGCCCGATCTCTTCCACCGGCACCCTGATGCTGGACACGTCCGGATGCGCGATGGCGCTGAGGCCGAGGACGGAAATATCCTCCGGAATGCGCAGGCCGGCCGCATGGACGGCCGACAGAACGCCGTCGATCAGCATCGAGCTCGGGACGAAGAAGGCCGTCGGCCTCTCGACATCGGGCAAGGCGATGAGTTTGCGGGCGACGTCCCGCGACTGCGCGCGGGTCGCGACCGAGGTGGCGAAGAACTGCGGCGGCAGTTCCACGCCGGCCTCCGAAAGTGCGGCGGCATATCCGCGCGTCCGCCCGGCGATCTGCTCCGTCGACGGATCGCCGTCCAGATAGGCGATGCGCCTGTGCCCCAGATCGAGAAGCAGCTTGCACCCCATCTTGCCAACGCTGGCGGAATCGGTTCCGAACCAGGTCTCGTCCTCCACCTCGCGCCGGCGGTTCATCAGCACGTAGGGGATGTTCAATTGCCGCAGCAATTCGATGGAGGTATCCGCCTGCCGCGCGGTTGCCAGCAGCACGCCGTCGACATGCCCCTCGCACAGCGTCGTCACGACGCTTCGCGCCCTTTCGAGATCGTCGTCGGTGTTGCAGAGGATGACCTCGTATCCGGCCCGGTTAGCGCTCGCCTCGACGGCCCGGTAGAGCCACGAGTGAAACGGATTCGTGATGTCCGGCGTCAGCATGGCGAGGATATTGGTGCGCTGGGTCCTGAGCGAGCGCGCCACGCGGTTCGGCCGGTATCCGGTACGCTTCGCCACGTCGAGGATCTGCTGGCGTTTCCCCGCAGACACGCGCGCCTGCGGATCGCCCCGAAGCACGCGGGAGACCAGCGAAGGATCGACACCTACCTCGCGACCGATGGAAGCGAGACTGGCCGGAGCCTGATCCTCCGCGGATTTGCTGTGATCGGACACGGACTGGTCCTTCGTCGATTCTAACCGTCAGCGATCGCAGCCGC
>DATMGE010000012.1:0-1525 GCA_035555795.1 Rhizobiaceae bacterium | reverse complement strand
CGGACCTGGGCGCTGGAACTGGCCAAGGACCACATCACCGTCAATTGCGTCGCACCCGGACCGATTGCAACGAGCGTCTTCTGGCAGAATAATCCTCCGGACAGCGAAGCAACGCGGCAGATCGTCGAGGGCGTGCCGGTCGGACGCATGGGAACGCCCGAAGATGTGGCCAACGCGGTCAGCTTCTTCTGCGACCCGCGCGCGGACTTTGTCACCGGGCAGACATTGTTCGTCTGCGGCGGCGTGACTGTCGGTTGAAAGCCAGCGGACCTCTCCGTGCAAGGGCGGGGTTGCTTCGACTCCTGAAAGAGGACATCTAGTTCCAGCCCTAGTACCATAATACAGCAGCGGACGGCCCTCATGGACAACGGCAGGATCATCGCCCGGACGGCAGCGCCTCTGCGCCAGCAGGTCGTGCGCCTCATCCGGGAAGACATTCTGAACGGCGCTTTGATGCCCGGGCAGCGCCTGGTCGAGAACGCACTGTGCGATGCCTATGGCGTGTCGCGCACCGTCATCCGCGAGGCGCTCCGGCAGCTCGAATCGGAATATCTGATCAGGGTGATGCCCAATCTCGGGCCCGTGGTCACGGTGCTGACCGAAGACGAGATCAAGTCGATCTATGTCGTGCGCGCCGCCATGGAGGGCCTGGCCGGCAAGCTGTTCGCGCTCAACGCCTCGCCGGCGCAGTGCAAGGAGCTGGTGCGGCTGAGCGGCCGGCTGGACAAGGAATACCGCAAGGGCGACATCGACAGCCGCGAGGAGATCAAGGCCGATTTCTATCGCCAGCTGACGGCGGGCGCCGGCAACGAGATCCTGACCGAAAGCCTGCGCAGCATCCATGCGCGCATCGCCGTGTTCCGCCGCTACGCGTTCGTCGATCCCGCCCGGATCGAGCCGTCGATCGCGGAGCTGGAGGCGATCATCGACGCAGCCGCCGTGGCGCGCGACCCCGTCGCTGCCTGGGCCGCCTGCGAGCACCACATCATTCTGGCAGGCGATCTGGCGGCCATGGAATATGGCCGCCGCAACCGCGAGCTCCTGGCCCAGGAGCAGGACGAGGCGGCGGGGCGTCGCGCCACGCCGCCCGATGTCAAAGGCGCGGGTTCACCGGCTCGGCGTGGAACCGGAAAGTCCCATCCGGCGCGCGCGTGATGTCGCCAAGCCCCGGATAGGGGAAGTGATAGCCGTGGAAGCGGATGCCCTCATCCACGACCTTGGCGAAGATCGCGGCCTTGGCGGCGGCCCCCTGCGCCGGGTCCGAGTCGAAATCCATGTGGAAGAACCACTCGGGGTGATAGGGGTCGAACACCTGATGGTGAGCGACGTCGCCGGTGAAGACCACCCGTTCGCCCGCGCTCTCGAAGATGTAGGCGCACATGCCGGCCGCGTGGCCGGCGACCGAATAGGTCGTGACGCCCGGGAAGAGCGTCGCTCCCGGCTGGAACAGGGTCAGCCGATCCCGATACGGCGCGACGGCCTCCAGCGTGCCTGATGTCCAGGGCGCCCGGAAATCATTGCGCTG
>DATMGE010000011.1:0-1610 GCA_035555795.1 Rhizobiaceae bacterium | reverse complement strand
CAGCAGACGCGCGCCGGTTCCAGCGGCGGCGAGGGCGGCGGTTTCCGCCACGGATGGCACGCCCTTGAGCGCGAGGACCCTGGTTGAAGTTGTCAAAGCGCCCGGGGCGGCGCGCTGCATATCCTGCGCATCGACAAGGATGAGAGGAAGATGCAACCGCGCGGCGGCTTCGGTGATGCCGTGCTCGCCACCCTTTGAGGATGCAGTTGCGATCGCATCAATATTTCGCTGCTCGACATTGCATTCGCGGGTGGCGGCAGCGACAGCCTCCAACACAGCATCGACGCTTACGCCCGCGCGGCAGCCTATCCCCGCAATCAGCATGGCTTTTTCATCCGCCAATGGACGATGGGCAGCGCGGGCCGCCAGGCGTGCATGGTTCCCACCGGCGAAGCGCGCTCGGTGACAATGCGCATCAGCTCTCCGCCGTGGTCCGCGAAGGCCTTCAACAATTGCTGCTCGCCTTCGAGCGTCACGGCATTCGCGACGAGGCGGCCGCCGGGCTTCAGCGCGTGCCATGCAGCCTCGAGGCATCCATCGCCGAGACCGCCGCCAATGAAGACTGCGTCCGGCGCCGGCAGGCCTGCGAGAGTCGCGGGTGCATGTCCTTTCATGATTTGAAGGTCGGGTGTGCCGAGCGCCTGTGCGTTGCGCGCGGCGCGGTCGGCGCGATCGGAATCCGCTTCGATGCCGATGGCGCGCATGGACGGGTGCCGCAGCAGCCATTCGATCGCGACGGAGCCGGCACCGAGACCAATGTCCCAGAGAAGCTCGCCCTGGCGTGGCGCGAGAGATGAGAGCACGGTGGAGCGCAGCTCGCGCTTGGTGAGTTGGCCGTCGGTTTCGAACAGGTCGTCGTCTAGTCCGGTGGCGAGCGGGATGAACTTTGCATCGGCGTCCGCTGCAACTTCAATCGCGATGGTGTTGAGTGGCGAGACATCGGTGAGATCGAAGCTGCAAGCCTGGGTGTGGCGCACGCGCTCGCGTTCGCCACCCATGGATTCGAGCACCGTGAGGCGGCTCGTTCCCAGGCCCCGCTGCATTAGGAGTGTTGCGAGCTTCGCCGGCGTCTCGCCATCCCAGGACAGCGCCAGAATGCGCGCGCCGGGCTG
Organism: Rhizobiaceae bacterium; assembly: GCA_035555795.1. GTDB lineage: Bacteria > Pseudomonadota > Alphaproteobacteria > Rhizobiales > Rhizobiaceae > RCIO01. The sequence goes on along the minus strand of DATMGE010000011.1, from coordinate 498 downwards.
CAGATAGCGAATGACGCCAGCGAGTGCGCGCCCGTGCAGGCTGACGAGGGCGACGTCCTGCAGTGCCCAGCCGAGGCGCGCTGCCGCCAGCGCGAACGCGGAGGGCTGGGGAATGCAGATGAACTCGTCCGCAGGGATGACGGCCGCGATCTGTTTGCCGATGCCGTAGTGAAACGGATCGCCGGTTGCGAGAACCGCAACGGGGCGGCCGCGACGACGCAGTATTTCGGGCAACGCGGCTTCGATGGGCGTAGGCCAGGCGAGGCGTTCGCCTTTGATGATCGGATCGACGAGCGCAAGGTGCCGCGCTCCTCCGACAACCAGATCGGCGCCTTCGATCAGGGCGCGCGCATGGGTGGAAAGGCCGGCGATGCCATCTTCGCCGATGCCGACGATGGACAGCCAGCGCGTCGGTGTGCTGTTAGTCGGCCGAACATTCTTTTCAGCGGCTGACATGCGCATACTCGTTCTCGGTGGCACAACGGAAGCGTCCGCGCT
>DATMGE010000010.1:0-35427 GCA_035555795.1 Rhizobiaceae bacterium | reverse complement strand
CTTTTTTCGAACGACCGCCAGCCCATGGCGGCATGTAAGGGAGGTTGCATGTCGGATTTTCGGGAGCTCAGCAACAAGGTTGCCGTCATCGGTGTCGGCAACACCGCCTATGGCAGCTTTCCCGAGACGGACGATTACGGCCTCGGCGCGCAGGCATTCAAGCGGGCGGTCGAGGATTGCGGCATCGACAAGAACGAGATCGATGGCCTGCTGGTCTGCCGCGTGCCTTTCTATGCCCGCATGGCCGAGATCCTCGGCATCGATCCGCGCTGGACGATCACCTTGCCGGGCCATGGCCGCATGGCGGGCGTCAGCATCATCGAGGCCGTCGTGGCGCTCGCCACGGGCCGCGCGAAATATGTCGCGCTGATCTACACCAATATCGGCCGATCGCGCCGCATGAACTATGGCGGTGACGAGTCGAACAGCGTCTGGAACCCATATGGCATGACCTCGCCGGGCGCCTCGCACGCCATGATGTTCCGCCAGCATATGGCGCGCTACGGTACGACGACGCGCCAGCTCGCCGAAGTCTCGGTCGCCTTCCGCCACCATGCCGGCATGAACCCCGATGCGGTGATGAAGAAGCCCATCACCATCGACGACCATGAGGAAGCGCGCCCCATCGCCCTGCCGCTGCGCCTGCTCGACTATTGCCTCATCAATGACGGCGCCACCTGCATGATCCTCACCACCGCCGACCGCGCGAAGGATTTCCGCAAGGCGCCGGTGCTGATCTCCGGCGTCGGCGCGAAGGACAGTTTCACCGAATCCTCCTCCTTCCCCAATTACGACAGCGACTTCTGGTACGACGCGGCGCATTTCTCCAGCCAGGAGGCCTATGGAATGGCCGGCATTGGGCCGGGCGATGTCGACACGCTGATGGCCTATGACAATTTCAGCCCCACCGTACTCTTCAGCCTAGAAGGCGCCGGCTTCTGCAAGCGCGGCGAGGCGGGCGGCTTCGTCGAGGGCGGCGCGCTGAAGGTCGGTGGCAGGCTGCCAACCAACACCGATGGCGGGCACCTGTCCAATTCCTACATGCAGGGCTGGGGCCTCAATATCGAGGCCGTGCGGCAGGTGCGCGGCGAATGCGGCGAGCGGCAGGTGGCCGATTGCGAGGTGGCGATGTTCCAGGCCACGACGCCCTGCACGCGCTCCATCATCTATACGCGCGCCTGACGATCCGGAGGACGAGCCATGAATCTTGCCGCCAGCACCGGATATGACAAGCCGCTGCCGAACACCGCCGACCCGCTGATGGCGCCGTTCTGGGCGCATGCCCATGCCGGCCGCCTGACCGTGCAGCGCTGCGTCGCCTGCGGCGACCGCCACATGCCCGCTACCCATATCTGCCCGGCCTGCCTGGGCGACGAGCAGGAGTGGGAGACTGTGTCGGGCCGTGCCGAACTGGTTTCATGGGTTGAGTTCCACAAGGCCTATTGGGGCGGCTTCGTGAAGGACCTGCCTTATCTCGTCTGCCTCGTGAAGCTCGAGGAAGGGCCGCAGCTCTACAGCAATGTCGTCGGCGCGCGCGAGGAGGATCTGGTCGTCGGCCAGAAGATGCGCGTCGTCTTCGACAAGGTCACGCCCGACGTGACGCTACCCAAATTCGCACCGGCCTGACCGGCGAACAGGTAAATCCAGGGAGGAAGCAGATGTCTTACATGCACAGGCTGTTCAAGGCAGCCTCGATCTCGGCGGCATTGCTGGTCGGCGCCAGCACGCTTGCCGCCGCGCAGAATACCGACCCCAAGGTCCTCAAGGTCGCCATGAGCGGCGATCTCAAGATCACCGATACGGTATGGACCGCCGCCGCCATCACCGGCATCGCCGCCAACCAGATATTCGACATGCTGTTCGCTCCCGATGAAAATCAGGAGATGCAGAACCAGATGGTCGGCGAATATGTCGTCAGCGAGGATGGGCTGACGCATGACATGACGCTGCGGCCCGGCCTGAAGTTCCACGACGGCACGCCGGTCACCGCCGAGGACTGCGTCGCCTCCATCAAGCGCTGGGCGCAGAAGGATGCCATGGGCAGCCTGCTGATGAGCAAGGCCGCCGGCCTGGAAGTGGTCGACGAGGACAGCTTCCGTCTGGTGCTGAAGGAGCCTTTCGGCCTTGTGCGTGAATCGCTCGGCAAGCGTATCGGCCCGGCCTATATCCGCCCGGCGCGGCTGGCCAGCCAGCCGGCTGCCGAGGAGATCAAGGACCCCATCGGCTCCGGCCCCTACAAGATCGTGATGGATCAGTGGGTGCCCGGCAGCAAGGTGATCTTCGCCAAGAACGAGGACTATGTGCCGCGCGAGGAGCCGCCGAGTGGTCTTGCCGGCGCCAAGGTCGTCAATTTCGACCGCATGGAATGGATCTCCATTCCCGACGTTAACACCAAGCTCACCGCGCTCACCGTTGGCGAGATCGACTATTTCGACGCGCCGCCGCTCGACTTCCTGCCGATCTTCGACGCCGACCCGAACCTTGAGCTGGTGGCGACCGATCCGCTCGGCGTGCAGCCGCTCTTGCGCCCCAACCACCTCTATCCGCCCTTCGACAACAAGCTCGCCCGCCAGGCGCTGATGTATCTCATCAAGCAGGAAGACGTGCTGAAGGCGATCGTCGGCGACCGGCCCGACCTCTACCCGCCCTATTGCCCGGCCTATTTCATGTGCGGCTCGGCCAATGAGACGGCGGCCGGCGCAGATCCCTATAAGGAGGTCAATGTCGAGAAGGCAAAGGAACTGCTGAAGGAAGCCGGCTACAATGGCGAGCCGCTGGTGATCATGCAGCCCACCGACCGGCCCGAGCACACCGCCGCCACGCTGGTCGTCATCCAGGCGCTGCGCGACGCCGGCATCAATCTCGACGTGCAGGCCGCCGACTGGGCGACCATTTCCGCCCGGCGTGCGCAGAAGACCGATCCGAAGGACGGCGGCTGGAACCTGTTCATCACCGGCACCACCGCCGCTGCCGCGATCGATCCGCTGGTCAACCTCTGGTTCGTGCCTTCCTGCGACAAGGCCGCCCCCGGCTGGCCGTGCGACAAGGAGATCATGGCGCTGATCGACCAGTGGAGCCAGGAAGCCGATACCGCCAAGCGCAAGGCGCTGGTCGACCAGATCCAGACCAAGGCCTATGACTCGGTCCCCTACATCCCGCTTGGCCAGTACAAGCGCCAGCATGGCATCCGCGCCGAGCTGAAGGATGTCCCGCAGGCCGGCACCACCGTCTTCTGGGGCATGCACAAATAGCGGCAGGAGAGGCGCGCAAAACAAGAAGGCAGGGCATTTCCGCGATCCTTTGGGCGGAAATGCTCATGCCCACCGCGCTTCGATTGCGTCTTCTGGGAGGAAGAGAAATGTCTTTCATATCGAGAATGTTCGCCGGCGTCGGCCTTGCCGCCGCCATCACTCTTTCGCCGGCTGCCGCACAGACCGCGCCGGACAAGCTGCTCAGGGTCGCCATGAGCGGCGACCTCAAGAATGTCGATCCGGTCTGGACCAACGCCGCCATCACGACGGTCGCCGCCAACCAGATCTACGACATGCTGTTCGGGCTGGATTCGAAGAACCGGATCCAGAATCAGATGGTCGGCGAATATGTGGTCAGCGAGGACGGGCTTACCCACGACTTCACCTTGCGCCCCGGCCTGAAGTTCCATGACGGGCAGCCCGTCCGCGCCGAGGACGCCGTGGTGTCGATCAAGCGCTGGGCCGAGCGCGACGCCATGGGTGGCCTCATCATGCAGAAGGCGAAGAGCCTCGACGTGGTGGATGAGGACAGCTTCCGCCTCGTCCTCGACGAGCCCTTCGGCCTGGTGCGCGAAGCGCTGGGCAAGCGCATCGGCCCGGCCTACATCATGCCGGCCCGCCTCGCTTCGGTCCCTGCATCGCAGGAGATCAAGGAGCCGATCGGCTCCGGTCCCTACAAGCTCGTCACGGATGAGTGGGTGCCCGGCAACAAGGTGGTTTTCGCCAAGAACGAGGACTATGTGCCCCGCGAGGAGCCGACCGATGGCCTGGCCGGCGCCAAGATCGTCAATTTCGACCGCATGGAATGGATTTCGATCCCCGACGTGAACACGAAGCTGACGGCGCTGACGGTGGGCGAGATCGATTTCTTCGACGCGCCGCCGCTGGACTTCCTGCCGCTCTTCGATGCCGATCCGAACCTCGAGCTGATCTCGAACGATCCGCTGGGCATCCAGCCGCTGCTGCGGCCGAACCATCTCTACCCGCCCTTCGACAACAAGCTCGCCCGTCAGGCGCTGCTCTACCTAATCAATCAGGAAGATGTGATGAAGGCGATCGTCGGCGATCGTCCCGACCTCTACCACAAGCATTGCGGCGCTTTCTTCATGTGCGGCTCGCCGAGCGAGTCGGACGCGGGTTCGGAACCTTTCCGCGCGGTGAATGTCGAGAAGGCGAAGGAACTGCTGAAAGAGGCCGGCTACAATAACGAGCCCATCGTCATCATGCAGCCGACCGACCGGCCGGAGCATATCGCGGCGACGCTCGTCGTCGTCCAGGCGCTGCGCGACGCCGGCCTCAATCTCGACGTGCAGGCCGCCGACTGGGCCACCATCACGGCGCGGCGCGCGCAGAAGACCGATCCGAAGAACGGCGGCTGGAACCTCTTCATCACCGGCTCCGTCGCGGCCTCCACCATCGACCCGCTGGTCAGCCTCTGGTTCACGCCGTCCTGTGATGCGGCGGCGCCCGGCTGGCCCTGCGATAAGGAGATCATGGGGCTCATCGACGACTGGAGCAAGGAATCCGACCCGACCGGGCGCAAGGCGATCATCGATAAGATCCAGACCCGCGCCTATGAGGTGGTGCCTTATGTTCCGCTCGGCCAATATACCCGCCTGCACGGCGTCCGCGCCGAGCTGAAGGACGTGCCGCAGGCCGGCACCACCGTGTTCTGGGGTATGCGCAAGGGCTGAAGCATGTCTCCCGAAAGTGGGAACCGGTTTTCGGGAGAAAGACATGCGTGAAAACAAGGCGTCGGGCGCGGCCGCGGCATCCTGCGGTGGCCGCTCCATGTGCAAAAAAGGAGAGTGACCATGTTGGCTTACGCCGTCAGGCGCGTCGTGGCGACGATACCCGTCATGCTGATCGTCGCCGTCATCACCTTCCTGTTGCTCGCGCTCAATCCGGGCGATCCCGCCGCCATCCTCGCCGGCGAGGATGCCACCACCGCCGATATCGACATGATCCGCGAGTCGCTCGGCCTCGACCAGCCCATGCCGGTCCAGTTCGTGAAGTGGATCACCGGCGTGGTCACCGGCGATCTCGGCATGTCGATCTTCCACGGCCGCCCGGTGCTGGAAATGCTGATGGCGCGCCTGGAGCCGACCGCCATGGTGGCGCTGGCGACCATCCTCATCTCGGTCCTGATCGCGGTGCCGCTCGGCGTCATCGCCGCATGGCAGGCCGGCACCTGGATCGACCGCGCCATCATGGTCTTTGCCGTGGCCAGCTTCTCGATCCCGGTCTTCCTTGTCGGCTATTTCAACATCTACGTCTTTTCCATGCAGATGCGCGTCTTGCCGGTGCAGGGCTATGTGCCGCTGGCGCAGGGCATCATTCCCTGCCTAACCTCGCTCATCCTGCCCAGCGCCACGCTCGGCCTCGCTTATTCCGCGCTGCTTGCCCGCATGACGCGCTCGACCATGCTCGAAGTTCTCAACGAGGACTATATCCGCACTGCCCGCGCCAAGGGCCTTTCCATCAGCCCGGTGCTCATCAAGCATGCGTTGCGCAATGCCGCGGTGCCGATCGTCACCACCATCGGCGTCGCCTTCGCCTCGCTGCTCGGCGGCGTGGTGGTCACGGAAAGCGTCTTCGCCATTCCCGGCATCGGCCGCATGACGGTCGAGGCGATCCTCCAGCGCGATATACCTGTCGTGCAGGGCGTGGTGCTGTTCGCGGCCTTCACCTGCATCATGGTCAATCTCATCATCGATATCAGCTATTCGCTGTTCGATCCGCGCATCCGCTACTGAACCGGAGCACCAGAGATGAGCGATCTTCCCATCGACGCGCTGCCGGCAACGGCGCCCCGCCCGAAACGGCGCGGTCTCGGCTATTTCCTGCGCCGCCATCCCACCGTGGCGATCGGCGGCGGCCTTCTCCTCATCATGGTGATCGTGTCGGTCTTCGCGCCGCTCTTCACAGCCTATGATCCGATCCGCATCGACCCCGGCATGCGGCTGAAGCCGCCCTCGGCGGAACACTGGTTCGGCACCGACCAGTATGGCCGCGACATTTTCAGCCGCACGCTCTACGGCGGCCGCGTCTCGCTGCTGGTGGGCATCAGCGTGGCGCTCGTCGCCACGCTGGCCGGCATCGTGCTCGGCCTGCTGAGCGGCTATGTCCGCATGCTCGACGCCGTCATCATGCGCACCATGGACGGGCTCATGGCCATCCCCAGCATCCTGCTCGCCATCGCCATGATGTCGATCATGCGCGCCTCGATCACGCTCATCGTCATCGCCATCGCCATCACCGAACTGCCGCGCGTGGTGCGGTTGGTGCGCTCTCTGGTGCTCGGCATCCGCGAGCAGACCTATGTCCATGCGGCCATCGCCATCGGCAACCGCACGCCGCGGCTGCTGCGCCGGCACATCCTGCCCAACATCATCCCGCCGCTGATCGTGCAGGCGACCTTCATCTTCGCCGTGGCGGTGATGATCGAGGCGACGCTGAGCTTCCTTGGCGTCGGCACGCCACCCGAAATCCCGAGCTGGGGCAATATCATCGCCGAGAGCCGCATCTTCGTGATGATCGCCTTCTGGACGATCCTGTTTCCCGGCCTGTTCCTCGCGATCATGGTGCTCGCCATCAATATTCTCGGCGATGGCCTGCGCGATATGCTCGATCCGCGCCTGGCGAGGAGGATGTGATGCTGGCCGATCCCCACAAGACGAGCGGGCCTGAAGTGGAGCCGCGGCAACCCATGCTCAGCGTCGAAAACCTCTCCACCCATTTCTTCAGCCGCGACGGCGTGATGAAGGTGGTGGACGACGTGTCCTACAAAATCGCGCCGGGCGAGACGCTTGCGGTGGCGGGCGAGTCCGGCAGCGGCAAGAGCGTCACCGCGCTGTCCATTCTGGGTCTCCTGCCCAAGCCCGCCGGCCGCGTCGTCGGCGGCCGCATCCTGCTCGACGGGCGCGATCTCGTGCCGCTCTCCGAAGGCGAGATGCAGCATGTGCGCGGCAACGAGGTCGCGATGATCTTCCAGGAGCCGATGACCTCGCTCAATCCGGTGCTCACCGTCGGCGACCAGATCGCCGAGGTGCTCATCCGGCACCGCCGGCTGAGCCGCAAGGCCGCGTTCGAGCGGGTGCGCGAAATGCTGGAACTGGTGCGCATTCCCGATTCCGCACGGCGCATCAACGACTATCCGCATGAAATGTCGGGCGGTATGCGCCAGCGGGTGATGATCGCCATGGCGCTGGCCTGCAAGCCGAAGCTGCTTGTCGCCGACGAGCCGACGACCGCGCTCGACGTGACGATCCAGGCGCAGATCATCGAACTCATCAAGACGCTGCAGCAGGAAGAGGGCATGTCCGTCCTCTTCATCACCCACGACATGGGTGTGGTGGCCGAGGTCGCCGACCGGACCGCCGTCATGTATAATGGCAAGGTGGTGGAGCAGGGTGCTACGCGCGACATTTTCGACAATCCGCAGCATCCCTATACCCGCTCCCTCCTGTCGGCGGTGCCGCGGCTGGGCGCCATGGCCGGCCATCGCCGGCCGATGCGCTTCCCCGTCGTGGACCGCGCCACCGGCCTTTCCGACATACCGGCCGAGACGGGCGAGACCGTGTCGCCCGGCCAGCCGGTCATCGAGGTGAAGAACCTCACCGCGCGCTTCAACCTGCGCGGCGGCCTGTTCAGCAGCGTCAGGCGCCGGGTGCATGCGGTGGAGAACGTCTCCTTCAGCGTGCAGCCCGGCGAGACGCTCTCGCTTGTGGGCGAATCCGGCTGCGGCAAGTCCACCACCGGCCGCTCCGTGATGCGCCTGATGCAGCCCATGCGCGGCTCGGTGCTACTTGATGGTGAGGACCTGCTCAAGCTGGACGAGGAGGCGCTCTATGATCGCCGCCGGCGCATCCAGATGATCTTCCAGGACCCCTATGCCAGCCTCAACCCGCGCATGACCGTGGGCGAAGCCATCGCCGAGCCGCTGATCGTCAACCGGCTCGCCAGCCGCGCGGACGCCCACCGCAAGGTGGGCGAACTGCTGGAGCAGGTCGGCCTGCGCCCGGAAATGGCGCGCCGCTATCCGCATGAATTCTCCGGCGGCCAGCGCCAGCGCATCTGCATCGCCCGCGCCTTGTCGGTGGAACCGAAGCTGATCGTGGCCGACGAGTCGGTTTCGGCGCTCGACGTGTCGGTCAAGGCGCAGGTCATCAACCTGATGCTCGACCTGCAGGAGCGCATGAAGCTCGCTTATCTCTTCATCTCGCACGACATGGCGGTGGTGGAGCGGGTGAGCCACCGCGTGGCCGTCATGTATCTGGGCGAGATCGTCGAGATCGGGCCGCGCGAAGCCATCTTCGGCAACCCGCAGCATCCCTACACCAAGCGGCTGCTGGCGGCGGTGCCGGTGCCGGACCCCGCGCGCCGCTTCATCCGCCGGCCGATCTCGAATGACGAGATCAGAAGCCCGCTCCGAGCCGTCGACTATGTGCCGCCCGAACGTGTCTGGCGCGATGTGTCGTCAGGCCATTCCGTCATGGATTGGGGCCCGGAATGGGAGGCGCGCGCGTGAGCTGCGGCGTGCACGATGCATGCAGCGAGTTTGCAGGCCGGGCCGCATGTAATAGAAGATCGGGAGAGGTTTGGACGTGCTCCGGCGCGTCCGTTCCGACGTCTCGACAATGCTGAGGAACCGGTCGCCGGTTGCCTTCGGCAAAGGCGGCAGGAGGCTGCTTGAGCAAGGATAGGGATCAATCGCCCGGCCCGAGAGGCGCGGTCACGCTCAACGATGTCGCGGCCCTGGCGGATGTTTCGGCGGCCACCGTGTCGCGCGCCATCAATAGGCCGGACCTGGTGAAGCCGGCGCTGCGCGCCCGCATCGCGGCGGCGATCGCCGAGCTTGGCTATGTGCCCAACGGCACGGCGCGCGCGCTCGCCTCGCGCCGCACCAAGGCGCTCGGCGCCGTGGTGCCCACCTTCTCCAACACGATCTTCTCCGAGACGGTCGGCGCGTTCCAGAACCGGCTGGACGATCTCGGCTACGCCATGTTCCTCACGAGCACGGAATATGACAGCCAGCGCGAGATCCGCCGCGTCCGCACGCTGGTGGAGCGTGGCGTCGACGGGCTGATGCTGGTCGGCTATCAGCACGACGTGGCGCTTTACACCTTCCTGCGCGAGCGCCGCATCCCCTTCGTCAATACCTGGGCGACAGCCGAGGATTCGCCCTATCCCGCCATCGGCTTCGACGGCCGCAAGGGCGGCGAGATGGTGGCGGAATATCTCCTGTCGCTCGGTCATCGCAGCTTCGGCGTCGTCATGGGTGACCCGACGAAGAGCGACCGCATGCAATCGCGGCTGCAAGGCATACGCGACGCGCTTTCGCGTGCCGGCGTGGCGCTCCGGCCCGAGCAGATCGTCTTCACCTCCTATGCGGTGGAGGCGGTGCGCCATGGCTGCGCCGAGCTTTTCGCGCGCGGGCAAAAACCCACGGCCATCATCGGCGGCAACGACATCCTGGCGCTGGGCAGCCTGTTCGAGTGCCAGCATCGCGGCATGCGCGTGCCGGAGGATGTCTCCATCATCGGCTTCGGCAACGCCAATATCGCCGCCAACACCATCCCGCCGCTGAGCACCGTGCGCACGCCGAGCGCCGAGATCGGCCGCAGCGCCGCCGAATATCTGGTCGCGCTGGCGGAAGGCGAGGGTGGCGAACTGCCCGAGCTCAGCGAACTCGTCCTGATCCCGCGCGGCACGACAGGCCCTGCGCCCGGCGTGGCGCTCGCCGCGGAGGAGAGCCGTCGCGGCCGCCCGCGCGCCCGCAGCGTGCCGGGCTGACGCCTTCCTTCGGCGAAGAATAGCTGTATTCGGCGGGATCTCCGGTCGGAAGTGGCCAAAAACCCTCTATTTTCTGCGTCTTACGACCATTTGCGGCCAGAATCAGAAATGAAAGCGTTTGCATTTCAGGCTTTTGCCGATCGCTACGGTATCTCTCGGCGTCAAAGATAGCTTCCTGCGCCCTCTGATGCCTCCATGCAAATCGCCTCGTGCCAATTTCAGGATCATGGAAAGCGGTTTCTGTCGTTTTGCTGGGGGCGAAACATTGACAAAAAGAAAGCGCTTGCAAAGCTCGGCAGCCCTCTTTAGCAATAGAGGGTGTCGGGCGCTTGCCGGACATTGGGAGGAGCGGGACCGGCCGATACCGCGTCGCGTTCCAGATGTGAGCGATGAGATCGCGGGCTCCTGCGCCGGCTGGCGCGGCCCGTCGTCGATCCAGCAGGGACGGTTATTCATGAGCAATCAGGCGGAATACGAAGCGGATGTCATCGTGCTTGGCTTCGGCGCGGCGGGTGCCTGCGCGGCGATCGAGGCCCACGATGCCGGCGCTTCGGTGATCCTGATCGAGCGCCAGCCTGAGGCGACGCATTATTCCAACTCGCGCATGAGCGGCGGCGGCTATCACAGCCCCCATCCCGATGGCGACCGCGCCGCGCTGAAGGAATATGCCAAGGCCATGTTCAGCGGCGAGAACCTGTCGGTGAAGCTCGACGGCGAGACGCCCGATTTCGGTGACGCCTATGCCGGCGTCTGGGCCGAACTCGCGCCTGAGAACGACGCCTTCATGCGCAGCCTCGATCCCGACTACAAGCCGATGGTGGTGGGTGCGGCCGCCTTCCCCGATTTTCCCGGCGCGGCCGATTCCCGCTATGCCGTGGTGCGCGCCAGCTATGTCGGCGGCAAGGGCATGATCTGGGAGAAGGACGGCACGATCCATCTCGACAAGCAGTACAAGGAAAATGGCGAGGCGCTGCATTTCTGCCTGCTCAACGGCCTGCACACGCGCAATATCCCGATCCACTACGAGACCCGCGGCCGCAGCCTCGTCACCGACGAGGACGGCGCCGTCACCGGCCTGAAAGCCGAGCGCGGCGAAGAGCGCATCACCTATCGCGCCCGGCGCGGTGTGGTGCTGACCTGCGGCGGCTACGAATATAACCGCCGCATGCGCCGCGCCTTCCTCGACGGTCCGGGTGCGGAAGGCTGGGCCTTCTACGGCACGCCGGAAAATACCGGCGACGGCATCGAGATGGCGATGAAGGCGGGTGCGGCGCTGTCCGCCATCGGCAAGGTGGCCGGCCGCGTCATCGCCGCGGTGCCGGAGCGGCGCAATGGCTTGAAGATCGGCCTCAACACGTCGGGCGTCGGCAAGCCCAACGAGATCGTTGTCGACAATTCGGGTAAGCGCTACGCCTCCGAGCGCCGCATCACCAAGGACCCCAGCCGCTATTTCTTCTACAAGGAAGGCCTGCAGTTCGACACGATCAACCTCGTCTATCCGCGCGTGCCGAGCTGGATGATCTTCGACGAGACCCTGCGCGAATCGAGCCCCGTCGTCCACCTGCCGGGCGCTGCCTATAATGGCATCGACTGGGGCAAGGACAATCTGGCGGCGATCGAGAAGGGCTGGATCATCAAGGGCGAGACGCTGGAGGAACTGGCGGAGAAGATCAACGCCCATCCCGACAATCGCGAGATGATGGATGCGGAAACCCTCAAGGCATCCGTGGCGCGCTTCAACGAACATTGCGTCGCCGGCACGGATCCCGACTTCAACCGCGAGCCGGACACGCTGCGCCCGGTGGAGAAGGCGCCCTTCTACGCCATTCCGCTCTATCTCGGCGGTCCCAACACCAAGGGCGGCCTGCGCTCCAATGCCGGGCGCGAGGTGCTCGACTGGAACGACGAGCCCATAGCCGGCCTCTATTCCGCCGGCGAGATCGCCTCGGTCTTCCAGTTCGTCTACCAGGGCGGCGGAAATCTCGCCGAATGCATCACTTTCGGCCGTGTGGCGGGCCGCAATGCCGCCGCCCGCGCCGTTTCCGCCGCTCCGGTGGCGGCGGGCACCTCTCAGGCAGCCTAGCCGCGCGCGATCCTCCTTGCGCGTGGCAGGGCAGGTGGCTTCGGCCGCCTGCCCCCGGCTGCCGGAATGCCTTGCTTGACAGCACGCCATGCCGGCCCTCAATTGCGCAGCCTTCCAAATCAGGAGCTCGCAATGGCCCTTCGCGTCGCGGTCCAGATGGACCACATTTCCACGGTCAACATTGACGGCGATACGACATTCGCCCTGTCGCTGGAGGCGCAGCGCCGCGGCCACAGGCTCTTCCACTACACGCCCGACCGGCTGACGATGGAAAATGGCAAGGTCGTCGCGCGTATCGAGGAGATGACGGTGCGCGACGAGAAGGGCAGCCATTTCACGCTCGGCGAACAGCTTCGCACCGACCTGTCGGAAATGGATGTCGTGCTGCTGCGGCAAGACCCGCCCTTCGACATGAACTACATCACCACCACGCATCTTCTGGAGCGCATCCATCCGAAGACGCTGGTGGTCAACGACCCCGCCTGGGTCCGCAACAGCCCCGAAAAGATCTTCGTCACCGAGTTCCCGGACCTGATGCCGGAAACGCTCATTACCCGCGATCCGGCCGAGGTGGACGCCTTCCGCAGGAAGCATGGCGACATCATCGTCAAGCCGCTCTACGGCAATGGCGGCGCCGGCATCTTCCACATGCAGGAAGGTGACCGGAACCTCGCCTCACTGCTCGAAATGTTCACGCAGATGTTCCGCGAGCCCTTCATCGTCCAGCGCTACCTCAAGGATGTGCGCAAGGGCGACAAGCGCATCATCCTGATCGACGGCGAGCCGGTCGGGGCCATCAACCGTGTCCCGGCCGAGCACGATTCGCGCTCCAACATGCATGTGGGCGGCCGTGCCGAGCCGACCGAGCTCACCGAACGCGAGCGCGAAATCTGCGCGCGCATCGGTCCCTCTCTCAAGGAGCGCGGCTTCATCCTCGTCGGCATCGATGTGATCGGCGACTACATCACCGAGATCAACGTCACCTCGCCCACCGGCGTGCGCGAGGTGAAACGCTTCGGCGGAGCCGACATCGCCTCCCTGTTCTGGAATGCGGTAGAGGCTAGGCGCGGCGCCTGATTGCGGCATAGGGGGAACATCCGTTCGCACTGAACAACCCGCTGCAACCGGGTTGCACGTGAGGCGTGTGTTTGTTCCTGCAATGTTCTTGCATCTTACGCAGCGTCGTGCTTCATTCCTGCCTGAAGGCAGTGGGATATGTCCCGCTATGAGACAAGTTCAGCGGGTGGGGGCAACATGGTCGCGCATGTGCGGACGGTGGCATTCCAGGGCGTGGAGGCCGTTCCGGTCGACGTTCAGGTCATGGTGGCGCCGGGCAAGGTCGGCATGCAGATCGTCGGCCTGCCCGACAAGGCGGTGGCCGAAAGCCGCGAGCGCGTGCAGGCGGCACTTCATGCCTCCGGCCTCGCCATGCCGGCCAAGCGGGTCACCATCAATCTCGCACCGGCCGATCTGCCCAAGGAAGGCAGCCATTACGACCTGCCTATCGCGCTCTGCCTCATGGCGGCGCTCGGCGCCCTCCCGGCAGACGCGCTGGCCGGCTTCGTGGTTCTGGGCGAACTGTCGCTCGACGGCACGATCGCGCCGGTGGCGGGCGCGCTGCCGGCCGCCATCGGCGCAAATGCGATGGGGCGCGGCCTGATCTGCCCGCATGCCTCCGGCCCGGAAGCCGCATGGGCGGGCGCGGAGATCGACATCCTCGCGCCGCGCAGCCTCATCGCCATCGCCAATCACTTTCGCGGCACGCAGGTCCTGTCGCGGCCCGAACCGGCGGTGCAGGCGGCTTCCACCGCGCTGCCGGACATGGCCGACATCAAGGGACAGGAAAGCGCCAGGCGCGCCATCGAGGTCGCCGCCGCCGGAGGCCACAACCTCCTGATGATCGGTCCGCCGGGATCAGGCAAGTCGATGCTGGCGCAGCGCCTGCCCTCCATCCTGCCGCCGCTCACGCCGCGCGAGATGCTGGAAGTGTCCATGGTGGCGTCGATCGCCGGACAGTTGGCGGATGGCAAGCTGTCGGATCGCCGTCCCTTCCGCGCCCCGCACCACTCCGCTTCCATGGCCGCGATGGTCGGCGGCGGCATGCGGGTGCGACCGGGCGAAGTGTCGCTGGCGCATAATGGCGTGCTCTTCCTCGACGAGTTTCCCGAATTCCAGCCGGCGGTGCTCGATTCGCTGCGCCAGCCGATCGAGACCGGCGAATGCATGATCGCGCGCGCCAATCATCGCATATCCTATCCCGCGCGCATCCAACTCATCGCCGCAATGAACCCGTGCCGCTGCGGCATGGCCGGCGAACCCGGCCATCGCTGCGCGCGCGGCCACCGCTGCCAGGCCGATTATCAGGCGCGCATTTCCGGCCCGCTGATGGACCGCATCGACCTGCGGGTCGAGGTGCCGGCGGTCTCGGCGGCTGATCTGACCCGCCCCGGCCGCGCCGAATCCAGTGCTGCCATCGCCGCCCGCGTGGCCCGCGCCCGTGACATCCAGCGCGAGCGCCATGCCGCGCGCGGCCTCGGGCCGGCCGTCACCAACGCCCATCTCACCACCGCCATGGTGGAGGATATTGCCGCGCCCGATGGCATAGAAGGGACGAAAGCGGGGCGTGAGCCGGAGGTGGCGGTCCGGCACTGGCGCACCGGACCGCATGAGGTCGCGTCAGCCTTGTGCGGCGGTGACGATGATCTCGACATGGAATTGCGGCGCGGCGAGCTTGACCTCGCCGGTGGCGCGGGCAGGCGGGTTGGATGTATCGACCCAGGACTCCCAGGCGGCATTCATCTCGGTGAACCCGGCGATGTCGGCCAGCCAGACCTGTGCCGTGAGGATGCGCGCCTTCGACGAGCCGGCCGCGGCCAGCAGCCGGTCGATCTGCGCCAGCACGGCCGTCGTCTGGGCACGCACGCCGTCGCCCTCGGCGACCTGCCCGGCCAGATAGACGATCCCGTTATGCACCACGGCCTGGCTCATGCGCGCGCCGGGCTCGATCCGCTTGATATCACTCATTATTTCCCTCCTTCTGAAACATGTCTGCCGAACCGGCACATGCGAGAAACCGAAGTCCCGGGCGCGGCAGGCCGCTTCGAAAGATCGCGCCGCGCCAGGGACAACAGGCTTTTAGAGCATCCCGCGCGAAAGTGGTAACCGGTTTCGGGGCCGGTGGAAAAACGGGATCCGCAAGGAAGAGAGCCGCCAACGGAGCTCCGCGGCCGGCCCACGCAATCGCTTACGCCGTTGGTCTAACGCATCAAGGGTTGGCAATTCGCTGATGGTCGCTAAACTCCCGGCCAACCGGCGCGGGAGGAAATCCGCCGGGTGCAATGGGAGGAACGGAACGATGCTTCTAGACAGACGGATTTTCATCGCCGGCGCAGCTGCCATCACGCTGGCTGCGGGCACGGTGGGCGCGCATGCCCAGCAATTCATCAATGTGCTGACCGGCGGCACCTCGGGCGTCTATTATCCGCTGGGCGTCGCCCTGTCGGAAATCTACGGCAAGGGTATCGAGGGCTCCCGCGCCCAGGTGCAGGCAACCAAGGCGTCGGTCGAGAACCTCAACCTGCTGCAGCAGGGGCGCGGCGAGATCGGCTTCTCGCTGGGCGATTCCGTCAAGCTCGCCTGGGAGGGCGACACCGAAGCCGGTTTCCCCGGCAAGCTCGACAAGCTGCGCGGCATCGCCGCCATCTATCCCAATTACATCCAGATCGTCGCGGCCCAGGCCTCGGGCATCAAGACGCTGGCCGACCTGAAGGGCAAGAGCCTGTCGGTGGGTGCGCCGGCCTCGGGCACCGAGCTCAACGCCCGCGCCATCTTCGAGGCGGCAGGCCTCAGCTACAAGGATCTCGGCCGGGTGGAATATCTGCCCTTCGCCGAATCCGTCGAACTGATCAAGAACCGTCAGCTCGACGCCACGCTGCAATCGGCGGGTCTCGGCGTCGCCTCGATCCGCGACCTCGCCACCACCCAGCCGATCAATGTCGTGGCGGTGCCGCCGGCCGATGTGGAGAAGATCGGCGCGCCCTATATCTCGGCCATTATCCCGGCCGGAACCTATGACGGCCAGGCGGAAGACGTGCCGACGGCGGCCGTGGGCAATTTCCTCATCACCCATGAGGGCGTTTCCGAAGAGACGGCCTATCAGATGACGAAGCTGCTCTTCGAGAGCCTGCCGCAGCTCGTCGCCGCGCATGCCGCCGCCAAGGCGATCGACCCGCAAAAGGCGCTCGAAGGCATGCCCGTCCCGCTGCATCCCGGCGCTGAGCGTTACTACAAGGAAGCCGGCATCCTGAAGTAAGCGGCTACGCTGGGACGGGCCGGACGATACCGGAGAGATGCCTGTGCCCGTGGGTACCCCCACCCCTTACTCCTCCCCACAAGGGGGAGGGGGCTGGTCGACGTTCAGTCTTTCCTTCAAGTCACGCCGAACGAATGGCGGAACCCTTGCAGAAGTCCCCTCCCGTTGCGGGGTAGGGACAAGCGCTAGAGGGCGCTTCGCATCCGGCTATCCTGTTCCCGGCGGACGCATGCCAAATGTCGCGCCCGCCGCAATCGCGGACCATCGAACATGACCAGCCAGCCGTCCGACGCCATGCTGCACACGCCACCGCCCGATAGCGCGGAGGAACAGGTCGAGGGCCTTCCGCCGGGTTTCGGCGAAGGCCTCGCCGGGCGCGCCGCCTTCTGGATCGCCTTCGCCTTCTCCATTTTCCAACTCTGGACCGCCGCCTATGGCAATGTTCCGAGCCAGGTGGTGCGGGCCATGCATGTCGGCTTCCTGCTGCTGCTCGGCTTCTCGCTGGTCGGCAATCTGGTGGCGAAGCAGCCGGCGGCAAAGGCGTTCTTCTGGCTGCTCGGCATCGCCGGCTTCCTGACCGGCATCTATCAATGGGTGGAATATGCGCCGCTCATCCGGCGGTCGGGTTTCCTGACCCATTTCGACCTTTTCGTCGGCTCTGTCATGGTCCTGCTGGTCTTCGAGGCGGCGCGGCGGCTGATGGGGCTGCCGCTCACCATCATCGCCGGCCTCTTCCTCGCCTACTGCTTCTTCGGCCAGTATCTGCCACCGCCCTTCATCCATCGCGGCTATGATTTCGAGCAGATCGTCGACCATTTCGCCTTCGGCACGGAAGGCATCTACGGCACGCCGGTCTATGTCTCGGCGGCCTATATCTTCATCTTCGTGGTCTTCGCCGCCTTCCTCGAACGCGCCGGCATGATCGCGCTTTTCAACGATTTCGCACTCGGCCTGGTCGGCAGCTGGCGCGGTGGGCCGGCGCAGGTCTGCGTCCTGTCCTCGGCGCTCATGGGCACCATTTCGGGCTCCGGCGTGGCCAATGTCGTGGCGTCGGGCCAGTTCACCATCCCGCTGATGAAACGCTTCGGCTTCCGCTCCGCCTTCGCCGGCGGTGTCGAGGCCACCTCGTCCATGGGCGGGCAGATCATGCCGCCGGTCATGGGTGCGGTGGCCTTCATCATGGCCGAGACGCTGAACGTGCCCTATGCGACGGTGGTGCAGGCGGCCATCATTCCCGCCATCCTCTATTTCGGCGTTTGCTTCTGGATGGTGCATCTGGAAGCCGGCCGGGCAGGGCTCGGCGGCATGGACAAGGCGTCGCTGCCCGATCCATGGAAGGCGGTGCGCGAGCACTGGCCGCTGGTGCTGCCGCTTGCCGCGCTCGTCTATCTTCTCTTTGCCGGATACACGCCGATCTTCGCCGGCACGATGGGCCTGGCGCTGGTGATCGTGCTTATCCTCGGCACGCCCATCGCGGCGCTGATCGGCCCCTTCGCCTTCCGCATCGTCTTCTGGGTTGCGCTCGGCCTCGCCGCCGCCTCCTTCATGCGCTACGGCGTCAACCTGCTGGTCTGGGTCATCGCCGCGCTGGTGATTGCCACCATCATCTTCAAGGGCGGCCGCGAGGCGCTGGCCATCTGCCGGGATTCGCTCGCCGAGGGCGCGCGCAACGCGTTGCCGGTCGGCATCGCCTGCGCCATTGTCGGCATCGTCATCGGCACCCTGACACTGACCGGCATCGCCTCCACCTTCATCGGCTTCGTCATCGCCGTCGGCGAGAACAATCTGTTCCTGTCGCTGGTGCTCACCATGATCACCTGCCTGGTGCTGGGCATGGGCATCCCGACCATACCCAACTACATCATCACCTCCTCGCTTGCCGGCCCGGCTTTGCTGGAGCTCGGCGTGCCGCTGCTGGTCAGCCACATGTTCGTCTTCTATTTCGGCATCATGGCCGATCTCACGCCGCCGGTGGCGCTGGCCTGCTTCGCCGCCGCGCCCATGGCCAAGACCTCCGGGCTGAAAATCTCCCTCCAGGCCACCAAGCTCGCCACCGCAGGCTTCGTCGTGCCCTTCATGGCGGTCTACACGCCGGCGCTGATGCTGCAGGATGCGGGTCCGATGGCGGCTGCGTGGGGCTATCCAGTCGAGGTGGCCTATATCGTCCTCAAGGCCTGCTTCGCGATCGGCCTCTGGGGCATGGCGGTGGTCGGCTTCCTCGTCGGACACGCCGCATGGTGGGAGCGCATCGCCGCCTTCGCCGCCGGCGTGCTGCTGGTGCTGGCCCTGCCGCTCACCGACGAGGCCGGCTTCGCGCTGGGCATCCTCGTCGTCGCCCTGCATTGGTGGCGGGGCGGACGGCGTCATCCGGCGCCGGCATGAGCCTGTGCCTTCTCGCCTCCGGCAAGCTGACGGTGATGGCGATCACCGCATTCAGCCTGTCATGGACGCATTCGGTGGAAAAGGTACGCTGGCAGGAAGACTGGCGCGTCACGCCGGCCGGGCTGGTTCTCGTCGAAGCGCGTGTGAAGGGCTCGGCCGCCGGCATGGAGCCGCCCGAAGACGCGGTGCTGAAGGATGGATGGTGGGCCTATCGCCCGCATGTCGGGCCGCAGGCCAGGGTGCTGCTGGCACGCTCGGGCGCTACGGGCGATGGTTGGAAACTATGTTCCGCGGAAGGCTGCACCGTGCTCGGCACAGAGGCCGGCGAGGCGATGGAACTCAGCGCATGCCGGCCATGAACGGTCCGGGCCTGCGGAAATGCTCTATCGCAGGCGCAGGCCGCTTCCGCCGCGGCGCGCACATGCGGGGCCGGGCCCGCGCATATAGTGGCGCTCGGGGTGATAGGTCGGGGCCAGAAATTCCCGCACGGCGAAGGCGAACCGTACCAATCTACTCCACAACAACATTTTCCGGTCTTCCTGTCAGCTCGGCTGTCCCTTCCGATCGGCGCATCATAGCCGCCTTGGGTGAACACTCGATGAATGCGTTTTTAACATTCATCCTTCAAAGCCTTCAAATCATGGCGAAATCCGCGCCGAACCGGGGCGTTTGCGTGGCCCGGCCGGCTTTGCCCGCGCCTGTGTCCCGAATGCAACGCAAGCGCAGCAGAGCATCGCATCCGGCACGGTTCATTGGTGCAGGGATGCTGGCATTTGCCGAACCTTTGCCTATATTGAGCCTGTCCGGCAGGCACCCGCCTGCCATTCTGCGAATGGGGTTTGCGCAGGACCGATGACCGCTCGTTCGCGTGGAGCGAAGCGATCCGTGATACCTGCATCGAAGAAGAAGGAGAGCGAGCGCCATGCCAGCTGCGGCCGATAAACCCGCTGACGAGACAGTCGCCAGGATCGACGATCCCAAGCTGGTGCTCCAGCTCATCGAGACCATCCAGTCGGATCTGGATCGTTTGCGCGGGCTTCTCCAGCCGCCGCCCGGCGAGGAGTTCGAGCCGTCCGATCCGCGCAACAAGACCTGCGACGGCAAGCTGACCCAGCGCGGTGTCGAGTGCTGCTATCGGCTCTTCGACGAAGGCAGATCGCGTTATTCGGTCGCCCGCGAACTCAGCATCTCCTTTGCGGCAGCCACCCACCGCTTCGGTGCCTGGGTGAAGGCCGGCGGCAAGGAACGGCGCAAGATAAGGCTGGGTTGAGGCATCATGCAGGGGGGCGTCGCCATCGGTCCGGAAACCTGGCTCGACCGTATCGGCCGGCGGCTGGCGGCGCGCCTGCAGCAGGAATCGTCAGGCTACCAGCCCTACACGCCCTCCGATCCCGAGACGTTGCGGCGTACCCTGCAGCCGGGCGACATCCTGCTGGTGGAGGGCAACCAGAAGATCTCGGCCGTCATCAAATATCTGACGCAGTCGACATGGTCGCACGCCGCGCTCTATGTCGGCGACATATTGCCTGCGCCGGAAGACGGCAGCGAGCAGCCGCGCCTGATCGAGGTCAATCTCGGCGACGGCTGCGTGGCGGTGCCGCTGTCGAAATACCAGACCTATAATACCCGCATCTGCCGGCCGAGCGGACTGACGCCGGAAGATCGCGATGCCGTGGTGCGCTTCATGACCGAGCGGATCGGCCTGCGCTACGACATGAAGCATATTTTCGACCTGTTGCGCTATTTCCTGCCGGCGCCGCCGGTGCCGGTGCGTTGGCGGCGCCGGATGATCGCCTTCGGATCGGGCGACCCGACCCGCGCCATCTGCTCGTCCATGATAGCCGAAGCCTATGAGAAGGTGCGCTATCCGATCCTGCCGGAGATCACCCGTGCGCCGGGGCGGGCCGCGGCGCAATCGAGCTATTCGCGGCAGGAAATCATGCATATCCGCGACTATTCGCTCTACACGCCGCGCGACTTCGACCTCTCGCCCTATTTCGAGATCGTCAAGCCGACGCTCGTCTACGGCTTCGACTACAAGGCCGTGCAATGGGCCGGCCCGGCGATGGAATCGGCTAGGGCGTTCGAAGCCGACCTCGGCCCGTCGCTCGAGGCCAATAGGGCATGATCCCGAAAAGTGGATGCCGGTTTTCGGAAAAGATCATGCTCAAGCCTTGCCTTGCCCGGACCGGGTTTCAGCCAAGGCCTTCGAACAATGCCGTCGACAGATAGCGCTCGGCAAAGGACGGGATGATCACCACGATCGTCTTGCCGGCATTTTCCGGCCGCCGGCCGATGATGCAGGCGGCCTCCAGCGCAGCGCCCGAGGAAATGCCCACCGGCACGCCCTCCAGCCGCGCCACGAGCCGCGCATTGGCGAAGGCGTCGTCATTGGAGACGGTGACGACCTCGTCATAGACGCTTTTGTCGAGGATCGCCGGGGCGAAGCCCGCGCCGATGCCCTGGATCTTGTGCGGCCCGGGATTGCCCCCCGACAGGACAGGCGAATCCGTCGGCTCGACGGCGACGATGCGGATGCCCGGCTTGCGCGCCTTCAGCACCTGCCCCACGCCGGTGATGGTGCCGCCCGTGCCGATGCCGGCAACGAAGATGTCGACGTCGCCATTGGTGTCGTTCCAGATCTCCTCGGCGGTCGTGCGGCGATGGATCTCCACATTGGCCGGGTTCTCGAACTGCTGCGGAATGACGGCGCCGGGTGTCGCGTCGCGCAGTTCCTCTGCCTTGGCGATGGCGCCCTTCATGCCCTTGGCGCCTTCGGTCAGCACCAGCTCGGCGCCGAGAAGCGCCAGCATCTTGCGCCGCTCCACCGACATGGTCTCCGGCATGGTCAGGATGAGGCGGTAGCCCTTGGCGGCGGCGGCGAAGGCGAGCGCGATGCCAGTATTGCCCGAGGTCGGCTCGATCAGCGTGTCGCCCGGCTTGATCTTTCCGGCTGCCTCCAGCGCCTCGATCATGGCGACGCCGATGCGGTCCTTGACGCTGGCGATGGGATTGAAGAATTCCAGCTTGGCCAGAATGGTAGCGCCGACGCCCTTCTCACGCGCAAACTTGTCGAGCCGCACCAGCGGCGTGTCGCCGATGGTCTCGGTGATGGAACCGTAGACGCGTCCGCGGCCGGGCTTCTTTCCATCGGTCATGCTTCTTCACTCCATGGCTCTGTGAGGCAGTTGCCGCGATCATATGGGGCAAAGCTCGCCATGCCAAACGGGCTCTTTGCGCCGACCGGCCGACTGGGCGGAATTTTCCGCACCTGAAGGATTTCAGACGATCAAGCGGTTCCGGTCGAACCGAAGCCGCCCGCGCCGCGCGCGGTGGCATCGGCCAGCGAGCGCTCCTCGACGCCGAGCCGCGCCACCTGCGCGAAGACGATCTGCGCGATGCGCATGCCGCGCTCGACACGGAAATCCTCCTCGCCCAGATTGACGAGCAGCACCTTCACCTCGCCGCGATAGTCGCTGTCGATGGTGCCGGGCGTGTTGAGGCAGGTGACGCCGTTCTTGAGCGCCAGCCCCGAGCGCGGCCGCACCTGCCCTTCGAACCCTTCGGGGATTTCGAGGATGAGGCCCGTCGGCACCAGCGCGCGGCGGCCGGGCAGGATGAGCAACGGCCTGTCCTGCGGAATAGCAGCACGCAGGTCCATGCCAGCGGCGCCCGCCGTCTCATAGGCGGGAAGCTGCAGGTCTGAGGCGTGCGGCATGCGGACGATGCCGAGGGGGAGCGTGCTGGTCATGCTTCGCCAGTAAGCGGCGGCGGCGCGAGCGTCAACGGATCGCCGGGATCTTCAACGGGATTCAGCGCGCGGATCATTCCCGTACCCCACGCGTTTCCATCTCGTTGCGAAGGGAGCCCACATGACCAAGCCAAAGCAGTCCGCCGACCATGCACAACTCCGCAAGGCGGTGGACGATATCGTCGCCCGGATGGCGGTGATCGAGCAGTTCGGCCGCGCGGCGGAAGCTGTCGAGGGGCTGGAGAAGATCGAGACCGACCGCTTCGGCATCGCGGTGGTGACCGCCGACGGCAAGACCGTCGCTGGCGGCGATGCGGAGGTGAAATTCCCCCTGCAAAGCATTTCCAAGGTATTTGCGCTCACGCTGGCGTTACGCGCCTTCCATGACGAGGTATGGACGCGCTGCGGGCGGGAGCCGTCGGGCGATCCGTTCAACTCCATCATCGACCTCGAACGGCACAAGGGGATCCCGCGCAATCCCTTCATCAACGCCGGCGCGCTGGTGATCTGCGACATGCTGCTCGACATCACCAAGGCGCATGGCGTGCCGGCCACCGTGCGCGATTTCCTTGTCGACGAAATCGGCAGCAAGGATATTGGCGAGCTGAAGGGCGCAGTCGAATCCGACGGCAAGACCGAAGGCTTCCTCAACCGTTCGCTGGTCAACATGGCCAAGGGCTTCG
This sequence comes from Rhizobiaceae bacterium, assembly GCA_035555795.1. GTDB lineage: Bacteria > Pseudomonadota > Alphaproteobacteria > Rhizobiales > Rhizobiaceae > RCIO01. The sequence goes on along the minus strand of DATMGE010000010.1, from coordinate 12,170 downwards.
ACAATGTGAAGCACGGCGTCGAGGAGGTGATGGACCTCTATGTGCGCCAATGCGCGGTCATGCTCGATTGCAGGCAGCTTGCCGCGGCCGGGCGCTATCTCATGCATGGCGGGCGCAAGGGCGCGAACGAGGAGGCGCGCCGGCTGGCGCAACAGGCGCGGCGCATCAACGCGCTGATGCTGACTTGCGGCCAGTATGACGGTTCGGGCGACTTCGCCTTCCGCGTCGGCCTGCCGGCCAAGAGCGGTGTGGGCGGCGGCATCCTCGCCATCGCGCCCGACATTGCCTCCATCGCCGTCTGGTCGCCGGCGCTGGACGACAACGGCAACTCGCTGCTCGGCACGATGGCACTTGAGCAGCTTTCGGAGCAGATGGGCTGGTCGGTCTTTGGGTGAACCGGGCCTGTATCCGCTCAGCCAGCCCGCACCGCCGCGGGCGGAAGGGGCAGCCGGTCGCTTATCATGTCGGCAGCCTTTTCGCCGATCATGATGGAGGGGCCATTGGTGTTGCCGCCGATGAGCGTCGGCATGATCGAGGCATCGACGACGCGCAAGCCAGCAATGCCATGCACGCGCAGTTGCGCATCCACCACCGCCTCGGCGTCATTGCCCATCTTGCAGCTGCCCACAGGATGATAGGCCGTGAAGGCAGTATCGCGGGCGAAGTTGCGCCATTCATCGTCGGTCCGCACAGCGGAACCTGGGTCGGTCTCCTCGCCGCGATAGGGATCGAAGGCCGGCGCATTGATGAGACGGCGCGCGATCTTCAGCCCGCGCACCAGCGTCTCCACATCTTCCGGCGCGGAGAAGAATTTCGGGTCGATGACCGGATCGGCTTCCGGGTCGGCGCTCGCCAGTCGCACCTCGCCCCGGCTTTCCGGCCTGAGCACGATGGTCATCAGGCCGAAGCCGTGGCCGATTCCCGTCCGGCCCTTCCTGTCGCGAAAGGCAGGGATGAGGATGAATTGCACGTCGGGCCGGCTTAATTCCGGCAGCGTTCTGATGAAGCCGCCCGAATGGCCCGGCGCGTTGGCGAAGATGCCAGTTCGGAACAGCGCATATTGCGCCACGCTCCATGCCGCCCACGGAACCGTGCGCCATGAAAGCCCATAGGGAACGGTGGTCGGGCTGGTATATTGCACCACGCTGGCGATGTGGTCGCGATAGTTCCTGCCGACACCCGGCAGATGATGTTTCAGCGCGATGCCATGTGCCGCGAGCTTATCCCTGTCGCCGATGCCCGACAGCATGAGGATTTGCGGCGAGCCGATCACGCCGGCCGACAGGATGACCTCCTTGCCCGCCGCAAGGGTTTCGACGCTTCCCGCCTTTCCGATCTCGACGCCGGTCGCGCGCCCCTCCTCGATCACGACGCGCCGAACCAGCGTGTCGGTTAGCACGGTGAGATTGGGGCGGTTGAGCGCAGGCGCGATGAAGGCTTTTGCAGAGGAGTGCCGCCTGCCTTTCAGCTGCGTGAACTGCCGCCTGCCGAAACCTTCATGCGTTTCGCCGCAGAAATCTGCATTGCGCCGGTATTGCAGGCTCTCGGCGGCCTCGCACAGCACCTCGGTGAGCGGATTGTAGCTGTCGAGGAATTTGACGTTCAACGGCCCGCCTTTGCCGTGAAAGGGCGAATCCGGAAAATCCTCATTGTTCTCGGAGCGCCTGAAATAGGGCAGCACCTCGCGGAACGACCAGCCCGGATTGCCGAGCTTGGCCCAGTCGTCATAGTCGCTCGGATGGCCGCGCGTATAGACCATGCCGTTGATCGAGCTCGACCCGCCCAAAACCTTGCCGCGCGGCACCGGGATGGATCGTCCGGACGCATGTTCCTGCGGCGCGGTCTTGTAGCGCCAGTTGAGCCGCTTATGGTCGAACAGCCGCATGAAGCCGAGCGGAATGCTGATAAGCGGGCTAGTGTCCTGCGCGCCGGCCTCGATCAGGCAGACGCTGACGGCGGGGTCTTCCGAAAGACGCCCCGCGACCGCGCATCCAGCCGAGCCTGCGCCGATGACGATATAGTCGAACATGGCCACGCCCCGAATCCTATGCGATGCCGCCGGCATTCCTGCGCGCGAGGAATTCCTCCTTCACGCCCTTCTTGAACACCTTGCCCGCGCCCGTTACCGGCAGCGGGTCGGCGCGGATTTCCCAGCTTCGCGGACATTTGTAGCCGGCTATCTTCGATTTCACATAGGCCGCGATCGCCTCGGTATCCAGCTCCGCACCCGGCTCGGGCAGGATCGAGGCATGCACCGTCTCGCCCCACAATTCATGCGGGATGCCGACGACCGCGACCTGCGCGACGCCGGGATATTTGCCGATGATGTTTTCGACCTCGAGCGAATAGACGTTCTCGCCGCCGGAGATGATCATGTCCTTGATGCGGTCGACGATATAGAAGAAGCCATCGGCGTCGACATAGGCCGCGTCGCCGGTGTGCAGCCAGCCGCCGGCCAGCACCTTCTCCGTCTCCTCCGGCATGTTCCAGTAGCCCTGCATGACCATCGGCCCGCGGATCACCAGTTCGCCCACCTCGCCGGGCGGCAGCTCGCGGCCCGTGTCGGGGTCGACAATCGCCGCTTCCTCGTTCAGCATCGGCATGCCGCAGGAGCGCAGTTTCGGGCCGGCCACGCGCGGGTCGCGCCATTCCTTCGGCAGCATCAGGCCGAGCGGCGAGATTTCCGTCATGCCCCAGCCGTGCAGGAAGAGCATGTCGGGCCACAGTTTCAGCGCCCGCTCCAGCGTCGCCTCCGGCATGGGTGCCGCGCCGAACTGGAACTGCTTCAGGCTGGAGACGTCGAAATGCTCCTTCTCCGCCAGGTTGACCAGCATCTCGATCATGGTCGGCACCAGGCAGATATGGGTGACTTTATGTTGCTGAATCGCGGTGAGACATGCCCGCGCATCGAAGCGCGGAATGAAGACATGCGTGCCCGCCACCATGGATAGCGAGAAGGTCGACATGCCGTCGGTGAGGTGGAACATCGGCGCGGCATGGAGGTAGATGCTGTCGGAATCGTAGCCGATACCCCAGACCGCGTTCATCGCATTGGTGGACAGGTTGTCGTGGGAAAGCATCACGCCTTTCGGCCGGCCCGAGCTGCCGCCGGTGTAGAAAATGCCGGCCATATCGGCACCGCCGCGCAACGCGTCTTCCATCGGCTCCTCGCCGGTGGCGAGGCCCTCATAGGCGATCCAGTCGTCCGACATATGGTCGTCCAGCGAGATCACCGCCTTGAAGCCGGCCATGGTCTCGCCCAGCGCCTCCACCACCGGGCGCTGCGTCTCGTCGACGAAGATCATGGTCGCGCCGGAATCGCGCAGGATGAAATCGATCTCCGAAGCCGACAGCCGCGTATTGATCGGCACGATCGCGCCGCCCGCCCACGGAATGGCGAAATGGAGCTCGAAATAGCGGTCGCTGCTCATCGCCATCACTGCGACCCGCTCGCCCGCTTCCAGGCCCAGCCGCCGCATGCCGCCGGCCACCCGCGCCACCCGCTGAAGCAGTTCACCCCATTTGCGGCGCCGCGCGCCGTCGATGGTGGCGATATTGTTCCGCTTCACGCGGGCTGCGCGCTTCAGCGGCTGGGTGAGATGGGCTTTCATCGCTTCGGTTCCTGCAATTTACTTGAGCCCGTCGAAGCCGCCGAGCACGGCAGCGTGGCGTTCCTCGATCCACGCGCGTGTCTCGGCATGCGTCATGTTGAATAGGCGGCGGTTGCTGATGGCGTCGAGCACCCGCGCGGCAACGGTATCGGCATCCATGGCTGCGGCGATGTCGGGCGGCGTTTCGTCCATCGCACCGGGCACCGGCGGTCCGGCGCGGCTCGCCGCCGAATTGTCGTAGAGCTGCGTGGCGACCCCGGCGGGCGCGATCAGCGACACGCCGATGCCGGACCCGTCGAGGTCGGCTGCGAGCGCTTCCGTATAAGCGGCCAGCGCGAATTTCGAGGTTGCATAGGCGCCGCTGCGGCGCGTGCCGACCACGAAGCTGGAGATCGACGCCATGTTGACGATGTGACCGCGCCCGCGCGCCTGCATGTCCGGCAGCACGGCGCGCACCATGTTCACCGCGCCGAAGAAGTTCACGCCGAGAATCCACTGCCATGTCTCGGGCGCGATCTCGGCCACCGGCACGCCGCGCAGCACCACGCCGGCATTGTTCACCAGCACGTCCACCGCGCCGAATTTTTTCCGCGCGGCGGCCACGGCAGCTTCGACCGAGCCTTCGTCCGCGACATCGACCTCGAAGCCGGCGACCCGGTCCGGCGCCGCCATCGCGTCGACGGCCTCGGCCAGCCGTTCGCCGCTCCGGTCGAGCAGCGAGACCTGCGCGCGCTTAGCGAGGAAGCGCCGCGCCATGGCGCGGCCAATCCCGCCGGCGCCGCCGGTGATGACTACATGGCCTGTATCGCTATCCGCCATCACGGCATCGGCTTCGCCGGCGCGTCGAGCCGCACGACGATGCCTTCCAGATCCTTCGACGGTGCGGAAAAGCGCTTCATCACCAGCGGATCATGCCCCGGAATGATGTGGTCGGGCGTCGGTGCGGCGGCTTCGAGCGCTTCGAAGGCGTCATACATGTCCGGCGTGCTGACCACCGCCGGGAAGGGCCGGCGCGAATGCAGGTTCTCGTAGAAATGTGTCGCATCGGAAGCGAGAACCAACGTGCCGATGCGCGTATTGACGGTGACGAATTGCAGGCCGACCGAATGGCCGCCCACCGGATGGACCTTGATGCCCGGCGCGATCTCCGCCGGGCCGTTGAGGAAATCGACGCGCTTGGCGTAGTTGAGGCGCACCACGCCCACGACATCGTCGACATTGAACGGATGTTGCAGGAAGTCGTGCTTCATGTGGCGGCCGGTGGCGAAATGGATCTCCGGCTCCTGCAAGTGGAACCGCGCCTTGGGGAAGCGGTGGAAATTGCCGACATGGTCGTAATGGAGATGGGTGAGGATGACGTCGCCCACCGTGTCGGGATCGACGCCGACCAGCCGCAGCGCCTCAATCGGGTCGCGCAGGAAGGTGCGCTTGCGGTCGGCCGCCGTCTCCGCCGTGAAGCCGGTATCGATGACGAAGCTGCGCTCCGGGCCCACCGCCGCCCAGACATAATAGTCCATCGGCATGTCGCCCTCATGCGGGTCGCCGAAGAGGAAATGGTCGCGCCGCTGCGCATCGCGCATCGCATAGCGGATTGCATAGACTTCATATTGCGGAATTTCGGACATCAGCGCACCTGAGGCATCGGAAATAGCGCGGCCCGCGCGGTTGGAACCGCGCGGGCCGTGGACTTATGGGCAGGTCAGAGCTTGACCTTGCTGTAGACGCGGTCCCAGAGGGTCTGGCGGAACTTCTCCTTGTCGGTGCCGATCTCGTCGGCGATCTTCTTCCATTCCTCATATTTGGCGAGATACTTGTCGAGGAAGGCTTCGGCATTGTCATAGCCGCGCGCCTTGGCCGCTTCGATCACGCGCGTGCGTTCCGCTGTCTTCCAGGCATCGTATTTGGCCTGGAAGGGCGCGCCAAGGTCGACTTCCTTCATGCCGGCCTTCTTGCCGGCGGCGACTGCGTCGTCGCGCTCCTCGATGAAGCCCATAGTGATGTCGGCGACATAGCCCGGCATTTCCTCGATCAGCGCCTGGCGCACGGCAGGATCGAAACCGTCCCAGACGCCGCGATTGAAGGTGATGAAGCCGAGCGTTGGCAGCGAGCCGAAATTCGGCGTGGGAATGGTCGACTTGATGATTTCGGCAATACCGAAGGCCGTGAGCCAGGATTCCGTGCCCACCGCGCAATCCACCGCGCCGCGTTCCATCGCCTGGGTGATTTCCGCGAAGGAGAAGTTCACGCCGACGCCCCCGAAGGCGTTGATGACGGCATTGTGGAAGGCGGTGGTGCCGCGGATGCGCTTGCCGACGAGGTCGTCCACCGATGTCAGCTCGTTGCGGCACATCAGGATGTAGGGGGCGGTCGAATGGCCGCCGAGCATGACGATGCCCGCCTTCTTCGCCTCATCGAGACATTCGGGGCAATCGTTGAAATACATCTCGGTCGCCGCACCGGCCGCGGCGACGATATTGTCGTTGAAGCCGTTGGTCTCGTTGAACATGTAGGTGTTCGGAATGTCCTTGGCGTAGAACTGCTCGAACACGAAGCCGCCCGACACCGCGCCGTCCTTGATGCCGCCCATCGTTTCCAGCGGGCCGAGCATCTGGCCGGCGGTGAAGATCTGCGCGGTGAACTTGCCGCCGGTCTTCTCCGTGACGCGCTTGAAATAGGGCACTAGGCCGATCTTGTATTCCAGGCCGTTGGGCGGGCTCCAGAGATTATAGGTGATCTGCTGGGCGCTCGCGCCCTGCGACACCATCAGCGCCGCCGCAAGTGCGCTTCCGATCGCGGCAATCTTCAGTTTCGACATCTGCTTCCTCCCTGAAAACGTCGTTCGCGAACGACGGATACGTGTTTGTTCCACATCAGCTTCCTGGCCGTCACTTCGGAATCAGCACGCTGGTGATTTCCGGGAAGGCGATGAGCAGTACGACCACCACGAACTCGCATCCCAGGAACCATGTCGCGCCCTTGAAAATCTTCGAGAGCGGCACGTCCGGGGCGAGTGACTTGGCGGCAAAGATGTTGAGCCCAAGCGGCGGCGTTATCATGCCGATCTCGGTGAACTTCACCACGAAGATGCCGAACCAGATGAGGTCGATTCCCTGCGCCTTGAACAGCGGAAGCAGGATCGGCAATGTGAGCAGCACCATCCCCAGCGCATCGATGAAGCAGCCCAGGATCAGGTACAGGATCGCGGTCATGACCAGCAGCATCAACGGGCTGACCGCATAGGCTTCCATCACGGTCGAAAGATAGACCGGAAGGGCGGTGAAGCCCATCAGGCGGGTCATCATGATGGCGCCCATGGCGATGAAGAACAGCGCGGCGGAGGCGACGACCGACTCGAAGAGGCTGCGGCGGAGATTGTCGAAGGTCAGCCGCCGCTGGGCGATGGCGATCAGCATCGCGATGACCGAACCGAGCGCCGCGGCCTCGGTCGCGGTCGCATAGCCGCCATAGATGGAGCCGATCACGCCGGCGGCGAGCAGCGGCAATGGCCATACTTCGATCAGCACCTGAAAGCGCTCGCGCCATGAGGGACGCTCGTCCGGAATGGGCGCGAGCGACGGGTTCATGGAGCAGCGCACGACGATCATGATCGCATAGATGACGGCGGTCAGGATGCCGGGCAGGATCGCCGCGATGAAAAGCTTGCTGATCGACTGCTCGGCGAAGATGCCGTAGAGGACGAGCAGGATCGACGGCGGGATCATGGAGCCCAGCGTTCCGGCTGCAGCCACGACGGAGGTGGCGAGGCCGGGATCGTATTTGTACCGGCGCATTTCCGGAATGGCGATCCTGCCCATGGCGATGGCGGTGGCGAGGCTGGAGCCGGAGGCCGCGGCAAAGCCGGCACAGGCGAAATTGGTGGCGACGGCAAGGCCACCGGGCAGGCGGCCGAGCCACAGGCGCGCTGCCTTGAACAGCGATTCCGTCATGCCCGTATTGAAGGCGATATTGCCCATGAACACGAACATGGGAATGGCCGACAGTTCCCAGTTCGCGGCAAATTCGAACGGCGTCGACTTGATGATCGCCATGGTGGCGGTGGGGCCGATCTGAGCGAAGAGGCCCAGAATCGCGACGCCGCCGAGCGCCAGTCCGATATGGACGCGAAATGCGATCAGCACGGTGATGGCCAGCAGCGAGAGGCTGCCGATTGCAACGCCCGACATGCTCAATATCCCTTCGGTGCTTCGAGGCGTCCCGTCAGGACGAGGACGGCGCGAGCAGCCTGTACGAGCGAGTAGACTGCGGCCAGCCCGAGGCTGATCGCCATGACCCAGCGGGCGGGCCAGATCGCGAGATCGCCGGCGGCAGTGAAAATGGCCTCTCCATTATTCGTGCGCTCGATGGCGGCGACGGTAGTGCGCCAGCAGACGAAGCTGAGATAGGCGAACATCGCGACCATGGTCGGCACTTCCAGCCAATCCCAGAATCGTCGCGGCAGGAACTCGTTGAGGAAGTCGGCGCGGATATGGGCGTTTTCCACGTCCACCAGCACGAGTGGCAGGAATGTCATGCCGATCATGTAGTAATAGGCGGTGATCTCCAGCGTCATGGGAATATCGCCGCCGAAGAACTGCCGGCTGATGACGCTGGCACTCACATGGAGCGACATGAGGAGCATCAGCGCCATGGCGACATAGGTCAGCGCCATGCCCAATGCGCGGCCGATCTGATCCAGCAGAACCATGCGCTCCTCCCTTCGCAGCGGTCCCTCGGCTCTTCCTCGCATGAATTCCGCTCACGCGAAAGAAGCCGGTCGGAAGAGGCATAACATTAAACATGTTAAACTTAAAAGGGGGAGCGATGCAGTTTTGTGCGGACATTACCGATGTGCGCGGAAGGCTCCAGATGAGACGCTTGCATGATGCTCAAAAATGAACATGTTAAGCGACATTCGTCAGGACAGGGAGGAGAAAGTTCATGTCAGATCCGTTCGAAAACGGCGATATTCTCAGGCTGCAGGCCGTGATCGCCGACTATGTGTGGCGCCTCGACATGGCCGACATCGACGGCATGCTTGAGCTGTTCGCCGACGATGCCGTCTTCGAGGACACCGCCGGCAACGTCTATGATGGAAAGGACGCGATGGGCGGCTATTTCCGCAGTCTCGTCGCGCGGCCGGAATTTCGCGGCCGCCAGCACCATATCGACCATACGCGCTATGAGGCGACGGCCGACGGCTATCTGACGCGGTCCTACTGGACGGTGACGAAGTGGTACAGCGCCGAGAATGTGAAGCGCTTCGACGTGACCGGCCATTCGCTCGACCGCTTCGTCCGTGCCGGAAAGAGCTTCAAGTTCGCCGAGCGGCGCGTGCATTACTGGCGCGACATCGATTGCCCGTGGAAGCCGGGCGGCACCGCCGTCTGATATCGGGCCGATGGAAGCGGGCCTGCCTCGGAAGGCGGGCCCCGCCGGTTCAGGCGCTCTTGCGGGGACGTCCGCGCTGCTTGCCCGGCGCCAGCGCCAGCACATTGGACGGATGCTCGCTCTCGTTGAACTCGATGTCGAGCGTCGCCAGCTTGGTTTCCAGCTCGGCGAGCAGCGCGTTGAGCTGCCGCACCTTCTCATTGCCCATCACGTCGCGGATCGCGGTATAGACCGCCTCGCATTCGGGGGAGGCCATCTCGACCAGCGAACGGCCGGCTTCGGTCAGGCGCACGAGCATCCGCCGCAGGTCGGTCGGATCGGCCTCCTTGCTCAGATAGCCGCGCACCTCCAGCTCGCGCACGATTCGCGACAGCGAGGGCATGAGCAATGCGGTGATGCGCGACAGCTCGGTCATCTCGATATCGTGCAGCACATTGATCGTGCGCAGGACGCGCCATTGCGGCTCGGTGAGGTTGTAGCGCCGCAAAAGGTTGCGGAAATGGCTCATTACGCTCTCGCGCGCCCGCACAAGCGAGAGCGGAAGCGCGCTCACCATGTTCCTGCGAACCTTGGGGGAATCGTTCGTCTCGTTCTGACCGCCGCTTTGCATCAATTGTCCATCGCGTTGGCACTGGCCGGAAACGCGGCCGCTGCACTGCAAAAACAACCTCTTATATGTCACAACAGCGTAGGCAATCCAATAGCAGGAAAGTCGAAGCCGTTTGTTACGAAACTATATGGCTCCCTTATCTTAACGCGTCCAGCAGAACGGACGCACTTTTCGCCCTGTCCAGTCCCATCACCAGCTCCGCCAGCCGCGCCGCGCCCGATGGTGGCACCAGCGCGCGCTCGGCGCAGGCGAGGAACTTCGCCTCGAATTCGGCGTCGCTCATCGGATTGGCGGTGCTGCCGCGCGGCTCGGTGACGTCATGGCGCCACACCGCGCCGTCGCCGGTGCGGATCGACACGCCGCCGCCCATGGCGTCGCGCAGGCCGATGCTCTCATCCACAGCGACCTTGATGCGGCGGGCAAGCGCCGGCACGTCCTCGCGGGCAAGCGCGGCGTCGTCGAAATCGTCGAGCGAGACCTGATTGCGCAGCAGCGCCGTCGCCAGCACGAAGGGGATGGAGAACTTGGCTTCCGGCGCGGTCTTTGGCGCGCACTTCTCCTCCTTCGGATGGCAGAGCGTGGCGTAGAAGGGGCTGACACGCACCGTCACCTCCTCGACGCGGTCCATGGAGAAGCCGGGCCGCGAAAGGATGTCCAGCGCCGCCTCCACGAAGGCATGGGTGCCGCGGCAGCTCGGCCAGGGCTTGTAGGAGATGGCGCGGTTCTCCCAGCGCGTGTCCAGCTCGCCGGCGAGCTGGTCGAGATCCACCAGCCCCTTCGAATAGAGCTCGTAGAAGCCGTGCGGCGGGTCGAACGTGCCGTTGAACCCGACCGTGCCGGCCGAGGCGAGCGCGGCGGCGACATAGCCGCCCTGCGCATTGAAGCCGTCGCGCACGGCGCGGAATACCGATCCTGGCGTATATTTCACATTGGTCGAGCAGGTGGCCTGCGCGAAAGTAAGCGAGAAGGCGCTCTCCATAGCCTCGGGCGTGGCGCCCATCAGCCGTGCGGCCGCCGCCGCCGCGCCATAGGCATTGAGCATCGGGTTGAGGAACCAGCCGTCGGGTTCGGGATTGTGCTGCATGGCGAGCGACACGCGGCAGACGAGATTGGCACCGTGGGCGATGGAAGCGAGGAATTCCAGCCCCGACGCCTCGCGCCCGGCCAGCGCCGAGAGCGCGGCGGGAATGGTCGCTGCATAGGGATGCACAATGGCCGCATCATGCGTGTCCTCGAAATCGAGCGCATGGGCCAGCGCGCCATTGGCGAGCGCGGCCAGCGATGCCGGCGCGGAAAAGCCCATGCCCACCACCGGCACGGGGCCAGCCCCTCGCGCCTCGCGCGCCATGGCCACGAAGGGTGCAGCCGCATCGCCCAGACGGCTCGCCGCCAGCGTCACGCCGAGCGCGTCGAGCAGGCTGCGCTTGGTGCATTCAATGACGTCCGCAGGCACCGATTCGGCGGGAAAATGTGCTACATGTCGCGCAAGCTGCGCGGTCACCCTGTTGTCTGGCAGCCCCAAAACCGATACCTCCCTGTCCACTTCGCAATTCTTGCGAGCTAAGTTTAATATGTTAATTACCTAAGCTCAATTGCGAGCAGCGGATGCGGAGGCGCAAATGCGTGAATTGGGAGTAGGCCAGTCGGTCGCACGCTATGAGGATGACAGGCTGACGACCGGCCGGGGACAATATACGTCCGATTTCGAGGCCCCGCGCCAGACCTGGATGTTCGTCATCCGCTCGCCGCATGCCCATGCGCGCATCAACGCGATCGACGCTTCCGCCGCGCTGGAGACGGAGGGTGTGCTCGCCGTGCTGACCGGCGCGGATGTGGCCGCCGACAAGCTCGGCACCTTCAAGCCGTGGGTCACCTCGACCGGACCGGACGGCAAGCCGAACCTCGTCCCGCCCTATCGCATGCTGCCCGACGATATCGTGCATTTCGTCGGCGAGCCGGTCGCCATCGTCGTGGCCGAAACGCGCGAACTCGCCACCGACGCGTCCGAACTGGTCGAGATCGACTATGATCCGCTGCCGGCGGTGACTGATGCGCGCGCCGCACTTGAAGAGGGCGCGCCACAGGTGTGGGACATGGTGCCCGGCAATCTCTGCGTGCTCGCCAATCTCGGCGACAAGGACGCGACCGACGCCGCCTTTGCGAAGGCGCATCACGTCGCCCGCGTCGAGCAGCGCATTTCGCGCATCACCACCGTGGCGATGGAGCCGCGCAGCGCGCTGGCGACCTGGGATCGCCGGACGGGGCGTTACCAGCTGCGCGCCGGCGTGCAGGGTCCGCACCAGACGCGGGCCGAATTTGCCGGCGTGCTCGGCATCCCGCCGAGCCGGCTCCAGGTGATCTCGCACGATGTCGGCGGCGGCTTCGGCCTCAAGGGCATGCCGCATCCCGAGCCGGTCCTGGCGCTATGGGCGTCGAAGAAGGTCGAGCGGCCGGTGAAATGGGTGAGCGATCGCGGCGAGGCCTTTCTCGGCGACCACCACGCCCGCGACGGCTATGCCATTTCCGAACTGGCGCTGGACGCGGACGGCATGTTCCTCGCT
>DATMGE010000009.1:0-31973 GCA_035555795.1 Rhizobiaceae bacterium | reverse complement strand
TCCATCTCTTCGCCAGCCGGTGCTGCATGACGAGATCAATGCTCCGGAAGTCGCCCTTCTCGTTCTCGATGCCGATCTGCGCATCGAGATGGTCACGCCCGGCTTCTACCTGCTGTGGGGGCAGACGCCGGAGGAGGTGCGCGTCGGCGACAGCTTCCGCAAGATGATGGAGCTGAACCGGCAGCGCGGGGTCTATCGGATCGTCGACGAAGACTGGGAAGCCTATGTCGATACCCGCCTGACCGAACTGGCAACCGGAAACGCCCCGCCGCGCGAGGTCAGCCGCGATGACGGTACGGCACTGGTCTATTCCGTGACGGCGCTTTCGGACGGACGGCGGCTGGTCTGCTATGCGGATGTGACCGAGCTGAAGCGGCGCGAGGCGGAGATTTCGCGGTTGAGCGAACAGAACAAGCTCGCGGAAGCGGTGCTCAACGGCGTTCCCTATCCGGTATTCGTCAAGGACGATCAGCTTCGCTACGTCTTCGCCAATCAGGCATTCGCCGATCTGTTCGGCAAGACGCCCCCGGATATTGTCGGGCGGCGCGATGTCGATGTCCTGCCGGCCTTCGAGCGGGACAGGTTCGAGCGGACCGAAGCGGAGGTTCTGGCATCGGCACAGCCCTTCGCCGCCGAAGTCCCCTACGACCGCGAAGGCGGGGCCGGCACGCGGCTGGTCCGCAAGCACCGCGTCGAGACCGATAGCGGCCGACATTATCTGGCCGCGACGATTTTCGACGTGACGGACATGAAGCGTCGCGAGATCGAAGCCGGGGATGCGCGGCGGCAGCTCGAAGTGGTGCTGGAATCGCTGCCCGCATCGGTGGTCATCTACGATCAGGACAACCGCTTCGTTTTCGCCAACCGCCCCGCGCGGGCGGCCATGCCGATCATCGAAAAGCAGATGGTGCCCGGCCTCCCGATGCGCGAGGTGGTGACTGCCGGCCATGCCGCCGGCTATTTTCGCATGAGCGGCGATGCCGAACTCGACAGGCTCTACGACACGGACAGGGAACGCTGGATCGATGGCTATATCGCCCGCCACGACATTCCGCATTCGGTCTATGAGCGGCGCGCGGGCGACGGGCGCTGGCTCAAGGTCTATGACGAGCGTACGCCTGACGGATTCTTCATCGGCATCCGCGTCGATATTACCGACCTGAAGGAGCGCGAAGCCGCGCTGGTGGAAGCCCGGCAGAAGGCGGTGCTGGCCGACCGCGCCAAGTCCGAATTCCTCGCCAATATGAGCCATGAGATACGCACGCCGATGAATGGCGTGCTCGGCATGGCGGAGCTGCTGGCCAAGACGGATCTCGACGTCAAGCAGCGGACCTTCACCGATATCATCGTCAAGTCGGGCAATGCGCTGCTGACGATCATCAACGACATTCTCGACTTCTCCAAGATCGACGCGGGACAGCTCGTTCTCGCTTCGGCGTCGTTCAACCTGCGCGAAGCGATCGAGGATGTGGCGACGCTGATATCCTCGCGGGCCAAGGAGAAGGATCTCGAGCTGATCGTGCGCATGGATCCGGCCCTGCCCGAACGCTATGTCGGCGATGTCGGCCGCATCCGGCAGATCGTCACGAACCTGATGGGCAATGCGGTGAAGTTCACCGAGTCCGGGCACGTGCTGGTCGATGTGAGCGGCGAACCCGTGGAGGGCGAAACGCGGCTGAAGGTGAGCGTGCAGGATACAGGCATCGGCATTCCGCGCGACAAGCTGGGGCTGATCTTCGAGAAATTCAGCCAGGTCGACGGCTCATCGACGCGTCGCTATGAGGGAACCGGGCTCGGTCTGGCCATCACCTCGCGCCTCGTGGAGCTGATGGACGGCACGATCGGGGTGGAGAGCGAGGAAGGGCAGGGCTCCAGCTTCTGGTTCGAGGTCGGGCTGCCGACGGCGTCCGGTTCGGAGAGCCTGGCGGTTCCCGCCGTCGACGTGACCGGCGCGCGGGTTCTCATCATCGACGACAATCCGGTGAACCGCGCCATCCTCACCGAGCAGATGGCGGCGTGGAAGTTCGACGCCTGCGCGGCCGAAAGCGGAGCGGAGGGTCTTAGCGTGCTCGACGCTGCGCAGAGGCTCGGCGTCACTGTGGATTGCATCCTGCTCGACTACCAGATGCCGGGCATGTCGGGGGCGCAGGTGGCGCAGCTGATCCGCGCGACCCCGGCAATGGCGGACGTGCCGATCGTCATGCTGACATCGGTGGACCAGTCACTGGCGGCGATGCAGGCGCGCGACCTCGCGATCGACGCGCAGCTCCTGAAGCCGGTCAGGTCGGCGCAACTGCTCGAAGTGCTGGTCCGGATCATCCAGAAGCGCCGCGGCGGGCTGCCGACGTCGGACCATATGGCGGATGCGGTCGAGCTCCTGCAAAGCGGGGAGCGCACCGTCCGGCCGATACGGTTTTCGCCCGGCCAGAGATCGCATCGGGTCGATGTGCTGGTTGCCGAGGACAATGAGGTAAACCAGCTCGTCTTCACCCAGATTCTTAGCGAAACCAACCTGACATTCGAAGTCGTTCCGAACGGAAGGCTGGCGGTCGAGGCCTGCCGGGACATGCGGCCGCGCATGATCCTGATGGATATTTCGATGCCGGAGATGAGCGGGATCGAGGCGACGCAGGCGATCCGGCTGGCAGAGAGCCAGGCCGGCAATGGCGGCCATGTGCCGATCGTCGGAGTGACCGCACATGCGCTCCAGGGCGACAGGGAACGTTGCCTGGAATCCGGCATGGACGACTATCTGCCCAAACCGATCAGCCCCCGTGCCCTTCTGGAAAAGGTGCATTTGTGGATCGAGGGCGCGACGGAGGCACGGCAGCGCGGCTGACGGCGCCTATCTGCGCCTGACCATGCCGCGAATGCGTTCGCGGAGCGCGCGGGCGAGATTGCGCGTCTCGCGATAGAGGTGCAATTGCGCGGCCGCCTGCCGGGTGACCCGGTCCGCGTCCGGCGACAGGCCGATGACGAAAGTGCCGGTGGGCCGCTTCTCGGTCCAGATGCGCCCCATGACCGGGTGATCCGGCGCGGCGCAGGAATCGGTGGCGATTATGTTGGGGTCTTCCAGATGGCTGCGGGTCACGTCCAGCATCAGCAGCGTGCCGGGGGAGAACTGGGCGAAGGCCTCGTCATAGGCCGTCTTCCACGTATAGGCGATGCCGTTTTCGATGAAGACGACGATGGCCGCGATCGTCCTGCCGTTGAGGACGAGCGTGTGGATGCGGCACAGGTCGCGCTCGGCCAGCCGGTAGACGGCTTCGCGGGCGAAGGCCGCCCAGTAGCGGTCCACGGCCATGGCGGTGCGCTTGCGTCCCTTCCAGCCGCTCATTTCGAGCGCGAGGAAGGTTTCGAGCGCGAGACGCACATCTTCGGAGGTCCGCGCGATATTATGCGTCAGCGCGTCCTTTTCCGATCCCGCCAGCCGCCGGCGCAGGCGCCGGAACTCGCGCAGATGGTGCGGGCGCAGCGCGTTGCGCAGGTAGTCGTCGGCTTCGAGCGGGCTCTGGAGATAGGGCCGCTCCGACATGTTGGTCGCGACCAGCGGCAGGTTCCTGCTGCCGGCGAGGGATTGGAGCATGGCGGCGAAGGGGCCGTCCATGCGCATCTCCGGTATGACGAAGACGCGCGGCAGGCGCAGATGCGGCCGGCCGAGCATGGCGAAGAAATCCGCGATCACGCCCTCGGGATCGTCGCGGTCGACGAGCGGCGTTCCCAGCGGGCCGAAGGGGCTCGACCAGGTGCGCAGGACATCCACGGCCAGCGGGACCGACGGGCGCTCGATGGAATAGGGCACGAGCAGGCGCAGGCGCGACCGCGCCTCGTCGCCATCGCGGATCACCGCGAGGCGAATCTCCCTGTCCTCCAGCCGTGGCATTGCGGGTGCGAGGAAGCGGGGATTGAAGAAGATATTGGGCTCGATCGAGCGCGCGCAGAGATATTCGAGTTCCTCCACCAGGTCGAAGCCGGCCGAGGCGGGATAGATGGCGAGGTGGCGTACCGGCTGCCGTCCAGCAAGCGATTCATGCTGGGTGGCGCCGAAGGATGCGGGCCGCAGGCCGGCGAGATTGTCGATGATGCTTCCCGACGGGCTGCCGCTCGTTTCGAGAATGATGGGAACGGCCGCCATCAGGCCGTGCCTTGCGCGCGAGGACGGCCTGTCGCATCGCCGGACGCCTGTTCGCCCAAGATTGCCGCCGAAAATCGCACGCCGGTTCTCCGATCCCTCGTGGACACCGCTGATAGGTCATGTCCAGTTAAGATTCGGTTCGGCGAGGCCGGTCAATGCGTGGGAATGACCCTTCCGGCGTCTCATCACGACATGTTGTACGAATGAAAACGGCCCCTTGCGGGGCCGTTTCTTCATCGGTGCCGCACTTGTCAGGCAAATGTGCCGTGGCAGTGCTTGTACTTCTTGCCGGAGCCGCAAGGGCAGGCCTCGTTGCGGCCGACGCGTCCCCATGTCGAGGGATCGGTGGGGTTGCGGTCCTCGGCCGTCACGGTGCGGCTGTCGGCGCGGGTCAACGTCATCGTGTCGCTGCCTTCGCCGAAATCGTCCTCGCCGGTCGAGGCGTCGATATGATGTCCCTCGCCGGTGGGCGCCTGCGGGGGTGGGGCGTCGGCGGCCTGGCGCACCAGTTCGACGCGCATCATCTGCGTGGTCACCACCTGGCGCAGATTGCCCAGCATGGCCTGGAAGAGCTCGAATGCCTCGCTCTTATATTCGTTGAGCGGGTCGCGCTGCGCATAGCCGCGGAAGCCGATGACCGAACGCAGATGGTCGAGATTGACCAGATGCTCGCGCCAGAGATGGTCGAGCGTCTGCAGCAGGATCGACTTCTCCACATAGGTCATGATTTCAGGACCGAAGCGCTCGGCGCGGTCAGCTGCCGCCTTGTCGGCCGCTTCGGTGATGCGCGCATGGATATCCTGCTCGTCGATACCCTCCTCGCGTGCCCATTCCTCGATCGGCAGGTCGAGGTTGAGATATTCGCGCACGCCCGTCTTCAGGCCGTCCGCGTCCCACTGTTCCGCATAGGCGGTTTCCGGCAGGTGTTTGGAAACGAGGTCGTCGATGACCTCGTGGCGCATCTCCGCCACCTCCTCGCTCAGGCTTTCGCCTTCCATCAGTTCGATGCGCTGCTCGAAGACCACCTTGCGCTGGTCGTTCATCACGTCGTCATATTTGAGCAGGTTCTTGCGGATGTCGAAGTTGCGCGCCTCGACTTTCTTCTGCGCCTTTTCCAGCGCCTTGTTGATCCAGGGATGGATGATCGCCTCGCCTTCTTTGAGGCCGAGCTTCTGGAGCATGCCGTCCATGCGCTCGGACCCGAAGATGCGCATCAGATCGTCCTGAAGTGACAGGTAGAATTTCGACCGGCCGGGGTCGCCCTGGCGGCCGGAGCGGCCGCGCAGCTGGTTGTCGATGCGGCGGCTTTCGTGGCGTTCCGTGGCGAGCACATAGAGGCCGCCGGCGGCGAGCGCCTTTTCCTTGAGCTGGGCGATGTCGGCGCGGATCGCCGCTTCCTTCTCGTCGCGCTCGGGGCCGGCCGGCATGTCGCCGAGCTCCTGCTCGATGCGCATGTCGGCATTGCCGCCGAGCTGGATGTCGGTGCCGCGGCCGGCCATGTTGGTGGCGATGGTGATCGCGCCCGGCACGCCGGCCTGCGAAACGATCTGCGCTTCCTGCTCGTGGTGGCGCGCATTCAGCACCTGGAAGCCCTTGACGCCTTCCTTGCGCAGGCGTTCGGCGAGGAATTCCGACTTCTCGATCGACGTGGTGCCGACCAGGACCGGCTGGCCCTTGGCGTGGGTGTCGCGGATCTCCTGCACGATCGCCTGATATTTCTCCTCGACCGTGCGGTAGACCTCGTCATCCTCGTCGATGCGCTGGACCGGCAGGTTGGTCGGAATCTCGGACACGTCGAGGCCGTAGATGTTGCCGAACTCCTCCGCTTCCGTCGAAGCCGTGCCGGTCATGCCGGCCAGCTTCTTGTACATGCGGAAATAGTTCTGGAAGGTGATCGAGGCGAGCGTCTGGTTCTCGGGCTGGATCTGGACGTGTTCCTTCGCCTCCAGCGCCTGGTGCAGGCCCTCGGAGAAGCGGCGTCCAGGCATCATGCGACCGGTGAACTCGTCGATGATGACGATTTCATTGTTGGCGACGATGTAGTCCTTGTCCTTCTGGAACAGACGATGCGCCTTGAGCGCATTGTTGACGTGATGGACGATGGCGACATTCTCGATGTCGTAGAGCGACTCGCCGCGCAGATGGCCGCCGGCGCGCAGCAGGTTCTCCATCTTCTCCGTGCCTTCCTCGGTGAAGATGGCGGTGCGCTGCTTCTCGTCCACCTCGTAGTCGGCCGGTTCGAGCTGCGGGATGAAGGTGTCGATCGCCGTATAGAGCTCGGAACGGTCCTCGAGCGGGCCGGAGATGATCAGCGGCGTGCGCGCCTCGTCGATCAGGATGGAGTCCACCTCGTCGACAATCGCGTAATTGTGACCGCGCTGGACCATCTGGGCGCGCTCATATTTCATGTTGTCGCGCAGATAGTCGAAGCCGAGCTCGTTATTGGTGCCGTAGGTGATGTCGCAGGCATAGGCTTCGCGGCGCTGCTCGTCGTCCATGCCGTGGACGATGATGCCGATGGTGAGGCCGAGGAACTTGTAGATGCGGCCCATCCATTCGGCGTCGCGGCTGGCGAGGTAGTCGTTGACCGTGACGACGTGGACGCCATTGCCGGTGAGCGCATTGAGATAGACCGGCGCGGTGGCGACCAGCGTCTTGCCCTCGCCGGTGCGCATTTCGGCGATCGATCCCTCGTTGAGGATGATGCCGCCGATGAGCTGGACGTCGAAGGGACGCATGCCGAGCACGCGGCGCGAGGCCTCGCGGACGGTGGCGAAGGCGGGGACCAGCAGGTCGTCCACCGACTTGCCGGCGGCGAGTTCAGCGCGGAACTGGTCGGTTCGCGCCCGCAGCGCCTCGTCGCTGAGCGACTTCATCTCCGCTTCCAGCGCGTTGATGGCTTCGACGCGGGGGCGGATGCCGCGGACACGCCTGTCATTGGAAGAGCCGAAAATCTTCCGCGCGAATGCGCCAAAACTGACCATGAACGGCCCTTTCAATTCCTAAACAATACCGGGCTGACGGAACCCCCAGGTCGGGTACAAGGACGCAGCGCGGCTCTCGAATACGCGCCCGAAAAAGCATGATGGACGCAAAGACGAAGGACAGATAAGAGGGGGCACAACTGATGTCAACGCCGCCGCAATCGCCTCCCCGGCGCAAAAAACCGCCACATTTCCGCTGATCTGGACACCTCCAGACCCAATACGGAGACTCTCCATGACCGCCTCGTTCCGCCGATCCATTCGCACCCGCATGGGTGCAGCGCTGCTTCTGGCTTCCGCAGCCGCACTTCCAGCCTTCGCCCAGACCGGCGATGCACCGGCGCAGCCGCAGGCCGAAGCCGCCCAGCCGGCCCCTGTCGATCCCGCCAAGGTGGTCGCCACGGTCAACGGTACGGAGATTACCGAGGCCGACCTGGCGCTTGCCATGAGCGATCTTGACCAGCAGTTCCAGCAGCTTTCGCCGGAGCAGCGCCGCGCCGCCGCGCTGTCGGCGCTGATCGAGATCAAGCTGGCCGCTGCCGAATCGGCAAAGGCCGGCATTGCCGACAGCGACGAATTCAAGCGCCGCATGGCTTTCCTGCGCGAGCGCGCGCTGCACAGCGCCTTCGTGGAGGAACAGATCGCCGGCGCCATCACCGACGAGCAGGTACGCGCGCGCTACGACCAGGAGATCGCCAACACGCCGCCGACCAACGAGGTCAAGGCCGCCCATATATTGGTGGCGTCCGAGGAAGAGGCGAAGGCCATCATCGCGGAGCTGGATGCCGGCAAGGATTTCGCCGAGTTGGCCAAGGAGAAGTCGAGCGACGGCGCAGCGCAGAATGGCGGCGACCTGGGCTATTTCGGCCCCGGCCGCATGGTGCCGGAATTCGAGCAGGCGGCTTTCGCGCTCGATGTCGGCGCCTATACCAAGGAGCCGGTCAAGTCGCAGTTCGGCTGGCATGTGATCAAGGTCACCGACAAGCGCGTGCAGCAGCCGCCGGCATTCGAGCAGGTCTCGCAGCAGATCCGCTCCATCATGCTGCGCGAGAACTACCTCGCCAAGGTGACCGAGATGCGCAAGGCCGCCACGGTGGACGTTGCCGATCCCGAGCTGAAGAAGGTGCTCGACGCCGAGGCGGCCGCCGATGCGGCGACTGAGGGCGATGCCCCTGCCGGCGAAGCACCCAAGGAATAATCACGCTAACCGGGCCCGCATATCATGTCGACCGCCGTTTCCCCCCTCGCACCAAAGACGTTTCCAAAAATGCCGCCGGTGGAGGGGGTGCGGATCGCCACGACCCAGGCCGGCATCAAATATAAGGGACGCACCGACCTGCTCGTCATGGTGTTCGACGAGGGCACGTCGGTCGCCGGCGTATTCACCCGGTCGAAATGTCCTTCGGCGCCAGTCGATTTCTGCCGCGAGAACCTGCCCGGCGGGCGGGCCCGCGTGCTGGTGGTCAATTCCGGCAATGCCAATGCCTTCACCGGCAAAAAGGGCCGCGAGACGACGGCGATGACGGCGAAGGCCGCCGCCGCCGCGGCCGGCTGCCGTGAGGACGAGGTGTTCCTTGCGTCCACGGGCGTGATAGGCGAGCCGCTCGATCCTTCGCGTTTCACCCATCTGCTGGACGATCTCGTCAGGCAGGCATGGCCGGCGCAATGGTCCGAGGCCGGCAAGGCCATCATGACCACCGACACCTATCCGAAATATGCCACCGCCAAGGCGAAGATCGGCGAGGTGGAGGTGACCCTCAACGGCATCGCCAAGGGCGCCGGCATGATCGCGCCGGACATGGCGACGATGCTGTCCTTCGTGGCGACGGATGCGCCGATCGCGGCGCCGGCGCTACAGGCCATGCTGTCGGCAGGTGTCGGCAAGAGCTTCAATTCGGTGACGGTGGACAGCGACACCTCGACCTCCGACACGCTGCTCCTTTTCGCCACGGGTGCAGCGGCGCGGCGCGGCGCGCCGCTGATCGAGACGGCAGACGATGCCCGGCTCGCGGGTTTCCGCCGTGCGCTGAACAAGATGCTGAAGAACCTCGCCTTGCAGGTCGTGCGCGACGGCGAGGGCGCGCGCAAGCAGATCGAAGTGCGCGTGAGCGGCGCGAAGTCGTCGAAGTCGGCCAAGCGGGTTGCGCTGTCGATCGCCAATTCGCCGCTGGTCAAGACCGCCGTCGCCGGCGAGGATGCGAATTGGGGCCGCGTGGTGATGGCAGTCGGCAAGGCGGGCGAGCCGGCCGACCGCGACCTGCTGTCGATTTCCTTCGGCGGCATCCGCGTTGCGCATGAGGGCGAACGCGATCCGGATTATTCGGAGGAAGCGGTGTCGACCTATATGAAAAGCGACGAAATCGTCATCGATGTCGATCTTGGTCTCGGGCGTGGCGCCGCTTCCGTCTGGACATGTGACCTCACCAAGGAATATGTCGCCATCAATGGCGACTATCGCAGCTAGGGCTCAGGTGTTCCACATCGCACGTTTCCGTTTCGGCTGGCGCTCGCGCAGCGCGCACGGCGCCGCATGTGACGCGGTGCGATGAGCGATATCCTCAACACATCTCCGCTGGGCGTGGTGCGCCGCTTCGAGGCCGCCGGGTTCCGCGCATGGCCGGCCACCTCCGTCCATTATGACGGAACCTGGGTGATCCGCATCACCGAGGGCCACTCGGCCAAGCGCCTCAATTCGGTCAACCCGCTCGATCCGGGCGATTCGCGCGACCTGCCGGAGCGGATTGCCCGCGCGGACGCCCATTTCGCGCAATCGGGACGGCAACTGGTGTTCCGCATGTCGCCGCTGGCCGGCAAGGCGCTGGCCTCGCATCTCGACAGCGACGGATGGGATTCCTATTCGGAATCGCTGGTGATGATGATGCCGCTGACCGATGCGTCGATGGCCGGCGCCATCGACCATATACCGCTCAAGGATGTCGGTCGCTTCGTCAAATCCGTGGCGCAGGTGCATGACGCGTCCAACGGGCGGCGCGACGGGCTTGCCGACATCATCGCGGCGATCCGGCCCGAGGCGGGGCTTTTCGCGCTGGAGCCCGAAGACGTTCCGGTGGCCACATGCATATGCGTGCATGACGGCGACCTTGCCGGATTGTTCGAGGTGGCGACCTCGGCGGTCGCGCGCGGCAAGGGCAATGGCCGCCGCATCGTGCTCTCGGCGCTCAAATGGGCGCGTATGCGGGGCGCCAAGGTGGCGTGGCTGCAGGTCGAAGCCGCCAATGAGGTGGCGATCAAGCTCTACAAATCGCTCGGCTTCACCGAAGCCTATCGCTACCACTACCGCAAGCCTGCCGGACGGCCATGAGCGAGGCGGGGCGCAAGCTTCTGCTGGTCGTCGCCTGCGCGCTGGTCGATGCGGACGGGCGGGTGCTCATCGCGCAGCGGCCGGAGGGCAAGGAACTGGCGGGGCTGTGGGAGTTTCCCGGCGGCAAGATCGAGCCCGGCGAGACCCCGGAGGAAGCGGTCGTGCGCGAATTGCACGAGGAGCTTGGCATCGAGACGAAGGTCGCCTGCCTTGCGCCGCTGACCTTCGCCAGCCACAGCTATGAAAATTTCCACCTGCTGATGCCGCTTTTCGTGTGCCGCCGGTTCTGGGGCATTCCAGTGCCGCAGGAGGGGCAGGTGCTGAAATGGGTGCGCCCGGCAAAGCTGCACGACTATCCGATGCCCGAGGCGGACCTGCCGCTGATCGCCCATCTCATCGACCTACTCTGAAGCCGTTAACGTTAACGGAACCTTCAATGCTGGCGCGGATAGTATGGCCACGGTCCAGGTGGGGACGGAGGCGGCTATGGCGATCGACGGGCGCGAGCGGGAAGAAGGCGAAACGGGCACGCGCCTGATGATGTCGCGTCCGGTGCGGACGGCGCTCCTGTTCGGCGCCGTTGCAGCGGTTCTGGCGGTGACGCTTGCCCCGATGGCCGAGCGCCGCGTGAATGCGCTGATTGCTTCCGGCGGGGCCGGGCTCGACCGGATGAGCACGGGCTCCATCGCACCGTCGACCAACAGCTATACGATCCGCCGCAGCGTGCTGCAGTCCTCGCCGAACGCGGTATGCATCATCCGCTCGAATGGCGGCCGCTCGGGCGATTGCTGAACGGGGCAAGTGGTGGAAATCGCGTGAAAGCGGTACGGCGGGGCGTGGCCCTTAATCTTCGTTAACTTCCGTCACCTAGTGTCGCGGCGTCCGCAATTAAGGGCTGACGCATGTTGATGCGATTCTGGAAAGACCAGCGCGGTGTAACGATGATCGAATACGGGCTGATCATCGGCATCCTGTCGATGGCGATCATCAGCACGATCAGCCTGACTGCCGACCAGATCAAGGAACTCTTCGCCAGTCCGACGAGCGAGCTCAACCAGAGCTGGCAGTGAACCGGCATCCTACTGGGCTTTGACGACCCTAATCTTCTGATTTCAGTGCATCGGCCAGCGATGCGGTGGCGCTGCCGCGTCGCGCCGGCTGCTGCTGCGAGGCATGCGGTACCCAGCCCGACAGCCATATGGTGGTGAAGGTTGCCCGGATGCGGCCGTCGGGATCGGCAAAGCGTTCCGCATAGATTTCGGCCGCGCGCAGGAAGAGCGCGCGGCTTGCCGGACGCCGCGAGCGCTGCGCCAGCACATTGGTCGCGCCCATGGCGCGCAGGTCGCGCATCAGGGCGAACATGTCGTCATAGCGCACCACCGCCTGTTCGATATCGGCGACCGGCAGCGCGAAGCCGGCGCGCTGGAGCAGGGCGCCTGCCTCGCGCACATCGGCAAAGGGATGGATGCGCGGGCTGGCGCCGCCGGAGAGTTCGGTTTCAGCCTGAAGCAGGCATTCGCGCAGTTCGGCGAGCGTGCCGTTTCCCGCGAAGGCCGCCAGAAGCAGCCCGTCGGGCCGCAAGGCGCGCCGCATCTGAACTAGCAGGCCCGGCACGTCATTGGCGGTATCGAGCGCGTTGAGGGAAACGGCGAGGTCGAGGCTTGCCGGCTCCAGTTCCAGCGCTTCCGTGGTGTTGGTGGCGACAAGCATCACCTCGCCGGCCTTTCCGCTGCCGAGCAGGGCGGCGCGGGCATGTTCGGCAGCTCCCATGATGGCGGCGGCCTGTCCGAAGCGGCGTTCCACGGCGCCGAGGCGGTCTGCCAGATCCTCCGCATTGCGGCGAAGGAGGAAATCGGCATCGGGCGCAGCCTCGACGGCGGCGCGCTGCCTGCGCCGCGCCGCCAGTGCCAGATCGAAGAGGTTTTCCATATGCGTTACCGGTCATGCATCTTGCCGGCGGATTATGGCACGATATCGTGCCAGCCGGAGGGTGAGAGGTGGCGGATCGCGCGGTCGAATTCAAGGCAAAGCTTGGCGCGCTGGCTGCGTGGCCGGCCCGTATCCTGTTTCCGCCGACCTGCCTTGCCTGCGCCAGCCACGCCGCCGTGCCCGGATCGCTGTGTCCGGCCTGCTGGCGCGAGGCCGCTTTCCTCGAACGTCCATGGTGCGCGGTGCTGGGCATTCCCTTCACCCATGAAATGGGCGAGGGCGCGGTTTCGCCTGCTGCGATCGCCGATCCGCCGCCCTATGCGCGGGCACGCGCGGCGCTTTCCTATCGCGGCGTGGCGCGCCGGCTGGTGCAGGGCCTGAAATATCGCGACCGGACCGATCTCGCGCCTTGGATGGCGGTGTGGATGGCGCGCGCCGGCGCGGAACTTCTCGCAGATGCCGATCTGATCGTGCCGGTGCCGCTGCACCGGCGACGTTTCTTCCTGCGGCGGTTCAACCAGTCGGCGGAACTGGCCCGCGCGCTCTCTGTCCGCTGCGGCGTGGCCTTCCACGGCGATCTCGTCACCCGCATACGCGGCACGAAGCAGCAGGTCGGGCTCAAGGCGCGCGAACGGGCCGAGAATGTGCGCGGAGCCTTTTCGGTGACGGAAAAAGGCGCAGCCTTGCTGCGTGGGCGCAATGTCGTGCTGGTGGACGATGTCATCACCACCGGCGCGACCGTGGCGGCCGTGACGAAGGCGCTGCTGCGCGGCGGGGTGGCGCAGGTCGACGTGCTTGCCTTTGCGCGCGCGCTTCCCGGGGACTTCCGGCAGGACGAACAAGACCCTATATGACAGTTTCTATCAATTGGGTGGGCCATGACCGAGGTCACGATCTACACACGCATGATGTGCGGCTATTGCGCGGCGGCCAAGCGCCTGCTCGACCGGAAGGGCGTGGCCTATACCGAGCATGATGCCAGTTTCTCCCAGGAACTGCGCGCCGAGATGATGCAGCGTTCCGGCCGCTCGACCTTTCCGCAGATCTTCATCGGCGATCGCCATATTGGCGGCTCGGACGATCTTCATGCGCTGGAGGCGCAAGGCGGGCTCGACCCGCTGCTGGCCGATGTGGCGCGAAAGGGCGCGGCATGAGCACGCTCAGGGTCGCAGCCATCCAGATGCGCTCCGGCACCGAGATCGGGCGCAACCTGGCCGATGTCGAGGCGCTGGTGCGGGAGGCGGCCGGTGCGGGCGCGACCTACATACAGACGCCGGAAATGACCGGCGCGCTGGTGCGCGACAAGGCGTCGCTGCGGGCGATGATCCAGCCGCAGGAGCGCGACCCCGTTTCGCAGCGCGCCGCCGAGCTTGCGGCGGAACTCTCCATCCATCTCCACATCGGATCGACGGCCATCGCGCTGCCGGACGGCAAGGTGGCCAACCGCGCCTTCCTGTTCTCGCCGCAGGGGCGGCTTGCCGCGACCTATGACAAGATCCACATGTTCGATGTCGATCTCGACAATGGCGAGAGCTGGCGGGAATCCGCCACCTATGAGCCGGGACGCGAGGCTGTGGTGGCGGAGCTGCCTTTCGGGCGGATGGGGCTTGCGGTCTGTTACGACCTGCGGTTTCCGCAGCTGTTTCGCGCCGAGGCGATGGCCGGCGCCGAGATATTGACCGTTCCGGCCGCTTTTACCCGCCAGACCGGCGAGGCGCACTGGCATGCTCTGCTGCGCGCCCGCGCGATCGAGAACGGCGCCTTCGTCATTGCCGCCGCACAGGGCGGAACGCATGAGGACGGCCGCGAGACGTTCGGCCATGCGATGATCGTCGATCCCTGGGGCAGGATCGTCGCCGAGGCGGATCACGATTCGCCGGGCGTCGTGCTCGCCGATATCGATCTGGCGCAGGTGGCGGCAGCGCGCGCGAAAATCCCCAATCTCAGAAATGCGCGGGACTTCGAGGTGACGCTCGCCGGCGCGCAGGCGCAAAGCGGGGTGATATGATCCGCTATTCCCTTTCCTGCGACAGGAAACACGATTTCGACGGCTGGTTCCGCAGCGGCGAGGACTATGAGAAGCAGCGCAGGCGCGGCCTCGTGACCTGCCCGCATTGCGGCTCCGGCAAGGTGGAAAAGACGCTGATGGCGCCGAACGTTTCCACCGCGCGGACGAAGGAGAAGGTCGCCATGGCGCTCGGCGAGCAGCGCCGCGAGGCGATGGCCCAGTTCCGCGCCATGGCGGAGAAGCTGCGCGAAAATTCGGACTATGTCGGCGACAGGTTTGCCGAGGAGGCGCGCAAGATCCATTTCGGCGAGACCGAGGAACGCGGCATCCATGGCGAGGCCAGCCTCGAGGAGGTCAAGAATCTGCTGGAGGACGGCATCGGGGTCCTGCCGCTGCCGCCACTGCCTGAAGACCACAACTGATCGCATCGGCCGCTGCTGAACTGAGCGTCAGTGGGCGTCCCAGGCCCGATCGTCCAGCGAGACCGCGACGCGGAAGCCGACAATGTTGGAACGCGAATCCCAGGCGGCATCCTTGCCCCAGATCGGATCGTCGCCGCCCGATCCTTCCACATAGCCCATGAAGAGCCTCTCGGAAGCGCGCATGGAATAGTGGGTCAGCTCATAGTCCCCGCCGCGCGCCACGAAGAGCAGGCAGTCCTGCTCCGCCCAGGGCGACCCATCGGTCGGCGCGCCGGCATAATTGTCGTGCAGGCAGTCCGCGACCATTTCCTGCACATTGCCGGCCATGTCGTAGAGGCCCCATGGGTTCGGCTTGTAGCTTCCCACTTCGGCGGTCCAGAGCGGATGGATCTTTTCCGAACAGGTGGCCGCCATTCCGGCCTGATAGCCCGATTTGCGGTCGCCGAAATTGGCGAAGTCGCAGGTCTTGCGGAAATCGTCGCCCCAGAAGGCGATGGTGTCGGTGCCGGCGCGATAGGCATATTCCCATTCCGCCTCGGTCGCGAAACGATAGGAACGGCCGGTCTTGCCGCTCAGCCAGTCGAGATAGGCCGACATCTCGCGCCGCGACAGGCAGACGGCCGGCTGCTTCGGCCCGACGGGAAGACCCGGTTGCGTGAAGGAACCGTCGGAGATGAAGACCGCATAGGGGCTGTCGCTGGCCTTGCCGCTGTCCGGATGGAGCATTCCGGCATATTTCAGCGCCTGCTTGCCGGTCTCCGCCAGTCGGATCATGCAGGCGCCGCCGGGTGTGGCGCCGGTTTCGGCGACATAGGCGGCGACTTCCTCGACGGTGACTTCATACATGCCGATGGCGAAGGGATAACCGATCGCGACCTCATGCTGCGGCAGCGACGGCTCCTGCCTGCCGATGAGCGCGGCCTCGCCGGCGGATTCGCCCATGCGGTAGTTGCCGGTCGGCAGGACGACCATGGGAGGACAATGCGCGCAGTCGCTGAAGGTGGAAAGCGGCGCGATTTCCGCCGCGACGGCGGGACTGAACATGGGCGACGCCATGAACAGCGCGAATGCCAGGCAAGCGACACGCAAATGCATGATGTCCAGCTCCCCCAAGGGAAGCGAGAATATCACGTCGCGTCGGGGTCCGCAGCAGAAACCGCGCGCCTTTCCGCCAGCATCATGTAGTTGACGTCCATGTCGCGCGAGCGCGACCAGCGGTCGGCCAGCGGGTTGTAGGTGACGCCGACGCGGTCGATGACGGAGAGGCCGCTGCTTGCCAGCGCATGTTCGAGTTCGTCGGGGCGCACCAGCTTCTCGAACTGGTGGGTGCCGCGCGGCAGCCAGCGCAGGACATATTCTGCGCCGATGATGGCGAGGCCCAGCGCCTTCAGCGTGCGATTGATCGTGGCGATGAACATGATGCCGTCGGGCTTCAGCATCTCGGCGCATTTGCCGATGAAGAGATCGACATCGGCGACGTGCTCGACCACTTCCATATTGAGGATCACGTCGAACTTCTCGCCGGCCTCGGCAAGCGCCTCGGCGGTTTCGGCGCGATAGTCGATCTTCACGCGGCTCTCGGCGGCGTGGAGCTTCGCGACCTCGATATTTGTGGCGGAAGCATCGGCGCCAACGACTTCGGCACCGAGGCGCGCCATCGGCTCGCATAGCAGGCCGCCGCCGCAGCCTATGTCGAGGAAGCGCAGGCCCTCGAAGGGCAGGGCCGAGCGCGGATCGCGTCCGAAGCGTTCGGCCACCTGGTCGCGGATATAGGCGAGGCGGACGGGATTGAACTTGTGCAGCGGCCGGAACTTGCCGCTCGGATTCCACCACTCCGCCGCCATGGCGGAGAACCGGGCGACCTCGGCGTCGTCGATCGTCGTGCGCTGTGCCTCGGCCATGTCCGTCCTCTCCGGTGAAGGGCAACAAGTCGGTCGCGCCGGGCGCGATGTCAAGGCGCAAGCGGAGGCGTTGCGCATGGCCGCGAAATGTGGATTGCTTGAATGGACCACGACAGGATGAATCCATGCCGATCGAACAATGGGCGGCCTTCGCCGCCGCTTCAGCCATCATGCTGGCCATTCCCGGCCCGACGATCCTGCTGGTCGTGTCCTATGCGCTGAGCCATGGGCGCCGCTATGCGGTCGCGACGGTCGCGGGTGTGGCGCTGGGCGACTTCACCGCCATGACAGCCTCGATGCTGGGGCTGGGGGCCTTGCTGGCGACGTCGGCGACGGTCTTCACGCTGCTGAAATGGGCGGGTGCCGCCTATCTGATCTGGCTCGGCATCAAGCTGTGGCGTGCGCCCGTACGGGTCGGCGCACCGGAGGATACCGCCGCGGAGCGGGGTAGCCGTCCGCTGTCGGTGTTCCTGCACGCCTATGTGGTGACGGCGCTCAACCCCAAGAGCATCATCTTCTTCGTGGCCTTCCTGCCGCAATTCCTCGATCGCGACCAGCCGGTCCTCGGCCAGATGGTGATCTTCGAAGCGACCTTCCTCATTCTCGCCACGCTCAATGCCGCGGCCTATGCAATGCTTGCCTCGGCCGCCCGCAGCGGAATCCGCCGCCCGTCGGTCCAGCAGGCCGTCAATCGCGTCGGCGGCTCGCTGATGATCGGCGCCGGCATGCTGGCGCTTTCCTGGCGTCGCGCGGCGAGCTGATTCGCGCTCCTTGCGAAAGGCGTGCGAGTTGGCTAAGGAACCGCGCGCGAGAGCGGGACATCGCCCGCTCTCCGATCAGGATTTTCCGGCCGCCCGGCCAATGATGTTTTTGGGCCGGCGGCCCATGCAGACGAGAGTTTTCCGCGACAATGGCGCGCATCGTGATGAAGTTCGGCGGAACCTCCGTCGCCGACCTGGAACGCATCCACAATGTGGCGCGCCACGTGAAGCGCGAAGTCGATGCCGGCCATGAGGTCGCCGTCGTTGTCTCGGCCATGTCGGGCAAGACCAATGAGCTCGTCGGCTGGGTGCAGAACATGCCGAAGGTGGCAGGCGCGAAGTCGCCCTTCTACGATGCGCGCGAATATGACGCCATCGTCGCTTCCGGCGAACAGGTGACGTCCGGCCTGCTCGCGATCGCCCTGCAATCGATCGGGGTCGATGCACGCTCCTGGCAGGGCTGGCAGATTCCGATCAGGACCGACAGCGGCCATGGCGCGGCGCGGATCGACGACATTGACGGGGCAACGCTGATCGAGCGTTTCGGCCAGGGGCAGGTGGCCGTAGTGGCCGGTTTCCAGGGCATCGGCCCGGATGGCCGCATCGCCACGCTCGGCCGCGGCGGCTCCGACACGAGCGCGGTGGCGATCGCCGCGGCGGTGAAGGCCGATCGCTGCGATATCTATACCGATGTGGACGGCGTCTATACGACCGATCCGCGCATCGAGCCCAAGGCGCGGCGGCTGGACCGCATTTCCTTCGAAGAAATGCTGGAAATGGCCTCGCTCGGCTCCAAGGTGCTGCAGGTCCGCTCGGTCGAGTTGGCGATGGTGTACAAGGTGCGCACCTTCGTGCGCTCCTCCTTCGCCGACCCGGGTGCGCCCGGTATGGGCGATTTTCTCAATCCGCCCGGAACGCTTATTTGCGACGAGGATGAAATCGTGGAACAGCAGGTCGTCACCGGTATCGCTTACGCCAAGGACGAGGCGCAGATCTCGCTGCGCCGGGTTGCGGACCGGCCCGGCGTCGCCGCCGGCATCTTCGGGCCGCTGTCGGAGGCCAATATCAATGTCGACATGATCGTGCAGAACATCTCCGAGGATGGTTCGCGCACGGACATGACCTTCACGGTCCCCTCCGGCGACGTCGACAAGGCGCTGGCGGTGCTGGAGAAGAATCGCGGCACGGTCGGCTTCGACGTGGTCCAGCACGAGACGGGGATGGTGAAGGTCTCGGTCATCGGCATCGGCATGCGCAGCCATGCCGGCGTTGCCGCGACGGCCTTCAAGGCGCTTGCCGAGCGCGGCATCAATATCAGGGCGATCACGACATCGGAGATCAAGATCTCCATCCTGATCGACGGTCCGTTTGCAGAACTCGCAGTTCGGACTTTGCATTCCGTCTACGGTCTGGATAAGCAGTAGACAAGAATATGGACGAACCAGGCAGAGGGTCGCCGCACAGGATGCGCTGCGGCCTTGTGCCCGTTGGAGCGACCCTGGATGCGAACCATGACGGCTGGCCCGCGTGTGCTGCTGAGAAGGCTTCGCGAGCTCATGGCGGAGCCGCTTGAGCCGCAGGTCAGGCTCGACCGCATCGTCCGCGAAATCGCCCAGAACATGGTGGCCGAGGTCTGCTCGCTCTATGTGCTGCGCGCCGATTCGGTGCTGGAACTCTATGCGACCGAAGGTCTGAATCCGGGCGCCGTCCATTCCGCGCAATTGCAGCTCGGGCAAGGCCTCGTCGGCACCATCGCGGCGTCGGCGCGCGCGCTGAACCTGACGGACGCACAGAACCATCCGGCCTTCGCCTATCTCCCGGAAACCGGCGAGGAAATCTATCATTCCTTCCTCGGCGTGCCCGTGCTGCGCGCCGGGCGCACGCTGGGCGTTCTGGTGGTGCAGAACCGCACCATGCGGACCTATCGCGAGGACGAGGTCGAGGCGCTGGAAACCACCGCGATGGTGATCGCGGAGATGATCGCCACCGGCGATCTCGCACGGCTTGTCCGGCCCGGCCTCGAACTTGACCTCAGCCGCCCGGTTTCCTTCACCGGGATGGGGTTCAATGAAGGCGTCGGGCTCGGCCATGTGGTGCTGCACGAGCCGCGCATCGTCGTCACCAACCTCTTCAACGAGGACAGCGATGCGGAGCTGCAGCGGCTGGAAGCGGCGCTGGGTTCGCTCCGGCTGTCCATCGACGACATGCTGTCGCGCCGCGACGTGGCCGTGGAGGGCGAGCATCGCGCGGTGCTCGAAGCCTACCGCATGTTCGCCAATGATCGCGGCTGGGTGCGGCGGCTGGAGGAGGCGGTGCGCAACGGCCTGACGGCCGAGGCGGCGGTGGAGAAGGTGCAGAGCGACATGCGCGCGCGCATGCTGCACATGACAGACCCCTATCTGCGCGAGCGGATGAGCGATTTCGACGATCTCGGCAATCGGCTGCTGCGGCAGTTGATGGGCCGCGAGCCGGAGGCCGTGGCGGCCTCGCTGCCGAAGGATTCCATCATCGTGGCGCGCTCCATGGGAGCGGCGGAACTGCTCGACTATCCGCGCGACAAGCTGCGCGGCCTGGTGCTGGAAGAAGGCGCGGTGACCAGCCATGTGGTGATCGTAGCGCGCGCCATGGGCATTCCCGTCGCCGGCCAGATGAAGGGCGCCGTCTCCATGGCGGAGAATGGCGACGCCATCATCGTCGATGGCGACGAAGGCATCATCCAGTTGCGGCCGCAGCAGGATGTCGAGGCGGCCTATGCCGAGAAGGTGCGCTTCAGGGCGCGGCGCCAGAAGCTCTATCGCGAATTGCGCGACCGGCCCGCACAGACGAAGGATGGCGAGCATGTCCACCTTCTGATGAATGCGGGCCTGTCGGTGGACCTGCCGCAGCTGGCGGAATCGGGCGCCAGCGGGATCGGACTGTTCCGCACCGAGCTCCAGTTCATGGTGGCGGCGCAGTTTCCGCGCGCGGAGGAACAGGAACGGCTCTATCGCCAGGTGATACAGGCGATGGGCGGCAAGCCGGTCACGTTCCGTACGCTGGATATCGGCGGCGACAAGGTGCTGCCCTACTTCCAGGGCGAGGGCCAGGAGGAAAATCCCGCACTTGGCTGGCGGGCGATCCGGCTGACGCTGGATCGCCCTGCGCTCCTGCGCACCCAGGTGCGCGCCCTGCTCAAGGCGGCGGGCGGGCGCGAATTGCGCATCCTGCTGCCGATGATCACCGAGCTCGGCGAATTGCGGCAGGCGCGCGAGATCATCGACCGCGAAGTGCGCCACCTGTCGCGCTTCGCCCATCTCCTGCCGACCACGCTGAAGATCGGCGCCATGGTCGAAGTGCCGGCACTGCTGTGGCAGATCGACGAATTGATGAAGATGGTGGACTTCGTCTCCATCGGCTCGAACGACCTCTTTCAGTTCATCATGGCGACGGACCGGGGGAATACCCGGCTGGCCAACCGGTTCGACGTGCTTTCCGTGCCGTTCCTGCGCGTGCTCAAGTCGATCGCCGATGCGGGGCGGCGCAACCACACGCCGGTGACGCTGTGCGGCGAGATGGGCGGACGCCCCATCACGGCCATGGCGCTGATCGGCCTCGGTTTCCGCTCCATCTCCATGGCGCCGGCGGCGATCGGGCCGGTCAAGGCGATGCTGCTCGAATTATGCGCCGGCGACCTTGCGGCGCGGCTCGAGGAATGCATGGCCGAAGGTGGCGCGGAAACCGATGTGCGCGCCTTGCTGACCTCGTTTGCCGACGAGAACAATATTCCTCTTTGACCCGGACAGTTCATTGACCAGCCTGCCCACCGACCGGATGGACCAGCTCCTGAAGCGCTTCGACATGCTCGAGGCGCGGATGGCCGCGGGCGCCGATGGCGACGAATATGTGAAGCTCGCCTCCGACTATGCCGAGATCGAGGAGATCGCCGGCTGCATCAAGGCGCTGCGGCAGGCGGAGGGCGAGCGCGACGACCTCGACGCGATGCTGGCCGACAAGGCGACCGATGCGGAGATGCGCGAACTCGCCGAAATGGACCGCGAGGCGGTCGACGAGCGAATCGCGGCGCTGGAGACGGAAATCCAGATACTTCTCCTGCCGAGGGACGCCGCCGACGAGCGCAATGCGATCCTCGAAATCCGCGCCGGAACGGGGGGCGACGAGGCGGCGCTTTTCGCCGGCGACCTTTTCCGCATGTATGAGCGCTATGCGGCCGAGCGCGGCTGGAAGGTGGAGATCGTGTCGGCCAGCGAAGGCGAGGTCGGCGGCTACAAGGAAATCATCGCGACGGTCTCCGGCAAGGGCGTATTCAGCCAGCTCAAGTTCGAATCCGGCGTGCATCGCGTCCAGCGCGTGCCGGCGACGGAAGGCGGCGGGCGCATCCACACCTCGGCCGCGACCGTGGCCGTGCTGCCCGAGGCGCAGGATGTCGACATCGACATCCGGCCGGAAGATATCCGGATCGACACGATGCGGGCCTCGGGCGCCGGCGGGCAGCACGTCAACACGACCGATTCGGCTGTGCGCATCACTCATCTGCCGACCGGCATCATGGTCGTGTCGGCCGAGAAGTCGCAGCATCAGAACCGCGCCAAGGCGATGCAGATCCTGCGGTCCCGGCTCTACGACATGGAGCGTTCGCGCGCGGCCGATGAGCGATCCGAGGCGCGCCGCCTCCAGGTCGGCTCGGGCGACCGGTCGGAGCGCATCCGCACCTATAATTTCCCGCAGGGCCGGCTCACCGACCACCGTATCAACCTGACGCTCTACAAGCTCGACCGGGTGATGGAGGGCGATCTGGGCGAGGTCATCGACGCGCTGATTTCGGACCACCAGTCGCGGTTGCTGGCCGAGGCGGGACAGGACTGATCCCGTGAACGGCATGGTTGCAATGCGGCTCGACGAATTGCTGCGGCGCGCGCGGGAACTGCTGGCGGAAGCCGGCATCGCGGAGGCTGCGACCGATGCGCGGCTTCTGGTGGCCCACATCACGCAGACCGGTCCGCATGAAGCGCTCCTGCGACCCGATCTCATGGTGGATGCGGCGCATGTGTCGACCGTTTTCGATGCGGTGACGCACCGCGCAGGGGGCGAGCCGGTCCACCGGATCATCGGCCGAAGGGAGTTCTACGGCCTGCCGTTTCGGCTTTCGCCTGCCACGCTCGAGCCGCGCCCGGACACTGAAATCCTCGTGGATGCGGTGCTTTCGCACGCGCAGGGCAGAGCATCTTCCCGAGCGGAATCACCTGGCGTGGCGGAGATGCGGCTGGAGCAAGGTGCGCCGCGCATCCTCGATCTCGGCACGGGCAGCGGGGCGATCGCCATCGCGCTGCTGCATGAATTGCCGGAGGCCACGGCCGTTGCGGTCGATATTTCCGCACAGGCCCTTGAAACGGCGGCATCCAATGCACAACTCAGCGGGGTCGATATGCGTTTCGTCGCATTACGGTCCGACTGGTTTTCGTCCGTCAGGGACAGTTTCGACATTATTGTGTCCAATCCGCCCTATATCGAAACGGACGCGGTCGCATCGCTGGAGCGCGAGGTGCGCGAGCACGACCCGGTTGCGGCGCTTGATGGCGGTCCAGATGGACTGTCCGCATACCGCCTCATTGCCGGCCATGCCGATCCCTATCTGACGCCCGATGGAATCGTGGCGGTTGAGATTGGAGCCGGCCAGGCGAAGGCAGTCGTGGAATTGTTCGCGCGGAATGGTTACGCTCTTGTCGAATCACGAAAGGATCTGGGTGGGCACGAGCGGGCGCTGGTTTTTGCAAGAGCGCAGCAAATGTGAGCGGGTGCAAAAAAAGCTTGGCTTCGCTGGGGAATGCAGATAGTTTCCCGCTTGCCGGATGGACGAAACAGGCAGTGCCGTTTTGGTCCGGTCTCCGTTAGACAGGCTGCCCTCTCTAAGCGCGACGCTGACACGCCTCGTGCGGGGCCGTCGGGCAAGCGAACTGAAACGCAACGGATTCAACCGACGCGGCCGCGCGCATGATGCAGCGCGTCGCTGAAAGAGATAGCTGGCCGGCCAGCCGAGGCTGCTCCAGTGGACGATATCGGCTCATATTTTTCACATCGGCTCACGCAAAGAGATCAGGATGAGGCCACAACAGCAGAACAGGCGCATGCGCGGTCGCGGCGGCAACAACAACAATAATAACAACAATAACCGCAAGGGACCCAACCCGCTGACCCGCAGCTATGAGAGCAACGGGCCTGACGTGAAGATCCGCGGCTCCGCGCAGCAGATCGCCGACAAGTACACCACGCTCGCACGCGACGCGCAGAGCGCCGGCGACAGGGTGATGGCTGAGAACTATCTGCAGCACGCCGAACACTACAATCGCATCATTGCCGCCGCGCAGGCGCAGATGCCGCAAATTCAGCAGCCACGCGACAATCGCGACGAAGATTTCGACGACGAGGACAGCGACGACAATACGCAGCAGGCTCCGGTCCATGCCGTCAACGGCAACGGGCATGGCGGCCAGCCGCAGCAGGTGAACGGCCATGGCCCGCAGCCGGTGATCGAAGGCATGCCCGCCGAAGTTGCCTATCAGCAGGACGAGATGCGTGCCCAGCGCGCCAGTGGCGAGAGCGAGGCCGCGGCTGGCGACCAGCCGGCCGAGCAGAAGGCTGCGGAAGGCGAAGAAGCCGCGCCGCGCCGCGCCCGGCGTCCGCGCCGACCGCGCAATCGCGCCGAGAATGCCGGCCAGGACAGCGGCGAGGGGCAGGAGCCCGCGGCTGCCGAGGCGCAAGGGTCGCCCGAGCCGCAGACCGCGCAGGACTGACCGGTTCGGCCATTGTGAATGGAAAGGGGCGGAGGCGCGGCCTCCGCCCCTTTCGCTTGTCGGCCGTTCGCGGGTAGATTCTGGCCGCCTGACATCTTGAGGCCGTGCGCCCCGCCACCCATATCGTGTTCGAGAGAACCGGCCGTCAGGCGGTTCGTCACCACAAGCCCTCCGGTGCCGCATAAGGGCCGCAGGGGAACGGAGACATGATATGAACATCGAAAAATATTCCGAACGCGTGCGCGGCTTCATCCAGTCCGCACAGACCATGGCGCTGGCGCGCAACCACCAGCAGTTCACGCCGGAACACATCCTCAAGGTTCTTGTCGACGACAATGAGGGCTTCGCCGCGTCGCTGATCGAGCGGGCGGGCGGCCGCGTCGCCGATGTGAAGCTGGGCGTCGATGCCGCGCTCAAGGCGATGCCGCAGGTGGAAGGCGGCAATGGCCAGCTCTATCTTTCGCAGCCGCTCGCCAAGGTCTTCGCGACCGCCGAGGAGATGGCGCAGAAGGCCGGCGACAGTTTCGTCACCGTGGAGCGCCTGCTCACGGCGCTGGCGGTGGAGAAATCCGCGAAGAGCGCGGAGATTCTCGCCAAGGCCGGCGTGACCCCGACAGCGTTGAACAAGGTGATCGAGGATGTCCGCAAGGGACGCACGGCCGATTCGGCCGGTGCCGAGCAGGGCTATGACGCGCTGAAGAAATATGCGCGGGACCTCACCGCCGATGCGCGCGCGGGCCGTCTCGACCCCGTGATCGGTCGCGACGACGAGATCCGCCGCACCATCCAGGTCCTGTCGCGGCGCACCAAGAACAATCCGGTGCTGATCGGCGAGCCGGGCGTCGGCAAGACCGCGATCGCGGAAGGGCTGGCGCTGCGCATCGTCAATGGCGACGTGCCGGAATCGCTGAAGGACAAGCAGCTCATGGCGCTCGACATGGGCGCGCTGATCGCCGGCGCGAAATATCGCGGCGAGTTCGAGGAGCGTCTGAAGGCGGTGCTGTCGGAAGTGACGGCGGCCGAGGGCTCGATCATCCTGTTCATCGACGAGATGCATACGCTGGTGGGCGCCGGCAAGGCGGATGGCGCGATGGATGCCTCCAACCTGCTCAAGCCGGCGCTGGCGCGCGGCGAGCTGCATTGCGTCGGCGCGACCACGCTGGACGAATACCGCAAGCATGTCGAGAAGGACGCAGCGCTTGCGCGGCGCTTCCAGCCGGTCTTCGTCGACGAGCCGACGGTCGAGGATACGATCTCGATCCTGCGCGGCATCAAGGAGAAGTACGAGCAGCACCACAAGGTGCGTATCGCCGACTCCGCGCTGGTCTCGGCCGCGACGCTGTCGAACCGCTACATCACCGACCGCTTCCTGCCCGACAAGGCGATCGACCTCGTGGACGAGGCGGCGGCGCGGCTGCGCATGCAGGTGGACTCCAAGCCCGAGGAACTGGACGAGATCGACCGCCGCATCATGCAGCTCAAGATCGAGCGCGAGGCGCTGAAGGTTGAGAAGGACGAGGCCTCGAAGGATCGGCTCGACCGGCTCGACAAGGAACTGGCTGCGCTGGAAGAGGAATCGACCGCGCTGACCACGACCTGGGCGTCGGAAAAGGCCAAGCTCGGTCTTGCCGCCGAACTGAAGAAGCAGATCGACGACGCCAAGAACGAGCTGGCGATCGCGCAGCGCAAGGGCGAGTTCCAGAAGGCAGGCGAACTGGCCTATGGCCGCATCCCCGAACTGGAGAGGAAGCTTGCCGAAGCCGAGGCGAGCGACAATTCCGGCTCCATGGTCGAGGAGACCGTGACGCCGGATCACGTCGCGCATATCGTGTCGCGCTGGACCGGCATTCCGGTCGACAAGATGCTGGAAGGCGAGCGCGACAAGCTGCTGCGCATGGAAGACGAGATCGGCAAGCGGGTCGTGGGCCAGGGCGAGGCGGTGCAGGCCGTGTCGAAGGCGGTGCGGCGCGCCCGCGCCGGCTTGCAGGACCCGAACCGGCCAATCGGCTCGTTCATGTTCCTCGGCCCCACGGGTGTTGGCAAGACCGAGCTGACCAAGGCGCTGGCCTCGTTCCTCTTCGACGATGAGAGCGCGATGGTGCGCATCGACATGTCGGAATTCATGGAGAAGCACTCCGTGGCCCGGCTGATCGGCGCGCCTCCCGGCTATGTCGGCTATGAGGAGGGCGGTGCGCTGACGGAAGCGGTGCGGCGCAGGCCCTATCAGGTCGTGCTGTTCGACGAGGTCGAGAAGGCGCATCCGGACGTGTTCAACGTCCTGCTCCAGGTGCTGGACGACGGCCGGCTGACCGACGGGCAGGGCCGCACGGTGGACTTCCGCAACACGCTGATCGTCATGACCTCCAATCTCGGCGCGGAATATCTGGTGTCGCTGGGCGAGGACCAGGATGTGGACGTGGTGCGCGACGATGTGATGAATGTCGTGCGGGCCTCGTTCCGTCCGGAATTCCTCAACCGGATCGACGAGGTCATCCTGTTCCATCGGCTGCGGCGCCAGGATATGGGCCGGATCGTGGAGATCCAGCTCAAGCGTCTGGAGAAGCTGCTTGTCGACCGCAAGATCAGGCTCGACCTGGACGAGGCGGCGATCGATTGGCTGGCCGACAAGGGCTACGACCCGGCCTATGGCGCGCGGCCCCTCAAGCGGGCGATGCAGAAGGAACTGCAGGATCCGCTGGCGGAGAAGCTGTTGCTGGGCGACATCCTCGACGGCTCGACGGTGAAGATCACCGCCGGTTCCGACCGGCTGATCTTCAATCCGGTCAAGACGGTGGAGGAGGCGGTGGACGAAGCTGCCTGACCGCCCCCAGATGCGATGAAATGTGGCCGTCTCGCGCCGCGGGGCGGCCATTTTCATGCCCGGTTCATATTGCATGGAACAAGCTCGTCCAGCCGGCATTCATGATGCCGATGCGCAGAAACATGGGGACCCATGCGTATGATACGAATCTCCGCCTCTCTGGCCGCGATGCTTGCAGCGATGTCGTGGAGCGATGCGGCCCAGGCGCGCGCGGCGACCGTGCCGGGCGAGCCGCGTCCGATGGTGGAGAACGGCCTGCGCCTGGTGCAGGCGCGCGAGGTGGAAATCGTCATCGACGAGCGCGGGCGCGAGCTGATCGTGGATGTCTATACCGGCGAGGTGCTTGCCGTGCGGCCACCGCGCGGCGGTGTGGCTGAACGGCGCGCGGCGCGTGAATATGAGCTTGGCCGGCCGGCCCGCGAGCCGCTGGGAGCCAGGCTGGATCGCGAGCTGGAGATCATGCTGGGCCGGCGCGAGGCGCCGCGTGGCTACGATCCGGACCTCGAGCCGGAATATGAATATGAGCCGGACTATGATTCCCGTGCCCCGGCCCGTGGCCTGCCGCGGGAAAGCTTTCCGCCGCCGCCGCAGGAGGATTACGGCGTGGCGCGCCCCGCGCCCGACTATGATCGCGGCGCCACCGGCAGCAACCGCTATGAACAGCCCGCCTTGCCTGCGCCGCGCAGCGTGGAACGTGCACCGCTGGGCACGCCAGACCCGAATATGCCCGGACAGGACGGTGGATCGATCGTGGCGATTCCCGATGGCGAACAGGTCATCGAGCAGCCTGCACCGACACTTCCCGACGGCCGTATCGCGCCGCCGGTGACGGCTGGCGCATCGTCGGAAGTGGCGAATATCCAGATCCTGCTCGACCGTGCCGGGCTGTCGCCGGGGGTGATCGACGGACGCATGGGCGACAATGTCAACAAGGCACTGTCGGCCTATCGCGAGAAGCTCGGCAATGCATTGCGCACCTATGACAAGGAATCGATCGAGGCGGCACTTGCCGAAAGCGGCGGCCCGGCCTTCGTCGACTATACGATCGAGCCGGTCGACGTCGCAGGCCCGTTCGTCGCTTCCGTGCCGGAGGACTATGGCGAGAAGGCCACGCTCGACCGGCTGGGGTTCACCTCGGTCACCGAGATGCTGGCCGAACGCTTCCACATGGATGAGAACTATCTGAAGAGGCTCAATCCGGGGATCGACTTCAACCGGCCGGGCTCGATCATCAAGGTTGCCAATGTCGGGCAGCCGCTGGCCGACAAGGTCGCGCGCATCGTTGCCGACAAGGCGCGCAAGCAGGTGCGGGCCTATGATGCATCGGGACGCCTCGTTGCGGCCTATCCGGCGACGATCGGTTCGGGCGACACGCCGTCGCCCAGCGGGACGGTGACGGTGGAGCGGATCGCCTTCGATCCCGAATATACCTACAATCCGAATATCAACTTCAAGCAGGGCGACAACCACAAGGTGCTGACGATCCCGCCGGGACCGAACGGTCCGGTCGGCTCGATCTGGATCGCGCTGTCAAAGCCGACCTATGGCATCCACGGCACGCCGGAACCGTCGAAGATCGGCAAGACCTACAGCCATGGCTGCGTGCGGCTGACCAACTGGGATGCCGCCGAACTGGCCAAGATGGTGTCGAAGGGCGTGACGGTGGAGTTCGCGGAGTAGGCGCCCGTACGGGGGCATCTTCAGGCCCGAGACGAATGCGCGGCAGGCGAAGCGGGAAGAGTGCGAACCGCAGTCCGCTGGCTTAGCGCATCGTGCCGGCGCTGCTGGCGAGCTTCAGGCCGGGCTCGTCATTTTCGCGCAGCAGTTCGTCGATCCGCTTGATCTCTTCATTGAAGGCTTCGAGTTCCTTGCCGGCCAGAGCGCGGCTGACGGGAAGGCGCACCCGCATCGGGTCCACCTTGGATCCGTTGACCAGCAATTCGTAGTGCAGATGCGCGCCGGTGGCGAGGCCGGTGGAGCCGACATAGCCGATGATCTGGCCCTGCCGGACGCGGGCGCCCTTCGTCACGCCCTTGGCGATGGCGCTCTGGTGATTGTAGGACGTCTCATAGCCGTTTGAATGCCGGATGATCGTCTGCTGGCCATAGCCGCTGGCCCAGCCGGCCGATTCGACGATGCCGTTGCCAGCCGCGATGATGGGCGTGCCGCGCGGGGCCGTCCAGTCGACGCCCGTATGCATGCGCGAATAGCCGAGAATCGGGTGGCGGCGCATGCCGAAGCCATTGTTGAAGCGGCCATTGGGCACCGGGTTGCGCAGCAGGAACTGCCTGGCGCTGCGGCCTTCCGCATCGAAATAGCCGATCGTGCCGTCTTCCATCTGGAAGCGATAGAAGGTGCGGGTGGCATTTCCGAAGGATGCCTGGACATAGAGCAGCTCTGACTCGTCCGACGCGCTCATGTCCTCGTTCGGATGCGAGAAGAAGACTTCGATCCTGTCATTGGCGTGGAGCTTCGACTGATAATCCACATCGGAGGCGAGAAGCCGCACGAGCTGACCCGTCATCCGCCGGGTCATTCCGTAGGAATAGGCCGCGCGATAGATGCCGTCATAGATGGAGGGCATCTCGCCGCGCACATGGACGATCGGGGTCGAGTCGAAGGCGGTCGCCACCTGCGGATTGGGCTCGGGAACGTCGCCCGGAACATACTGGCCGCGATCGTTGATCGCGATGGTCAGTAAATGCTGCGCGGCG
This sequence comes from Rhizobiaceae bacterium, assembly GCA_035555795.1. Lineage (GTDB taxonomy): Bacteria > Pseudomonadota > Alphaproteobacteria > Rhizobiales > Rhizobiaceae > RCIO01. The sequence continues at coordinate 2,188 of DATMGE010000009.1, read as the reverse complement.
CGATAGACGCTGGCGCGCATGATGCGGTTATATTCGCCGCGGATCTCGATGCCGACCCGCAGCACGCTGCCGGTTCGGAGCTTCGACGCGCCGAGAAGCCGGGTCAGCGCTTCCGTCATGCCCTCGGCATCGGCCGCGCCATATCCGGCATCGGCGAAGGCGGTCGCGATCTCCTGCTCCTCGCGTATGGGAATGATGTCCTCGGCGAAATCCCGCTTCGTCTCTTCCGCCGGCCGCCGCGGCGCCTCGGAGACATTTTCCTGCACGATCTTCACGCCGTAGGAAGCGCTGAGCGTCTGGTCGATCAGCGACGACTGGCCGAAGCGCAGCGGGTCCACATAATGCAGGGCCGCCACCTGGATGGCGCCGTCGGTGAGGACCGCGCCGGTATTGCGCACGACCTGCTCCACCTCATCGGCCGAGAGTTCGGCGGTTTCGTCGAACTGCGCCGTTTCGAACGGGAAGTCGAGCGTGCGCAGGCTGACCTCGCTCTCGACCTTGGCGCCATAGATCAAGCCCATATTCGCCGTCTGCTCATTGCCGCTTTCATCGGCGGCGAAAACGCGGAGCGGGTCGAAGTCCGGATAGCTGCGCGTCGTGGTGTGACCGGCGGCAAGCGCCATCTTGACCTGGACGAAGGGCAGGGTGCGAACGACGTCGCGGTCGCCCTCCCGGATCATGGTCGACACGTCCATGCGCCGCCTGTCGGTGGCGCGGGCCACCATGCGGGGAGAAATGACGCGCGCGGATTTGGCCGAACTGCCGGAACCCGAATTGCCGGCGGCGACGGGAACGGCCGGCTGGGGCGGCGTCGCGAGCTGCTGGCGCCCATCGAGCGCGGCGAAGAGCGCGACCCCCATCAGGACGCTGGAGGTAATGCCGGTCAGGAACGTGCCGGACAGCCATCGCGCGGAGATCTCGCGACGGTCTGGTGGTCCGCCCCGGCCGTCGCCTGCCAGAGGCGGCTCGTTGCCGAGGGCTTCTATGGTCCGCGATGTGTCCTGCATCCCCTCGGGCGAGCCAGTGTCCTGTCGTCGGAACGTCTTTTTCAAGCGCGATGACCTTTGCCTGTCATAACCGTTCAAGTCAACGAAACGGATCATGAGCCGGCAGTCGCCGCGAAGCTTCGTCGGGGCTATGGCCGAAATCCGGCTGCAATATGTCCCGATGGCGTCTCTCCCCATAGAAAGAACACGCGCGCGCGAGGAGCGGCAGGTGGGGCCGAAGATTTCCGCGTTGCGCGCCATCCTTCGGTGTCGGCAGCCACTCTTCACCAGACGGGTTTCCTAAGCCGGCATGGGCCGAAAAGCCCGGTTTTGCTGACGCTGCGGGATCGTGATCGTGCGAAATGACGAGGGGAAACGAAGACTTTCCGGGAGTTCGTGCCAACCGTCGCAAAAAATTCAAAAAACTTCGAAATCCTTGTTGACTCATTCGAGGGGCGTCGCCTATATACGCCTCAACAACGACAGCGGCACCGCTGCTGGCGACCAGGAAGTTCGCTTCTGAGTTTCGCGAAAGTTGTTGACACCATCAAGAGAGCCGCGTAAGCGACACTCGACCGGCCTGAAGCCAAAAGCGGACAGGCCAATGACATCGTGTTTGCGATGTCCGTTCTTTGACAACTGAATATTGAAGAAAGAGAAACGTGGGCGGCAGAGTGCTCGCGGAACTCAAGAGCCGAAAGGCGATTGGTTCCACATAGAGACTTTGGCGGTTCACGTTTTGAGAGAATATGTCGACCAGAGCGCGCGAGCGTTCAGGTGTGAATGTTCTCGTCAATTCAAGCGTGACCATAAAGCCAATTCAAAATCTCTAAACTTGAGAGTTTGATCCTGGCTCAGAACGAACGCTGGCGGCAGGCTTAACACATGCAAGTCGAGCGCCCCGCAAGGGGAGCGGCAGACGGGTGAGTAACGCGTGGGAATCTACCTATCTCTAGGGAATAACTCAGGGAAACTTGTGCTAATACCCTATACGCCCTTCGGGGGAAAGATTTATCGGGGATAGATGAGCCCGCGTTGGATTAGCTAGTTGGTGGGGTAATGGCCTACCAAGGCGACGATCCATAGCTGGTCTGAGAGGATGATCAGCCACACTGGGACTGAGACACGGCCCAGACTCCTACGGGAGGCAGCAGTGGGGAATATTGGACAATGGGCGCAAGCCTGATCCAGCCATGCCGCGT
>DATMGE010000008.1:0-25050 GCA_035555795.1 Rhizobiaceae bacterium | reverse complement strand
TGCGGGGGGTAGCCAGTCCAGCAGGCGTGTCGCATCGTCGTCATGGACACGCAGATTGGCGCGCGACTCCGTCTCGAGCGCGGTCATGAGCTTGGCCATGCCATTGACGAAAGGTTCGACGCCGATGAAACCGGTGCGGGGGCTTTCGCCGGCGCGGAAATGCAGATGCTCCCCGCCGCCGAAACCGATCTCCAGCCGCACGGCATCGACAGGCACGCCGAAAAGCGCCGCCAGCGGCTGCGGCGGCGGTTGCGTCAGATCGATCTTCAGCTGCGGCAGAAGCGTTGCGACCGCCCCTTTCTGGAGCGGCCGCAACGATTTTCCATGACGCCGGCCGAAGAACGCTTCCGTCGCCCGGCTACGGCGTTCCCCGGTCATCTGGTCCCTGCGGGGCCTCAGGCGGCCACCGCCTCCTTGAGCGCCTTGACCAGGTCGGTCTTCTCCCAGGAGAAGGAACCGTCGCGGCCTGCCTTGCGGCCGAAATGGCCATAGGCGGCGGTCTTGGCGTAGATCGGCTTGTTGAGGTCGAGATGCTTGCGGATGCCCGACGGCGACAGGTCCATCACCTTGCGCAGCGCATCCTCGAGGGCCGCCTCGTCCACCTTGCCGGTGCCGTGCAGGTCGACATAGACCGACAGCGGCTGCGCCACGCCGATCGCATAAGCGAGCTGGATGGTGCAGCGGTCGGCAAGCCGCGCCGCCACGACGTTCTTGGCGAGATAGCGAGCCGCATAGGCCGCCGAGCGGTCCACCTTGGTCGTATCCTTGCCGGAGAACGCGCCGCCGCCATGCGGGGCCGCGCCGCCATAGGTGTCGACGATGATCTTGCGGCCGGTCAGGCCGGAATCGCCGTCGGGACCACCGATGACGAACTTGCCGGTCGGGTTGATGTACCAGTTGCAATCCTCGGCGATCGTCAGCCCGCCGGAGGCCAGCGCCTCGCGGATATAGGGCTCGACAACCTTGCGGACCTTCTTGGAATCCCAGGAACCGTCGAGGTGCTGCGTCGAAAGCACGATCTGCGTTGCTTCCTTCGGCTCGCCGCCGACATATTTCACCGTGACCTGGCTCTTGGCGTCGGGGCCGAGCTTGCCCACATCGCCCTCGCCCTTGTGGCGGGCCGCGGCCAGCAGTTCGAGGATCTTGTGCGAATAATAGAGCGGGGCCGGCATCAGGTCCGGGGTCTCGCGGCAGGCGTAACCGAACATGATGCCCTGGTCGCCGGCGCCTTCCTCGCCCTGCTTGTCGGCGGCGTTGTCCACGCCCTGACCGATGTCGACCGACTGCCCGTGCAGCAGCACGTCGATCTTGGCGGTCTTCCAGTGGAAGCCGCTCTGCTCATAGCCGATGGCGCGGATGGCGCGACGGGCGACCGAACGGAACTTGGACGGATTGATGACCGGCGAACCGGACGCATCCTGGAGGACATTGCCGTCCTTGTCCTTCTTCAGCAGCGAATCAGGAACGCGAACCTCGCCGGCGATGACGACGCGGTTGGTGGTCGCCAGCGTCTCGCAGGCAACGCGGACCTTCCACGGGTCCATGCCGGTCTTTTTCGCTTCGCGATAGACGAGATCCACGATCTCGTCGGAAATGCGGTCGCAAACCTTGTCGGGATGGCCTTCGGATACGGATTCGCTGGTGAAGATGTAGTCTTGTCGCGCCACGGGTGTCCCCTCTCGAAAGAAAACCGGCGGATGGGCCGCCGGAGGCGCACCGGTGTTAACGAAGGCGGCTTGCGCTCGTCAAGGTCACGCTTTGCCCTTCGAGACCGAAACACGCGGTTCGGAGGGAATATCGCTGCTTTTTTGTCACTTTTCCGGGTCCGGCGCGGCGCATGGACGCTGTCGGCACGCACTTGCCGGAACCGCTCAGTCCTCGTCGGCGAGCGACTTCACCAGATCGACGATGCGCTTGCGCACCTTGGGATCGCTGATCTTCACGAAAGCCCGGTTGAGCTGCAATCCGTCGGCGGTGGAGAGGAAATCGACGACATAGCTCGTCTGGCCGTCCTCCGCGAAGCCGCCCTTCTCCCCGTCCGTCTCGCCGCCCGGCCCGCCATCGAAGAAGAAGGAGACCGGCGCATTGAGGATGGAGGAAATCGCCTGAAGACGGCTCGCGCCGACGCGATTGGAGCCCTTTTCATATTTCTGTATCTGCTGGAAGGTGACGCCGAGGCTTTCGCCCAGCTTCTCCTGGCTGATACCCAGCATGTTGCGCCGCAGCCTGATTCGGCTGCCGACATGCACATCGATCGGGTTTGGTGTCTTCTTGTTCTGCATCATCGTGCCCATGGTCCGGGCATGCGCCCGGCACCTTCATGCCCCCTTGAAGCTGCCGCTATTCATATAAGCGCATCCGGAACCCGGATACACACCCCATTTCTCACTATGGTTCGCGCGCGCCGAGACTGTCAATTGACGCGCCGCAGGTCGCCGAGCCGCGCGGCAAGCGCTCCCAGCACGAGCAGCAGCACGATCAACCATCCGCAGGCGGCGGCCGGCAGCAGCGGCAAGGGCGGCGGCGCACGCACCACCGGCACCGCGACGTCCAGCACGCCGACCCCATTGAGCGCCAGCGCGTCGATGACGCGGCCATAGGCATCGACGGCGCCCGACAGGCCGTTATTGGCGGCGCGGACGAGCGGCCGGCCGGCCTCGACGGCGCGAAGCTGCGCCTGCCTGAAATGCTGGTAGGGGCCGGGCGAATCGCCGAACCATCCATCATTGGTCACGTTGACGATGATGTCCGCATCGGGCTGCATGGCGATGCCGGGGAAGATCACCTCGTAGCAGATGAAGGCGGCGGCGCTGAGCCCGTTGCCAAGCGCCATCGGATGGCGCGACGTGCCGGAGGAAAAGCCGCCCGGCAGCTGGACCAGCTTGGTGATGCCGATGCGGCCGAGCCAGTCCTCGAAGGGAACGAACTCGCCCAGCGGCACGAGATGCATCTTGTCGGTCGCATCGTAGATCTCGCCGGCGGAATCGACCGCCACCACGGAATTGTAGTAGCGCGCATTGTCCCCGCCTTCGCCTTCGCGGCGCACCGCACCCGCCATCAGCACCTGGCCATCGCCGATCAGCTGGCTGAGCGCGGCCAGCGCGTCGGGCCGGTCGGCGAGCAGGAAGGGCACCGAGGTCTCCGGCCACAGGATGAGTTGCGGCTGCGCGGCGTCCGGCTCCGGGGGGCGGGCCGACAGTTGGAGATATGTGGCGAAAATCTCGTCGCGCCGCGACCGGTCCCACTTCTGCGACTGGTCGATGGAGGGCTGGACGATGCGTATATTGTGCACCGGCGCATCCGTCGCCGCGCCCGCAAGCCGCCATGCGCCGAAGCCCCAATGCGCGGCCGGCAGCGCAACGAGCAGCAGCAGCGCCATGCCCGCGCCGCGCCGCGCCGACAGCGCGGCAGGCAGCGCAAAGACGAAGACGGCCAGCGCGTTCATGCCCACCATGCCGACGACGCTCACGCTCTGCATCAGCACCGGAACCGGCATTGCCGCATAGCCGATCGCGTTCCACGGGAACCCGGTCAGCATGAAGCTGCGCAGCCATTCGGCGATCGCGAAGCCGGCGGCCAGCGCGAAGATGCGGCCGATGCCGTCGCTCCAGGCCAGCCGCGCCAGCACCACCGCCAGCCCGTAGAAGACCGCCAGCGTCGCCGGCAAAAGCAGCACGGCGATGGGTAGCGCCCAGGCATAGGCCGCGATGTCGACCAGCATCGCATTGCCGATCCACCAGAGTCCGCCGGCGAAATAGCCGAAGCCGAACCACCAGCCGGTGGCGAAGGCGGGGGCGAGGCGCCGCAGCCAGCCGCGTCCGGCATCGCCCGCGGCGCCGTCGAGCAGCCAGACGAGAACCGGGAAGGAAATGAAGCAGACGGCGAAGAAATCGGTGGGAGCTTGCGACAGGGAGGCAATCGCGCCGGCCAGCAATGCCGCCAGCGCGCGCCGCCATCCCCATAAAAGCGCCATCCGGCCGGCGGGGCCGGCCAATGACGGCTGGGCGACATCGGTAGTTCCGGCCGCCTCGAGCCGCGACGCAGGCCGGTTTGCCCCCAGCATAGCCTCGTCCGTTCAGGATGAAAGAATCACCGCGCCGATATCTAGATCATTTCCGTTTTTCACGGAAACGATCCTTGATTTTATTTTGCACGGCCGGAATTGCCCGTCAGGCGCCGGCCGTCTCGGACGGGCCGCCCTCGGCCGGCTCATTCGCGCCCTTGGCCCGGCGGCGGCGCTGGTCGGCGGTGCGCGTCTGCATGATGCGCACCCGCTTGATGCGGCGCGGATCGGCGTCGAGGACGTGGAACTCGAAGCCTGGAATGCCCTGCACCACCTCCCCCCGCGCGGGCACGCGGCCGAGAATGTTGAAGATCAGGCCGCCGATCGTATCGACGTCCTCTTCATGCTCGCCGGCCTGGAAGGCATTGCCGATCATCGCGGCGACATCCGATATTTCGGCCTTGCCGTCGACCAGATAGACGCCGTCAGCGGCCTTGACGATCAGCGGCTCGGTTTCGTCGTCATGCTCGTCCTCAATGTCGCCGACGACCATCTCGACGATATCTTCCAGCGAGGCCAGCCCGTCGGTGCCGCCATATTCGTCGATCACCAGCGCCATCTGGATGCGCGCCGCCTGCATGCGCGCCATCAGGTCGGAAGCGAGCATGGAGGGCGGCACGAACAGGACCGGGCGCACGAGGCCCAGCTCGCCGATGGTGCGCGAGAGATCGACCTTGCCGAGGTCCAGCGTGTCGGAGGGGGCAGCCTTGGCGCTGCGCGTCCGCTTCTGGCGTGAAAGGCGGGTGATCTGCGCGACCACGTCGCGGATGTGGACCATGCCGCGCGGATCGTCCAGCGTCTCGGCATAGACGGGCATGCGCGAATGGCCCGACTGCTCGAAGACCTTCAATATGTCGCCCAGCGTGGTCGACAGCTCCACCGCCTCGATATCGGCGCGCGGGATCATCACATCCTCGACGCGCACCTCGCGCAGGCGCAGGATATTGTTGAGCATGGCCCGTTCGGCGGGGGAAAATTCACCCTCGCCGGCGGTCTCTGCCAGCGCGTCGGTCAGGTCGTCGCGCAGCGTCGAGCCGTTTTTCGGCCTCAGAAATCCCAGCCACCGTTGCAGCAACGAGGGCCGGGTGTCGGTTTGGGAAGGTTCGGGACTCGGACTGTCGCCGGTCTCGGCGCCGGATTCCCTGTCGTCGCCGGGTAGATCGCCTGGGGCGGTCTGTGCTGTCTGGTTCATCGTCTTTCGCAGCGTAACTGAACGCCTCAATTAGGCGTAAGGGTCGGGAATGGCAAGTGCGGAGAGGATTCGCCGCTCCGCCGCCTCCATCGTCTCGGCTTCCTCCTCGTCCTCATGGTCGTGGCCGACAAGGTGGAGAAAGCCGTGCACGATGAGGTGGGCGATGTGGTTTTCCAATGGCTTGCCCTCCTCTTCGGCTTCACGCGCGACCGTTTCGGCGGCGAGCACGATATCGCCCAGCATGGGCGGCAGGGCCGACCAGCCTTCGGGGAAGGCGGGAAAGGAGAGCACATTGGTCGGCTTGTCCTTACCGCGCCAGCCGGCATTCAATTCGCGTATCGCCGCGTCATCCGTGAAGATGAGCGACAATTCCGACGCACCCGCCAGTTCCTGGTCGGCGCAGGCCGCATCCACCGCCGCGCGCGCCAGTCGCTCCAGATGCGCTTCGGCCGGCCAGTCGCCGGCCTCCACGGCCAGCGCGATGTCGATATCGGCCATGGATCAGGGCTTAGCGCGCGGCGGCGCCAGATAGGTGTCGCGGTCGTAGGCCTTGACGATCTCGGCCACCAGCGGATGGCGCACCACATCCTTCTCGTCGAAGCGGACCGTGACGATGCCCGGCACCCCTTCCAGCACGCGCAACGCCTCGACCAGCCCCGATTTCGTATTGGGGGGCAGGTCGATCTGGCTCGGATCGCCGGTGATGATCATGCGGCCATTCTCGCCCAGGCGGGTCAGGAACATCTTCATCTGCATCGGCGTGGTGTTCTGCGCCTCGTCGAGGATGATCGCCGCATTGCGCAGCGTGCGTCCGCGCATGAAGGCCAGCGGCGCGATCTCGATCACTTCCGCGGCAATGGCGCGCTCGACCTTGTCGGGCGGCATCATGTCATAGAGCGCATCGTAGAGCGGCCGCAGATAGGGATCGACCTTCTCCTTCATGTCGCCGGGCAGGAAGCCGAGCCGCTCGCCCGCTTCCACCGCAGGCCGCGACAGGATGATGCGCTCCACCATGCCGCGCTCCAACAGCATGGCGGCATGCGCCACCGCCAGATAGGTCTTGCCGGTGCCGGCGGGGCCGATGCCGAAGACGAGCTCGGCCCGCTCCAGCGCGCGCATATAGGCGTCCTGGTTGACCGAACGGGCATAGATGGTGCGCTTGCGCGTCGAGATCTGCGCGGCGGCGAGCTTGCCCTTGCTTTCCATGGTCGGCAGCGACATCTGGTCGTCGGCTGCGATGGCGATGCGCACCGCGCCGTCGACATCGGACGGCGCGATCTCGGCGCCCTTCTGCAAGCGGTCGTAGAGATAGTCCAGCGCCCGGCGCGCCTGTTCGGCGGCGACCGGATCGCCCTTGATCGAGAGCTGGTTGCCCTTGGAGCGGATGTCGACGCCGAGCTTCTGCTCGATGCGCGCCAGGTTCTCGTCGAACTGGCCGTAGAGGGTGCCGGCGTGCTTGTTGTTGTCGAAGGTCAGGACGATATGCGCCATGTCGGACGCACCTGACGGCGCATGCTTCAGTTCGCTGGCGGCGCTCAAAAAGCTCTCCTTGCCATGGCCCGGATCAGACAGCCTCCGCGAACAGGCTGTTCTGCCCCGTCCTGATGATTCGCACCCGGATAATGTCGCCGATTCGCCCGGCGGTTTCATCAACAATCACCGGCTGGAGCCAGGGCGAGCGGCCGACGATCTGGCCGGGCTGCCGGCCGGGCTTTTCGATCAGCACGTCCATCTCGGCGCCTGTCCTGGAAGCGGCGAAAGCGGCCTGCTGCGCATTCACCAATGCCTGCAATTGCTGCAGCCGCGCGTCCTTCACCTCTTCCGCCACCTGCAACCCGCGATCCGCCGCCGGCGTTCCCGGACGCTGCGAATATTTGAACGAGAAGGCCTGCGCATAGCCGACCTCGCGCACGATCCGCATCGTGGCATCGAAATCGGCATCGTCCTCGCCGGGGAAGCCGACGATGAAGTCGCCCGACATGGCGATGTCGGGCTTCGCCGCGCGGATGCGGTCGATCAGCCGCAGATAGTCGTCGGCCGTATGCTTGCGGTTCATCGCCTTCAGAATGCGGTCCGAGCCCGACTGCACGGGCAGGTGCAGATAGGGCATGAGTTGCGGCAGGTCGCGATGGGCGGCGATCAGCGCATCGTCCATGTCGCGCGGATGGCTGGTCGTGTAGCGCAGGCGGGCAATTCCCGGCACCTCGGCCAGCCGGAACAGGAGCTCGCCGAGCCCCCACTCGCGCCCATCGACGCCAGCTCCATGCCAGGCATTCACATTCTGGCCCAGCAGCGTCAATTCGCGCACGCCGCCATTCGCCAGCCGCTCGGCCTCGGCGAGTATCTGCGCCACCGGGCGCGAAATTTCCGAACCTCGCGTATAGGGCACGACGCAGAAGGAGCAGAACTTGTCGCAGCCTTCCTGAACGGTGAGGAAGGCAGTCACGCCGCGGCTGCGCACCACCGCCGGCTGCGGAGACGGCAGATGCGCGAACTTGTCCTCGGTCGCATAGTCGGTTTCGAGCACGCGCGAGCCGTCACGGGCACGCCGCACCGCATCCGGCAGCCGGTGGTAGGTCTGCGGCCCGATGACGAGGTCGACAGCCGGCGCGCGGCGCATGATCTCCGCGCCCTCGGCCTGCGCGACACAACCGGCGACGCCGATCACCATGTCGCCGCCCAGCGCGCGGCGCTCTTCCTTCAGGTCGCGGATACGGCCTAGCTCGGAATAGACCTTTTCGGCGGCTCGCTCGCGAATATGGCAGGTGTTGAGAAGGACCAGATCGGCCTCCTCCATATTCTGCGTCGCGACATAGCCGTCGGCTGCCAGCGCGTCGGCCATGCGCTGGCTGTCATAGACATTCATCTGGCAGCCATAGGTCTTGACGAAGTAGCGCTTCGCCTGCCCGGCAGCTGCCTGCTGTTCTTTCAGTTCGGCGTCCATTCCGCGTCCATAGATGTTTTTGCCGCCCGGCGACAGCCCTTTGGGTCAGCGCCTGGCCTTGCGGCGCGTGTCGCGCAAGGTGGCTGCGAACATTGCCTCGGCGCGGCGATGCACCTCGCGCGCCATTTCCTTGCGGCTGTCGCCGTCACGGAAGATGACCGGCTCGCCGAAATGGAGCTCGACATCCACGCCGCCCTCTTTCAGCAGCGCGATGATATGCGGCAGCAGCAGCCGGTCGCCGATCCAGGCGACATGAGTGCGGTGCTGCCTTTGCATCGGCATTCCGTGCAGCCGGGTGTAGACGACGGCGACCGGCTGGACCGCCACTGCCTCCGCGCCGCGCTCGATCACATAGCGCGCCGCCCCGAACAGGGTCGACTTGAAGGGCAGCATCAGATTGCCGTCCGCCGTGACACCTTCGGCGAAGACGAACATCGGATCGCCGTCCACCATGCGCTGTGCGATCTCGCCCGCCTGTTCGCCGGACTTTCCGCGCTTCTCGCGCTCCACGAAGATGGTGCGCTGGAGATGGGCGAGCGTGCCGATCATCGGCCAACCCGACACTTCCGACTTGGCGACGAAATTGATGTCGGCGGCAGCGCCGACCACCATGATGTCGGTCCAGGAAATATGGTTGGACGCCAGCATCAGCGGCCGTTCGCTCGCCATGCGGCCATGGATGGTGAGACGGAAATCGAGGATGCGCAGGATGAAGCGGTGCCAGAGGCGCGGCAGCGCGCGGTCGGAGCCCCAGCCCGTGCGCATCACAAATATCTGCGCCAGCGCCAGCGGCAGGGTGACGGCCAGGACCAATGTCAGCGTGGCGACGACGCGTATCCAGCCGAACATGGTTTTCCCCGATTGGCGGTATTCGCGACGGCTAGCGAAGATCGCGGCGCATGACAAGCGCCGCGCTTTTGCGGCCCGACCTGTCGGCATAATAGCCGTCGCGGCGGCCGACCTCGCGAAAGCCAAGCTTCCGGTAAAGAGCGAGCGCGGCGATATTGGTCTCGTCAACTTCGAGGAAAAGCGCCTCCGCCCGGAGCGCATGGAGCCGCGAAAGGACGGCGTCCATCATCGTGCGACCGAGCCCGCGCCGCCGTGCCGCTCGTGCGACCGCCACGGTGAGGATCTCCGCCTCGCCGGCAACAGCCCGCGCCAGCACAAAGCCGTGCAACTCACGCTTTTTCGCGCCGGGCTGATGCGCGCCGAAGCCGAACACCGTGTTCTGGGCGAGCAGCGATTCGAATTCGGCCGCCGCCCATGGCCGCACGAAATCCTCGGCATGGATCTGCGAAAGCGCTGCGCTGTCGCGCCCGGTGAGTGGCTGGAGCACGTAGTCGGGACCGCGCGAGAGGAAGGGCAGCCGCACGTTCAGCCCTTTCGCGGCAGGGCGAAGCCGGATTGCGGTTTCGCATCGGCCCCGCGCAGATAGAGCGGGCGCGGTTTTTCTCCCTCTAACCCCCGACCGGCCGCGACGCGCGCATAGGCCGCGATGTCGGCGGTCGCCTCCGCAGGTCCGCAATCGAACCGCCGACCCGTCGCAGCTTCGATGAGCGGTACGGCGGTGCCGCAAAGCACAGTGCCGGGTCCGGCCATCGCAACCACCTCGGCGAGGCCGGCAATGTGCGGGGCGGCTTGCTCGCTGCCATTGGCGGCAAAGGCGGCGACATAGATCTCGTCGCGCTTCGCATCCAGCGCCGCGATCACCGGGCGATCCGGGAACCGATCGCGCGCCTCCAGCGCCAGCGCCTCCAGCGTGGTGACGCCGGCCGAGGGAACGCCAAGCCCCAGCGCCAACCCGCGCGCGGCGGCGACGCCGACCCTGATGCCGGTGAAGGAGCCCGGCCCGACCGAGACCGCGATGCCGCCAATGTCGGCATGGGCGAGGCCGCCTGCCGCCAGCGCCGCGTCGATCACCTCCATCAGTTGCTCGGCATGGCCCTTGCCGATATCGCGCACGCTGCGGCCGCGCTCGATGCCGGCCGCGGCGTCATGGACGCAGGCGGCGCAGAGATTGGCGGCTGTGTCGATGGCGAGGATGATCACGGGATGTCCGCCGACGGTGCCTAAGCCGCGCTGTCCTTTGCCTTCAGTTCCAGCCTGCGGGCATGCAGGATCGGCTCGGTATAGCCGCTTGGCTGCACGCGGCCCTTGAAGACGAGGTCGCAGGCGGCCTGGAAGGCGATGGAGCCGTCATAGTCCGGCGCCATGGGGCGATAGAGCGGATCGCCTTCATTCTGCCGATCCACGACCTTCGCCATGCGCTTCATCGTCTCCATCACCTGGTCCTGCGTGCAGACCTTGTGATGCAGCCAGTTGGCGATGTGCTGCGAAGAAATACGCAGGGTGGCACGGTCCTCCATCAGGCCGACATCGTTGATGTCGGGCACCTTGGAGCAGCCGACACCCTGGTCGATCCAGCGCACCACATAGCCCAATATGCCCTGCGCATTGTTGTCCAGCTCCTTCTGGATGTCTTCCGGCGACCAGTTGGGCCGCGTCGCGACAGGCACGGACAGGATGTCGGAGAGCTTTGCACGGGCACGCGACTTCAGGCCCGCCTGCACCTGCGCAACGTCGACCTGGTGATAGTGCGTTGCGTGCAGCGTGGCCGCCGTCGGCGACGGCACCCAGGCAGTGTTGGCGCCGGCCTTGGGATGGCCGATCTTCTGCTCCAGCATGGCGGCCATCAGGTCGGGCATGGCCCACATGCCTTTGCCGATCTGCGCATGGCCCGACAGGCCGCATTCCAGCCCGATGTCGACGTTCCACTGCTCGTAAGCGCCGATCCAGGCGGCCTGCTTCATATCGCCCTTGCGGATCATCGGGCCAGCCTCCATCGAGGTGTGGATCTCGTCACCGGTGCGGTCGAGGAAGCCGGTATTGATGAAGACCACGCGGTCCTTCGCCGCGCGGATGCATTCCTTGAGGTTGACCGTGGTACGGCGCTCCTCGTCCATGATGCCCATCTTGATCGTGTTGGGCGCCATGCCGAGCGCCGCCTCGACGCGATCGAAAAGTTCGACCGCGAAGGCGACCTCGTCGGGGCCGTGCATCTTCGGCTTGACGACATACATGGAGCCGGCGCGGCTGTTGGCGCGGCGGCCCTTCGGCCCGATATCGTGCAGGGCGATCGCCGCCGTCACCATGGCGTCCATGATGCCTTCGGGAATCTCCGCGCCGCCGTCCAGCAGGATCGCCGGATTGGTCATCAGGTGGCCGACATTGCGAACCAGCATCAGCGAGCGGCCGGGCAGCGTGAAGGGTTTTCCGTCCGGGCCGACATAGTCGCGGTCGGGGTTGAGGCGGCGGGTGAAGGTCTTGCCGCCCTTCTCGATCTCCTCGGCCAGATCGCCCTTCATCAAGCCGAGCCAGTTGCGATAGGCGACGACCTTGTCCTCCGAATCCACCGCTGCGATGGAATCCTCGCAGTCCTGGATGGTGGTGAGGGCGGATTCCAGCACGACGTCGGCAATGCCGGCCTTGTCGGTCTTGCCGATCGGATGGGCGCGGTCGATGACGATCTCGGCATGCAGGCCGTTGGTGGCGAGCAGGACCGACTTCGGCGACGCCGCCTCGCCGGTATAGCCGGCGAAATGCGCCGCGCCCTTCAGGGAAACCGCCTTGCCGGCAACCTTCGCGACCAGCCTGCCGCCCTCCACCTCGAGGCTGTCAATGTCCGTCCACGACGCGCCGTCGAGCGGGGCGGAGCGGTCGAGGAAATCGCGCGCCCAGGCGATGACCTTCCCGCCGCGCACGGGATTGTAGCCCTTGCCCTTCTCCGCGCCGTCGGTCTCGGCAATGGCGTCGGTGCCGTAGAGCGCGTCGTAGAGCGAGCCCCAGCGCGCATTGGCAGCGTTGAGAGCGTAGCGGGCGTTCATGACCGGTACGACGAGCTGCGGCCCGGCGATGGTCGCGATCTCGGGGTCGACATTTTCGGTGGCCACCGAAAAATCGCTGCCTTCCGGCACGAGATAGCCGATCTCGCGCAGGAAGCCCTCATAGGCTCCCATGTCGGACGGCGCGCCATTGGCGCGGTACCAGGCGTCGATCTTTTCCTGCAATTCGTCGCGGCGGGCGAGCAGCGCACGGTTCTTCGGCGCGAGGTCGTGGGCGATGGCGGAAAAATCGCGCCAGAAGGCGTCGGGCGCCACGCCGGTGCCGGGCAGCACCTCCGTGTCGATGAACTGCGCGAGATCGGCCGCCACCTGAAGGCCGTTCCTGTTGATGCGATCCGTCATGTCGGCGCTCCACCCTTCGAGAAAATACCGCCCGGGATTGGCATGACGGCAAAGGCGGGTCAATTCTCGCAGGGCGGAAAGTGCTTCACGCCGATCGCCGCATGTCGGGATGGGACGATGCGGAACGTCCTTGGACGGAACGCAACGCAGAAAGGGAAAGCGCATGGCCAAGGCCGCAACGATCGAAGTGGAGAATATCGTCTCGTCGGGCTCGCGCCGCAGGGTGGACGCCGGCAAATATGAAGCGATGAAGGCGGCGATGCTCAAGGTGCTGCCCGATGCCGCGCCCGGCATGACGGTGGCGCAGGTGAAGGCCGCGGCCCTGCCCCACCTGCCGCAGGACCTCTTCCCCGGCGGCGACAAGGCGGGCTGGTGGATCAAATGCGTCCAGCTCGACCTCGAGGCCAAGGGCGTGCTCAGGCGCAGCGAAAAGCCGGTGCGGCTCTACCGCGCCTGAGGAGCGGTGATGGCGGGCGGGCCGCATCGTCCTTACGGAACGAGGTCGATCTCCTCGGTCTGGCCGCCCTCGCAGGTGTAGCAGCAGTCCTCGCAGCTCTCCTTGTCATCCGGGCCGACGCCCCAATAGGTGCCCTTGTCGCCGGAAACCCAGGCGCCATAGCAGATGGTCTCGCCCGACCTGCACGACAGCGGCACTTCCTTGGTCTCGCCGTCGTCGAGATAGTAGACCTGATTGCCGCCCGGCCAGACATGGTCGCGATCCTGGCTGTAGAGCTCGAGCTCGACCGCATTGGGATGCGAATTCTTCATCACGAAAGTGACGTCGTCGGCCAAGGCGACGGGCGCTGCGAAGACGGATGCCAGCGAGGCGGCCAGCAGGGCGCGGCCGGCTGAGCGGATGGTAAACATGTGATTGACCCCCAAAAAAGACGCGGCGGCTTGCCGCGCCTGCCGCATGGCATGCCGCCCCGAAGGCAGATAGGGGGCGCGGCTTTCAGCCACAGCAGCGGGAGGGCTCCGCAGCCGGGGGAATTGCGCGGGAGTGCCTGCCTAGCCGCATTGCGCGACGCCGGGCGTTTCCGCCTGGCTGCAAAACGCTCAGCGCTGCAATTCGCGCTCCTGCTCGACCGTGAGCGGCGTGATGCCGGGCACAAGCCGCTCGGCGCGCGGCGCCGGCGGCGGAACCGGCGCACGGGCCGTCGAACAGGCGGCGAGAAGCAGCGGTAGGAGAAGCAGGACGAAGCGCATGCGACCGGCATAGGCAATTGCAATGCGGCGGGAAAGCGGCTGCGCGCATTCTGCCGCCACGGCAGCCGTTCAAGGCACCCTGAGCATAAGGCGCGTGGCGAAGACCATCATGGCGAGCGCCTGATCGTGCACATGCGGCGGCAGGGGCCGCTGGCACCACTCGCCCGCGGCGGCGGCGCAGCAGCGCCCGGCCTGCCGGCAGGCGCGCCTCTCGCAATCCGGCCCCTCGCCGGCAAAGCTCGCGGCGGTGGAGACCGCCAGCTGCAGCGCCTCGTTGACGACGTAGGGCAGCCGGGTCTCGGAACTGACAGTCGCGGGCATGTTCTTTCGTCTGCGGACCATGACAACCTCCTCGGGATAGGGCCAGCACCATGCGTTCCCGCGCGCAGGACGCGCGGGTGGGAAGCGGGCGCATGGCAGACGCCTGTGTGATTTTGTTATGCGACGCCTTGCCATGCGCCCGCCGGTGTTCTTGCGCCGGGTGCCTTTGGCACCTTTCAAGCGCCCGGACCTGAGGGCTCATCGCCCAGGCAGGCTAACGAAGCCTGCCCGATCCGGCACCGGCGCCCTCGCGAACGGTCGGTGGCCATCCGCTTCCCGCGAGGGAGCTGAGGCGGAGTATGGGGGAGTGGTGGAGGGCGGGGATAAAGTTGGAGCGGGCGGTGGGTGAAAGCGCGGAAATGGAGGTAGTTGGCGGCGATGAAGTAGGAATTCGTGTCCGCGCCGTTTTTGCTGGTCTGCTGCTATTTCAAAGCAACACCCCTATTCTGACATACCAAACCGTCATGCTCGAAATGAATTACCGAACCTGCCCAACTGCAACTGAGATGCTTATCACCTTCTGCGCAAAGACGCCCGAGACAACCGGCAAAGATAGCAAGACGATCGAATACGCTGGCTTCTTAGATACTCAGACTTTTCCGCCTGCCTTTTCGTAGGCATTCGTGAGTTGGCGAGCGAGCATTCCGGACAACAGTTCCTCCATTTTTGAGAGATCGAGGAGACCTTCGTTCCACGCTGCATCGGCAGCGTCGAGCGCGTCGAAATAGGGATTCCGATTATCTACGATCTGTTCCGGTATGGTCGGCGTGCCCGGAAAGACGCTTTGAGCGCGAATCGACAGCACGACATAAGAGAGAATTCGTGAAGTTCGACCGTTGCCGTCTGCAAACGGATGTATCCAATTCAAACGCCACATCACATATGATGCAAGATGAATGGCAGTCTGTTCATCCCATTTATCATTGATGTATTCGCAGAGATCTTCGACAAGTTCTGGTACGAGATGAGCATCAACGGGTTTATGCTTACTCCCTACAATTTCGACACCAGCCGGTCGAAAATTACCTGCATACGCGCTGATGCCGGCAAGTGCTTCGCGCTGAAGCGTCAAAACAAGCGAGGGTCGCAGCTTGAAAGCACTGCGCTCCAATGCTTGGTGGATTACCTGAACGCCATAGTCGTATTGGCGAAGGCCGTTTCTCGCTTCAGCCTCGGCCTTCTCTTGAGGATCAGACAAAAGCTCGGCTTCGAGTGCCCTACTGTGTCGCTGCGTCTGATCCGTCATCTAGATGCGCTCAACGTTTGGCGTGCCTGTCCAGCAGTTCAGCCTGACGATCGACCATCTCACGGGTGATACGATCATTCTCGAATTTGGTGTTGCCGTAAGCAAAACTACGGCGCTGCTGCTCTTTCTCGCGAGCTGACTGATCAAGCGTTCTCGTCGCGTCGATCAATTTTTTGAGAGCATCCGTCATCGTCATTCTCCAGCGGCTGCATCTATCCGCAAATCACTACACACATTAACATGCGCGAGCCTTGTGAGGATGCCAACTGATGTCATTGATATGCGCGATCAAATTTTTGATCCGATATCACCCTGGCACCAATATATGGGTTGATTGCCCCTCACGAAGCTAAGTGCATACAATTATAGCTTGAAGTGCGCTGGCGTCATGACCGACATCTCTGGTTGGGGAACGCCGGCAGCAAGGGTACGCTCACCCATCCCCCATCTTCAACGCCTGGATGAACGCTTCCTGCGGGATGTCGACCTTGCCGAACTGGCGCATGCGTTTCTTGCCCTCTTTCTGCTTTTCCAGCAGCTTGCGCTTGCGGGTCACGTCGCCGCCGTAGCATTTGGCGGTGACGTCCTTGCGCAGGGCGGAAATGGTTTCGCGGGCGACGATGCGGCCGCCGATGGCGGCCTGGATGGGGATCTTGAACATGTGCTGCGGGATCAGTTCTTTCAGCTTCTCGCACATGACGCGGCCGCGCTTTTCGGCCGCGGAGCGGTGGACCAGCATGGAGAGCGCGTCGACCGGCTCGTCGTTGACGAGAATCGACATCTTGACCAGATCGCCCTCGCGATAGTCGGTGAGCGCGTAGTCGAAGCTGGCATAGCCCTTGGAGATCGACTTCAGCCGGTCGTAGAAGTCGAACACCACCTCGTTGAGCGGCAGGTCGTAGGTGAGCATGGCGCGCTTGCCGACATAGGAGAGGTCGACCTGTATGCCGCGGCGGTCCTGGCACAGCTTCAGGATGGCGCCGAGATAGTCGTCGGGGGTGAGGATGGTGGCGCGGATCCACGGCTCCTCGATATGGGCGATCTTGACCACGTCGGGCATGTCGGCCGGGTTGTGCAACTCCTTCACCTCGCCCGAGGTCATCACCATGCGGTAGACCACGCTGGGGGCGGTGGCGATGAGGTCGAGGTCGAATTCGCGGCTCAGGCGCTCCTGGATGATTTCCAGGTGGAGCAGGCCGAGAAAGCCGCAGCGGAAGCCGAAACCGAGCGCGGCAGAGGTCTCCATCTCGTAGGAGAAGCTGGCATCGTTGAGGCGCAGCTTGCCCATGGCGGCGCGCAGGTCCTCGAAGTCGGCAGCGTCGACGGGGAAGAGGCCGCAGAAGACAACCGGCTGGGCCGGCTTGAAGCCGGGCAGCGGCGCGGCCGTGGGCTTGCGGTCTTCCGTGATCGTGTCGCCGACGCGGGTGTCGGCCACTTCCTTGATCGAGGCGGTGATGAAGCCGAACTCACCGGGGCCGATCTCGTCGGCCTGGATCATCTTGGGCGTGAAATAGCCGGTGCGCTCGACGGGGTATTTCGCGCCGGTGCCCATCATGCGGATGGTCTGGCCCTTCTTCAGCACGCCGTCGATGACGCGGACGAGCACGATGACGCCGAGATAGGCGTCGTACCATGAATCGACCAGCATCGCCTTGAGCGGCTTGGCGGCGTCGCCCTCGGGCGGCGCGGGCAGGCGGGTGACGATGGCCTCCAGCACGTCCTCGATGCCGATGCCGGTCTTGGCCGAGATCATCACCGCGTCGGAAGCGTCGAGGCCGATGACCTCCTCCACCTGCTCCTTGATGCGCTCGGGCTCGGCGGCCGGCAGGTCGATCTTGTTGAGGACGACGACGATCTCGTGATTGGCGTCGAGCGCCTGATAGACATTGGCAAGCGTCTGCGCCTCGACGCCCTGCGAGGCGTCGACCACCAGAAGCGAGCCCTCGCAGGCCTTGAGGCTGCGCGAGACCTCATAGGCGAAGTCGACATGACCGGGCGTGTCGATGAGGTTGAGGATGTAGTCCTGTCCGTCCTTCGCCCGGTAGTTGAGGCGCACGGTCTGGGCCTTGATGGTGATACCGCGCTCGCGCTCGATATCCATATTGTCGAGCACCTGCTCCTTGCCGGCCATCTCGCGCGCGTCGAGCCCGCCGGTCATCTGGATGAGCCGGTCGGCCAGCGTGGATTTGCCGTGGTCGATATGGGCCACGATGGAGAAGTTGCGGATGCGGGAAAGGGGCGTCGTCATGCGGCGGGCTATAAAGCATTCGGCGGCCAAACGGAAAGCCGATTTATGCGCGCGCCGGCAGTAGCGGCGGGTTGTATTTCGCAAGGCTGCGCTTTTAGGTTGTATGTTTCCATAATTCTATCATAGGTTGCATTCCGTATCCAGGAGGAAACGCGGCCGGGCAGCCGCGTCCGGCTATTGTACCGGGGGGAGCGGATGGACCACGAAGCGTTCATCGTGCGCTGGACAGCGCGCGAGGGAGGGGCGGAGCGCGCCAATTACCAGATGTTCCTGGCCGAGCTGTGCGACGTGATCGGCGTGGCGCGGCCGGAGCCGGCGGGCGCCGAGACGGCGCGCAACGACTATGTGTTCGAGCGCGCCGTGAGCCTGCGCGAAAGCGACGAAGGCGGGCCGCGGCGGATCGACCTTTACAAGAAGGGCTGCTTCATCCTGGAGGCGAAGCAGTCGCGGCTGCCTGGAGCCAAGAACGCATTGCCGGGGCAGCTTTCCATGCTGGCGGACGAGCCGGAACAGCTCGGCCGCCGCAATGTGGCGCGCGGCTGGGACGTGATGATGCTCAACGCCCGCAAGCAGGCGGAGAACTATGTCTTCCTGCTGGATGCCAGCCATCCGGCGCCGCCCTTCATCGTCACCTGCGATGTCGGCCATGCCTTCGAGGTCTTCGCCGATTTTTCCGGCACGGGGCGCGCCTACAGCCAGTTTCCCGACCGCAAGGGGTTTCGCGTCTTCATGGAGGATTTGCGCGATCCGGCGGTGCGGGCGCTGCTCAAGGCGATCTGGACCGATCCGGCGAGCCTCGACCCGGCACGCGCTTCGGCGCGGGTGACGCGCGGCGTGGCTGCACGGCTGGCGGAAGTGTCGAAGGCGCTGGAGACGCGTCATCCGCCCGAGGACGTGGCACATTTCCTGATGCGCTGCATCTTCACCATGTTCGCGGAGGATGTCGACCTTCTGCCCAAGGGCAAGTTCGGCGCGCTGCTCACCGATTGCATCGCCAGCCCCGGCGCCTTCGTGCCGCTGGTGGAGGAACTGTGGGCGAAGATGGACGAGCCGCTGGCGGTGCGGCGCTTCTTTTCCGGCTTTCGCGAGACGGTGCGCCATTTCAACGGCAATCTGTTCAAGCATGCCCGCGCCTTTCCGCTCGGCCGCGAGGAGATCGGCGAGCTGTTGCAGGCGGCGAAGGCGAAATGGACGGAGGTGGACCCAGCGATCTTCGGCACGCTGCTGGAACAGGCGCTGGAGCCCGGCGAGCGACGGCGATTGGGAGCACATTATACGCCCCGCGCCTATGTGCAGCGGCTGGTGGAAGCGACGGTGATGGAGCCGCTGCGCGACGACTGGCAGAAGGCGCTGACCAAGGCGGAGGACGCGAAGGAGAGCGGTGACGAGAAGCAGGCGCTGGCGATCATCCGCGCGTTCCACCACCGGCTCTGCGCCACGCGCGTGCTCGATCCGGCCTGCGGCACCGGCAATTTCCTCTATGTCGCGCTGGAACTGATGAAGAAGCTCGAAGGCGAGGTGCTGGAGGCGCTTGCGCGGCTCGGCGCGAATGAAAGCCTCGCGCTGGAGGGCGAGACGGTGGACCCACATCAATTCCTCGGGCTGGAGCGTAACCCGCGCGCAGCCGCGATCGCCGAACTGGTGGTGTGGATCGGCTATCTGCAACAGCATTACCGCACCCATACGGGCCATCCGGCAGAGCCGATCCTGCGGGCTTTCAGGAACATCAATTTCGGCCGCCGCGAGGGCTTTGACGCGCTGCTGACATGGGATGGATGGCCCACGGCGGCAGTGACGGAGCGCGACGGGCAGCGGGTCGAGACATTTCCGAATGCGCGGCGGGCTGACTGGCCGGAGGCGGAGTTCATCGTGGGCAATCCGCCGTTCATCGGTGGCAAGGATATCCGCGCGCGGCTGGGCTCCGGCTATGCGCAGACGCTGTGGGCGGCAAACCGGCAGATGAACGAGAGCGCCGACATCGTCATGTACTGGTGGGACCGGGCGGCGGAGTTGCTGACGCGCAAGGACACGGCGCTGCGGCGCTTCGGGCTGGTGACGACGAACTCGATCAGTCAGCTTTTCCAGCGGCGCGTGATAGAGCGGCATCTGTCGGCGAAACGGCCGGTGAGCATCGTCTTCGCCGTCCCCGACCACCCGTGGACCAAGGCGACGAAGGACAGCGCGGCGGTGCGGATCGCGATGACGGTGTGTGAGGCCGGCAAGGCGGACGGCGTGCTGCATGAAGTGGTTCGGGAGGAAGCGCTGGATACGGACGAGCCGATGATCGAACTCGTATCGACCGGCGGCGCGATCAACTCCGATCTCTCGGCAGGCCTCGATGTGGGGAAGGCCTCGCCACTCACTGCCGGCGCCGGGCTCTGCTCGCGGGGTGTTCAGTTGATGGGGGCCGGCTTCATCGTCTCACGATCAGAGGCGCAACATCTCGGGCTGGGACGGCGGGACGGCCTCGATCGCCATATCAGGATGTACCGCAACGGCAGGGATCTCACGTCCCGGTCGAGAAACGCCATGGTCATCGACCTCTTCGGCCTGTCCGCGGAGACGGTGCGGCGCAACTTTCCCGAGGTCTACCAGCATTTGATCCAGCGCGTCAGGTACGATCTCGACGCTTCCGGGCAGCCGCGAACGGACGGCGGCGGCCGGAAGCTCGGCCGCGAATGGAACAACCGCGAAAGTTACCGGCGCAACTGGTGGACATTTGGAGAGCCGCGCGCCGATCTGCGCCCCGCGCTCGACGGCCTGCCGCGCTATATCGCCACGGTCGAAACGGCAAAGCACAGGGTTTTTCAGTTTCTCGATGCGCAGATCCTTCCGGACAACAAGGTTCTCGCCATCGCGATCCCGGATGCGGCGGTGCTGGCCGTGCTGAACTCGCACATTCATTTCGCCTGGTACCTGGCAAACTCGGGAATGCTCGGAGTGTATGACCGAGAGGCGGTCTATGTGAAATCCCGCTGCTTCGACCCATTCCCCTTCCCCGATCTTTCCGATCGGATCGGCGAGCAATTGCGGGCGACCGGCGAAGAGCTGGATGGCCTGCGCAAGCGGGTGCTGACCGACCATCCTGACCTGACGATGACGGGTCTCTACAATGTGCTGGAAAAGCTGAAGGCGGGCGAGCCGCTGACCGAGAAGGACGAGGACATCAAGCAGCGTGGGCTGGTGCTGATCCTCAAGGAACTGCATGAGACGATCGACCGCCTTACCGCGCAAGCCTATGGATGGCCGGCCGATCTCGTCGACGCGCAGATCCTGGAGCGTCTCGTCGCGCTGAATGCCGAGCGCGCAGCGGAGGAAGCGGCGGGCCATGTGCGCTGGCTGCGGCCGGATTTCCAGATTTCGCGCTTCGCGAGGGAGACGCCCGGCAAGACCGGCGAGCTGGCGCTTGGCGGCACGGTCGTCGCCATCGATGCCGGCAAGCCGGTCTTCCCCAAGGACCGGCAGGAGCAGCCGCTGGCGGTGGAGGCGGTTCTGGCGGCGAGCGCGGTGCCGCTCGACGCGGTGGCGATGGCCCGCGCCTTCCGTGGCGGCGGCAGGCGCATCGAGCCGCGCGTCGCGCAGGTGCTGCGCACGCTGGCACTCTATGGCCGCGCCACCGCCCTGCCGAACGGCAGATTCGCGTCCCGAAAGGCGGCGTGAGCGGCAAGGAACGGCCACCCTCCTTGCCTGCCTGACGCTCTTGCCGGGAAGGGCTTCGGCCACTGCTGGCTCGCGGAAAAGACGGGCGCGGTGTGGCTGGAGGGCTCTTTCCGCAGCCAAAGCCGGCTGCGTATTGCAGATTCCGACAAGAGAGGCTTATGTATGGGGCCACACGCCGCGAGATGCGGCTCCCACGGAGCGTTCGTGTCGCATGACACCCGGCCCGACGACATCACGATCCCGGATCGCGGCGGCAAATGCCGTCCTGGCGCGGCTTGTGCTGGGTCAGCTGGGCGCGTTGCTGCTGGCCGTCGGCTTCCTTGCGGCCGGCGCCGGGGTGATCGAGGCGGGCCTGCGCGCCCCGCCGGTCTTTCCTGACCGCGCCGTCCTCACCAGCCATCCCGGCGGCGGCCTGCCCGGCCGGGTCGAGGTCGCACAGGCGCTGACGGCGGAAGCTGGCCGCGCGATCGGCCCGCTGCTGCGCCTCGGCGACGGCAATGATGGCGGCAACGACATTCCGCTTCTCGCATCCGACACGGCAAGCGAGACCGTCGCGCGGCGCGCCGACGGCACGCCGCTGGTGTCACAACGGGCCGCGCAAGCCCACCGCGCCGCCACGCAGGCCCGCGCGCCACCGACTGCCTGATCATCCTCCGCATTCGTTTCAAACAATGCCGTGACGCGTCGGAACCGACCGGCGGCAAAAGGAGCATGAAAATGGCCAAGACAAACCCACTCGGATTCCGCCTCGAGCCCCGCATCAAGGAGGCGCTCGTCGCCGCAGCGCATGACGACCGCCGCTCGGTGTCGTCGCTCGTCGAGATCGTCATCGAGAAGTGGCTGACCGAGAAAGGCTATCTCGAGCCGGAGCAGCAGGTGACGCCGCTGCGCCGCGTGGTCTGAACCGCAAGCCGGGGCGTTTTTCACGAACCGCCCCGGTTGCCTGCCTGAGCGATGTCCTCAGGCGCTGGCGCCGCGCAAGCGCCGCAGCAGCATCCAGGCGCCGAGAAGCGCCGCCACCCATGCCACATTGACGACGACGCCCACCGCGATCTCGGGAAGGAGCCCGGCCTTGGCCTGACCCATGACGCCGGGGATCAGCACCGCGACGAATGCGACGCCCAGCGCCAGGGGAATGGCGAATCCGGTCGCATGACTGTTTCGCAGCGTGGTGACGGCGAGAAAGAGCAGCAGGCCGATCCGGAACGGATCGAGCAGCTGGTGGATGAATATTTCCAGCAGGAGTTCCATTTAAATCGCCCTCCCGGTTCGGCGGCGACGCCATGCCTGCCGCCGACGAAAGACATGGCCTGCCCGGCGTTCATACAAAATCATACTATAGTTCTACGCCGTAAGCATCGGTAGCCGGCTTGCGCCCCACGGGTCTAGAAATTCACCGTTTGGAATCGGCCAGCGAGGAGGCTGGCCGTCCGTGGGAGGACAATATGGCTATGGCATCTACCGCCGGCACGGACCGGCGCGGCATGACGCGCGAGGAGAAGAAGGTCATCTTCGCCTCCTCGCTCGGTACGGTCTTCGAGTGGTACGATTTCTATCTCTACGGCTCGCTCGCCGCCTTCATCGGCGCGGCCTTCTTCAGCGAATATCCTGAAGCAACCCGCAACATCTTCGCGCTGCTGGCCTTCGCCGCCGGCTTCCTCGTGCGTCCGTTCGGCGCGCTCGTCTTCGGCCGCATCGGCGATCTTGTCGGCCGCAAATACACCTTCCTCATCACCATCCTGATCATGGGCTTCTCGACCTTCCTGGTCGGCCTGCTGCCCGGCTCCGCCACGATCGGCATCGCCGCTCCGATCATCCTGATCGCGCTGCGCATGCTGCAGGGCCTGGCCCTCGGCGGTGAGTATGGCGGCGCGGCGACCTATGTCGCCGAACATGCGCCCGACGACCGGCGCGGCTACTATACGTCGTGGATCCAGACGACGGCGACGCTCGGCCTGTTCCTGTCGCTCATCATCATCCTGGTGATCCAGACGGCGCTCGGGCCCGACGCCTTCAAGGCCTGGGGCTGGCGCGTGCCGTTCCTGCTCTCGGTGATCCTGCTCGGCATCTCGGTCTGGATCCGGCTTTCGCTCAACGAATCGCCGGCCTTCAAGAAGATGAAGGAGGAGGGCAAGCAGTCCAAGGCGCCGCTAACGGAAGCCTTCGGCCAGTGGAAGAATGCCCGCATCGCGCTGCTGGCGCTGCTCGGCCTCACCGCCGGCCAGGCCGTGGTGTGGTATTCGGGCCAGTTCTACGCGCTGTTCTTCCTGCAGAACGTGCTCAAGGTCGATGCGGTATCGGTCAATATCATGATCGCCATCGCACTCGCCCTCGGCACGCCCTTCTTCATCCTGTTCGGCTGGCTGTCGGACAAGATCGGCCGCAAGATCATCATCATGGCCGGCCTCGCTCTGGCGATCGTCACCTACTTCCCGCTGTTCAAGGCGCTGACCTGGACGGCGAACCCGGCGCTCGCCACCGCACAGGCCAATACCCGCGCCACGGTGACCGCCGCTCCGGGCGACTGCACCTTCCAGTTCAACCCGGTCGGCACCGCCAAGTTCACGACCTCGTGCGACATCGCGACGGGCTTCCTTGCCCGCAACTCGGTGCCTTACGACATCGTGACGACCGCCGCGCCCGGCACGGCTGCGACCGTGACGATCAATGACGTCACCATCCCGTCCTATGATGCGGTACAGGCAGGCGCCGATGCGGCGGCACAGGGCACGGCGTTCAACACGGCGGTCAACACGGCGCTGCACAATGCCGGCTATCCGCTGAACCAGAATGCCAGCGGCGCCTTCGTCATGGTGGCCGACCCGGCGCAGGTGAACTGGACGCTGACCATCGCTATCCTGTTCGTGCTCGTGCTCTACGTGACCATGGTCTACGGACCGATCGCGGCGATCCTGGTCGAGATGTTCCCGACCCGCATCCGCTATACCGGCATGTCGCTGCCCTACCATATCGGCAATGGCTGGTTCGGCGGGCTGCTGCCGGCGACCGTCTTCGCGATGAGCGCGGCGGCCGGCGATATCTATTACGGTCTCTGGTACCCGATCGTCATCGCGGCCATGTCGCTGGTGATCGGCACGCTCTTCGTGCGCGACACGCTGGGCACCGACCTGCATGCAAAAGACTGAACGATAGCGGCGGACCCGCAGCAAGCGAGGCCCCTGCAGCGATGCCGGGGCCTTCTCATTCCGGCAGGGCGGCGGGCGCTGGCAGGGCGCAAAACCCTGTGCTAGCGTTTCTCCAACGACAAGAACGCGCCGCAACGGCGCAGGCAAACGAGGTGGAACCGGCGCATGACGGATGCTGCGATCGCGCTTGTCGGCATCAACAAGAGCTTCGGCCCCGTGCGTGCCAATCGCGACATCCACCTCGAAATACCGCGCGGTACGATCCACGGCATCATCGGCGAGAACGGCGCAGGGAAATCGACGCTGATGTCGATCCTCTACGGCTTCTACCAGGCAGACAGCGGCGAAATCCGCGTCGGCGGCAAGCCGGTGAAGATCGCCACGCCGAACGATGCGATCGCCGCCGGCATCGGCATGGTGCACCAGCATTTCATGCTGGTCGACAATTTCACCGTGCTGGAGAACATCATCCTGGGCGCGGAGGGCGAGGCGCTGCTCAACGCCTCGATCGCCAAGGCGCGCGCCGAGCTGGCGCGGCTGGAACGTGACTACGGACTTGAGGTCGACCCCGACGCCATTGTCGAGGAACTGCCGGTCGGCCTGCAGCAGCGGGTCGAAATCCTCAAGGCGCTCTATCGCGAGGCCGATGTGCTGATCCTCGACGAGCCGACCGGCGTGCTGACGCCCGCCGAGGCCGACCATCTGTTCCGCATCCTCGCCCAGCTCAAGGCAGAGGGCAAAACCATCGTGCTGATCACGCATAAGCTGCGCGAGATCATG
>DATMGE010000007.1:0-48826 GCA_035555795.1 Rhizobiaceae bacterium | reverse complement strand
GCGTGCCGATGATGGGGAGACCGGTCGGCGTCGCTCCGAAGGAGCCCGTCCAGATGTATTCGGGCGAGGGGTTGATGCCCGGCATCAGCGCGGCCAGCTTGCGCATGATGGCCGCGGTCTTTTCGAGGATCAGCGCGTCGCGATGTTCCTCATCCTGGAAATCCTCGTCCTCGCCGCCGCATATGATGCGTCCGTCATCCGTCGCGCGCATATAGAGATAGGGGTCCGACGCTTCCCAGATGAAGGAAGCGCGGGGCCAGATCGCCTGTTTCTGCGGGCGTGTCGCGATCGCCCATGTCGAGATGATGCTGTGCGTGCGCGCGCTCACGGGGTCCATCAGCTCATAGCCGGTGGCGAGCACGGCATGGCCGGCGCGGATCACCGGGCCGTCGCGCGTCGATATCGCCACCTCGTCGCCGGAATGGGCGATTGCGGTCGCTTCGACGGGCGCGTAGAGGCGCGCCTTCCGCTTGCGCGCCAGATTGAGCAATCCCGCCGTCAGCTTGCGGGGGTCGAGGGCCAGATTGCCCTCGCTGAGGATCGCGCCGTCGCGCCCGAGGCCGAAGCTTTCCTTGAGTTGCTTGCGGGAGAGGTATTCGGCCGAAATCCCGGCGTCACGCCGCGCGGCGGCTTCCTCCCGCAGGCCGGCCGGATCGAGAACGTTTCCGGCAAGATAGAGCGACGGGCGCATGGCGAGCCGGCATTCGATGCCCAGCGTTTCGATCCGCGCGCCGAGGTTCATCACCGCCAGGCGCGAGCGGCGCCATGCGGCGACGGCCTTTTCCTTGCCGACCATGCGGGAGAGTTTGGTGAGCGGCTGGTCGATCTCGAACTGCACGAGGGCGGTGGTGGCCGGCGTGGAGCCGCGCATCGGGCCGCGCCGGTCGATCGCCACCACATCATGCCCGCGCCGCGTCAGCGCCTCGGCAATCATCGCGCCGCTGATGCCCATGCCGATGACCAAGACATCGCATCGCAGGTCGCGATGGAGCGTCGATACGGGGACGGCCGGCGCGCGATAGGCCATCCAGACGGGGCGTCCCGTCCGCAGATCGAGTTTTCGTGCCATCGCTCCCCTTCCGACGCAATTCCGGACACAGAATGCAGTCGGGTCAGAACGTCATCCGGTTGGGAATCGTTCCGCTGCTCACAGCCAGCCGGACGCTTCCCGGCGCACCAGCGTCTCGATAACCTCCATCCCTTCCGGACTGTCGTTGAGGCAGGGGATATGCGCGAACTTCTCGCCGCCATGATGCAGGAAGATCTCGCGCACCTCGCCGTCGATCTCCTCCAGCGTCTCGATGCAGTCGGCCGAGAAGCCGGGATTGAGGATGGCGATGCGCCTGACGCCTTCCTTCGCCAGCCGCTCCACGGTCTTGTCCGTATAGGGCTGGAGCCATTCCTGCGCGCCGAAGCGCGACTGGAAGGTGGAGATGAGCCTGTCCTCGCCCATGCCGAGGCGCTCGCCCAGCAGGCGCGTCGTCTCCAGGCAGTGGGCGCGGTAGGGGTCGCCTCTGTCCGAATAGGGTTTGGGGATGCCGTGATAGGAGGCGAGGATCACCTCCGGCTCGAAATCCAGCTTCGCCAGATGGCCGGTCAGCGAGCGGGCGAGGGCGTCGATATAGACGGGCTCGTTGTAATATGGCGGGATGGAGCGCACGCTCGGCATGTGCCTGATCTTCATCAGCGCGCGATAGAGCTGGTCGTTGGCGGTGGCCGTCGTCGTCGCCGAGAATTGCGGATAGAGCGGAAAGAAGACGATGCGGTCGCAGCCCGCCGCCATCAGCCGCGCCACCGCCTCGCGGATCGCAGGCTGGCCGTAGCGCATGCCCCATTCCACCACCAGCCGCGGATCGCCCGAGAGGGACGCCGCCAGCTTCTGCGCCTGTGCGCGGCTGATGGTGCGCAGCGGCGATTCGTCCTTCTCGCGGTTCCAGATCCTGGCGTAGTTGGCGCCGGTCTTCTTCGGCCGCGTCGTCAGCACCGCGCCGTAGAGGATCGGATACCAGATCACCTTGTTGAGCTCGATCACGCGCGGGTCGCTCAGGAACTCGCGCAGGTAGCGGCGCACGGATGCCGTGTCGGTGCCGTCCGGCGTGCCGAGATTGGCAAGCAGCACGCCCACCTTCTCCTGCCGCGCGGAGGTTTCGTCACGCGGCAGGCCGCCCGCTGTCGCGGCGGGTTCGGGGGTGATCTGAGGTGTCATGCGATTGCGCTCCGGTTCCGGCGCAACCTAAGCATGACGCGCACCAATTCAATGGCGCGCGTCGCCGCAGCCGGCCTGTCGGTCAGCCGCGGACGGGGCCTGTCTGACCACCGGCGGTTGGGGGCGAAACCTCTGGCTGCGGCAGCGCGCCGGCATAGCGCGTCAGCACGAATTGTTGGCCGCTTCCGGCGGTGCAGTTCAGCTGGCTGGGCGTGGCGACCGCGCAATTGAAGCTCACCGCCGTCTGGCGGATGATCGACGTGCCACTGATCTCCACGATGCTGCCACGCAACTGGTAGCCGCCTTCCGACAGCCGCCTGCCGGAATCCGAAGCGATGGTCTCGAATCGTCCGGAGCGGAACACGGTGATGCCGGTGCCGGCCTGGTCGATCCAGTTGCCTTCGATGCCTGAGCCGGGCTGGGGGTTCATCGGGGAGGGCCCGCGCATGGGCGGCGGCCCTCCGGGGCTCATCTGGCATCCAGCCAGAACCGCCGACAGTGCCACGGCGGTCAGGCTTGCTTTCATCCCGGCTTGGATCATTGTGAATCTCCTCGTCAGATCATTCCCGCTCTCCGTCGGAAACGATCTCTCTTTGCCTTGACGCAATTCCGGACGCAGAACCGCTGCGCACTTTGCCAGAATTGCTTATCGCGTCACACTTTGCGTGTTTCGCAAGTGGACGCAAGCAAAGCCGGGCCGTTGGCGGCCCCTTTGCCGCATCAGCGCACGAGAATGTTTCTGAATTGCCACGGGTCCTTGAGGTCGAGATCTTCTGCGAACAGGCCGGGGCGGCCCTCAAGCGGCGTCCAGTCGGTATAATAGCCGTTTACCGGCCCGAGATAGGGCAACTGGATTTCGAGGCAGCGGCGATAATCCATCTCGTCGGCCTCGACGATGCCAGCCTGCGGGTTCTCCAGCGCCCAAACCATGCCGGCGATGACCGCCGAGGAAACCTGCACGCCGGTGGCGTTCTGGTAGCTGTTGAGCTTGCGCGCCTCGTCCAGCGAAAGCTGCGAGCCGAACCAGTAGGCATTCTTTTCATGGCCGTAGAGCAGCACGCCGAGCTCGTCGATGCCGTCCAGCAGTTCGTTCTCGTCCAGAACGTGCTGCACCGGCTGCGCCCTGCCGGCTGCGCCGAACATTTCGTGCAACGACAGGATCGCGTCGTTGCAGGGATGGTAGGCATAGTGGCAGGTTGGCCGATAGCGTAGCTCGTCCTTCTTGTCGCGCACCGTGAAGTAGTCGGCGATCGAGATCGCCTCATTATGCGTCACCAGGAACCCATATTGGGGACCTGGTGTCGGACACCATGAGCGCACCCGCGTATTGGCGCCGGGCTGTTCGAGGAAGATGGCCGCCTTGTTGCCCTTCTTCTGCTTGCGCGCATTCTTGGGCATCCACTTTTCATGCGTGCCCCAGCCAAGCTCGGCCGGCTGCAGCCCCTCGGCGATGAAGCCCTCGACCGACCATGTGTTCCAGAAGGTGTTGAGCGGCTTGGGCAGCCTGGCGCGCTGCGTGTCGCGCTCGGCGATGTGGATGCCCTTGACGCCGGCGCGCTGCATGAGTTCGGCCCAGCCCTCGCGGTCGTCCGGGCCGGGTTCCTTGAAATCCATCTTCAGGTCGCGGGCGAGGTTCACCAGCGCCTGCTTGACGAACCAGGACACCATGCCGGGATTCGCGCCGCAGGTGGACACGGCCGTCGTGCCGCCGGGATTCTTGCGCTTCTCGCGGCGGGCTGTCTCGCGCAGCGCATAGTTGGTGCGCGCGGCATTGTCGGCCTTGTCGTCGAAGTAGAAGCCGAGCCATGGCTCGACCACGGTATCGATATAGAGCACGCCGAGCTTGCGGCAGAACTTCATCAGGTCGACCGAGCCCGTATCGACCGAAAGGTTGACGCAGAAGCCCTGACCGTCGCCTTCGGTCAGAAGGGGCTTCAGGATCTCTTTGTAGTTGTCCCTGGTGATGGCCTCGTTGACGAAGCGGATGCCGCGCTCGTCGAGCAGGGCCTTGTCATTGTCACGCGGGTCGATGACCACCATGCGCGATTTGTCGAATTTGAAGTGGCGCTCGATGAGGGGAAGGGTGCCTTTGCCGATCGAGCCGAAGCCGATCATCACGATAGGACCGGCAATCTCGCCATGTACGGGCCATTTCTCATTCGCCATTCACAAAACTCCTGTTCACACGACTGCTGCTTTTGAACATAGAGCATCGCCGCATTAAAGCGAAATGACAGGTTTTGCCGGCTGTGGTCGGGTGACCTCACGCCAGCCTGACGTCGATCAGGCCGCGTAGTGAATTGCCCACCGCCAATGCCTCGGCGGCCCGCAGGTCGTCGGGCGTCAGCACCGCTTCTCGCGCGCGCCCGTTCGCCAGCATTTCGGCGCGCAGCACGCCGGCGAGCAGGCCCGAGGAAAGGGGAGGGGTCAGCCACGTTCCGCCGGCGCGGATGAAGACATTGGTGATGGTCCCCTCGCAGACCTCGCCGCGCTCGTTGAGCAACAGGACCTCGTCGGCTGCCGCAGGCGCGAACTCGGCTCGCGCGGCATCGTATCGCTGGCGCAGCGTCGTCTTGTGGCGCAGCAGTCGGTCATCTGAATCAAGTCGTGTTTCGGCAATGGCGAGCCGCCAGACGGTGCCCGGCGCGAAAGGTTTGAAGGCCTGCGCCGCAACGGTGCAGGCGCCGTCGCGCGACGTGACGAGGCGCACGCGCAGCGGTTCGCGGCCGCTTGCCGCGCGCGCCAATGCATCCTTCGCGGCGTCTTCCGAAAAGGCGAAGCCCAGTTCCCGGGCAGAATCTTGCAGGCGGGCAAGGTGCAGGGGCAGCCGCAAATAGCCACCCTCGGGCTCCCAGCGCAGCGTTTCGATCAGCTCGAAGCCGGCGGCTTGCCCGTCGCGAAGCGTCCCTTCAGCAGGCATTCCTCATATTCCCCTTCCGCAGTGGAATCGAAGACGACCCCGCCGCCGACATTGTAGACGGCTTCGCCGCCCGGATAGAGCGAGACGGTGCGGATCGCCACGCTGAAACGCATGTGGCCCGATGGTGCTGCCCAACCGATCGCGCCGCAATAGACATTGCGTGGCGTCCGTTCGAGATCGTTCAGGATCTTCATCGCGCTGATCTTCGGCGCGCCGGTGATCGAGCCGCAGGGGAATAGCGCTGCGAGAATCTCGCTGAAGCCGATGCCGTCCAGAAGCCGCGCTCGCACGCGGCTCACCATCTGGTGGAGCGTCGGATAGGTCTCGATGGCGAAGAGCTCCGGCACGTCCAGCGTGCCTACCTCGCTGATGCGCGAAATATCGTTGCGCAGCAGGTCGACGATCATGCGGTTTTCGGCCTGGTTCTTCGGGTCGTTGGCGAGGAAGGTCTTTTGAGCCTCGTCTTCGCCGGCGCTCGCGCCGCGCGGTGCCGTGCCCTTCATCGGAAGCGCTTTGATCCAGCGATCGTCATCGACCTCGAAGAAGAGCTCGGGCGAGCGCGACAGCACGACCGGGCCGCCGGCATCGACGCCGAGGTCGATGAAGGTGCCGTAGCGCACCGGCTGGCGCGCCACCATGGAACGGAAGATGGCGAAGGGATCGCCCTCCCAGCGCGCTTCGACGGGAAAGGTGAGATTGGCCTGGTAGCAATCGCCCTGGCGCAGATGCTGATGGAGCTTGTCGAAGCGCTGGGCATAGTCGGCCTCGCTCCAGGTCGCGCGCGGATCGGCGAGCCAGGAATTCGAAGGGTCGGCGATATCGCCAAAACCTGCCGCCGTGGGCTCGACCGGCCCGGCGAACACGCCCATGCATATCAGCGGAGCGCGGCGGCCTTCCGGCAGCAGCCTTTCCAGCGCCGGATCGAGAAGATAGCCCGCCTCATAGGACAGGTAGCCGGCCAGCCACTTGCCCGCTCGTTGTGCCGCCTCCGCCTGCGCCAGAGCGGTGCGGAAACTGTCGGCATCCCAGGCAATGAGCACGTGCTCGGGATCGGCGAAGAGCACTTCCTGGCCGTTCGTATCATTGCGAAAGAAGGCGATGTTGCGTGACGCGGTCGTGGTCATGGCTTGAGGTGGCCGCCTGTTCAGCCCTGTTCCATCGCTTCAAGCTCGTCGATCAGTCCTTCGATCACCGAAAGACCCTTGCGCCAGAAGCCCGGATCGGATGCATCGAGGCCGAAGGGGGCCAGCAGTTCGGAATGGTGCTTCGTCCCGCCCGCCTTCAGCATGTCGAAATACTTCTCCTGAAAGCCGCTCCCGGCTTTCTGGTAGACCGCATAGAGCGAGTTCACCAGACAGTCGCCGAATGCGTAGGCATAGACGTAGAAGGGCGAATGGATGAAGTGCGGTATATAGGTCCAGAACGTCTCAAAGCCCTCGCGCAGCGTGATCGCCGGCCCGAGGCTTTCCACCTGCACCTCCAGCCAGAGTTCGCCGATGCGCTCGGCGGTGAGTTCGCCATTGCGGCGTTCGGCGTGGACGGCGCGCTCGAACTGGTAGAAGGCGATCTGGCGCACCACGGTGTTGATCATGTCCTCGACCTTCTGCGCCAGCATCGCTTTGCGCTCGCGCCGGTCGGTGGTGCGGTCGAGCAGCGAGCGGAAGGTCAGCATCTCGCCGAAGACGGAGGCGGTCTCGGCAAGCGTCAGCGGCGTCGAGGCCATCAGCGCGCCCTGGCCGCCGGCGAGAACCTGATGCACGCCATGGCCGAGCTCATGCGCCAGCACCATCACGTCGCGCGGCTTGCCCATATAGTTGAGCAGCACATAGGGATGGGCCGAAGGCACGGTGGGATGGGCGAAGGCGCCCGGCGCCTTGCCCGTCCGCACCGGCGCGTCGATCCAGCGCCGGTCGAAGAAGCGGCTCGCAATGTCGGCCATTTCGGGCGCAAAGCCGCGATAGGCGGACAGGACCGTCTCGCGCGCTTCCTCCCAGCCGATCACCGCCTGCGGCGTGTCGGGCAGGGGCGCGTTGCGGTCCCAATGGTTCAGCTTCTCCATGCCGAGCCAGCGTGCCTTCATCGCATAGTAGCGATGCGACAGGCGCGGATAGGCTTCGCGCACGGCGGCCGACAGCGCATCCACGACCTCGCGCTCGACGCGGTTGGCCAGGTGGCGGGAGTCGGCGATGTCCTTGAAGCCACGCCAGCGATCGGAGATTTCCTTGTCCTTGGCGAGCGTATTGGTGATCAGCGTGAAGAGGCGGAGGTTCTGCGCGAAGGTCGCGGCCAGCGCTTCAGCCGCCTTCTGCCGTTCCGCGCCATCGGTGCTCTGGAGCAGGTTGAGCGTCGGCTCCAGCGCCAGTTCCTCGCCGTCCACCTTGAAGCGCAGGCTGGTCATCGTCTCGTCGAACAGCCGGTTCCAGGCACCGCGGCCGGTCACCGACTTTTCATGGAAAAGCTGCTCGACCCGGTCTTCCAGCTGGTAGGGCTTGTCCGCGCGCAGGTCGACGATCCACGGCCGGTAGTGGCCGAAGGACGGATCGGCCTCGAGCGCGGCATCGATCGCCGCGTCGTCGATCCGGTTGAGCTCAAGCGTGAAGAAAAGCAGATGCGCGCCGGCATCCGTCATCTTCTCCTGCGTGTCGCCATAGAGTTTTGCACGCACCGGATCGGAGGTGTCGGTGGCATAGACGAGGCCCGCATAGGACATGATGCGGCCCATCAGTTCCTCAAGCGCCTCATATTCGCGCATGGCGGCGCCCAGCCCGCCCGCGCCGAGTTTGGCTGCCTCCGCGGCCAGATTTCCTTTCCAGCGCTTCTCGAAGGCGAGCGCGTCCGCGGCGGCACGTTCCAGATCGGCCCTGAGCTCCGGTCCGTCCATCGACGGATAGAGGTCGGCGAGATTCCATTCCGGCAAAGCGCCGAGCGAATCGGCCGCCAGCGCCGCACGGCCCTGCGCGGCCGGATGGCGGGTGGTCATTGGATTCATGAAGGGGACCTCACAGGCTCGCAATCATCGAGAAGGCTTCGCTACAAAAGGAAACTTTCACCGGGTTTCTTGAGTCCTTGTTTAGAAGCCTGTGCCAGGATGATCCAGCCCGCCCGAGTTGAAACTGTGCCGATTTTTCGAAAGCGCAATGCCAGTCATTCTTGTCGTCGATGATGATCCGGTCCAGCGCCGGCTGGTGGAGGCGGTGCTCGCCAGGGCCGGCCACGACCTGTTGCTCGTCGACGGCGCCGAAGCGGCCCTTGCCGCCTTCGAGGGTCCGCGCGAGGGCGATATCGGCCTCGTCGTCCTCGACCTCGTCATGCCCGGCATGGACGGGCTCGACATGCTCGCCCAGATGCGCGAGCGCGGCATTGACGTTCCGGTGATCGTCCAGACGGCGCAAGGCAGCATCGAGACGGTGGTGCGCGCCATGCGCGAGGGAGCCTTCGACTTCGTCGTCAAGCCGGTTTCGCCGGAGCGTCTGCAAGGAGCGGTCGCGAGTGCGCTGAAGGTGCATTCGCGTGGCAGCGGGGCACAGAAGGCGCGCCGCACGGGCTCCGGCACGGTGAGCTTTCGCGACCTCGTCATGGCGGGGCCGGCAATGGAGCGCGTGATCGGGCTCGCCCGCAAGGCGGCGGGGTCCAGCATCCCGATCCTCATCGAGGGCGAATCCGGTGTCGGCAAGGAACTGGTGGCGCGCGCGATCCAGGGTGCGGGCGACCGACGCGGCAAGCCTTTCGTGACCGTCAATTGCGGCGCGATCCCCGATAATCTGGTCGAAAGCATCCTGTTCGGGCACGAAAAGGGCGCCTTCACCGGCGCGACCGAGAAGCATGCCGGCAAATTCGTCGAGGCCCATGGCGGCACATTGTTCCTCGATGAGGTCGGCGACCTCCCGCTCGACGTGCAGGTCAAGCTGCTGCGCGCCGTGCAGCACGGCGAGGTCGATCCCGTCGGCGGGCGTGCCACGGTCAAGGTCGACATCCGCCTCATCTCCGCTACCCATCGCGACCTCATCCAGCGGGTGAAGGATGGGCTTTTCCGGGAAGACCTGTTCTACCGGCTGAACGTATTTCCCATCATGGTGCCGCCGCTGCGGGACCGACGCGAGGACATCCCGATCCTCGTCCAGCATTTCGTCTCGCGGCTCGGCCGTTCGGAAACGGCAGGGCGGGTGCGGGGGATTTCCGCCAAGGCGCTCGCCATGCTGTCGTCCTATGACTGGCCGGGCAATATCCGCCAGCTGGAGAACGCCGTCTTCCGCGCCATCGTCCTTTGCGAGAGCGATGTGCTCACGATCGACGATTTTCCGCAGATACGCACGCAGATCGATGGCTTCGGGCTGGTGGATGCGTCATCGCCGCGCCGACCCGTTGCAGAGCCCCGCATACCGGAGCCGCCGCTGCCGGCTCCATCGACGGATTTCGGTACCGTAAGAGCTATCGACGAACGCGGGAATGTGCGCAGCCTGGCCGAGGTCGAGACGGAAATGATCCTACTGGCGATCGAACGCTATCAGGGCCAGATGAGCGAGGTCGCCCGCCGGCTGGGGATCGGCCGCTCCACGCTCTACCGTAAGCTGAAGGACCTCGGCATCGACCCCGAACAGGGGCGCGCCGACAGGATCGCATCGTAGCTTTTTCGTGGCGTCCGGCTTATCCACAGCTGTTTGACCGGCGATCACGCTGTTTACGTTACGATATGTAATTTTACTTGAGCGGCCCGGCGCTTAGCCAGTAAACCTGCGATTTACCAAGGTAATGGGGTCCGCGTTTTCGCCAATATGTCACCACGCCGCTGCCGTAATTGGCGACAATAAGCGGTAGTTAACCATTACGGTGGATAGTCGGGCCTTCATCCAAAAGCCCTGACTGCAGGGACAACAGGCGCCGCGGCGCCCGCCGATTAAGGCCACGGGATTTGAATACACTCGCGCGTTTCAAGTTGGGGGTCGGGGAAATGGGCCGCGGGGGACGAAAGGTCCTTACCGCTCTCGCAGTTTCCATCGGCGTCCTTCTCACGTCGCAGGCGGCCAGCGCGGAAACGCGTTCGCTCAAGCTCTATTTCATCCACACGAAGGAACGTGCGGAGATCGTCTACAAGAAGAACGGCAGGTACGTTCAGAGCGGTCTCAACGAGATCAACCGTTTCCTCCGCGACTGGCGGCGCAATGAGCCTGCCAAGATGGATCCCCGCCTGCTCGACCTGGTCTGGTCCGTCTATCGCGCCACCGGCGCGCGCGACTATATCCACGTTGTGTCCGCCTATCGCTCGCCGGCCACCAACGGCATGCTGCGCAGCCGCAGCTCCGGCGTGGCCGAGAAAAGCCAGCATATGCTGGGCAAGGCAATGGACTTCTACATTCCGGGCGTGCCGCTTTCCAAGCTGCGCCAGACGGCCTTCAAGTTCGAGGGCGGCGGCGTCGGCTACTATCCCAAGTCCGGCTCGCCCTTCGTCCATCTCGATGTCGGCAATGTGCGCGCATGGCCGCGCATGAGCCGCAACGAGCTGCTCGCCCTCTTCCCCGACGGCAAGACCGTGCATCTGCCCGCCGACGGCAAGCCGCTGGCCGGCTATCAGCAGGCCATGGCCGCCTACAAGTCGCGCCAGCGCAGCGGCGCATCCGTCCAGATGGCCTCGGCCGAAGAATCCGGTCCGCGCCGTCGCGGCCTTCTCTCCGCCCTTTTCGGTGGCGGCGGGGCCGACGAGGACGAGGACAATGGCGAGGCGCGCGCCGTGGCCCAGCGCCCCGCGCCGCAGCGTCAGCAGCCAGCCCCGCAGCCCTCCGCTCCCGTTCAGCAGGCGGAGCCGGAGCAGCCGGCGCCTGAAACCATCATCGCGCAGATGCCAGCCCGCGAAGTGCCGCTGCCGCAGCTCGCGCCGCGCCCGAGCATCGATGTCGGTGCGCCGACCGCGCTTGCGGCGCTCGCCCCGGTCGAGAATGCGCCAAGCGCAGGCGTCGCCGCGGCCACTGCCGTCGCCACCGAGGTTGCGCTCAACGTTCCATTGCCGACGCGCCGGCCCAACTACACCGCGCCCGCCGTCGCCATGCCGGACAGCGCGCCGGTTCCGTCGCACTCGCCGGTCGTGCTTGCCGCGGCTGAGCAGGATGCACCAGTGCAGGATACGCCGCAGCGCGACCTGATCGCCGAACTGGCCGGCCAGCAGCCCGCGACATCGCCTTCCGCCACGCTGGCCGCCTATGTGCCGGTGCCGAATGCACGGCCGGGCCGCGACGACGCCTTTGCGCTCGCCGCAGTCATGCGGACCACGCCGTCTCCCGCCGTCGCCAAGGATCCGGTCGCGGTCGAGCAGGCGCGCCTCGACACGAAGGAACGCACGGAACGGCTTGCGCGGCTTGCGTCGGCCCCCTCCGCATCGCCCAAGGCTGCCATCATCGCACGCGGCGGGACGAACCCGTCCGCCGTTGCCGCAGGTGCGGTGCGCACGACTGCCAAGTCGTCCAAGC
The DNA here is from genome assembly GCA_035555795.1 of Rhizobiaceae bacterium. Classification (GTDB taxonomy): domain Bacteria; phylum Pseudomonadota; class Alphaproteobacteria; order Rhizobiales; family Rhizobiaceae; genus RCIO01. Next base: position 37,242 of record DATMGE010000007.1, on the reverse strand, counting down.
CGCGTTCGACCGACAGCGAGCAGGAGCGGACGTCGCGTCAGGTACCCGTCCAGCAGGAGATCGCTCGTTGGGCGCTGTCGCGCCAGCCGGTCATCACCAACACAGCCGGAACCAAGGCGCCGTCCTTCGCCTATGACATCGTGCGCACGGCGCCGAAGATGGTCTACACCAACGGCTTCCAGCCGAATGGCAGCGAGCTGGAGGCGTCCAGGTTTACCGGCAAGGCGGTCGAGTTCATGTCGGTCGCACGCTTCACGCCCAGGTGAACCCCACATGCAATCAGACAAAAGGCCGGCTTTTCAGCCGGCCTTTTTATTTGGGTTCAGCCGCGAATTGCCGCGGCCGCCCTGGCAAGGGCGGTAATGTCGTCCCACCGTTCTTCGGCGAGCAGCTTGTCGGGTGCGACCCATGAGCCGCCGACGCAGACCACATTGGGCAGGCCGAGATAGGTGGCGGCGTTTTCGGCACTGACGCCGCCGGTGGGGCAGAAGCGCAGGCCGGCCAGCGGCGAGGCGAGCGACTTCAGGAAAGCCGCACCCCCGGCCTGCTCGGCCGGAAAGAACTTTGCCAGCGTGAAACCGGCTTCCATGAGAAGCATCATCTCGCCCGGCGTGATGACGCCGGGCAGATAGGGCAGGTCGAACTCCCGCCATGTATCGAGAAGGCTTGGCGTGATGCCGGGGCTGACGACAAAGGCCGCACCTGCCTCGGCGGCTTCCTTGTAGTGTCGCGGATTGAGGATGGTGCCCGCGCCGACCACCGCCTCGGGCACCTCGTCCCGCACGGCACGGATCGCGTCGAGCGCGACCGGCGTGCGCATGGTGATCTCGATCAGCGGCAGGCCGCCGGCGGCGAGCGCCCGCGCCAGCGGAACCGCATGTTCCAGCCTGTCGATCTTGATCACCGGCACGACAGGCTGGCGGCCCAGCAGGGCCAGGAACGGGGCTGACGGATCATCCATTGATTGTCTCCGAAGATGCGCCGCGCACCATGTGCAAATGTCGTGGCCGATGTCTAGCCATGCGCTTCAGGGCGATGTCGTGCGAAGCCAGTTCCACAGGCGCGATATGGCTGCGCCGAGCCACGCAGCCGGAGAAGCGACGCCGATGGCGGCCCGCAACGCGGCTTGCGTCGCCGGGCCGGCAATGCCGTCCGCGGCGAGGCCGTGGTCGCGCTGGAAGCGTGTCACAGCCTGTTCGGTCAGGTCGCCGAAGATTCCGTCGCTGGCGAGAGGGTAGCCCGCCGCCGTCAGCATCGTCTGCAGCGCGGATACCGCATCGCCACGCATATTGCGGCGCAGGGTGGCGGTGGCGGGGCCGGGAGCGGCAAGGTTGCCCGCATGCCGCCGATAGGCTGCCGCGAGCTTGGTGTCATAGGCGTTGGCGCGATAGTTGGGACCATTATAGCCGCGCGCGAAGGCTGCCCAGTCGCCCTTTGCCAGAGCGTCGGCCAGCCCGGCCTTGGCGATATAGCGCGCCATCAGCCGCGCCTGGCCAGCCGCGCCGCTGCGGGCTTCCGCCACCAGCGCGGCGACATCGGCATAGCCCAGCCAGGCCCAGTGCGCGCCCATCACCTGCCCGAGGCCCCAGGAGGTCGATTCATAGGCCGCCTTCTGCGAGATCGCGGCGGCGCGGTGCAGAAGCGCCCATCTGGCGGCCTGATCCGCCGGATTGCGGATGGCGCCCGCAGCCGGCGAGGACAGGCCGTCACCGCGGGCCTTCGCTTGCGCCGTTCCCGTGAGACGCCGGTCGAAATAATGACCCTCGAAGCGGATGAGCGGTTCGTCGCGCCCGTCCACTCTGGCGAAGACGCGGCCGCCGGATTCCACTTCCGCGACCGCCAGCAGCGCGGCCGGCGCAATGCCGTTGCTGCGCGCCACGCCGGCGATGATGTCCCTTGTTTCCTGGCTGAACACTGTCTTGCCCTTCCTTTCGCATCCGGGCGGATTTTGCGTGCGGTGGCGGTGGCGGGGATAAAACCTCCGCAACTGCGCATCCCGATGCGCGCAATCACGCCCTTGCGCGGGGGAGGCGGCGGCGCTACCTGCATCCGGTCATGACGGATATCCACAGCCAGAACGGGCCGGTCAGCGTCGTCGCGCTCTATCGCTTCGCGCGCATCGCCGACCCGCAGCGCCTTCGCAGGGACCTTGCCGCGCTCTGCTGCGGGCTCGGCCTGCGCGGCACGCTGCTGGTTGCGCCAGAGGGTATCAACGGCACGCTCGCCGGCACCAGCGAGGCGACGCATCGTCTCGTGGCGTGGCTCGAAGAGGCCGGCATTACCGGCGCCGAAGTGAAGTTCAGCAGTGCCGGCGAAATGCCCTTCCACCGCATGAAGGTGCGGTTGAAGCGCGAGATCGTCACCATGGGCGTGCCGGACATCGATCCGGAAGGCGCGGCGGGAACCTATGTGGCGCCGGCCGAATGGAACGCGCTCATCGCCGACCCGCAGACCGTCATCATCGACACGCGCAACGATTACGAGGTGGCGCTCGGCACCTTCGAGGGTGCTGTCGATCCCGGAACGCCAAGCTTCCGCGCCTTTCCTGCCTGGGCGCAGGCCAACCGGGAGATGCTGGAAGGGCGCAAGGTCGCCATGTTCTGCACCGGCGGTATCCGCTGCGAAAAGGCGACCGCCTATATGCGCTCCATCGGGGTCGAAGACGTCTTCCACCTGAAGGGCGGCATCCTCAAATATCTCGAGGATGTTCCCGAATCCGAAAGCCGCTGGCAGGGCGAATGCTTCGTGTTCGACGAACGCGTGTCCGTGCGGCATGGCCTTCAGGAAGGCGACGCCACGCTTTGCCGCGCCTGCCGCCGTCCGCTCAGGCCGGCCGATCTGCAATCGCCGCTCTATCGCGAGGGCATTTCCTGCGCCGCCTGCCATGACGAGCGAAGCGAAGAGGATCGCGCCCGCTATGCGCAGCGGCAGCGGCAGGTGGAACTTGCCGCCATTCGGGGTGCCGGCCCGCATATCGGCAGCTGATTACATTGTCGAACATTGAAATCGGTGTGATGCCGCCTACGTGAGCAGGGCATCTTGCCGCCCGGCGCGGACCGGCGGTCAACTCCGAGGAGACGCTATTGTTCGACCCCAAGAAACTGCTCGACGAATTGCTGGGCTCGCAGGTGCCGGGCGCCGGCGGCACGGTGCGCGACCGCGCCGGCCAGGCCGTCCAGATGGCCAAGGACAATCCGCTGGCCACGGGCGCGCTGGCCGCGGTTCTTCTCGGCACCGGCACCGGTCGCAAGATCGGCGGCACGGCGCTCAAGCTGGGCGGCCTCGCGGCAGTCGCGGGCCTCGCCTACAAGGCCTACCAGAACTATCAGGCGGGGCAGCGGCCGGGCGCGAACACCGCCGGCCAGCCCGAACTTCTCCCGCCGCCGACCGACACGCCCTTCGATCCGGCTGCCGCGCCGCAGGGCGAGGACGCATTCGCGCTGGCCGTGCTGCGGGCGATGATCGCCGCCGCGCGCGCCGACGGACATATCGATGACGCCGAGCGCGGCCATATCGCCGGCAAGCTCAAGCTGTCGGGTATCGGCGGCGAGGCGGAACAGTTCCTGATGGCGGAGCTCGAAAAGCCGGTCGATGTCGACGCCATCGTCGCGGCGGCGCAGACCGAGGCGCAGCGGGCGGAGATCTACACCGCCTCGCGCCTTACCATCGAGCCGCAGACCCGCGCCGAGCGCGGCTATCTCGACATGCTGGCTGGCCGCCTCGGCCTGCCCGACGCGCTGGTCGACCATATCGAGGCGACAGTCAGCGAAGCGAAGGTGTGATCTGCCGAAGCACAATGCGGACATGAAGAAGGGCAGCGGAGCGATCCGCTGCCCTTCTTGTTTCAGGCGGCGCGGGCCATTGCCTGCGCGCGCTGGGGGCGGCCGGCCGGCTTCAGCACGCCGCTAGCATTGTCGAGCGCGCCTTCGACGAGTTCCAGCGCGAGGAAGCGATGGCGCTCGAAGGGGCCCGGCATGGCGAGCGCGCCGGTCCTGTCGGCCGAGAAGCCGAAACGCGCATAATAGGGCGCGTCGCCCACCAGCAGGATGGCGCCGTGACCCAGCCGACTGGCTTCGCCGATCGCATGGCGCATCAGCGCCGAGCCGATGCCGGAAGACTTGATCGACGGATCGACGGCAAGCGGGCCAAGCAGCAAAGCGCGGGATCCGCCATCGCCGAGCGTCACGTCCCAGAGCCGGACGGTGCCGACGAGATTGCCGTCAATGTCGTGTGCGGCGAAGGCGAGGCCAGCCGAGGGAAGCCGGCCGCGCCGCAGCTTCTCGGACGATTTGCGCTTGCGGCCCGGTCCCATGGCGCGGTCGAGCAGCGCTTCGCGGGCAAGGACGTCGCCGGCGGTCTCATCTTCTATGGCGAAGGGGGAGGCAACTCTTTCGACCGACACGCCGCGCGAGCCAGCCGCCGCCCGAAGGACGTCGAAGGGCGCATGCGCCGCCGCCGAACCCTTGTCCCCCGTGGGGAAAAGGTGGGGCGCGAGGTCAGCCGAAAGAGTTGCGAAGCCTGGATATGGGGTTGCGGTCGCGTTCATTCAAGGGATCCGTCACGAGCAGCGAAGGGTAGGGGCCACAAGCGAGCCCGTCGCCGGCAGGACATGCCGGCGGCGGATTGTCCGACGACGGGTTGCCGTCAGATGACGTAGGCCCGAGCGGACGGCGTCCGCTCAGATGACGTAGGAACGAAGCGGCTCGAAGCCGTTGAAGGCGACGGCCGAGTAGGTCGTCGTATAGGCGCCGGTTCCCTCGATCAGCACCTCGTCGCCGATGGTGAGCGAGAGCGGAAGCGGGTAGGGCGTCTTTTCATACATCACGTCGGCGGAGTCGCAGGTCGGGCCGGCGAGCACGCAAGGCGCCTTCTCGTCATTGTCCCTTTCGGTGACGATCGGGTAGCGGATCGCCTCGTCCATCGTCTCGGCCAGACCGCCGAACTTGCCGATGTCGAGATAGACCCAGCGCACATTGTCGTTGTCGGCCTTCTTCGAGATCAGCACGACTTCCGACTTGATGACGCCCGCATTGCCGACCATGCCGCGGCCCGGCTCGATGATGGTTTCCGGAAGACGGTTGCCGAAATGCTTGCGAAGGGCGGTGAAGATCGCCTGGCCATAGGCCTGCGCGGTCGGCACGTCCTTCAGGTAGCGCGTCGGGAAGCCGCCGCCCATATTGACCATCTTGAGCAGGATGCCCTTCTCGGCCAGCGCCGCGAAGACCATCTTGGCATCAGCCAGCGCCTTGTCCCAGGCCTTGAGGTCGGTCTGCTGCGAGCCGACATGGAACGACACGCCATAGGCCTGCAGGCCCAGACGGTGCGCGTGCTGGAGCACGTCGACGGCCATGGCCGGCACGCAGCCGAACTTGCGCGACAGCGGCCATTCCGCACCCTCGCCATCGGTCAGCACGCGGCAGAACACCTTCGCCGCCGGGGCGACGCGGGCGATCTTCTCCACTTCCTCGACGCAGTCGACGGCGAAGAGGCGGATGCCGAGCTCATAGGCGCGCGCAATGTCGCGCTCCTTCTTGATCGTGTTGCCGTAGGAGATGCGATCGGCGGTCGCGCCGGCATCCATCGCCATCTCGATCTCGGCCACGGAGGCCGTGTCGAAGGACGAGCCGAGCGAGGCCAGAAGACGCAGGATCTCGGGCGCGGGATTGGCCTTCACAGCGTAGTAGATCTTCGAATCCGGTAGGGCCTTCTCGAAGGCGTTGAAATTGTCCCGCACGACGTCGAGGTCGAGCACGAGGCAGGGGCCGCTCGGACGTCGGGTGGCAAGGAAATCGATGATGCGCTGGGTGGCCATTGGTGTCTCCCACGCGGCAAAGCCGCTTCATCAGGAGCATCGGACCGAAAAGTGGTGTCCGGTTTTCGGACGATCCGATGCTCTATCAACAGGCTGCCCGTCTTCGGCGCGCGGCCATGGACAGGCGGTGGACAAAGGGCGCGATGCGGTGCGCCAAGGCTCAGCCGGTGGAGTCACCGAACCTCAGAACACGCTTCACGCGGCGATGAGCTTCCGCCTTGCGGCGACAGCTCGCTTTGTCTGCCTTGGCTTGGATGGGAGTTCCCAACCGCACTGCCGGCAATGATGGTGTGCCTCTTCAGTAACCCCGGTCTTTGGACGACCGGAAGAGAACCAGAAAGGCCCGCACCGTCGTTGCTTCAAGGTGTCCTCGGTTCATCGCGGTTGGCCGCTAGACCGACTGGAGGGGTTAGTTCCAGGTACCTTACCGTGCCCCTCACCAAACGAGGGACCGGCGGACACCCACAGGCACGTGCGACTTTGGGCAAGCGCGGATATATGGAGAGTGCCTGTCACAATCAATGCAAATTTTTATTCGCGGCCGAAAAATTTTCGCGACCGCCGCCGCTCGCCGACGTACGGCTTGACGCTGGCGCATTGTCGAACAATCATCGACACATCGTTCCCGATTTGCGAACGGTGGAGACGATATGGACACCCTCACCAGAATGCGAGCCTTCATCGATGTGGTTGAAGCGGAAGGGTTTTCTGCTGCCGCGCGCAAGATAGGCCGCTCCAAGGCACTGTTGTCGAAATATGTGCGCGAGCTGGAAGACGAGCTCGGCGCGCTTCTCCTCAACCGCACCACGCGTCAGTTCTCGCTGACCGAAGCCGGCCATACCTATTACAAGCGGGCGCAGGAGATCGTGCGCGAGATCGACAATCTCGCCGATGCGGTTCGCGATTCATCGGGCGATGTAAGGGGGCGGATCAAGCTTTCGGCACCGCGCACGCTTGCCGATGCGGCGGTGGGGCAATCGCTGATCGATTTCGCCATGGCCTATCCTGACATCGTGCTGGAGATCCATCTGGACGACCGCTTCGTCGACCTTGTGGAAGAGGGGTTCGACCTCGCGATCCGCATTTCGCGGCTGGAGAATTCGTCGCTGATCGCGCGGCGCCTGTCGCCGTTCAAGCTCAGGATCTGCGCCGCGCCGTCACTGCTGGAGAAGGAGGGCGTGCCGAAGGCGCCGCAGGATCTGGCGCGCATGCCCTGCATCATCGACACAAACGGACGCTGGCTTTCCAACTGGCCGTTCATGAAGACGGATGGCGAGATGATGAGCGTCGCGGTCTCCGGTCCGATGGAGGTGAACAGTCCGCTGGCGACGCGTGCGGCGGCGATTGCCGGCCTCGGCTTCGCGCCGCTGCCGGACTTCATCGCGCAGCCCGCCATCGAAAGCGGCGAACTGGTTTCCGTGCTGGATGACTGGGTGCCGCGCGGCGGCGGCATATTCGCCGTCTACCCGCACCGGCGCTACCTGCCCGGCAAGGTGCGCGTGCTGGTGGATTTCCTCGCCCAGTGGTTCAAGACATATGAGGCGCAGTAGGTTTATCGGCGTCGGCGGTCCCAATTCCGCCCCGATTCTGCTAAGGATGAGCCGCTGCTTCGCCATCGGAAGGAATTGATCTTGGCCAGGATGCAGACCCTCCCTGCGCTCCTTGCTGCCGGCTTTCTCTGTGCGGCGCCCTTGTCCGCATATGGGCATCCGCATGTCTTCGCGGAAGCGAGCCTGGAAGTGGTCGTCGGTGCCGGGGGCAAGGTCGATTCGCTCGGCCATGTCTGGCGCTTCGACGATCTGTTCTCGTCCACCGTCCTGTTTGAGTTCGACAAGAACAAGGACCTGAAGCTCGACGAGGACGAGTTGCGCAGCGTTGCCGAGACGGTCCACGGGTCGCTCGCCGAATTCGACTATTTCCAGTTCGTCACGCATGACGGCAAGGAGGTGAAGATGCGCGCGCCGGTGCATCTGGTCGCCACCTTCGATGACAATATGCTGACCATCATGTTCGAATCTCAGCCCGAGCAGGAGCTCAAGCTCGACGGCAAGGTGGATTTCGGCGTCTACGACCCGACCTTCTACACCGCCATCGATTTCACCGAGGACGAACTTATGATGGTACAGGGCCTGCCGGCAGCGTGCACGCGCGCCGTCATCCGTCCCGATCCCGACGAGGCGATCGCGCAGAACCAGCAGACGCTCACTGAGGCGTTCTTCAACGATCCGATGGGCACCGACATGAGCAAGATTTTCGCCACGCGCCTGGAAATCAGCTGCGGCGGCCAGGGTTGACGGCCATGAAGAAGACGACTGTACGGATCGTATTCGGACTGCTCGCCGCGACCTATGTCCTGACTCATTTCCTCGGCCACGCGCATGCGCAAAGCTCTCTCGGCATCGGCGCCAATGAGGCGGTGCTGCCGTCCACCGGCATGTTCGCCGGCCTGCTCAACTGGATCAATGTCCACCAGCAGCAATTCTACCGTGCGCTGACGGGCTCGCTGAAATCGATGCGCGACGGCGGCGGAGGGCAGTGGCTGCTCGTCGCGCTTTCCTTCGCCTATGGCGTGTTCCATGCGGCCGGGCCGGGACACGGCAAGGCCGTCATCTCCTCCTATATGCTCGCCAATGAAGTGGCGTTGCGGCGCGGCGTGCTCCTGTCCTTCATCTCTGCATTGTTGCAGGCGGTGACAGCGATCCTCGTGATGACGCTGGTCTATTTCGTGCTGCGCGGCACCGCCATCTCCATGACCGATGCGACGCGGTTCCTCGAAATCGCCAGCTATGCGATGGTGACCGCCTTCGGCCTGTGGCTGCTGTGGCAGAAGGCCGTCCCGCGGCTCGCCGGCGCATTCGGCATGGGGCGAGCGCACAGCCTTTCGGCGGCCGCCGCCCATGCGCATCACCACGACCACGCGGAACATCATCACCATCACGCGCATGGTCCGAGCGAAGTATGTTCGAGCTGCGGCCATTCGCATGCGCCGGATCCAGCGCTGCTTTCGACACCCGCCTTCAACTGGCGCAGCGCCTGGGCTGCGGTCACAGCGGTGGGGTTGCGCCCCTGCACCGGTGCGCTGATCGTGCTCTCCTTCGCCTTCCTCAACGGGCTGTGGGTGGCCGGGGTCGTTTCCGTCCTTGCCATGGCGGTCGGGACGGCGCTGACCGTCTCCTTGCTGGCGGTGCTTGCGGTGAGTGCGAAGAATGTCGCGGTGCGCTTCGCCGGGGACGGTCGGATGGGCAACCGCATCCATGCCGCGATCGAGATCGGCGGCGCGGCGCTCGTCTTCCTGCTTGGCGTGACGCTGCTGGCCGCGACGATCTGATTACGGCTTGCTGCGCGAACGCAGCCAGAAGACGGCGAAGAATGCGAATATGAACACGACCGCCACGACGCCGGCCGCATAGGGCGACAGCGCGATGGCCGCCCGCATGAGCGAGGGCAGGAAATAGGCGAACAGCAGGAAGCCGGCGAAAATGATCGCCGCGGCGACGATGGTCCTGCTGTTCTCGCTCAATTCCGTTTCCTTCATCGCTGGATCACGCATGGGCGTGATCATGGTCGGCATCGGCGCAGACGCCGAATTCCGGTTCCACCGTGGCATGGTCGATCCCGTGCACCTTGGCAAGCCGCTGCTTGATCGCCTTCACGGCAGCCTGCGGATCGGCGCCGTCGTCGAGGCAGGCGTGGAGCGTGGCGAGATTGCGCGTGCCGTCCAATGACCAGACATGCATGTGGTGCACTTCGCGAACCGAGGCAATGTTCGCCGTGAGATCGCCGGCCACGACGTCGCGGTCGATGCGGGAGGGCACGCCTTCGAGCAGCATGTAGCCGGCCTCCCGCACCAGCGACCATGCGCTGCGGAAAAGCAGGATCGCGACGAGCCCCGACAGGATCGGGTCGACCAGCGTCCAGCCGGTCGTGATGATGACCAGTGCCGCCACGAGTGCCGCCACGGAGCCGAGCAGGTCGCCGATCACGTGCAGGATGGCGCCGCGCATGTTGAGGTTTTCGCGGTCGCCGCCATGCAGGACGAAGAAGGCGGCGATATTGACCAGCAGGCCGAGCACCGCGACGGCCAGCATCGGGCCGCCGAGGACGGGAACCGGCTCGTTCAGGCGGTGTATCGCCTCGACGACGATCCACGCGCCGATCAGGAACACGGTGATTCCGTTGGTATAGGCGACCAGAGTCTTGACGCGGTCGAAACCGTAGGTGAGCCGCGCATTCGGGGCGCGGCCGGCAAGTTTGAACGCATACCAGGCAAGCACCAGCGACACTGTGTCGGTGAGCATGTGGCCGGCATCGGCCAGCAGCGCCAGCGAGCCGGTGAGGATACCGCCCACGGCTTCCGCGACCATGAAGCCGCCGGTCAGCAGGGCGGCGATCAGCACCCGGCCGCGATCGTTGCTCCCGTGGCTGTGGCTATGCCCGGAGTGATCGTGTCGGCTGTGCGCGGCGTGATCGTGCCCGGCATGGGCGTGGTCTGCATGGTCGTGAGGCATTTCTACTGCGCGGCGATGCCGGCCCTCAGCTCTTCAAGCCGTTGCTTCTGGCGGCCATTGGTATCGAAGTTTTCCGGCGATAGCCATGCCTCGAATGCCGCCCGCGCCCGCGGCCACTCGTGATCCAGCATGGAAAACCAAGCAGTGTCGCGGTTCTCGCCCTTCACGATCATGTGCTGGCGGAAGACGCCTTCGAAGGTAAAGCCGAAGCGGAGTGCGGCGCGCTTGGAGGGCGTGTTCGCATTGTTGCACTTCCACTCGAAACGGCGATAGCCGAGTTCGTCGAAGGCATGGCGGGCAAACAGGAAAAGCGCTTCGGTTGCCGCCGGCTTGCGCGCCACAATACTGCTCCACAATATATTGCCGATCTCCACCACGCCGTTGGCCGCGTCGATCCGCATGAATGCCTGACGGCCGGCAACCGCGCCCGTCGCGCGGTCGATCACGGCGAAGAAGAGCGGATCAGTGCTTGCCGCGCTCCGCTCCAGCCACGCCTGAAATGCCGTGCGGTCGGCCGGCGCATCCTCGAAGAGCCAGCGGAACCGGTCGCCTTCGGCGGTCGAGACGGCAAAGAGGCCGTCGCCATGGCGATGCGGGTCGAGCGGCTCGAGCCGGACATGACGGCCCTCGACCGGCTCGCGATGCGGCTGCGGCCATGGCGAGCGGTTCTTCAATTCGTTCATTCTGCTGATCCGTCCTTGCCAATTGCGTGCAGTGTCGGCGCATGAAGCGGCTTGTGGAGTGCCAGGCCGGGACAAAGAAGCGGCCACAGCTTTATTGTTAACCTTGCGTTAACGACTTTGCTCCAAACTGAAACAATCGAATCGGCTTCCTCCTCCCAAGACCGATTCAGTCTGGAGCGGCCGCGAATGGCCGCTCTTTTTTGCGCCTGCCCTTGCGTGGCGCCGATCCATCTGCAAATTGACGCGGGTTTTCGAGGGAGGTTTCCATGGCCGACAGGATTGCACTCGTCACGGGCGCGGGGACAGGTATCGGCAAGGCCGCAGCATTGCGCCTTGTCGAAGAGGGCTGGACCACGGTGTTCGTCGGCCGCCGCCGCGACAAGCTGGACGAGGCCTGCGCCGAAGCGAGCGATGCCTCGAAGGCCGTCGCCATCGCCTGCGATGTCACGCAGGCCGAGCAGGTCGACGTGCTGTTCGACCGGGTCGAGCGCGAGTTCGGCCGGCTCGACCTTCTGTTCAACAATGCCGGCATGGGCGCAAAGGGCGCAACCATCGACGAGATTCCCGTCGATGTGTGGCAGCAGGTTGTCGGCGTGAACCTCACCGGCTCCTTCCTGTGCGCGCGGCGCGCCTTCGGCATGATGCGCAAGCAGAAGCCGATGGGCGGGCGCATCATCAACAATGGCTCGATCTCGGCGCACGCACCGCGACCGGGCTCGGTGCCCTATACCACGACCAAGCACGCCATTACCGGTCTCACCAAGACGCTGGCGCTGGACGGCCGGCCCTATGACATCGCCTGCGGCCAGATCGACATTGGCAATGCGCTGACCGACCTCGCGGCGGGCTTCGCCAAGGGCGTGCCGCAGGCCAACGGCACCATGGCTCCCGAGGCGACCATGGATGTGCGCCACGTCGCCGATGCGGTGGCCCACATGGCGAGCCTGCCGCTCGATACCAATGTGCTGTTCATGACGGTGATGGCGACCAAGATGCCGTTCGTCGGCCGCGGGTAGCGGCCGCCGAGGGCGGCCGCCGGGGATCAGGCAACCGCGCGGTTTTGTAGGAAGTTGCCCATGCGCTCGATGGCGCGCAGGATGTTTTCCTCCGAATTGGCGTAGGAGAGGCGGATATAGCCCTCGCCATGCACGCCGAAATCCGGGCCGCCGATGAGCGCCACGCCGGCCTCGTCCAGCAGCGCTGTGGCGAGCTTCTTGGCCTTCCAGCCGGTCTCGGAGATGTTGGGGAAGGCGTAGAATGCGCCCTTGGGCGTGATGCAGGAAACGCCCGGCAGGCTGTTCAGTCCTTCGACGACAACCTTCCGGCGGCGGTCGAAGGCGCGCATCATCTTCTCCACCTCGTCCTGTGGACCATCGATAGCGGCGATGCCGGCAAACTGCGATGGCGCGTTGACGCAGGACCAGCAATTGACCGCCAGCTTGCGCACCTTGTCGTAAAGCGCGTCGGGCCAGATCGACCAGCCCATGCGCCAGCCGGTCATCGCCCAGGTCTTCGACCAGCCGTTCAGGACGATGAGGCGGTCGCGAATCTCCGGATAGTTCAGCAGCGAGTGATGGGTCTCGCCGTCATAGGTCATCACGTCGTAGATCTCGTCCGACATGATCGCCACCTGCGGGTGCTTTTCGAGCCCCTTCACCAGCTTGTCGATCTCGGCCCTGGGCGTGACGCCGCCGGTCGGGTTGGCCGGCGAATTGAGGATGAGCAGCCGCGTCTGCGGGGTGATGAGCGCGAGCGTCTCCTCGGCCGAGAAGGCGAAGCCGTTCGCCTCGCGCATCGGCACGGGCACCGGCCGCGCGCCGGTGAACTCGATCATCGAGCGGTAGATGGGGAAGCCCGGATCCGGGTAGAGGATGTCGACGCCCGGTTCGCCGAACATGACGATCGCGGCATACATCGTCGGCTTGCCACCCGGCATGATCATCACATTCTCGGGCGACACCTCGACGCCGGTGGTCGTGAGGGTGCGCCGGACGACCGCCTCGCGCGCGGCGAGCAGGCCGGTCGCCGGCGTATAGCCGTGATGGCCGTCGCGCAGCGCCTTGATGGCCGCTTCGACGATGTGGTCCGGCGTGCGGAAATCCGGCTGGCCGATGCCCAGATTGACGATATCACGGCCCTGCTGGGCAAGCGCGGTGGCGCGCGCCAGAACGGCGAAGGCATTCTCCTCGCCGATCCTGTCGAAAGCGGAAATGGTGTGGAGCATCGGACAGCCCTCCTCAGACGGAATTTGGGAGGTGCTATGCCCGAAAAGAGTCCCGCCGTACAGGCCGTGGCGGAACCGTTTTTCGATATGCGCCGGCGTCAGAGAACCTGGCTGAGCTGCATGGCGACGGACATGTCACCCTCGACCTTCAGCTTGCCCTGCATGAAGGCCATGGTGGGGTTGAGATCGCCGGACATCAGCGATTCCAGATCATCCTTCGAAAGCTTGATGGTGCAGTCGGCATCGGCGTTCTGCGTGGAGACCTTGGCGCCGTCGATGACGATCACGCCGTCGCCGCCGAGGTCGAATTTCACCGACCGGCTGAAATCGGCGCTGCCGGCTTTCGCGGCGATCTTGTCAGCAATTTCCTGAAGCGTCATGTCGATCTCCCGAACTGGTTTGGCACGTACCAATCCCGAAGCTAGGCTTCGGTTCCGGAAGACATGCCCTGGTGGCTGCCGACCCTTTCGGCGCGGTGTTGCATAGCAGTTTATTGACGTTTACGTCAACGTGACTGTGCGCTTGGTGCTTGATCGGTCGTCGCGATATTTGTTATAGGCGATAACATTAGGGAGGATATGCGAATGGCGACGTCATCCGGGGCACCGCTTCGGCCCGTGCACATGGGCAGCATGGCTGTGGGAATCGAGCACGGCGCGGCGGGCGCGCATTACGTCCGCTCCAGCATTCCGCTGGGCGAATATCCGCGCACGATCATCGAGAAGCTCGACGACTGGGCCGGGAAGGCGCCTGACCGGACATTGTTCGCCGATCGCGGGCCCGACGGCGCCTGGCGCAGGATGAGCTATGCCGAGGTGCGGGACGCCTCCCGCGCGATCGCGCAGGCATTGCTCGATGCCGGCCTGTCGGCGGAGAGGCCGCTTGTGGTCCTGTCGGGCAACAGCCTGGAACATGCGCTGCTGGCGGTTGGCGCGCAGCGGGCGGGCATTCCCTTCTCGCCCGTATCGCCGGCCTATTCGCTGCTGTCGACCGATCATGCGAAGCTGCGGCACATATTCGCGCTTCTGACGCCGGGCATGGTGTTCGCCGCCGATGGCGGGATGTTCCGCGCCGCGATCGAGGCGGTCGTGCCTGCCGGCCTTCAGGTGGTGACGGTTCGCGACCAACTGCCGGGAAGCAGGTCGTTTACCGAGCTTCTGGCTACCGCGCCGACGCAAGCCGTGGACCGCGCTTATGCGGCGGTCAGTCCCGACACGGTGGCGAAATTCCTCTTCACCTCCGGCTCCACCGGCATGCCGAAGGCGGTCATCAACACACACCGCATGATCGCCTGCAACCAGGTGATGATCGCCGAGGCGCTGGCCTTCCTGAAGGATGAGCCGCCGGTGCTGGTAGACTGGCTGCCGTGGAACCATACCGCCGGCGGCAACCACAATTTCGGCATCGCGATCCACAATGGCGGCACGCTCTATATCGATGACGGCGTGGCCACCCCCGCCGGCATCGCCCGGACGGTGCGCAATCTGGAGGAGATCGCGCCGACGCTCTATTTCAGCGTGCCCAAGGGCTATGAGATGCTGGCCGAGCATCTCGCGGCCAATGCCCGGCTGCGGGAGAATTTCTTCTCGCGCGTCAAGCTGCTGCAATATGCGGGGGCGGGCCTGTCGCAGCATGTATGGGATGCGCTGGAGCGTCTCGCGGTGGAGACGGTCGGGCACAGGATCATGATCGTCACCGGCTACGGCTCGACGGAGACCGCGCCGTTCGCCTTCACCACCACATGGCCGGTCGACCGGCCGGGCGAGGTGGGGCTGCCGGCCGCCGGGCTGGAGATGAAGCTGGTGCCGGACGGCGAGAAGCTGGAACTGCGCCTGCGCGGGCCCAATGTGACGCCCGGCTACTGGCGCCAGCCCGACAAGACCGCCGAATCCTTCGACGAGGAAGGGTTCTATCGCATCGGCGACGCGCTGAAATTCGTCGATCCGGAGGACGTCAACCGCGGCTTCCTTTTCGACGGCCGCGTCTCGGAAGATTTCAAGCTGTCGACCGGGACGTGGGTCAACATGGCCGGCGTGCGTAGTGCCATTGTCCGCGCCTGCGCGCCCTATGTGCGCGATGCAGTGCTGACCGGCCTCAACCGTAACCATATCGGCGCGATGTTGTTCCTCGATGTCGATGCCACGCGCAAGCTCGCTCCCGAACTGGCGGGAGCCAGCGAGGCGGAGCTTGCGGAAAGCCCGCTGCTGAGGGCGGAATTGCAGAAGCGGCTGGATGCGCTGGCGGCCGGGTCCACGGGAAGCTCCAACCTCGTTGCGCGTGTGGCCGTGATGGGACAGCCGCCCTCACTGGACAGCGGCGAACTGACCGACAAGGGTTCGATCAACCAGCGCGCGGTGATGGCCGTGCGGGCGCAGCAGGTCGAAGACCTCTATGCCGATCCCGCGCCGGCCCATGTTCTGGTCGCCGCGAAGCCGAAGCGCTGAGGTTGGACGGCAGGCAGGAATCCGTTCAGCGCGACGGAGGATTGACGATGCGGTCGAGCAGGTCGAGCAACAGGTCGCGCTCGGCCGTGCCGCCGAGCCGTTCGATCAGCCGCTTCTCATGGTCGTGCCAGACCTTCATCATGCGGTTGACGAAGGCGATGCCCTCGCTGGTCAGATGGAGCGAATGGGAGCGCTTGTCGCCCTCCGCCTTGCGCCGCTCGGCCAGCCCGCGCCTTTCCAGCCCGTCCATGAGAGCGACGAAATTCGCCCGCTTGATGCCGAGCTGTTCGGCGACCTCGGTCTGCTTCTGCCCCGGATTGCGTCCGATCAGCGCCAGCACGGAAAATTCGGCCGGACGCAGCTTCATGCGGCCGAAGGTTTCGTTGAAGTCCTGGAAGACCCAGAGCTGCGCGCGGCGCAGCTTGTATCCCACGATCGCGCCGAGATCAGGCAGATCCGAAGGTAGGGACGGAAGCTCGCTTGCGCGTTGTGTCGTCTTTGCCATGCAGCCTGTTTCCGGTGCCTGCCCTGACGGAGTTGCGGATCGTCCCGCCGCCGCTGACGATCCTTTCGCGCCATGGATGCGGCGAGTCGGCTTGTCCGTCACGGAATCGTTATGTAACAGAACTGATGAAATGACCATGGCCAGCAATGGGAGCAGGGAATGAACGCAACGCAGAACGGGACCGAGAAGCCGGTCATCTGGTCGGTCGACGGGCAGGTTGCACGGGTGACGCTCAACCGCCCCACCAAGCGCAACGCCATCAGCGATGCGCTCATCGAGGAACTCGACAAATTCTTCCGCAACATTCCCAAGGGCGTGAAGGTCATCATCATCGACGGCGCCGGCGGCCATTATTGCTCGGGCCTCGACCTGTCGGAGCAGATCCAGCGCGAGGCGCCGGACGTGATGCATCATTCGCGCCACTGGCATGCGCTGATGGACATCGTCCAGTTCAGCGGCATACCGGTCATCTCGGTACTCGAGGGCGCGGTGATGGGCGGCGGGTTGGAGATCGCCACCTCGACCCATGTGCGCATTGCCGAGCCGGGCACGCGCTATCGCCTGCCGGAAGGCAAGCGCGGCATCTTCGTCGGCGGTGGCGCGACGGTGCGCGTGGCGGGCATCATCGGCCCCGACCGCATGACCGAGATGATGCTGACCGGCCGCGAATACGGCGCCGAGGAAGGCCAGGCGCTCGGCCTGTCGCACTATCTCGTCGGTGCGGGAGAAGGCCGCGCGAAGGCAACTGAGCTTGCCGCCGAGATCGCCGCCAATTCGTCGCTGATCAATTATCTGGTGATCCAGTCGATCGCGCGCATTCACAACATGTCGCACAATGACGGTCTCTATACGGAGAGCCTGAGCGCGGCGCTGTCGCAAACCGGCCCCGACGCGCGGGAAGGGCTTGCGGCGTTTCTGGAGAAGCGGAAGCCGCGCTTCAGCTGAGGCGCGGCTTATCCTCTACGAAGGCATGATCTTCAGCCGCTGCGCCGCCGGCTTTCCAGAAGAGGCGGAAAGCAAGCGGACAGCGTTCTTCTCCCCGTTCACGGGGAGAAGTGCCCGGCAGGGCGATGAGGGGCGGCGCAGACGGTGCCGCAACGCGCTAGTGCTGGGCCGACGAGCTGGCGGGAGGCGATGCCGGGCGTGCCGCGCGGCGCTTGATCGTGTTGTCGCGGATTTCCGACTTCGACAGGAAGTCGACCTGCTCGACGAGCACCTCGTGGACCAGCTTGTCGCCGACGCGCGCATTGACGCCGTCGCGCAGGCCGTTGCGGAAGGCGTCGAGGTCGAGATTGTCGCCGTCCGAGAAGTCGATGACGGGATTGCCGTACAGATAGGTGTAGACGGAATCGATCAATACGGCTTCCGCCGGAATGCTCAGCTTCGCGAGCTTGGCGGCTTCGGCCGTGTAGACCAGCCGGGTGAGGAAATAGCCGTAGATCTCGCCCTGCTTCATCAGCGGGATGGAGATGATCTCGGTCTTCACATAGTCCAGTCCGCCGAAGGCCGGCAGCGGGGCCTTGGCTTCCACAGTATGGCCCTGCGCCGACTGGAATGCATAGATCACCGAGCCGATCGACAGGGCGGCGATCCAGACGGCGGCGACGACGAACTTGATCATCTCAATAGCGGCCGAACTGTCCGGCCGAATAGGTGCCGTCGGCCTCCGCGCGCTGGATCGTGCCCTGCAGCAGGTCGGCGATCTCCTTCACCGCGTTGAGATGGGCGAGGATGGCGGCCTCGTTCGCTTCCAGCTTGGCACGCAGCCGCTCCAGCCCGTCGCGGTGGGTCGCGTCGAGTGCGCCGGGCTCCACGCCCTTCACGGCGCGGTTGAGCTCGTAGAGATAGCGGCTCTTGCGCGTGTTGGACGCCTTGATGTCGAAGTTCACGTCAACGCGGATAGCGGCCGTCTCCGTATCCACGGCCTCCTCGAGCCGGGCGATGATGGCGCCGAGGCTGATGGCCATGCCGGTTTCGGTGGCCGGGGCCGCGGCGGAAGGGACGATCATTGCATGGGCGTTCATTCGGACCTCCCTGTCCTCCTCATCGTGTCACGCCGGTAGCCGGTGCTGCCATGTCGGCGGCGAGGCCGGCGGCGGCCTTGCGTTGCAGTTCATGCACCAGCGCCGTCGAGAGAAGCGCCTGCTGGTCGCCTGCCGCGCGGGCAGGCCCGTCATTGGCGCCGGCCAGCGGGACCATCCGGTCGCCGTCGCGGTAGCGGTCGGCCAGCAGCCTGTTGGCGATGCCGACGCCGCCGCGCGTCGCAACCGCATCGGCCATATGCTGCGCCAGCATGGACTTCCACATGTCGCCGGCAAAGCCGCCGCCATAGGCCTCGCCGGCCTCTGCCGGCAGCATGGACTGGATGAAGGAGCCGAGCACCATGGCCTCGAATTTCACGAAGGGATCGTTCTTCTCCACCGCGCGCGGTGCAGCGCGAACCTGGGTGGCAACGGGCGAGAAATCGCTTGCGCCTGCCGATGCCGCCGTCCGCGCAGCGACGAGCTTGTCGCGCGCCTCGCGCACTTGCGCGGGATCGGCTGCCCGCAGCACGTCCATCACGATGTCGGTGGGTGGTGAAATCGCCACGCGCAAGTTTCCGCTTCTGTCTTGTCCCGAAAATGCCAGCGAAAGCTTGTGGCAGGCTTACGGGAACCGCTGATGGCCGCAAATGCTCAGCGCGGCTTCAGGCGGCGCTCGACGATCTCAAGGCGTTCGCGGTCGCCATTGCTCCGCTCGGCGGTGCGGATCGCCTCGCGATAGGCATCCTCGACGATGCCGCGCCGCACATTGGCGGCGTTGACGCGCGTGGCTTCCTGCTCGGCCGCGTCGCGGCTGCGGTCGCGCCGCGTCACGGCGGCGTTGATGCGGCGATGGTAGACCTCGGGAAACATGGAGGAGAGCGAGCCCGGATCGTCGAAGCGGGCGGCGATCTCGTTGGCTTCGGCCTCGGCCTGCATGGCTGAGGCGACATGGTGGGCGTGGCGCGTCTCATGGAGCGCCTTCAGCTTGTCCTGCAATTTGAGCAGCTTGCCAAGTCGCTTGCTGCGGTCGGTGCTCATGTCTCAGCGTCCTATGGTGGTCGGATAGAAGCCGTCGGCGAAGAGGCTCAGCATGTTGCCGATGGACAGGTACATGAGGATCAGCGCGCCCGCGATCACGAAGGGGAGCGAGATGAAGTAGACCGGGATCTGCGGCGCCAGCTTGTTGACGAGGCCGGTGCCGATATTCACCAGGATCGCATAGGCGATGAAGGGACTGCCCAGCCGAAGCACCACGAGGAAGGATTCCGACAATGTGTCGGAAAGGTCCGCCAGCGCCGACTGCGTGTCGAAAGCCGCCGACAAGGGGGCCATTTCGTAGGAGCGGACGAGCGCGAAAAGGATCTGGTGGTGAAAATCCAGCGCGAACAGGACCAGCAGCGCGGAAAACGAGATGATGCCGCCGAGCGGCGATTGCGGGTCGTTCTCCTCGATGGCGACGCCGGGCATGCCGCCATAGCCGACCATCATGGCGATGCCCGAGGCGATGAACTGCATGGCCATCAGATAGAAGCGCGCCATCAGGCCGATCAGCGAGCCGATCAGCAATTCGGAGGCGATGAGCGGCACGAGCACGGCCGGCCGACGGTCGATGGCGGGCAGGATCGCGTCCCACAGATGGGCGAGCAGCGCCATCGAGACCGCGACCGCGACGAAGAGCCTGATATTGACCGGCACGCGGGCGCTCGACATGCCCGGCATCAGCATGAAGCATGCGCCGATGCGGCAAAAGGCGAGGAAGGCGGCAAGGACGGCACCCTCGACCATCGTGGCGGCCTCAGGAAATTGCGCCGAGAACCCGGATCTCGACGCCCTTGGCGATCTCGACATGGCTCAGCACGGGAAGTGTCGGGAACAGGCGCTCCACGATCATGCGCACATAGGGGCGCGCTTCGGGCGCGGTGACGATGGCGAAGCGCTCTCCGGCGTCGAGATGGGTGCGGATGGTCTTCGAGGCTTCCTGCCCGAACTCCTCCAGCTGGCGCGGGTCGATGTCGAATTCGCGGATCTCGCCCTTGGGATCGCGCTTGAGCGCCTGATGGAAGGCCATGTCCCAGCGGTTGCCCATGCGCAGGATCTTCAGCGTGCCCGCTTCCGTCAGGTCGCCGCAGATCTGCTGCGCCATGCGGATGCGCACATGCTCCACGATCTGCTCGGTGCGCCGCACATGCGGGGCGATCTCGGCGATCGCCTCGATGATGAGGTGCAGGTTGCGGATCGAGACGCGCTCGGCCAGCAGCAGCTTCAGGACCGCCTGAAGGCCGGGATAGGAGATGTGCGAGCTGCATATCTCCTCGGTCAGCTTCTTGTATTCGCCGTCCATCCTGTCGATCAGCGCCTTCATGTCCTTGTAGGAAAGGAGCTGCGGCAGATTGTTGCGGATCACTTCGGAAAGGTGGGTGAGCAGCACCGACATGTTGTCGGCAAAGGCGAACTGCTCGCGCTTCAAATCCTCGGCGAAGGCTTCAGGCACCGAATAGGCGCGCATGCCGAAGGCAGGTTCCTTCACCTCGTCGCCCGGCATGTCGGGCAACTTGCCGCTGCCGAGCAACACCATCAATTCGCCGACGCGCATCTGGTATTCGGCCACGACCGTGCCGTGGATCTTGATCTGATAGCTCTTGGGCGGGATGCTGTAGTCGTCGGTCAGCCGCACCTCGGGCACGACGAAGCCGTACTGGCTGGCGAATTTCTTGCGCATCTTGCCCATGCGGAACGCCAGTTCCTGATGCACGGTCACCAGCTTGGTGGAAAGCTGCTTGCCGATGAGGAGCTCGATTTCCGCCGTCTTCAGCGAATGCTTGATTGAGTTCTTCTCCTCGTCCTCCTTCTCCTGCTTTGCCGATTCCACCACCTCGGCATCCGCCGCTGCCTGACGGTTCTGCCGCATCGGCACGACATAGGCGATGAAGGCCATGGCGCCGCCCAGCACGAAGAAGGGCAGGGCGGGCAGGCCCGGCATCAGGCCGAGGAGCACCAGCAGCAGGGCCGCCACCATCAGCGCGCGCGGATAGGCGCCGAGCTGGCCGAACACCGCCTGATCGGCCGAGCCGCGCGTGCCGCCCTTGGAAACGAGCAGGCCGGCGGCCAGCGAGACGATCAGCGCCGGGATCTGCGTGACGAGGCCGTCGCCGACCGACAGCTTGACGAAGATGTCCGCCGCCTCGCCGATCTCCATGCCGTGGCGCGCATAGCCGATGGCGATGCCGCCGACGATGTTGACGGCGGTAATGATGAGGCCGGCAATCGCGTCGCCGCGGACGAATTTCGACGCACCGTCCATGGAGCCGAAGAAGGAGCTTTCCTCCTCCAGTTCGCGCCTGCGCAGCTGTGCCGTCTTCTCGTCGATCATGCCGGCGGAGAGGTCGGCGTCGATCGACATCTGCTTGCCGGGAATGGCGTCGAGGGTGAAGCGCGCGCCGACCTCGGCGATACGTGTCGCGCCCTTGGTGATGACGATGAAGTTCACCACGATGAGGATCAGGAACACGATCAGACCGATGACGAAATCGCCAGCCATGACGAGATTGGAAAAGCCGCCGATCACGTAGCCGGCGGCGTTGGTGCCTTCATTGCCGTGCGAAAGGATGATGCGCGTCGTGGCGATATTGAGCGACAGGCGCAGCATTGTGACGATGAGCAGCACCGTGGGGAAGGAGGAGAAATCGAGCGGCCGCTGGATCCACAGGGCCACCATCAGGATCAGCACGGATACCGCGATCGAAAAGGCGAGGCCGAGGTCGATCAGGAAGGACGGGATCGGCAGGAACAGGATCGCCAATATGACGACGATGCCGAGCGCGAAGAAGACGTCGCGTCCGTTTCTGCGCGCCGGCGCGCCTGTGATCGTCTCCGCAATGGCCATGCCGCTCTTCCGCCTGCACGCGGGCGAAACACCCGCTCCCGCAGGCTAGCGGCGCAAGCTTGCGCGAAGGTGCCCTGCGGTGGAGGTCAGAAGCCGTTTTCGATGCGCTGGAAGACGACGGTGGTGAAGGCGTTGATCTGGCCGCCGACGAAGGGGCCGGTGAAGGCGATGACGACGAGGATCGCCACGATCTTCGGCACGAAGGTAAGCGTGATTTCCTGAATCTGCGTCAGCGCCTGGACGAGTGCGATGCCGACGCCGACGATCATGGCCACGGCGACCGCCGGGGCGGATGCCGTCAGCACCGTCCAGATTGCGAATTGGGCGATGTCGAGCGCATCGGCTTCGTTCACGCGGTGGCCGCGCGGATGGTCACGCCCTCCACGACGGGCACTTCCTTGCCGTCCGCCAGCACGGCGATGAGGCCGGTCGAGGTCAGCCGCACTTCGTCGACGACGCCGGTCGTGTTGCCGTCCGCCGAGGTGATCTCGCGGCCGATCAGCGCGTCGGCCTGCGACATGGAGGAGGCGCGCAGCATCTGGTCGAGCTTGGCGTTCATCTGGACCGACTGCTCGACCTGCGAGAAGGTGGCGAGCTGGGCGACATATTCGGTCGATTCCATCGGCTTGGTCGGGTCCTGGTTCTTCATCTGCGCCACCAGAAGGCGAAGGAAGGACTGGTAGTCGACATTGGCCGTGCCGGCGGAACTGCCCGCCTGGGCGGCGCTGGTGCCTGCTGCGGTGGTCGTGTTCACATACATCGTCTCAGCCTCCTGCGGCCATGGCAAGCTTGGGCATCGGAACCTCCGCGCCGGCATTCTGCATCTTCAGAACATTTTCCTCGAGCGGATAGAGCGCGCGGATCGCCTTGAGCGCCTCGAAGATCTGCCCCTCGGAAACGAGGCAGTCGACATGCTTGATGCCCGACAGGATCTGGTGGTCGGCAAAGCAGGCCAGAAGCAGTGGCAGCGACTTGCGGAACATGGCGCGCGCCTCATCCGCCGCACCCGGATCGATCAGCAGGATCTGGACGATGAAATAGAGCTGGCGCAGCGGCGTCGATGCGTCCTCGGCCTGCAGGACATGGTTCTCCAGCAGGAAATGCACGTCGTTGAGGACTTCGATCGACACCTTGCGGTCGGCGCGCAGCACCGCGCCGTTGATGTAGAGCTTCTCGTTCGCCCGCAAGGTGATCCTGAGCGTGGATTTCATTGGATTCCGTCGCGGATGATCTGCGAGACTTCGATCAGGCCGTCGAAATTGTCCGAGCGTCCCTGGCGGATCTCCTCGGCCTCGCGAAGGAGCCACAGGCCGATCGAGATCAGGTTGGCGCGCAGGTCGCTCGGCAAGGCGTTTTCCGCGCTGCCGAGATCGTCGATCAGGGATCGCCAGACGCGGTTGAGGAAATGGATCGCCTCGATGGATTTCAGCGACAGCGGACCGCTTTCCTGCGCGGCGATCAGCATGTCGATCGAACGCGTCAGAAGTTGCTTCTCGCGATCGCGCGCATCCGCCACGGAGTCGGTCTGAACGTCGGCGTAGGAGAACTGGTACATGTCAATCCGGTCTTGTCACGAGAGGGCGCGGGGCGGGGTTCATGGCAGGTACTTCACGAGGCTGAGCTGGCGAATGCGTGCCGTCAAAGTGTAGGAGGTCTCGATCTGCGCAAGCAGCGTCGATACGCGGTTGGAGACTTCGTAGGGGTCGATGCCGACGAGATCGCTGACATTGCCCTTGAAGATGTCCACCTGCATCTGGAGCCGCTCGCTGGCGGCGGCGATGCGCTGTTCGGAAATGCCGGTGGCGGCCTGCGTGTGGGCGAGGCTGGACGTGGCCTGCCCCATCTTCTCGACCCCGTAGAGGGCGACCTTGGTCAGCGCGCTGTCGCCGATCTGGCCCTCGAAGAGGACGCCGATCACCGAGGCGGCAAGCGCCATCTGCTTGATGCCGTCGCTATTGGCGCTGACCGACGTCGTCTCCGTATCGTTCAGCGTGATGCGGCTGACGATCGCCTGGTCGGTCGCGCTCGACCAGTTGGCGCCCCAGTCGGCCATGAATTGCGGCTCGAGCACATTGGTCAGGAAATCGGTGATGTCGGCGCCAGTCAGGCCGGCGGCGGCTGCGTCGGTATGGGCGAAGCCGAAATGGGTGGCGAAGGCGGTCTCGATCGCCGTGCGCGATGCGGAGCCGGCCGAAAAGTCGGTGATCGGCTTCACGTCAGTGTTCACGCCGGCGAAGATATATTCGCCGTTGAAACTGGTATTGAGGATCGACGTCATCGAGGTGATGGCGCCCAGCGCCTCGGTGCGGGTGACCTGCGGCTCCACCGACCCGGCCGCCGCGGCGTTCAGCGTCGACAACAGCGAGCTCGCGGCCGACGAGATCGCGCTCATGCCTTCCTGCGTCGACTTGAGCCGGGAGGCGGCGAGGCCGTTCGTATCGATGATGCCCTTCAGCCGCTCGATGTCGCGCTCCAGCGAAATGGAGCGGCCCGTCTGCGCGCCGAGATGCAGGCCGGTATCGGCGACGCGCTGCGTGACCATCTCCTTCTCGAGCTTGTTGAGCTCGACCTGCATGCGCGTCATCTGGTAGCGCATGGAGTGGGAGATGTTCTGCGTGGAGATGAAGGACGTCTTCATGGCTTACCGGACCGCCTCCAGAAGATTTCCGAACATGGCGTCGATGGCGGCCAGGATGCGCGCGGATGCCTCGTAGCTGTGCTCGAGGTCGAGAAGCAGCGCCATCTCCTCGTCGATATTGACCCCCGTCGCATTGGAGAGGGCTGCGTCGGTGCGCAGGTAGAGCGCGCTCTTCGTGTCGGCGGCATTGGAGGCGTTCTGCCTGATCGCCTCGATCCAGCTCACCGAACTACTGGTATAGTCGGTCAGGCTGGCGGAGCCGGAAATGCCGGCCGCGGCATCGAAAGCCATCGGCGCGTCGAGCGCGTCGAGGAATTTCAACAATTGATCGCTGAAGCCCGAATTGCCGTCGACATTGGCCTTGTAGTCCGCGCCGTTGGCGCCGCCGTCGCGCAGCAGCGACGGGTTTCCGCCCTGGCGCGAATCATAGGCGGCATTGATGCCGATCTGCCCGGCAATGCCAGTAGCGAGTACGCCATCCGCCGGAATGTTCGGCGCACCTGACCAGGTGAAAAGGCCGGTCTGGTCGGGCAGGGCGCCGTTGACGTCGCTTTCGGCGAAGGTCGTCACCAGGGCGCGCGCGATCTCGTCCAGTTGCGCCTGCATGCCGGTGGCCACCGTATCGCGCGCCTGCATGAGGGCGGCGATCTTGCCGGAGGCGGTGGTGTTGCCGCCGCTGCCTGCGATGAGCGGCACGCCGTCGACCAGCACGGCATTTCCGGTGGTGCCGGGTGTGTAGGCGACGATCCTGTCGAAGGTGACCGGGCGTGCCACTGTGTCGAACAGCATCGCGCCGGACGAGGTCACCAGCGCCATGTCGTTGTTGGCGCGCGAGACCACCGAGACCGGCACATATTCGGAGATTTTCTTCAGCAGCGCATCGCGCTTGTCGAGCGCATCGTTGACGTCGCGGCCCTGGCGCGTGCCGGCGACGATGTCGCGGTTGAGCTGCTCGAAGTCCGCGAGCAGCGTGTTGAGCTCGCTGACGGTCGTCTCCAGCTGGGAATCGACATCGGCCCGGAAGGACTGGATCTGCGACGTGCCGTTGTTCAGCGTCTGCACCATCTGACGCGCCGCCTCGACGGCGTTCTCCGCCAGCGTGCCGTTGGAAGGCGAGGCGGAGTAGACCTGTAGCGCCTGCTGGAACTTGCCCAGCCAGGTGGCGGGCGAATTGGCATTGTCCGTGCCGTTTACCGACAGGCTGAGCTGATTGACGGAATCGAGCAGGGTCTGCTGTGCCGACAGGCCGGAGAGTGCGGCAAGGTTCTGCCGGAACAGGGCGTCGCTCGCCGCACGCTGGATCTGCGCGACGCGCGCGCCGTTCGCCGTGGAGACGAGAACGGCGCTGCGGCGCGCATATTCGGGATTGTTGGCCTCCGAAACATTGCGGGAAACCACGCTCGTCTGACGCGACGTATTGAGAAGCGCGTTCTGCGCGATGCTCAGTGCGGAGGTCAGCGACATTTCATATCAATCCCTGGCCGTTGCCGGCCTGATTACCTCTTCAGGTTGACAAGCACGTCCATCAGTTCGGAGCCGGTCTGGAACACTTTCGAGTTGGCGGTGTAGCTGCGCTGGGACTCGATCATGTTGGTCAGTTCGGTTGCGATATCGACGTTGGAGTTCTCCAGCGCGCTGGAGACGACCGAGCCGAAGCCGCTTTCGTTCGCGAAGCCGATCCGCACGGCGCCGGATTCGGCGCTTGCCGAGAAGACGTTTCCGGGCAGCGATGTCATCATGTCGGGCGAGGTGACGGTGGCCAGCGGGATGCGGTAGAGCGAACGGTAGGAACCGTCGTCGTAGAGGCCGTAGACGGTGCCGTCGCCGCTGATCTCGACCGATTCCAGCGCGCTAGGCGGATTACCGTTGGCGCCGACGTCGAACAGTTCATAGGGGCTGTCGAGCT
This sequence comes from Rhizobiaceae bacterium, assembly GCA_035555795.1. Lineage (GTDB taxonomy): Bacteria > Pseudomonadota > Alphaproteobacteria > Rhizobiales > Rhizobiaceae > RCIO01. The sequence goes on along the minus strand of DATMGE010000007.1, from coordinate 10,615 downwards.
GGGTCATGCCCGAAAGGTCGAGATCCATGCTCTGGCCGCCCGGTATGGCGATCGTCATGGAGTCGTTGGCGCCGGTGAGCTGGCCCGTCGTGCCGTCGAAGCTGAGCGTCTGCGTGCCGACCGGGCCGGCGGAATAAGGGAAGCCGCCGGATGCGCTCGCCGTCGAACGGTCGAAGGCGGTGACCTCCCAGCTATTGGCGCCGGTCTTGGTGAAATAGAGGTCGAGCAGCTTCTGGCCGCCCAGATCGTCGACCACGACGATCGAGCTCTTGGAACTGTAGGTGGAGCCGGCCACATTGTCGGACGGAAGCGATCCGGCGGCGACGTCGGTCGCGCCGGCCGGCAGGTTGGCGGCGAAGAGGCCGGCCGTGGTGGGTGTGGCGCGCAGGCCGGTGCTCGACACCGTGACCGGCTCGAGACCCTCGAAGCCGTTGGCGGTGACGGTGGGCTCGCCATTGGCGGTGCTGTAGCCGAGAAGCTGGAAGCCGGCGGCGTTGACCAACCTTCCATTGCCGTCCGGCACGAAGTTGCCGGCGCGGGTCATGAAGATCGATCCGCTGGCATCCTGGACGATGAACATGCCATTGCCGTCAATGGCGAGATCGGTCGCCGAGGTCGTCGGCTGGATGATGCCGGTCGTGGTGACCGAGCGCTGCGTGGTGGCGTTGACGCCGCCTGAGACATAGCTGCCGCCCGTTTGCGGCATGACCAGCGAGGAGAATTCGGCGCGCGCCCGCTTGTAGCCGGTGGTGCCTGAATTGGCGATATTATCGGCGACCGTTCCAAGACGGCTGGCCTGCGCGTTCATGCCGGCCACGCCGGTGCGCATCATTCCGTAGAGGCTCATCCATCAAACTCCCGATGTTCCGTTCGAGGAGGGAGGATAGGCGAGGTGACTTGTGCGAGGCTGTCGTCGGTGGCATCCACCGGACGGCGCGGCACGGGTCGCCGGCCTGCTGTTCAGACAACCAGCCGGTAGCCGAGGAAGCGCTTCGAATCGACCGGGTCGAAGCCGAGGCGCTCGCGCAGCTTCTTGCGCAGCTTGCTGATATGGCTTTCCACGACGTTTTCCTCGACCTCGTCGTCGAAGACGCCGTAAATCGCGTTGAAGACCTGGGTCTTGGTGACGCGGCGGCCGCTATTGCTCGCGAGATATTCGAGGATGCGGCGTTCGCGGCGCGGCAGCGGCATGGGCTCGCCATCGATCTCGGGATCGCGGCCATCGGCGAAGATCCGCATCGGGCCGACCTGCGTGTGGGCAGCCTGGTCGCTGGCGCGGCGGCGGATCGCCGAGATGCGCGCGAGGATCTCGCGGATGTGCACGGGCTTGCGGATGACGTCATCCACGCCGGCATCGAAAAGACGCAGCGTGTTGTCGAGGGAATGCTGCTCGCTCAGTGCGATCACCGGTGCGCCGGTGAGGTCACGCAGGCGCCGCGGTGACACCGCATTCTGGTCGCATTCGCCGATGAGGAAGGCCTGAACCGATTTCAGGTCGCCTTCCGGGGCGTTCTCCACCCAGGTGCCGAACTCCTCGCTGCGAAAGCCTGCGCTGACGACGCCCTCTCGCCCGAAAAGCGAGTGGTAGCCCTCTTTTACCAAGTCACGCTCATCCACGATCACGATCATCGACCCGCCCCCGAATCAACTAAAATGTCGATCTGCAACAAGGCGTATCCGCTGTGGGGTTTCCCCCACAACACCGAGATCTGACGGGTCAGAAATAGGGTATCGCCGAAAATGGCTGGCGCGGGATCAGCACACTGCTTTCACCCGCAGAAATCGCGCGCTCCGGGCGTCCATTTCCCGAAGCCGGTTGCAACCATATTGGCGATCACCTTGCAGACATAGCGCTTTTGCGCAGGGTCGTTGTTCGGCCCCGCATGATAGCGCGCGACGGCCAGCGACCAGCTTTCATGCCGACCCTTGAGGTCGCGCAGGAAACGCGCGGCATAGTCGACATTGCGCGCCGGGTCTAGCATGTCGCGTACCCCTTTGAAGGCATCCGCGTGATAGTGATGGTTGATCTGCATGCAGCCGAGATCGATGAGGCGGGCGCCGCTGCGCTTGGCCTGTTCGAAGGCCGCGACGGCGTCGTTAGCCGTGGCCGGGAAGACCGGTTTGCCGTCGATGTTCATGGCGTTGGGGCTGAGGCTGCCGCGGCGTCCGGTTTCGGTCAGGCCGACCGCGTAGAGGATGCCGGTCGGAATGCCGTATTTGTGCGACGCCTCGACCATGCGGGCCTCGCAGACCGAAGCGGGCGATGCGGCCTCAGATATAGAGGCTGCCGCCGGAAGCAACATCGCCGCCAGTACCAGCCGCAGGACCTTGCCTGTCACGCGCAGCCTCATTGTCCTGTCCCCTGTCCATGCTGCCGGAACGCCGCTCGCCGGCATCGCCGCCATGACTGTCCTGGCCGGCGAAGCCGCTCGGCTGGTTGCGCGCCTCGGCATTGGCGCCGCCGGCGGAGTGGCTTTGCTGCACCGTCACGCGGTCGATGTCGAAGCCCATGCCACGCAGCGCCTGGACGATCTGATCGCTGTCGGCCGACATCTTGTGGCGGGCTTCGGCGGTCTCGACCTGGAGGTCCACAGCGATCCTTTCGCCATCGACCGTCAGCCGCGCGGTGACGAGGCCGAGCTCGGCCGGCTGCAACTGGATCTTGAGGGTCTGGAGCGTCACCGGCGCGGCCGGCTTCGCCGTATGGGCGGCCAAGGCAGCCTCATGGAGCGCCTGTGGCGGTGTGGCCTCGCTGGCCAGCGCTGCCACAAAGGCTGTCGCGGTCGGGGACATCGGCAAGGAGGTGGCAGGCGTGATGGCCGTCGGCAGCACCGTCACCCGGCCCGCCAGAGGTTCGATTGTCTGGGCACCGGTGGGCAGGGTTGGTGCACGCTCCTCGCGCGGCGCTTCGACGCCTGCCTTCGGGGCAGGGGGGCTGCCATCGTCAATGCGCTGCGGGTGAATGTCGGCGCGTTGCGGGGCGGCTTCCTGCATGGCGGCCCGTGCTGGCGGCGGCGTGGCGCGCTCAGGGGCTGGGAGAGTGTTGCGCGGCTGCTGGTCGTTCGCGGCGGCTCTCGCGGGAACAACGCTCACTTCCGTTGCCTGTCGATATGCTGCGCCCCTGGCCGGGACGTCGGCTTTCGCGTCCGGCAGAGAGCAAGCGGTTGATGTTCCCGCTTCGGAGCTATCTTCCGTAGCAGGATCGGCAGCGTCCGCTGTGCGGACCGCCGCTACGCGGCGTGGTTCGATGATCGGCGCCGCCTGAGCAAGAACGACAGCGGCGGTGGGCTCTTCATGATGCTGCTCGGGGGCGTCCGCGTGGAGATCGGGGAGGATGTCGTCGGCGGCCTCGGCTGCTGCGCCCTCGTCATCCGGCACGCCACGCGGGGTCTGCCCGTCGATGCCCAAGGAAGCCACCGCGCTGGAGGCAACCGCCATCGCCTGCCGTGCGGTGACGGGATCGGCGGCGTTGGTGTCGGTCCTTACCTGCGCCGGGTCGGGAAAAGCGGCTTTCGGTTCGCCCGTCACGTCCTGCCTGTCGGACATGGCCGCTTCAGGGAGGGCGGTGCGGGCAAAAGTAGCCTGCCGGCCGGAGGGGCCATTGGTATGCGAGATGTCGATTTCCGGTTCCTCCGGCTTACCTGCATCATCGGCTATCGCGATGCCGGGTCTTTCTTTTTCATCGGGCTGCGCCGACAGGGCGGATGCGGTCATGCGGGCAAGTGCCGCGTTGAGCCTATCCTGGCCGGTGTGCTCCACCGGATGGGTGCCGCGCGCGCCGGGCGCTGTGTCGAGCAGGACGGACAACTGCGAAACAGTCCCACCATGGGCGGCTGCTTCGTGGTGCGCGGTATCGCCGATGCGAAACCCGGGCGTTTCGATCGCATCCGTGCTGCCGGGATGGGCGGGCTGAGCACGAGACGGCCAGCCATTGGCGCCGCCATGCGGCTTCGGCTTGCCCAGCGCTTGGCTGAATTGATCCGCTCCGCCGGTCGATGCCTTTCCGCTGACAGCCGCCGCCATGGCGTGCCCTGCGCGCGAAACGAGGGTCGGGATCGTGCTCAATTCCGCTTCTCCCGGAGCAACTGATCGATGGCTTCGAGGCGCTTGCGCGCGTCGGTGAGCATCGTATTTTGCGGCGTCTCGTCCGCAGCCGACGCAATCTCTCCGCTGGCCACGGATGCCGAAGCGGGCAGCGGGGCGGGTACCTCCTCGCTTTCGGCGAAGCGGGGCGCGGGCGGGCGCGTCACCTCACCGGCAATCGACAGCGCCGCATCGAGAAGGCGGCGGTCATTGGCGGACAGGCGGCTGCGGTCGACATCCGAAAGGCGCTCCTTCACGTCGCCCACCTTGTCCGAGGTGATGGCCGCCAGGCTCTCATAGAGGACGGTGCGCGGATCCGGCTGCGCCTCTTCGTCGAAGGCGGCAAGGCCCTGCTGCGCGAAGTCGACGAGGTTGCGGTAGTCCTCGAGCGCGGCGCTGCGGGCGATGCGCAGATAGATGACCTGCGATTGCGCCGGCCGCATCTGGGCGATCACGTCGGCCGTCGTCTTCAGGTCGATCTTGTCGCGGAGCTGGAGGACGCCGGCAAGGAAGCTGTCGGCGAACTGGCTGGCATAGGGCGAGCGGATGAAGCGGCGCGTATATTGCTCGGCCGCGCGGATGAAGCGCTCGGCATTGCCCTGCTGGGTGGCGAGCGCGATCGTGCGCCGCAATGCGGCCTCCTCGATCAACGTGCCGGGGGCGAGCAGCCGGGCCGTGTCGAAATTCGCATAGCCGTCCGCGGGGCGTTCGGCGGCGTTGACCGAGCCCTTCACCAGCGCGACGAAGGCGCCGACATCCGGCGTCAGGAGAAGCGGGTCGACCTCGGCCAGAGTCGAGAGCGCACGGCCGGAATTGCCGCGCAGATATTCGACCACGCCGCTGCCGATGCGCTTGTCGGCATCGTCGAGTTCGAGGCGCGCCAGCGTAGCCGCGATGGTGGCGGGGTTGCCGCCGCTCATGCCGTAGACCAGCAGGGCGTTGAAATTGCCCCTGTCGGCGAAATCTTCGGCGGTGCTGGCGCGCAGCCGCGCGTCGATCATTTCGAGCGCCTTGCGCTGCATCGGCAGCACGGCATGGTCGCCATCGGCCAGTCGGTCCTGGATCGTCTGGAGCGAGCGGATCATCTGGCCGGGGGAGAGTTCGGTCTCGGCCCCGGCCGCAGTGCCGGCAAGGCACAGCAGTGCCGCCAGGATGCCGCCGCGCCACGCAGAGGATGCGCGGCTCATCCGGCCGTCTCCAGCAGGATCTCGATGCGGCGGTTGACGCTCGCAAGGGGATCGCCGGGCAATTTCAGCTTGCGGTCGGCGAAGCCGGTGACGCTCGAAATACGCTTCTCGTCCAGGCCGCCGCGTACCAGCATGTAATAGGCGGCGTGGGCGCGCGCGGTCGAAAGGCGCCAATTGTCGTAGCCATTGCCGGCGAAGGGACGACCGTCGGTGTGGCCGCCGATCCTCACGGCGCCATCATGCTCGCTGAGCAGGCGGCCGATCTTCTCCATGGCCAGAACGAGGTCGCGGCGCGGCACGGCGGAGCCGATCTCGAACATGCCCTGCGAAATATCGTCGGCGATCGAGATGGTGACGCCCGTATCGGCAGGCACGACGGTGATGCCGCGCAGGTCCTTCTCGTTCCTGAACGCCGCCGCAAGCTCGCGGCGGACCTCCTGCGCCAGTTTCTCGTTCGGTTCCGCCTTGGCCGGTTCGGCTGCGGGTTCACCGGCGGCCGCCTCAGCTTCCTGCGTCGCGGCGGGCGGCTTCATGGCGAAGGGGTCTTCATCATTGAGCTCGGCCACGTCGCCGGTGGCGGCGCGTTTCGGCGGCGTACCGGTCTTTTCAGGCACGCCCTCGCGTTCGACCGGGCCTTCCGTGTGGGCGACTTCGGTCGTATCGCCGAGGCTGGAGGGCTGCTCGACCTGGCTCGACCAGAAATCCGGCGCGAACGGGTCGCGATAGGATTCGCCGCCCGATGCACCCGTTGCCGGTCCCGCATCCTGTGCGCCGCCATCGCCCTTGCTGCTGACATTCTGCATCGCGCCCGTGGCTTGGGCAATCTCCGCCAGAACCGCATAGGGGTCGTCGAAGAGGTTCCTGTCGCTGTGCTCCGACACTTCCGCCATGGCCGTAGCTTCCATGTTGCGGGACGGGCCCGAGACGGACTGGTCGCGGGTGCTTTCCACGTCGGGGGCGAGTTCGCTGGCGCGGTTGCCGCTCGATTCCACCGGCGGCCCGTCGCCGATATCGTCGATGCCCTTGCTGCTGGTGGTGCGGTCGATCAGCTTGACCGGGTTGAAATAGCTCGCCACCGAGGCGCGCGTCTGCTCGTTGGCGGCATTGATCAGCCACATGACGAGGAAAAAGCACATCATGGCGGTCATGAAATCGGCGAAGGCGATCTTCCAGGCGCCGCCGTGATGGCCTTCGTCCTCGTCGTCGCCGCCGCGGCGCACGATGATGATCTCGTGGCGGCCTTCCTCTCCGGCTCCGGGCATCAGGCGATTACCTCCGCCAGCGCGGACGACCATTCGGCCAGCCGCGTTTCCATCACCGTCTGGTCGATGGCGACCGAGAGGTCCAGCCCATCGGCCTCGACGATCTCGGCGCGTTCGGCATGGACGCCGAGTGCGGAGCCGAGCGTCTCGCGCAATGAAGCCGGCGTGCGGACCACGATGCGGCTCGCCTCGCGGTCGGCCAGCATCGCGGTCAAGGACGCCGTCAGGGCGGCCACGCCGCGGCTCTTGATGTCGTCGCTGAGCACGCCGCCGAGGATGCGGGCCACCGTGCCCGTGGTCACCGCGACGAGCTTTGCCTCGACAGCATCCAGGCGGGCGACGAAAGCGGCGGCGGCCTCGGCGCCGAGTTGGGCGCGCAACTGGTCGATTTCGGCTGCATGGCTTTCCGCCTGCGTGGCCATTGCAAGCATGTGCTCCTGCATCAGCCGTTCAACCAGCGCGTCCTCAGCCTTGCTGATCTCCGCCCGGATCAATTCCGGATCGGGTTCGGCGGGCGGTGGCACGGGTGCTGCTGCTTCCTCCCGCTCGACCGGCTCGATCCCGGCCAGCCCGGACAGGCTCCGGGCGTGGACGATGCCGAAATCCGGCAGGACATCTGCAAGCGCCAGCGCCATCAGCCGGCCTCCTGCCGCGCCCATTTGCGCAGGATCTGCGCAGTCCGTTCCTCATTGAGGTCGACCATGCGGGCAAGGCGGTCCTGCGGGGCGGGCCTGATGCGCTTGCGGATGTCCTCGACACCTGAGGACAGGCCGTCGTCGAACATGTCGAGGCCGGCCGCTCCATCCTGCGTGCCATCCGCCAGGGCGGCGCGCCCGTCGGGCTGCGGCAGCGAGCGCTGCACGTCGTCGAAGCTGGGGCCGCCGGCCACGGCCGGCTGCGCGGTCAGCGCGGCGGTCATCGGCCGCAGCCCGAACCAGGTGACGAGGAAGACGACGAGGACGAAAGCCGCCGCGTTGATCATCGTGCCCGTATGGCGACCGACCGATTCAAGCAGGCCCGGCCCGGCCTCCGCCGCGTCGAGATCGTCGATGAACTCGACTGCCGAGACATTGATCATGTCGCCGCGCGCTTCGGTCAGGCCGGATGCCGATGCGACGAGCTGGCGGATTGCGGCGACACGTTCCTCGACCTGTGCGGAAGTGGCGTCGGGACCGAGGATCGCAGCCAGCCTGCGCTGGTTGACGACGACGGCGATCGACAGTTTCGAAATCTCATAGCCGTTGGAGACGGTGGCGATGCGCCGTGAATTCAGCTCGTAATTCGTCGTCTCCTCGCGCCGCTCGCGCTGCTCCGAGGATTGGGGACCGTCTGCCGGCGCATCCGGCGTCGGATTGGGCAGGTTCTGCTCCACGGTGGTGGGCGTGGCGGTGGAGCGCTGGCTGGCGCTGTCGTTGGAACGGACTACCTGGACCGAACGCTCGACGCGCGAGTCGGGATCGAAGATTGTCTCGTCCACCTGCTTGCGGTCCGTATTGACGTCGGCGCGCACGCTGGCGCGGAAATTGTCCGCGCCCAGATAGGGCGCCAGCGCACGGCGGATATTTTCCTCGATGCTCGCCTCGACCTGCTGTTCCACGCCCATCGTGGTGGCAAAGGAGCTGTTGGTGGGATCGGTGCCGGCGGCGAGCAGCTTGCCGCTGGAATCGAGCACCGTCACATTGTCGGCGGCGAGACCCGGCACGGCGGCCGCGACGAGCTGGCGGATGGAATTGGCGGCGCGCTGCCCCTCACCGCTGCTGGCGCGGATGACGACGGAAGCGGACGGCTGCTGTTCCTCGCGCCGGAAGGAGGCGCGCTCCTGCATGACGATATGCACGCGTGCCGCGCGGATGCCGGCGATGGACTGGATGGTGCGGGCGATCTCGCCCTCCAGCGCGCGCACGCGCGTCACCTGCTGCATGAAGGTGGTGAGGCCGAGCGAGCCGATCTTGTCGAACAGTTCGTAGCCGGCATTGGTGCTTGTCGGCAGGCCCTTTTCGGCGAGCAGCATGCGCGCCTGCGCGGTCTTGCCGGCGGAAACGAGCACGGTCGTGCCGTCCGAGGCCACGTCGAAGGCGATGCCGGCCTCGCCGAGCACCATGCCGATCTGGTTCACGTCGGAGCGTTCGAGGCCGACATAGAGCGTCTCGTAGGCCGGCTTGTTGAGATAGATCGCGCCGGTGATGATGACGGCCATGACCAGCGCGGCCACGCCGCCCATGATGGCGAGCTTCTGTGGCCCGAAGGCGCGCAAGTTCTCGATGATCCGCTGGATCTGCTCCGGCACGTGGTAAGCTCCTGCAATGAACGCAGATGAGGCGATGCGCGAGCCTAGCCGCCGAAGCTTGTGCGAAAATGAAACGGGCCGCGCGATGCGCGGCCCGTTTCAGGGAAAGCCGGGTTCTTAGGAGCGGAAGAGCGACAGGATGTTCTGCGTCGTGGAATTGGCGATCGACAGCGCCTGGATGCCGAGCTGCTGCTGGACCTGCAACGCCTGCAGACGGGTGGATTCCTCGCTCATGTCGGCATCGACCAGCTGCCCGACGCCGCGCTCGATGGAGTCCATCAGGCTGGAGGTGAACTGCTTCTGCATGTCGAGGCGCGACTTCACCGCGCCGAGCTCGGATGCGGCGACGGTCACCAGGTTCAGCATCTTGTCGATGCTGGAGATGAAGAAGTCGAGCTGCGCATTATTGGCGTTGGAGACGTCGATATCGGCGATGTCGGCATAGCTGCCATTGTCGTAGGCAATCGCGTCCGAGACGACCAGCGTCGATGTCGTGGCGTCGGTATTGTGCGTGATCTCGACGGCATTGCCGGCAGCGGCGACGGTGACCGTGCCGGTCGGCACATTCGCGGCCCTCAGCGCGGAATTGACCACCGTCGCCATCTCGGTAGCGTTGGCGATGGTGCCGCTGGTGACGCCGAGCACGTCGTTGACGATGTCCTTGTCGATGGCGGCTTCGTAGGTGGTGCCGTCGATGATGAGGCTGAAGGTGATCTTGGCGTCGCCCTGCAGGGTCACGCCGCCGGTCATGTCGCCGAAGAGGGTGACCTGGGCGGGCGCGCCGCCGCCGGTGCCGGCGGCCATCTGGTTGTTCTGGAGGCTGCCGTCCGAGGTCAGCGTATTGGTGCGGCCGTCGAGCAGGCCGGCACCGGTGGCGCTGGCGTCGAAAAGGGCCACCTGCGTGACGTCGATGTCGATCGTGCCGACATTGATCGATCCGTCATTGCCGCGGCTGAAGGAGGCGACGATCTGCTGGGTGGCTTCGAAGCCGGCCTCGCTGGAATCGATGGAGAGCCAGCTGGGACCGGAAAAGGTCGCGCTGGTGGCGCTGCCGCGAAGCTGCTCCAGCAACTGCTCGATGTTGCTCTGGATCTTCTGCTTGTCGAGGCCGGGCTGCTTCGCAGAAAGGACGTTCTTCTTGATCTCGTCGATGACGTTGATCGTGTCGTTCATCGCCGTGTAGGTGACATCGACGCGGCTTGCGCCGAGACCGAGCGCATCCTGCACCGTGGAGAGCGCCTTGTTGTCGGAGCGCATCGTCGTGGCGATGGACCAGTAGGCTGCGTTGTCGGATGCCTGCGAGACGCGCAGGCCGGTGGAGATGCGGGTCTGTGTGGTTTCGAGCGCCTTGTTTGTCGCGGTGAGCGACTGCAGCGCCGTCATGGCGGACGGATTTGTCATCAGACTGGTCAAGGCGCTATCCCCTCGATTTGTTCACACGGAACCTTGGTTAACCATACCTATGCAGACATGGTTAAAGGTCGGTAAATTTCTTCGAAGCGCCGTTCGTTCTTGACCGTGAGCTGAATAAAAAAAGCCGCGTCGCTGCTGCGACGCGGCTTTCTGTTCCTGCTGTTGCGGCGGAATTATCCGCCGGGGACGCTCTTAGCGGAAGAGCGACAGGATGTTCTGGGTGTTCGAGTTGGCGATGGACAGCGCCTGGATGCCGAGCTGCTGCTGGACCTGAAGGGCCGACAGGCGAGCCGATTCCTTGCTCATGTCGGCATCGACCAGCTGGCCGACGCCACGCTCGATCGCATCGGTCAGCTTGGACGAGAAGTCCTTCTGCATGTCGA
>DATMGE010000006.1:0-54961 GCA_035555795.1 Rhizobiaceae bacterium | reverse complement strand
AAGCGCGTCTATGTGCTGATCGACGCCCGCCACGGCGTAAAGACCAACGACGAGGAGGTTTTCTCGCTCCTCGACAAGGCGGCCGTCTCCTACCAGTTGGTGCTGACCAAGACCGACAAGATCAAGGCCGCCGGCGTGCCGCGCCTGATCGCCGAGACGCTGGAGAAGATCCGCCGCCGCCCCGCCGCCTTTCCGGCGGTCGTCGCAACCTCCTCCGAGAAGGGCCAGGGGCTGGACGAACTGATCGCGGCAATCGCGCTGGTGGTGACCGAATAGGTTCAGGCAGCAACGCGTCGGGGCTTTGCGCAGGCTCCGTCAGGCCGCTTCGGGCCTGAATGTCAGCGCCAGACCGTTGAGGCAGTGGCGCTTGCCGGTCGGCGGCGGGCCGTCATCGAAGATATGGCCGAAATGACCGCCACAGCGCCGGCAATGGCACTCGACGCGCACCATGCCCATCGAACCGTCTTCCTTCGTGCCGATGGCATCGGGAAGCGATTCCCAGAAGCTCGGCCAGCCCGTGCCGGATTCATATTTCACCTTCGAGGAATAGGCCGGCAGGTCGCAGCCGGCGCAGTGGAAGGTGCCGGTGCGCTTCTCATTGTTGAGCGGGCTGGTGAAGGGATATTCGGTATTCTCCTCGCGCAGCACCGCATATTGCGCATCCGAGAGCACGGCGCGCCATTCGGCTTCGCTCTTCGTGACCTCGAAGCTGCCTTCCGCCGCAAGTGCGACGCTGCGCCATCCGCCAATCGCGACGGCAGCCGCGCCGGCCGCGCTGCCAAGCAGGAATTTCCGGCGTGTCATGATGTCATCCTCCGTCTGGCTGCATGCATATCATGCAAGGCCCGTCGCACGGATATCAACTCGTCTTGAGCAGGAGCCCCCCGCCCCGAAAAGCAGCGGAAGGCTCCCCAGCGAACGCATGGCTGCGTTCGCGCCCGCCTTTCGTCAGGCCTTCGGCATCAATACCTTATCGATCACGTGGATCACGCCGTTGGACTGTTTCACGTCGGCGATCGTGACAGTGGCGACGCCGCCGGTCTCGTCTGTCAGCGTGATCTTGTCGCCATCCATCTTGGCCTGCAAGGTGCAACCGCCAACCGTCTTCACCGGATGCGTGCCGCCATCGTCGGCGATCATCTTGCCGATCGCCGAAGACATCGCGTCGGCCGAGACGACATGACAGGTCAGCACCTTGGTGAGCTGTTCCTTGTTCTCAGGCTTCATCAGCGTGTCCACCGCGCCGGCAGGCAGCGCCGCGAATGCTTCGTTGGTCGGTGCGAAGACCGTGAAAGGGCCCGGTCCCGACAGGGTCTCCACGAGGCCCGCTGCCTTTACCGCCGCGACGAGCGTGGTGTGGTCCTTCGAGTTCATGGCGTTTTCGACGATGTTCTTGTTGTCATACATCGCGGCGCCGCCGACCATCGGATTGTCTTGCGCCATGGCGAGCCCGGCGAATGCAGTTGCCGCGAACACGCCGGCGAGCAGTGTGGATGTGATCTTGCGCATGTCGTTAACTCCTTTTGTCTCCTGTTCCCCTTGCCAGGGATGCAGAAGCTACGGAGCAGGACGATGCCGAGTTTCAGCGACGGCGAAATAATCACACACCGCGCTTGATGTCGGTGCTTCCCAGAGCGCCGCTTCTGGAGCATTTCCGCTTTTCACGGAATTGGAGCGTATTCTCTATCTCTTTGTTTTTACGCAATTCCGGACGCAAAACCGCTGCGCACTTTTGCTGGAATTGCTCAGATCGCCCGAAGGTCGCCGGCCGCGACGACGGGCCCGGTCGGCTGGCCAGTGGGCGATCCCCCGCGAGGCTCTTCACTGATGGCGAGTACGGCGCCGGATGCCATAACCCCGCGCATCGCATCGTCCAGCGCCATGCTGACGCTGCCGCCCTGCGGGATCACGCCCACGGACATCGGCGCATTATTGCCTTCGATGAGCCACAGCTCGAAATCGCGATCGGCCGCGCGTTCGCCGGCAATATGCGACATCGCGACCTTTGCGCCCGCCGCATCGTAGAGCGCGACATATCGCACCGGGCTGCCATCGGCGGCCAGCGCCGCCATCAGGCGCGGGGCAGGCGGTGCGGTGCCCAGCCCCGGGAAATACGACATCGCCGCGATCAACAACAGCGCCGCGACCGCCGCGGCCGAGATGCCGCGCCAGAATGCAAGGCTCGACCACAATCCCGCCTGCCTGGAGCGGTGCGCATCGGCGCGACCGCCGAACAGGCGCAGGTCGATCCCGGCCTTCACCCGTTCCGGGGCAGCCTCGGGCTCATAGTCTTCGGCAAGGCCCGAAAGCCTTACTTCCCAGGCGTCCACAAGCCGCGCGAAGGCCTGGTCGGCCTCGATCCTGCGCGTAGCTTCCTGGCGCTGCGCGGCATCGAGCACGCCCAGAACATATTCGGCGGCGAGCATGTCGTCGCCTCCGCGTTCAGGATTCCTTTCGTCGTCGCCGTTCATCTTTCGAGGCATTCCCGCAGTTTCATCAGGCTGCGCCGCAGCCAGGTTCTCATCGTGTTGATCGGCACGGCAAAGCGTGCCGCCAGATCGGCATAGGACTCGCCATCAAGATAGGCGCAGCGAACCGCCGCCGCGCGATCTGCTTCGAGTTCCGACAGGCAGCGCATCACGCTATCGCGGATGCTGCCAGCCAGCGCAGCCTGTTCCGGATTCGCGGCCGGGTCCGCTATTTCGGCAGCTTCATCGAGATCAGTCGTCCTCATCTTCCGCGACCGCAGGCGGTCGATGCAATGATTCCGCGCAATCGCGACCAGCCAGGAAATCGGGCTGAGGTCCGACGCGACGAAACGGTCGGCCTTGGTCCAGACCTTCACGAACACTTCCTGCAAGGCCTCTTCCGCCTCCGCCCTGTCGCGTAAGACACGCAGGCAGACGCCGAACAGTTTCGCATTGGTGTGCCGATAAAGCAGATCGAAAGCGGCGCGCTCGCGCATGGAGGTGCGAAGGATGAGCTTGGTGATGTCATCAGGCGTCATCCCAAGCAAGGTAGAAGCGTTCTCCAGCTTTGCAACGCGTGACGGGACCGAATGGTCGAATTCCACGTAAATGCCGTTCGGCCGAGCCTTGACTCGTATAGCGGCCACGCCTATCTGGACTGCATCGTTAGCACTCCTCATTAACGAGTGCTAACGTCTGGTCCGGTCCGCCGGACGGAGGGAACCCTTTTATCATCCGCATCGAGGATTGAAAGACATGGCAAAGTCCAAATTCCGCCCGCTCCATGACCGCGTGGTCGTGCGCCGGCTCGAGTCTGAAGAAAAGACCAAGGGCGGCATCATCATCCCCGACACCGCCAAGGAAAAGCCCCAGGAAGGCGAAGTCATCGCCGTCGGTTCGGGCGCCCGCGACGAGGCCGGCAAGCTGGTTCCGCTGGACGTGAAGGCAGGCGATCGCGTGCTGTTCGGCAAGTGGTCGGGCACCGAGGTCAAGCTCAACGGCGAAGACCTGCTGATCATGAAGGAATCCGACATCATGGGCATCATCGGCTGATTGCCGGTCCATCCTGTCAGGTGAAACACCGGCTGCGCCCCTGCGTGCGGCCAACCAAACGAGGAGCTGAACATGGCTGCCAAAGACGTAAAATTCTCCCGTGACGCCCGCGAGCGCATGCTGCGCGGCGTCAACATCCTCGCCGACGCGGTGAAGGTGACGCTGGGCCCCAAGGGCCGCAACGTCGTCATCGACAAGTCGTTCGGTGCTCCGCGCATCACCAAGGACGGCGTCACCGTCGCCAAGGAGATCGAGCTGGAGGACAAGTTCGAGAACATGGGCGCCCAGATGGTGCGCGAAGTGGCCTCGAAGACCAACGACATCGCCGGTGACGGCACCACGACCGCCACGGTCCTGGCCCAGGCCATCGTTCAGGAAGGCCACAAGGCGGTTGCCGCCGGCATGAACCCGATGGACCTGAAGCGCGGCATCGACCTCGCCGTCGCCGAGGTCGTCGACCAGCTCAACAAGACCACCAAGAAGATCAAGACCTCGGCCGAGGTCGCGCAGGTCGGCACCATCTCTGCCAATGGCGAGAAGGAAGTCGGCGACATGATCGCCGAGGCCATGCAGAAGGTCGGCAATGAGGGTGTCATCACCGTCGAGGAAGCCAAGACCGCCGAGACCGAGCTCGAGGTCGTCGAGGGCATGCAGTTCGACCGCGGCTACCTGTCGCCCTACTTCGTGACCAACCCGGACAAGATGGTCGCCGAGCTGGAAGACGCCTACATCCTGCTGCACGAGAAGAAGCTCTCCAACCTGCAGGCCATGCTGCCGGTTCTGGAAGCCGTCGTTCAGACCTCCAAGCCGCTCCTCATCATCTCCGAGGACGTCGAGGGCGAGGCTCTGGCCACGCTCGTCGTCAACAAGCTGCGCGGTGGCCTGAAGATCGCCGCCGTCAAGGCTCCGGGCTTCGGCGACCGCCGCAAGGCCATGCTGGAGGACATCGCGATCCTCACCGGCGGCCAGGTGATCTCGGAAGACCTCGGCATCAAGCTCGAGAATGTCGGCCTCAACATGCTCGGCCGCGCCAAGAAGGTGTCGATCTCCAAGGAGAACACCACCATCGTCGACGGCGCCGGCAAGAAGGCCGAGATCCAGGGCCGCGTTGCCCAGATCAAGCAGCAGATCGAGGAGACCACCTCCGACTACGACCGCGAGAAGCTCCAGGAGCGTCTTGCCAAGCTGGCTGGCGGCGTGGCCGTCATCCGCGTCGGCGGTGCGACCGAGGTCGAGGTGAAGGAGCGCAAGGACCGCGTCGACGACGCCCTGAACGCAACCCGCGCCGCTGTTGAAGAGGGCATCGTCCCCGGCGGCGGCACCGCGCTGCTGCGTGCGTCCGCTGCCGTCAAGGCCAAGGGCGAGAATGCCGACCAGGACGCCGGCATCAACATCGTGCGCCGCGCTCTCCAGGCTCCGGCTCGCCAGATTGCTGCCAATGCCGGCGCTGAAGCGTCGATCGTTGCCGGCAAGATCCTCGAGAACAAGTCGGTCACCTTCGGCTACAATGCGCAGACGGGTGAATATGGCGACATGATCGCCATGGGCATCGTCGACCCGATGAAGGTCGTGCGCACCGCCCTGCAGGACGCCGCTTCGGTCGCCGGCCTGCTGGTCACCACCGAGGCCATGATCGCCGAGTCGCCGAAGAAGGACGCCCCGATGCCGGCAATGCCCGGCGGCGGCATGGGCGGCATGGGCGGCATGGACTTCTAAGAAGTCCATAGAGCTCGCCCATCACTTAGATGCTCAAGCCCGCATGCGGGCTTGAGTGGCGGCATGGACTTCTGAGAAGTCCATAAAAGCTCCAAGTTCGGATCAGGGGCGGCAGCGATGCCGCCCTTTTTCGTTGCGCGATGCGCCCGTCTCCGCTTCATTCAGCGATGCTTCGCGAAAGCGGCCCGCAATTGACGGAACGATCAAACGCTTTGCGTCCGATTACGCAAATCCGCTACGCAGTCATGCAACGACCTGAACCTGGGATGGACTTTTGCAGGATTTCTTCCTCTTCCTCATCGTCGGATTCCTGGCGCAGGCCGTCGACGGCGCTCTCGGCATGGCCTATGGCGTCATCTCCTCCACCACCCTGCTGGCCTTCGGCGTGTCGCCGGCGCATGCCTCAGCGGCCGTTCATGCGGCGGAAATGTTCACCACCGCGGCATCCGGCTCGGCGCATCTCTACCATCGCAATATCGACTGGAAGCTCTTCTTCCGGCTCGCCCCCTTCGGCATTCTCGGCGGTTGCGCCGGCGCCTATGTGCTGACCTCCTTCGATGGCGACATGGTGAAGCCCTTCGTCACCGCCTATCTGGCGCTGGTGGGGGCATGGCTTCTGGTCCGCTCCTTCCGCAAGCTGCCGGCGCGGCCGGTGCCGATGTCCTATGTGGCGCCGATGGGCGCGGCCGGCGGATTTCTCGACGCGGCCGGCGGCGGCGGGTGGGGACCGATCGTCACCACCGGCCTGCTCGGTGCCGGCGGGTCGGCCCGCTATGTGATCGGCACCGTCAATGCCAGCGAGTTCCTGATCACGCTCGCGGTCTCCATTACCTTCCTCGCCGCGCTGATCAGCGGGACGTGGAGCATTTCGGGCGACGGCGCGGGCGGCCTCGCCTCCATTGCCGGCCTGATCGTGGGCGGGCTACTCGCCGCGCCGCTCGCAGGCTGGATGGTGAAGGCGATCCCCGAACGCAGCCTGCTGCGGCTCGTCAGCTGTCTCATCATCCTGCTGGCCGGCTGGCAGACCTGGCAGCAGCTCGCGTAGGGCTTTTTCGCACAATCCCGGGCGCAAAGCGCTTTGCTGGAATTGCTCTAATGTCGCCGCGCGGTGCGTTCGGGAATGAGCCCGCGCGGTGCGAAGCGCAGCACCAGAAGCATGATGATGCCCATGGTCAGCGGCCGCATATAGGGTGCGGCGTCGAGAAGGTGCGCGCGCAGGCCGCTATCGGCTGCCAGGCCAGAGGTCACGACCGACATCAGCCAGCCGCCGACAGGTTCCGCCTCGACCCATAGGAACCAGATCAGGAAGCCGCCCAGCACCGCGCCCCAATTGTTGCCGGAGCCGCCGACGATCACCATCACCCAGATCAGGAAGGTGAAGCGCAGCGGGTTGTACTGGCCGGGCGTGAACTGCCCGTCGAGCGTGGTCAGCATGGCGCCGGCGATACCGACAACCGCCGAGCCGAGAATGAAGACCTGCAAATGCCGGCCGGTCACGTCCTTGCCCATCGCCTCTGCCGCATCGCGATTGTCGCGGATGGCGCGCATCATGCGGCCCCAGGGCGAGTTCAGCGCGCGCTCCGCCATCCACAGCAGGATCACCAGGACGGCAGCGAAGAGCAGCACATAGGAGAGGCGTACATAGAGGCTCGACAGCACGACGGGGCTGGCGCCCAGCGTCGAGGCGAGGTCGAGAAACCACGGCGCCTGCTGGAGGTCGATTTCGTAGGGCACTGGTCGCGGCAGGCCGGACACGTTCTTGACGCCGCGCGACAGCCATTCCTCGTTCTTGAGGAAGGCGATGATGATCTCCGAAATGCCCAGCGTGGCGATCGCCAGATAGTCGGAGCGCAGGCCGAGCGCAATCTTGCCCACCAGCCACGCAGCAGCGGCCGCGAAGACGCCGCCTACAAGCCAGGAGAAGATCACCGGCAGGCCGAGCCCACCGAGATAGCCGGTGCGCGCCGCATCGAAGCTCTCGATCGCATTCACCGCCGGGTCGAAGAAGCTGCGGGTGAGGAAATAGCCCACCACGGCGACGGCGAATATCGCAAGGAGGCGCGTCGTGCCGGCGGTCCTGCGCCGCACGAAGACCGCGACCGCAACCGTGCCGATCAGGGTGATCAAGGCGAGGCCGAGGCCCGTACCGCCAGCGGCCCATGCGCCCGGCACTGGCGGCATGGAGACCAGCACAGCCGCAAGCCCGCCGAGCGCGGCAAAGCCCATCACGCCGACATTGAACAGGCCGGCATAGCCCCACTGCATGTTCACGCCCAGCGCCATGATGGCCGAGATCAAACAGAGGCTTGTGATGGTCAGGGCCAGTGCCCAACTCTGGCCGAAACCGACCAGCGCGAGCAGCAAGGCCATCAGGCCGTAGAGGACGATGATGCGCATGCGCTCGCTCACAGCACCCTCCCGCGGAAGATGCCCGTCGGCCGTATCAGCAGCACCAGAACCAGGATGACGAAGGAGATGGCGAACTTGTATTCGGTCGAGAGCAGTTGCACGAGGCCCTCCGGCTGGAAGCCGAGATATTCCAGCACCCGCTTGTAGGCATAGGTCAGCGTCACCTCGGAGAAGGCGACGACGAAGCCGCCGGCGATGGCGCCCAGCGGCTGGCCGATGCCGCCAACGATGGCCGCCGCGAAGATCGGCAGCAGGAGCTGGAAATAGGTGAAGGGGCGGAAACTCTTGTCGAGGCCGTAGAGCACGCCTGCGATGGTGGCGAGCGCTGCCGCGATGATCCAGGTGATCGCCACGACGCGGTCCGGATTGATGCCGGAGAGCAGTGCCAGGTCCTCATTGTCGGAATAGGCGCGCATCGCCTTGCCGGCGCGTGTCGATTGCAGGAACCAGAACAGCGCCACCACGACGATGACGGCCACGACGATGGTGATGGCGACCGGCAGCCGGATGACGAGGCCCTCGTCAAGTCCCGTCAGCTCGCGGAAACCGCGCACGGTGACCAGGAAGCGCTCGCCATCGGCAAAGCGCTGCTCGTCAGGCCCGATCACCAGGCGCACGATGCCGTTGAGCACGAACATGACGCCCACCGAGGCCATGACCAGCACGATGGTGGGCGATTTCTGCACCCGGTAGAAACGGTAGACCAGCCGGTCGGTCAGCAGGCTCATCAGCACCGCTCCGGCAATGCCGATCGGCAGCGCCAGCAGCGCGGTCGGCAGCGGGCCAGCCGAGATGCCCATGGCCATGAACCACCATGTGACGAGGATGGTCAGCATGGTGCCGAAGGCCATCAGGTCGCCATGGGCGAAATTGGAGAAGCGCAATATGCCGTAGACCAGCGTGACGCCGAGCGCGCCCAGCGCAAGCTGCGCGCCATAGGCCAGCCCCGGAACGATGACGAAATTGGCGAGCACGACGAAGGCGTTGAGGATGTCGATCATGATCACCCGCCCAGAAACGTCGCGCGGACTTCAGGGTTGGCCAGCAGCGCCTCGCCCGTGTTGGTATAGCGGTTGCGGCCCTGCACCAGAACATAGCCCCGGTCGGCGATATTGAGCGCCTGCCGCGCATTCTGCTCCACCATGAGGATGGCGATGCCGGTGGCGGCGACTTCGAGGATGCGGTCGAAAAGCTCGTCCATGACGATGGGCGACACGCCCGCAGTCGGCTCGTCCAGCATCAGCACCGAAGGCTTGGTCATCAGCGCGCGGCCCACCGCGACCTGCTGGCGCTGGCCGCCCGACAATTCGCCTGCCGGCTGCCGACGCTTCTGTCGCAGGATCGGGAACAGGTCGAAGACCTGCTCCATGGTGTCGCTGAAATCGTCGTCGCGGATATAGGCGCCCATTTCCAGGTTCTCCTGGACGCTCATCGTCGTGAAGACGTTGGAGGTCTGCGGCACGAAGCCCATGCCGGCCCTGACGCGATCCTGCGGCGAAAGGCCGGTAATGTCGCGGCCGTCGAGGCTCACCTTGCCTTCGCGCAGCGCCAGCATGCCGAACATCGCCTTCATCGCCGTGGACTTGCCGGCGCCGTTGGGGCCAACGATGACGGCGATCTCGCCCTTGTCCACGGCGATCGTGCAGGCATGCAGGATATCCGCCCCGCCATAACCGCCCGTCATCGCCTCGCCGACCAGGAAGCTCATGCGGTGCCCCTCGCCGCCTTGCGCGCCGGCCGGTTCTTCAGGCCGCGGCCGAGATAGGCCTCGATGACGTGCTCATTGGCCTTCACCTCGTCCACCGGACCCTCGACCAGCACCTTGCCCTCGGCCATGACGATGACCGGGTCGCAGAGGCGGCCGATGAAATCCATGTCGTGCTCGATCATGCAGAAGGTATAGCCGCGCTCGCGGTTGAGCCGCACGATGGCGTCGCCGATCGTGTTGAGCAAAGTCCGGTTCACGCCCGCGCCGACCTCGTCGAGGAAGACGATGCGCGCATCGACCATCATGGTGCGGCCGAGCTCCAGCAGCTTCTTCTGGCCGCCGGAGAGATTTCCGGCCAGTTCGTCGGCGACGTGGGAGATTTCGAGGAAGTCGATCACCTCGTCGGCGCGGCGGCGCACTTCCGCCTCGCGCGCCCGCACCGAGGATGGCCGCAGCCAGACATCGACGAGCTGCTCGCCCGGTTGGGCGGGCGGCACCATCATCAGGTTCTCGCGCACGGTGAGCGTCGAGAATTCATGCGCGATCTGGAAGGTGCGCAGCAGGCCCTTATGGAAGAGCTCATGCGGCGGCAGGCCGGTAATGTCGTCGTCGCCCAGCCACACCTTGCCGGATGTCGGGCGGTAATGGCCGGCGATCACGTTGAACAACGTGGTCTTGCCCGCACCGTTCGGCCCGATCAGGCCGGTGATGGAGCCTTTCCCTATTTCGAGCGACACGCCGTCGACGGCGCGGATGCCCCCGAACGACATGCAAAGGTCCTCGACCCTGATCATGCCCGCCTCCGATGGATCATGCCGGCGTTCCCCAGAGGCATGATCCATCCGTTTGTTCTTGCATTCTTTTTATCGGGCACCGGAAAGGTCGGGAAAACGGCGTCCATTTTCCGGCCCGATGCCGCCGAGGAACAGCCCGGTCCGGCCGGGCTGTTCCATGGTTCCCCTGAAGTCCGACCGATCAATGGAACTTGATGGTTTCGTACTTGCCGTCCTTGACCTCATATTCGCGATACGTGCCGGAAGCCTCGCCGGGGCCGATGAGCTCGACATTGGTGGCGCCGACATAGTCGATGTCGCCGCCGTCCTTCAGGATCTGAAGGCCCTTGGCCAGGTCGCCGGCGAGGATCTTCTCGCCCGGCTCATTGGCGATATCGAGCACCGCATCGCGGATCGCGGTACGGTCGGTGGAGCCCGCCTTCTGCATGGCGAGTGCGATCAGCGCCGCCGCATCATAGCTCTCGCCCGTATAGGACGAGGACGGGTCGAGGCCGGCCGCGGTGGCGATCTTCTTGAAGGCTTCCATGCCTTCGCCCTCGGCGCCGGGAATGACGCCGATCGTGCCGTTGAGGTCGTCGCCGATCGCGTCGATCAGGCTCTGGCCATACATGCCGTCGCCCAGCGCGAAGCGGTCGAAGGCGCCGGACTCGACCGCGGCGCGGATGATGCCGACGCCGCCCTGATCGACATAGCCCAGCACGACGAGAAGGTCGCCGCCGGCCGAGGCAAGCGCGCCGACTTCCGCCGAATAGTCGCCCTTGCCGTCCTCATGCGGGGCGTTGATGGTGACCTTGCCGCCACCGGCCGTGTAGGCCGCGGTGAAGGCATCGGAGAAGCCCTTGCCGTAGTCGTTATTGGTGTAGGTGACCGCCACCGACTTGACGTCCTTGCCGATCAGTATGTCGGACAGGATCTGGCCCTGGCGCGCATCGGACGGAGCGGTGCGGAAGAAATAGTCATTGTCCTTGATGTCGGTGAGCGCCGGCGAGGTCGCCGAGGGCGAGATGATGACGACGCCGTTCGGCACCGCGACATTGTTGGCGACGGCAATCGTCACGCCCGAGCAGTCGGCGCCCATGATCGCGGCCACTTTCTCGGCCGAGACGAGGCGCTCGGCGGCGGCCTGCGCGGCTGCGCTGTCGACGCAGGTGGAGTCGGCGCGCACGGGCGTCAGCTTGGTGCCGTCGAGCAGGAGCCCGCTGTCGCTGACCTCCTTGAAGGCGAGCTCGGCGCTGGCGGCCATGCCCGGCGTGATCGATTCCAGCGGCCCGGTAAAGCCGAGGATGATGCCGACCTTGGCCTCCTGTGCCTGGAGGCCGGTGGACACGGCCAGCAGGCCGGTCACCGCGACCGATGCGGCGAGCAGATGACGGATGGTGGAACGCATGTGAAAACTCTCCCTGTTGCCTTGCAGTGTTGCCCTCTGCCGGTAAAACCGGCTTATGCTGACCAGGATACTCTTATCCGGAACTCGGTTTGTAAAGCGCGCGACGGCGGGAATTCCGCTTGCAGCGCCGACGCAGCGGCAGCCGCGATTGAGTCTTCGGGCACTTATCAATATGTGAAGCGCACACGCCAATCGGATTCGACACATGAGCACCACCCGCACCGAGACCGACACGTTCGGACCCATCGAAGTTTCAGCCGACCGCTACTGGGGCGCGCAGGCGCAACGCTCGCTCGGCAATTTCAAGATCGGCTGGGAAAAGCAGCCGACCTCGATCGTGCGGGCGCTGGGCATCGTCAAGCGAGCGGCCGCTGAGGCGAACATGGAGCTGAAGAAGCTCGACCCGGCAATCGGCAAGGCGATCGTGGATGCCGCGCAGGAGGTGATCGACGGCAAGCTCAACGAGCACTTCCCCCTCGTCGTCTGGCAGACCGGGTCGGGCACACAGTCCAACATGAACGCCAATGAGGTGGTCTCGAACCGCGCCATCGAGATGCTGGGCGGAACCATGGGCTCCAAGAAGCCGGTTCATCCGAACGACCACGTCAATATGAGCCAGTCGTCGAACGACACCTATCCGACGGCGATGCATGTCGCCTGTGCGGAGCGGATCGTGCATGACCTGATCCCGGCGCTGAAGCACCTGCACAAGGCGCTGGACAAGAAGGCGAAGAAGTTCGCGACGATCGTCAAGATCGGCCGCACCCACACGCAGGACGCCACGCCGCTCACGCTCGGCCAGGAGTTCGGCGGCTATGCAGCGCAGGTCGCCTCTTCGATCAGGCGTATCGAGGCGACGCTGCCGGGCCTGTACGAACTCGCACAGGGCGGCACCGCCGTCGGCACCGGGCTCAATGCGCCGGTCGGCTTCGCCGAGAAGGTCGCCAAGCGCATCGCCAAGATCACCAAACTGCCCTTCGTCACCGCGCCGAACAAGTTCGAGGCGCTGGCAGCGCATGACGCCATGGTGTTTTCGCACGGCGCCATCAATGCGACGGCGGCGGCGCTGTTCAAGATCGCCAACGACATCCGCTTCCTCGGCTCGGGCCCGCGCGCGGGGCTGGGCGAGCTTTCGCTGCCCGAGAACGAGCCGGGCTCGTCGATCATGCCGGGCAAGGTCAACCCGACCCAGTGCGAGGCGATGACGCAGGTCTGCGTGCATGTCTTCGGCAATCACGCAGCCGTCACCTTCGCCGGCAGCCAGGGCCATTTCGAGCTCAACGTCTTCAACCCAGTGATGGCCTACAACTTCCTGCAATCGGTCCAGCTCATCGCCGACGCGGCGATTTCCTTCACCGACAATTGCGTGGTCGGCATCGAGGCGCGGGAGGACAATATCAAGGCTGGCGTCGAGCGTTCCCTGATGCTGGTCACCGCGCTCGCGCCGACGATCGGCTACGACAACGCTGCCAAGATCGCCAAGACCGCGCACAAGAACGGCACGACTTTGCGCGAGGAAGCGCTGAAGACCGGCCTCGTCTCCGGCGAGGACTACGACCGGATCGTGCGGCCGGAGCTGATGATCAACCCCGGTTGATTACATGAACGTGATCGAACCGTTCGTTCATCAATAATGAACGGACGGTTCGCAATGTCGTGTCTGGATTCCTACAAACGATGCGTTAGTTTGCACGCACTCTCAATCGGAAAACGGATCACACATGTCCAACGACGTTCAGCTTCTCATCGGCCGCATCCTGTTGGCGCTGATGTTCCTCTTTTCCGGCGTGCCGCTGATCTTCGCGCCCGGCGGCTTCGCAGGCTATATGGGATCGCTCGGCCTGCCTGCGCCGATGCTGGTGACCTGGCTGGTCATCGCCCTCAAGGTACTCGGCGGCATCGCCATCATCGTCGGCTTCCAGACCCGCTGGGCCGCCTACGCGCTGGCCGCCTTCTGCGTCGCCACCGCCTTTCTCGGCCACTGGGGTGCCGACCAGGCGGCAATCTTCTGGAAGAATTTCGCGGTGGCCGGCGGCTTCCTCGTGCTGGCCGCCAGCGGTCCGGGCGCACTTTCGGTGGATGCCCGCCGCTGATCGCATTCATCGCGATAAAGTATGAGGCCCGGAGCGATCCGGGCCTTTTCCATTCCGTCAGCCTGCGCCCATCCGCGCGCGCAGATCCTCGATGGTCGCGCGGTCGGCCGGAGAACGGTCCTTCACCGCCGCGACGAGGCAGGCCTGTGAGCGCAGGATCACGCCGTCCTCTAGCACCTTGAGATTGTTGGCGCGCAGCGTCGAGCCGGTGGTGGTGATATCGACGATGAGGTCGGCCGAACCGGCCGCCGGCGCGCCCTCGGTGGCGCCTAGGCTTTCGACGATGCGATAGACCTGAATGCCGTGCAACTGCGAGAAGAACTGCTGTGTCAGCCGCCAGTATTTGGTGGCTATGCGCATGCGCCTTCCGTGGCGCTGGCGGAAATCGGCGGCCACGTCGTCGAGGTCGGCCATGGTCTCGACATCGAGCCACACATCCGGCACCGCCACCACCACATCGGCGAAGCCGAAGCCGAGCCGCGCCAGTATCTCGGCGCGGCTGTCCACATCCGCCACCGCCTCGCGCAGCACATCCTCACCGGTGACGCCCAGATCGACGGCGCCCTGCCCCAGTTCGCGCGCGATCTCGGAGGCCGACAGGAGCAGCACGTCGATATCATCGCGGCCGGCGATGCGGGCACGGTAGCTGCGCGAATCCTCCGGCTGGACGACGTCCAGCCCGGCCGCCGCGAGCTTCGCCAGCGCATTGTCCTTCAGCCGCCCCTTGGACGGGATCGCCAGCGTGACGGTCATGCGGGTTCTCCCCGTGCCTCGGCAATGCGGTCGAGCCAGACGGAGAAGCCGACGCCGGGAATGGCCTGTTTCGCACCCAGCAGGGTCAGCAGGCGGTCATAGCGCCCGCCACCGACGAGCGGACGCGGCGCGCCCTGCAGGCCGATCTCGAATACGAGCCCGGTATAATAGTCGAGCGGCCTGCCGAAGGCGGCGTCGTAGCTGATCTGCCCGGCATCGAGGCCGAAGGCCGCAAGGCTGGCCCGCCGCGCGTCGAAGCGGGCAAGGGCGGTTCCCAGCGAGAGTTTCGCGTCAGCCGCGAAGGAGGTCAGCGCCACGGAGGCCTCATCCAGTGGCACCCGGATGGCTAGGAAGCGGCGCAATGCGGCAAAGGCATCGTCCGACAGGCGCACGGCGCGCAGGTCGGATTTCTCCATCAGGCGGCGCGCGACCTCGTCGGGGCTGCGGCCGAGATGGGGCGACATGCCGACGGCCTCCATGCGGGCTTCGACCAGCGTGGCGAGCGCGTCGGCATCCCCGGCGGCGACCAGCGACGCAGCCTCGTCATCCAGCGCGGCAGCGCGCGGCGGGTTGGCGAGGTCGGTCAGCGCGGATTCGAGCGCGGCGGGCGAGCCGAAAGCGCGCGCCAGCCGCTTCTGCCAGCCGCGCGGCAGGCCGAGCGCAGCCAGCACCGCCTCGAAGAGCGACTGGTCGCCCAGCGTCACAGTGAGCCGGGCATCGGGAAGCAGACGCGCCAGAAGCGCGTGCGCGTCGGCCACAGAGCGTGCGTCGGCGGCGGCGATGTCGGTCTCACCCAGATCCTCGATGCCGGCCTGGAAGAACTCGTTGCCGCCTTCGCGGCGCTGGCGGAACACCTCGCCCAGATAAGAATAGCGCTGCGGCGTGGCGGCGTGGGAGGCGATATGGTCGAGGCAGACGGGAATGGTGAATTCAGGCCGCAGGCACAGCGCCTCACCCGTCTCGCTCTCGGTCAGGAAGATGCGGCGGCGCAGATCTTCGCCCGCCATGTCGAGGAAGGGGTCTGCCGGCTGGAGCACCGGTACGTCGATGCGCGGCGCGCCCCGCTCGGCAAAGAGCGCAAGGATGTCGGGCGCGAAGGAAGGGGTGCGCCAGGTCATGCGTCCCGATCCGCAGCCTGCTGCGCCAGCACCTTTCGCACCGCTTCGACCAGTTCGTGCTCCGGCACGGAGAACTGCGCCGGGCGGCTTTCGCGCCATTCGGCATTGTCGGTGATGGCTTCGGCCGCCTTGGCGCCGGCGATCAAGTCCTTGATCTGAACCTCGCCATTGGCCCGCTCGTCGCCACCCTGGATGACGACGCAAGGGCTGCCGCGCCGGTCGGCATATTTCATCTGCGCCTTCATGCCGGCGCCGCCGAGATACATTTCGGCCCTGATGCCGGCCTGCCGCAGCGAAGCGACCATCTTCTGGTAGCGCCCGAGGCTTTCGGTGTCCTTGTCCATGACAAGCACGACGACCGGCGCGATGACTTCGGTATTTTCCAGCTTGCCGAGGTTCTTCAGCGCGGCTGTGAGGCGCGACACGCCGATGGAAAAACCCGTCGCCGGAACCGGCTCGCCACGGAAGCGCGAGACCAGCCCGTCATAGCGCCCACCGCCGGCGACGGAGCCGAAGCGGACGGTCTGGCCATCCTCGTTGACAACCGGGAAGGTCAGTTCGGCCTCGTAAACCGGGCCGGTGTAATATTCAAGGCCGCGGACCACGGAGGGGTCGATGCGGATGCGATCGGGTCCGTAGCCGGCAGCCACAAGAAGTTCGCGAATTTGCTCGAGTTCGTCCAAGCCAGCCGAAGCGATATGCAGAAGTCGGAAGCGCGTAGCGCTCGCCACAAATTTTGAGTCTGCACCAGCTTTGATGAGCGAGTCTATGTGCTCCTTTGGATTCGGTGAGAGATGAGCTATGACGTACAGTGCATCCGTCTCATCCAGCCCGGCGCCCTTCGTAAAGTCGCCGCTCTCGTCCAGCCGGCCCTTGCCTAGAAGCTGGCGCACGCCCTCCGGCCCGAACTTGTCGAGCTTGTCGATGGCACGCAGCACGGTGAGCCGGCGTCCGGCATTCTCATCTCCGCCGAGACCAATCGCCTCAAGCACCCCGTCGAGCACCTTGCGGTTGTTCACCCGGATGACGTAGTCCCCGCGCTTGATGCCCACGGCCTCCAGCGTATCGGCCATCATCATGGCCATCTCGGCATCCGCTGCCACGCCCGGCGTGCCGACGATGTCGGCGTCGAACTGCATGAACTGGCGGAAGCGGCCCGGTCCCGGCTTCTCGTTGCGGAACACCCAGCCGGAACGGTAGCTGCGATAGGGCTTTGGCAGTTGCTCGAAATTCTCCGCCACGAAGCGGGCGAGCGGCGCGGTCAGGTCGTAGCGCAGCGACAGCCACTGCTCGTCGTCGTCCTGAAAGGAGAAGACGCCCTCGTTCGGCCGGTCCTGATCGGGCAGGAATTTTCCGAGCGCGTCGGTATATTCCACCATCGGCTGCTCGACGGGCTCAAAGCCGTAGAGCTCGTAGACCTTCCTGATCTCGGCGGTCATCGCGTCCACGGCGCGGATGTCGGCCGCATGGCGGTCGACGAAGCCGCGCGGGAGCCTCGCCTTCATCCTGTCCGCCTTGTCAGCCATTGTCGTATTCCGTGGTTTGTGGAGGAAAATCCGCCCGAGACCGGGCGCGCGTGTCCTAACCGATAGGGATAGGTGCGGCAAGCTTCGCTTGCCATCGAAGACGTGCCAGCGTCTGATGCGAAGGCATGTGTGGAGGCAGTCATGTTGAAGCCGTTCGGCGATGACATATGGATCGCGGAAGGGCCGGAGGTCGAGGGAGGGCTGGGCTTTCACTATCCAACCCGAATGGCAGTCATCAGGCTGGACAGCGGCGAGCTTTTCATCTGGTCGCCGACCGAGATTTCGCATGCCTTGCGCACCGAACTGGACTCGATCGGCAAAGTCGCGCATCTCGTCGCTCCCAACTCGCTGCATCATACTTTCATCGCCGAGTGGAAAGCTGCCTATCCCGAAGCGCGGATCCTCGCGGCACCCGGCCTTCGCCGGAAGCGCGGCGAACTCGACATCGCTGCGGAACTGGGAGACGCGCCCTGTTCCCAATGGGCCGGACAGATCGAGCAGGTCGCGGTGATCGGAAACCGGATCACGACCGAGATCGTGTTTTTCCACGTCAAAAGCAGAACCGTCATCTTCACCGACCTGCTTCAGCAGTTTCCGCCGGGCTGGTTTTCCGGATGGCGCTCCATCGTGGCCAAGCTGGACCTGATGGTCTCTCCTAGTCCCTCCGTCCCCAGAAAATTCCGCGTCGCTTTCAGCGACCGCAAGGCGGCACGGGCCAGGATCAGACAGATCCTTTCATGGCCGATTGAAAAGGTGTTGATGGCTCATGGCACGCCTGTGACAAGTGGCGGCCATGCGTCAGTCGCCCAAGCGTTTCGGTGGCTCAGCGTCTGAAGGCCGCGTTTTCACACCGGTCGCCTGAAGATATTTCTTGAGTCTTCCACTTCGGCGCGGCAGGCGCAGCCCTCGATATGGTCGTTGACCATGCCCATGGCCTGCATGAAGGCATAGACCGTGGTGGGGCCGACGAAGCTCCAGCCGCGCTTCTTCAAATCCTTCGACAGGCGGGTCGAGGTCGCCGTGGTCGGGTTGGCGCGCAGGGTGGCGAGGTCCAGCACCGCCGGGCGTTCCTCCGGCTTCGGCTCGAAGGACCAGAAGAAGGCGGCAAGCGAGCCGAACTCGTCGCGCAGCGCCACCGCGCGGCGGGCATTATTGTAGACCGAGACGATCTTGCCGCGATGGCGGATGATGCCCGCATCCTGCAGATGACGTTCGATGGCGCTTTCGTCCTCCACGGCCAGACGGTCGAAGTCGAAACCATGGAAGGCGGCGCGGAAATTCTCGCGCTTGCGCAGGATGGTGAGCCAGGACAGGCCGGACTGGAAACCCTCCAGGCACAGTTTCTCGAACAGGCGGCGGTCGTCGGCGACGGGACGGCCCCATTCCTCGTCATGGTAGCGCACGTAGTCGGGCAGGTTGCCGTGCCAGAAGCAGCGCGGCCTGCCGTCCTCGCCCATGATCAGCCCTTCCGCCATCTGCTGCATGCCGACCCCCTATCTCGCTTCGGCCTTAAACCGCGCGTTTACCAGATTCCCAAACCGGCCGGTAACCATACCGGAATCTTTCCTGACAAAGCGGCATTTTACCGATTTCCGTTCACCATTCGGTGGGGAGCGCGGCGCACAATTTGCCTCGACCGGGCACAAGACCCGGCAGCGCGAGATAGTAGAGAGTCCGCCATGAAGCCGATATTCCTGTTGTCCGCCGCCGCGGTGGCCCTGTTGGCCGCGGCGCCGGCATCCGCCCAGAGCCGCTATGCCGAAAGGCCGCCGCTGGTGGTGAGCCCCGACCTTTCCGCCCCGTGGGTGATGCAGTTGCAGCGCGCGCCGGAAGGCCGCCGGATGCGCCGCGCGCCGCAAGGCATGCAGGTGCGGCTGGCGCCCGATCCGCGCGGCATGCGCCGCGTCGCCCAGCCCGACCGCGTGGTGCAGACCGCATCGGTTGCCGCCGGCGCGATGCGCCAGGTACGGCCGCAGATCGACCCGAAATATTTGCCCCAGACGGTGGACTATGCCGGACCTCACAAGGCCGGCACGATCATCATCGATACGAACGACAACTTCCTTTATCTGGTCGAGGCTGGTGGCAAGGCGCGTCGCTATGGCGTGGGCACCGGCAAGCCGGGCTTCGAATGGGCCGGCACCCACAAGGTGACGCAGAAGCGCGAATGGCCGGACTGGCGCCCGCCGGCCGAGATGATCGCCCGCGAGAAGAAGAAGGGCCGCATCCTGCCCGTGCATATGGAAGGGGGGCCGGCGAACCCGCTGGGCGCACGGGCGCTCTATCTCGGCTCCACGCTCTACCGCATCCACGGCACGAACCAGCCCGAGACGATCGGTGGCGCGGTGTCGTCGGGCTGCATCCGCATGCGCAACGAAGACGTGATCGATCTCTATGAGCGCGTGAAGGTCGGCACCACGGTGATCGTGAGCTGACGACAGAATACGAGGGGACGGGCCGGGGCTGGGGGTTCGGTCCGGAGAAGGGGCGGCGCGGGCGGGCGCCGCCCCTTTCTCGTCATCGTGAGGCGTGCGGGCATTTTACGCATTCACAGAAGGATCATGTCTGCGCCATAAGCACGGACGAACAGGCGAGATGGTCGAGCGATGATTGACGACACACGATATCTGAAAGGCGCTCCGGTGGCGCAGCGCATCATCGAAGCGGTGCGCAAGGAAGCCGATGACGCTACCGCCGCAGGCTGGGCGCCGACGCTGGTTTCCATCACCGTGGGCGACACCGACGCGGTGGACGTGTATGTGCGCAACCAGCGCCGCAATGCCGAAAAGGCCGGCATCGGCTTCATCGAGAAGCGTTTCCCCGCCGAGGTGACGGCAGGCGAGCTGGAAGCGGCGATCGCCGGCATGAATGCCGATCCCCGCGTGACGGGGATCATCATCCAGCGGCCGGTGCCGGCGCATGTGCCGATCAAGGCGCTGCAGGCAGCCGTGCATCCGCTCAAGGATGTCGAGGGCATGCACCCGGCCTCGATCGGCAACATCGTCTATAACCAGCTCGACCTTGCGCCCTGCACGGCAGCCGCCTCGGTGGAGCTGCTCAAGGCGACGGGGCTGAAGCTGGAGGGGCTGGAGGCCGTGGTCGTCGGCCATTCGGAAATCGTCGGCAAGCCGATCGCCTTCCTTTTGATGAGCGAGGGCGCGACGGTGACCGTGTGCCACCACATGACGCGCTCGGTGGCCGCGCATGCGCGCCGTGCCGACGCGCTGTTCGTGGCGGTGGGCAGGCCGCGCCTGATCAAGGCCGACATGGTGAAGCCGGGTGCCGCGGTGATCGATATCGGCATCAACAGCGAGACGCTGCCGGACGGCACGCAGAAGATCGTCGGCGATGTCGACACTGAAAGCGTCAAGGAAGTGGCGTCGTGGATCACGCCGGTGCCGGGCGGCGTCGGCCCGGTGACGGTGGCGATCCTGCTGCGCAACACGATGGTGGCGCTGCGCCGCCAGCGCGAGCTTTACGAAGCGACCTACGGTGCCGAGGTTCAGGCTTCGGTGCGCAAGCCGGCCGCCTGATTACTCCGCAGCAACCATTACCGGATCCGGCAGGTTCGTCGGCTTCGGTCCGCCCCAGGCCCAGTCGAGCAGTTCGATCGTGTGGAATACGCGCAGGTCGGAGCCCGAGGCGATCTGTGTCATGCAGCCGATATTGCCGGTGGCGACGAGGGTTGCGCCCGTGGCGGTGATGTTCTTCACCTTGCGGTCGCGAAGCTTTGCGGAAATCTCCGGCTGGAGGATGTTGTAGGTTCCTGCCGAACCGCAGCACAGATGCCCCTCGCGCGGCTCGACGACACGGAAGCCTGCCTTCGCCAGAAGCTCCTTCGGCTGGCGCACGACCTTCTGGCCGTGCTGCATGGAACAGGCGGAATGATAGGCGATGGTCAGCCCCGCCGCGTTGACCGGCGCGGGCAGATCGATGGATGCGAGATATTCCGTCACATCCTTGGCCAGCAAGGACACGCGCGCGGCCTTCTCCGCATAGGCCGGATCGAGCCGCAGCATGAAGCCGTAATCCTTGATCGTGGTACCGCAGCCCGACGTGGTGATGATGATGGCGTCGAGGCCGCCGGCCTCGATCTCACGCGTCCAGGCGTCGACATTCCGGCGCGCGGCTGCGAGCGAGGCATCTTCGCGGCCCATATGGTGCACCAGCGCGCCGCAGCAGCCCTCGCCTTTTGGGACGACCACTTCAACGCCGACGCGATTGAGCAGGCGCACGGTGGCCTCGTTGATGCCCGGATCGAGCACCGACTGCGCGCAGCCGGTGAGCAGCGCCACGCGACCGCGATGCGGCGCCGATGACGCATGGATGGCCGGCATATTGATGGATGAGGCCGCCGGCACGGCGGCAGGCGCCAGCGCCAGCATGGCCGCCAGCGGCTTTAGCCCCGGCACGGACCGGAACAGCGAGGCAAAGGGACGGCCCAGTGCCGCCAGCTTCAGCGCGGCGCGGAAGCGGGACGGATAGGGCAGCACCGCCGCCAGCAGTGCGCGGATCGCGCGGTCTGCCAGCGGGCGGCGATAGGTCTGCTCAATATGGGCACGGGCATGATCGACCAGATGCATGTAGTTCACGCCCGAAGCGCAGGTCGACATGCAGGAGAGACAGGACAGGCAGCGGTCGATATGGGTGACCGTCTCCTTGTCGGCTGGACGCCCCTCCTCCAGCATGTCCTTGATGAGGTAGATTCTTCCACGCGGCGAATCCAGCTCGTTGCCGAGCGTGACATAGGTCGGGCAGGTGGCGGTGCAGAAGCCGCAATGCACGCATTTGCGCAGGATCGCCTCGGAATCCGCGACATGCGGATCGGCAAGCTGCTCAGGGGTAAAGCTGGTCTGCATTCAGGGCGTCATCCTGCCGGGATTGAGGATGCCTTTGGGGTCGAATTCGGCCTTGAGGCGGGCGGAAAGCGCGGCCAGCGCCGGCGGCTGCGGCTGGAACACGGGAACGGCTGCGCGGATCGCCGGGTCGGCGCGCACGAGGGTCGCGTGCCCGCCGCCGTGATGCGCAATGAGCGCGCGCAGAAGCTCGGCTTCCGGCTCGTCTTCCATGCGCAGCCAGACCAGGCCGCCTTGCCAGTCGTAGAAGGCATCGACGGCGGCGCGCATGCGCAGGTCCATTACCATGCGGTGGCCTTCGGAGGGTGTCATGGAAACACGCCAGACGGGGCGCGCCGTGCGGTCGGCGAAGGGGATGCAGTCGCGAATCTCGCGCCACAATTTCTGCGATTCCTCGCCGTCCAGTCGCTGCGCGACGCCTTCCGCGCCGAGAAGCGACACGACGAGATCGAAACGGTAGTCCACAGACGGGCGCACGCCTTCCAGCCGGATGAGCGTCGATCCCCTGCCCTTCAGGTCGCCATCCAGCACGGTGCCGGTGACGCTTTCCGGCAGATGCGCCGCACTTGCCACCTCGCCGGCGGAACCCAAAGCCAGCGCCATGGCGGACACGGCATGTTCCTCGCTGAGCCCGCGAAGGATGAGGGTCGATTCCGTCTCCGCTGCGGGGAGAACCTTGAAGGTGAGGTCGGTGACGACGGCCAGCGTGCCCCATGAACCGGCCATGGCCTTGGACAGGTCGTAGCCGGTAACGTTCTTGACCACGCGCCCGCCGGCCTTGAACGCTTCGCCACGGCCGGACACGGCGTTGATGCCGAGAATATGGTCGCGCGCGGCACCGGCCTTGATGCGGCGCGGGCCGGAGAGATTGGCCGCAAGCACACCGCTGATCGTGCCATGTCCCGCCTCGCCGCCCAATAGCGGTCCATAGTCCATCGGCTCGAAGGCAAGTTGCTGGCCGCGCTCCGTGAGAAGCGCCTCGATCTGCGACAGCGGCGTACCGGCGCGGGCGGAGAGGATGAGCTCTTCCGGCTCGTAGAGCGTGACGCCGGACAGGCGGGAAAGGTCGAGCGTGTGTCCGGCCTGCGAGGGTCGGCCGATGGCGCGCTTGGTGCCACGGCCGACGATCTCCAGCGGCGCCTCCTCGGACACCGCCCAGGCGACGGCATCGAGCACTTCGGCGGGGGTTGTTGGGGTGAAGGTGGTCATTCGGAGGATGACGCCGGCAATAGCTGCTCTTCTTTTCGTCGGGCGGCCTGCATCACCAACTTTCGCTCCGGCAGGGTTTCGACTTCGACCTGATCCGGCAATGAGATTCCCAGATGATCAATCAACTCCTCTGTCAGAGTGATCTCTCCATCTGACGAGACGACGAGGGTTATCACAACTTCCTCCCTATTCCGCACGGTCGTTGGATGCCAATAACGTTCTCCAAACCGAAAAGAACGTCTCATTTCAAAACCTCGGAATATCAGGGAACGGCATCTGGCCCCGGTGGATGTGCATGCGACCCAACTCGGCGCAGCGGCGCAGTTGGGGGAAGACTTTGCCGGGGTTCAGGAGGTGGTTCGGATCGAAGGCGCATTTGACGCGCATCTGGTGATCGAGGTCCGTCTCGGTGAACATTTCCGGCATCAGGTCGCGCTTTTCGACGCCGACGCCGTGCTCGCCAGTCAGCACGCCGCCGACCTCCACGCACAGCCGCAATATGTCGGCGCCGAAGCTCTCGGCGCGCTCCAACTCGCCGGGCTTGTTGGCGTCGTAGAGGATGAGCGGATGGAGGTTGCCGTCGCCGGCATGGAAGACATTGGCGACGCCGAGCCCGTATTTCTCCGACAAGGAGCGCATACCGGCCAGCACGCGCGGCAGTTCCTTGCGCGGGATGGTGCCATCCATGCAGTAATAATCGGGCGAGATACGGCCTACCGCCGGAAACGCCGCCTTGCGGCCGGCCCAGAAGCTAACGCGCTCGGCATCTGAAGCCGAGATGCGGCAGGTGGTGGAGCCGTTCGCCACGGCGATCGATTCCACCGCGGAAATGAGGTGGTCGACCTCTGCGCCGGGTCCGTCGAGCTCGACGATCAGCAGGGCCTCGACATCGAGCGGATAGCCGGCATGGACGAAGGCTTCCGCGGCGTGGATGGCGGGGCGGTCCATCATCTCCATGCCGGCGGGGATGATGCCTGCGCCGATGATGTCGGCCACGCATTGCCCTGCCTGCTCGCTGGTGGGGAAGCCGAGCAGCACCGCGCGCAGGGTTTCGGGTTTCTTGAGGATGCGCACCGTGACCTCGGTGACAACGCCGAGCAGCCCTTCCGAGCCGGTCATGATGCCGAGCAGGTCGTAGCCTTCGGCGTCGAGATGGCGGCCGCCGAGGCGGATCACCTCGCCGTCCATCATGACCATCTCGATGCCGAGCACATTGTTGGCCGTCAGCCCGTATTTGAGGCAGTGCACGCCGCCGGAATTTTCCGCGATATTGCCGCCGATGGAACAGGCGATCTGCGAGGAGGGGTCGGGCGCGTAATAATAGCCTTCCTGCTCGACGGCGGTGGTGATGCCCAGATTGGTGACGCCCGGCTGCGCCACGACGCAGCGATTGGGATAGTCGATGTCGAGGATGCGGTTGAAGCGGCTCATGACCAGCAGAACCGCATCCTCCAGCGGCAGCGCGCCGCCCGACAGCGAGGTGCCCGAGCCGCGCGGCACGACGCGGATATTGCGCTCGTTGCAATATTTCAGCACGCGGGAAACCTGCGCCACCGTCTCCGGCAGCACCACCACCAGCGGCAGCTGGCGATAGGCGGTCAGCCCGTCGCTTTCAAAGACACGCATGCCGTTGACATTGTCGACCACGCCCTCGCCCGGAACGATCATGCGCATGTCGGCGACGATCTCTTCGCGGCGCGACAGCGTGGCGGCATCCGGCGCCGGCATGACGAGGCTGGTCAACTGCAATATCCTCTTGGTAGAGCTTTCATTGCGGGAACAAGAACGGCAAACGGCGTGCGGGGTCAACGCATTTCGGGACTGCCGCGACAAGGTGCACAGCCGCGACGGGGGAGCAGATGGGCAAGGTCCTGACAATTGACGATCTGAAGCAGGCGGCGCGGCGGCGCGTGCCGAAGATGTTCTTCGACTATGCCGATTCCGGCGCCTGGACAGAGGGCACCTATCGCGCCAACGAGGCCGATTTCGCCGCCATCAAGCTTCGCCAGCGGGTGCTGGTCGACATGACCGACCGCTCGCTGGAAAGCACCATGATCGGGGAGAAGGTGTCGATGCCGGTGGCGCTCGCCCCGACCGGCCTGACCGGCATGCAGCATGCCGATGGCGAAATCCTCGCCGCGCAGGCGGCGGAGGCGTTCGGCGTACCCTTCACGCTGTCGACCATGAGCGTCTGTTCCATCGAGGATGTTGCGGCGGCAACCACGAAACCGTTCTGGTTCCAGCTCTATGTGATGCGCGACCGCGATTTCGTGAAGCGGCTGATCCAGCGCGCGAAGGATGCCGGCTGCTCGGCGCTGGTGCTCACCCTCGACCTGCAGATCCTTGGCCAGCGCCACAAGGACATCCGCAACGGCCTGTCCACGCCGCCGAAATTCACCCCGCACCATATCTGGCAGATGGCGACGCGGCCGCGCTGGTGCCTGGGCATGCTGGGCACCAAGCGGCGCACCTTCGGCAACATTGCCGGCCACATCAAGGACGTGACCGACCTGTCTTCGCTGGCATCCTGGACGGCGCAGCAGTTCGACCCGCGCCTGTCGTGGAAGGATGTCGCCTGGATCAAGGAACAATGGGGTGGCAAGCTGATCCTGAAAGGCATTCTCGACCGCGAGGACGCGCTGATGGCCGCCGAGACCGGGGCAGACGCGATCATCGTGTCGAATCACGGCGGGCGGCAGCTCGACGGCGCGCCTTCCTCGATCTCCGTCCTGCCGGAAATCGTCGATGCCGTGGGCGACCGGATCGAAATCCATCTCGACAGCGGCATCCGCTCCGGGCAGGACGTGCTGAAGGCGCTTTGCCTCGGCGCGAAAGGCACCTTCATCGGGCGATCCTTCCTGTTCGGGCTGGGAGCCTATGGAAAGGATGGGGTGACGATGGCGCTGGAGATCATCCGCCGCGAGCTTGACGTGACCATGGCGCTGTGCGGCAAGCGCGACGTGCGCGACCTCGGGCCGGAGCTCATCTACAATCCGCCCTCGCCACGACATCCCCATGGCTGAGGTGGATTTCGCGTCGGCGCGCGCGCAGGAGGGCATGCGGCTCTACGCCATCGGCGACGTGCATGGCCGTCGCGACCTGCTTGTGCGCATGCATGAGGCGATCGACGCGGAAATCGCCCGCGACCGGCCGGGCGACTGGCGCATCGTCCATCTGGGCGACTATTGCGATCGGGGACCCGACACGAAGGGCGTGCTGGACTTCATCATCGCGCGGCAGTCCGCGGATGCGCGCATCCTCTCACTGCGCGGCAACCATGATGACGGGATGCTCAATTTCCTCAAGGCCAGCGGCGAATGGCGCATCTTCACCAACAATGGTGGCGAGACGACCGCCGCCTCATATGGCGTCCAGGCCGATTTCTCGACGCCATGGACGCTGGAGGCGAGCCGCGACGCGCTCAACGCAGCGATGCCGGCGGCGCACCGCGCCTTTCTCGAAGCGCTGCCCTATCAGGCGGATTTCGGCGACTTCATGTTCTGCCATGCCGGCGTGCGGCCGGGCGTACCTCTTGACGGGCAGGATCCGCAGGACCTGATCTGGATCCGCGACGCGTTCCTCCACCATGAAGGGCTTTATGCGCGCATCATCGTGCACGGGCATACGCCCGTCGACAGCGTGGATATTCGCCGCAACCGGGTCAATCTCGATACGCGCGCCTTCGCCTCGGGAAGGCTGAGCGCGATCGCGATCGAGGGCGATGGAAAGCGGATATTGGAAGCAGGCGTTTAACGGATCGAAGCGGTGATGCCGTAGCCATCGGCATTGAGGCGCTCGCTCGCGGCGTCGGCCGAGTAGATGCCCATGGCGCCCAAAGCGAGCGCAGCTACGGTAAGGAAAGAGAAGACGGCGGTTCGCATCGGATTCACTCGACCAATCACTTTGGCAATCATGCAATGCATCAGGTTACCAATCGGTTCCCGAGGGCGGGCCTCACTACTCCTGGACCAGGGCGGAATCCAGATGAGGGATACCATGTCCACACGCTATTTCGGGCGCGTGTCAAATCTGCAACGGCGATCTCCCGGATACGCCGGAAAGTGACCTGACATGCCGTTGCAGAACAAAGTGGATCCCTTCGGCATCATCCATGCTGTCGCCGCGCGCGGCCTGTTCACAGGCAATCGGGGCGTGATCCACGATGCCGCGACGCGCACCCTGCTGCGCCGCCGCTGGACCAGCCGCGCATGGCTGATCTGCAGCTGTGATTTTCGCGGCCGGCGGCGCGACGTGATGGGGTACAACGGGCGCGGCGGCAAAGCGGGCTGGACCGAGCTGTTCTTTCTCGACGAGGTGACCGGGCTCGCCGCCGGCCACCGTCCCTGCTTCTTCTGCCGGCGGCCGGCGGCACTGGCATTTGCCGGTTGTGTGGCATCGGGCAGCGCGGTGCCCAAGGCAAGCGAGATCGATGCAGGGCTGCATGGCGAGCGGCTGGCCAGTGGCGGAACAGCCATGCGCGTCGACGCGCAGGCGATGCGTGCCTTGCCGGATGGAACAATGGTGGCGCATGGAGACGATGCGTTCGCGATTCGCGGCGGCCGATTGCTGCCATGGTCCTTCGCGGGCTATGGCGATGCGCTTTCCATGGGAGCAGCCTCGGGCTGGCTGGTGCTGACGCCGCCCACCACTCGCGCCGCATTGCTCGCCGGCTACCAGCCGGTGTGGCATGGAAGCGCGGGTGGTCGATCAGGCAGGTTTCCATCCAGCGCTTGACGGCCTTTGCCGGGCACCGCATCAAGCATTCCATGCGTGCGAATTATCGAATGCAGCGGCTATTCGTGACGGAAGACCTGACGGCCGGCGGGCAGGTCACGCTTCCGCGCGAGCAGGGCCACTATCTCGCCA
Organism: Rhizobiaceae bacterium; assembly: GCA_035555795.1. Lineage (GTDB taxonomy): Bacteria > Pseudomonadota > Alphaproteobacteria > Rhizobiales > Rhizobiaceae > RCIO01. Next base: position 27,005 of record DATMGE010000006.1, on the reverse strand, counting down.
ATGTGCTGCGCATGACGCAGGGCGCGGAACTGCTCGTCTTCAACGGGCGCGACGGCGAGTGGCTGGCACGGATCGCGGCGCTGGCGAAGAAGGCGGTGGCCATCGAAGCGGTGTCGCAGACCCGGCCGCAGCCGCCCTTGCCCGACCTGCTCTATGCCTTCGCGCCGATCAAGGCCGGCCGGCTCGACTATCTGGTGCAGAAGGCGGTGGAGATGGGCGCAGGCGTGCTGCAACCCGTCATCACTCAGCACACGCAGATGGCGAAGATCGGCACGGAACGGTTGCAGGCCAATGCGCTGGAGGCCGCCGAGCAATGCGGCATCCTCGCCGTTCCGCCGGTGCGCGAGGCGGTGAAGCTCGACCGGCTGCTGGCCGAGTGGCAACCGGAACGGCGGCTGATCTTCTGCGACGAGGCGGCGGCCGGCGACAATCCTCTGCCGGTGCTTTCCGCCCTGCCGCGCACGCCGCTCGGCCTGCTGGTGGGGCCGGAAGGCGGCTTTTCGGAGAGCGAGCGGAAGCAGTTGCACGCTTTGCCCTTCGTCACCGCGATCCCGCTCGGGCCGCGCATCCTGCGGGCCGATACGGCCGCAGTGGCGGCGCTGGCGGTCATGCAGGCGACGCTTGGCGACTGGAACTGAGGAAGCCTCAGGATTTTTGACTTGAACGGCCGCCGCCAACGCGTACATCACTGCCGCCGGGCAGAGGGCTTGCCGCTCCGCTCATCTTTTTCGCAGTCTCGCCCGTGCGGGCGCATGGAGACCGTATGGCGCGCGACACAACCGATTCACGTCCGATCGAAGGCATGGACGAGCTTGTGGGCTATCTGGCCGCCGGCAACAAGCCGAAGGACAAATGGCGGATCGGCACCGAGCACGAGAAATTCCCCTTCTATGTCGACGGCAATGCGCCGGTTCCCTATGGCGGCGACCGCGGCATCAAGGCGCTGCTCGACGGCATGCAGAAGACGCTGGGCTGGGACCCGATCATCGATGCCGGCCACATCATCGGGCTCGTGGAGCTGACCGGACAGGGCGCGATCAGCCTTGAGCCGGGCGGCCAGTTCGAGCTTTCCGGCGCGCCGGTTGAGACGATCCACCAGACCTGCCGCGAGGGCAACGCGCATCTGGCGCAGTTGCGCGAGATCGCCGAGCCACTCGGCATCCGCTTCCTCGGCCTTGGCGGCAGCCCGAAATGGACGCTCGCGGAGACGCCGCGCATGCCGAAATCGCGCTACGACATCATGACCGCCTATATGCCGAAGGTCGGCAGCGAAGGGCTCGACATGATGTACCGCACCTGCACGATCCAGGTGAATCTCGACTTCTCCTCCGAAGCCGACATGCGCCGCAAGATGCAGGTATCGCTCAAGCTGCAGCCGCTCTCCACCGCGCTCTTCGCCAATTCGCCCTTCACCGAGGGCCGGCCGAACGGCATGCAGAGCTGGCGCGGCGAGATCTGGCGCGACACCGACAACCAGCGCTCCGGCCTGCTCGACTTCTGCTTCTCGCCCGATTTCGGCTTTGCCGACTATGTCGAATGGGCGCTCGACGTGCCGATGTATTTCCTCATCCGCGAGGGGCGCTATTACGACGTCACCCATGTGACCTTCCGCCAGTTCATGGACGGCGCGCTGCGCAATTCGGTGCCGGACGGCCTGCCGACCATGGGCGACTGGGCCAACCATCTCTCGACGCTTTTCCCCGATGTGCGGCTCAAGCGGTTCCTCGAAATGCGCGGCGCCGACGGCGGCCCGTGGCGGCGCATCTGCGCGCTGCCGGCCTTCTGGGTCGGCCTGCTCTATGACGAGGAGGCGCTCGACGCCGCCGAGGCGCTGACGCGTGACTGGACCTATGACGAGGTGCTGGCACAGCGCAACGCCGTGCCGGCGCAGGCGATGGTGACGCCCTTCCGCAACACGAACCTGCGCGAGATCGGGCGCGAGGTGCTGGCGATCTCGCGGCTGGGCCTGAAGAACCGCCGCCGGCTCAACCGCGAAGGTTATGACGAAACCGACTTCCTCGCCCCCCTCGACGAAGCGGTGGCGCGCGGCACGACGAGCGCGGAAGAAATGCTGAAAGCCTATAATACGCGCTGGGGCGGCTCGATCGAGCCGGTATTCCTGGAATATGCATATTAAAGGGTGAACCCAGTGAGCGCCGAGCCCGATCTTCTGACAGCTCAGCGCCATTCCCAGCGCATCTGCGTCTATACGGTTCTGACCGGTTGCTATGAGCGGCTGAATGCGCAGCCGGTGGCCGCGCAATCGGCGATCCCCTTCATCTGCCTGAGCGACGACCCGCAACTCATGGCCGACGGCTGGAGCGTGCGGCAGATCACGCCCGTATTCCCGCAAGACCCGATCCGCAACCAGCGCGAACTCAAGCTGCGCCCCTGGCTCCATCTTGGCGATTTCGACCAGTCGCTCTACATCGACAACAGCGTGATCCTGACTGCCACGCCGGAGGCGATATTCGAGCGCTATGGCATCGGACAGTCGGGGCTGACCCTGCCGCATCACAGTTTTCGCAAAACGGTGATGGATGAGTTTCTCGAAGTTTCGCTGCTGGGGATGGACGACCAGACGCGCATCTTCGAGCAGCTCAATCATTATCTCGTCACCGACGCCGAAGGGCTCAATGAGCAGCCATATTGGGCCGCGGTGCTGCTGCGCGACCATCGTAATGCCGACATGCGGCGGCTGATGGAAATCTGGTGGGCGCATGTAGCGCGCTATTCGCGCCGCGATCAGCTCTCATTCAACATGGCATGCCGTATCGCCGGCTTCACGCCGCAGACCATGGCCATCGACAATCATCAGTCGTGGTTTCATCGCTGGCCGGTAAGCGAAGGGCGCGACAGGCAACGCGGTCCGCGCAATCCGGCGACATCGCTGATGCCGCCGGCAACGCGGATCGCCGTCCTCGAAAAGGAGTTGCAGACGGCCCGGTTGGAACATCTCCAAACCTTCGCGGTGCTTGAAGCGACGCGCGCGCAACTGGCTGAGGCGCGACCGGGCAACCCACCCGCCCAGCCTCCGCGGAAAAGCTGGCGTGATCGCCTGTTCGGCCTCCGCGCATAGTCATGTCGGTTTCGGAGGTCCGCAGCAGTCGCGGCTTCAATTGATTCCACTTGGCTGCAAAATATTCTAGGCTTGGAGCCAAGGGCCTATCATCCGGAGACGTGTCATGCTGCCGCTCAATGAAATGCTTGCACAAAACAGCGAAGCCACCGCGCAGATCGCCCGCCAGTTCGGCCTGTCGCAGGCGCAGGCACAGGAAGCGATCGAAGCGCTGGTTCCCGCCTTCAGCCAGGGGCTGAAGCGCAACGCGGCCGATCCCTATGGAATAGGGGCGTTCCTCGGGGCCATGTCGACCGGCCAGCACGCCAAATATTACGAGGACGCGGCAAACGCCTTCTCGCAGCAGGGCATTGCCGAGGGCAACGGCATTCTCGGCCATCTTTTCGGTTCCAAGGATGTGTCGCGTGCGGTTGCCGCGCAGGCGTCGCAGGCCACCGGCATCGGGCAAGAGCTGATGAAGCAGATGCTGCCGGTGCTCGCCTCGATGATCATGGGCGGGCTCTTCAAGCAGACGACCGGCCAGATGCAGGCCGGCGCAAGCAGCAATCCGCTGACCGAGATCATGGAGCAGATGATGCGCGGCGGCGGGGCACGCATGCCGCATCCCGAAGCGCCTCAGCCGGGCGCCAACCCGTTCGACAATCCCTTCGGCAAGATCCTCAACGACATGTTCGGTGGCGGGGCCGCGCAGCAGCAAAGCCAGTCGAGCCCGGCCGACAATCCGCTCGGCCGCATCTTCGAGGAGATGATGGGCAGCAAGGCAGGCGGCGCGCAGCAGCGGCCAAAGACGGCACCGACGCCGCAGGCCAATCCGAGCGGCCGGCCGCGCAATCCCTATGACGACCTGTTCGGCAACATGTTCGAGACGGGCGCCAAGACCCGCGACGACTACCAGAAGAACATGGAATCGATCTTCGACCAGTATCTGAGCGGAATGGAGAAGCGCCGGCGCTGAACGCTGGCCGACGCTACTGGAAATCGAAAGCGCTAAGGCCGGTGACCATTTCGTCAAGGCCAAGCGGGCGGGTGACCGGCGGTTCAGCGCGGGCGATGCAGCCGGCACGCTCGCACAGGCGGCAGGCCGGGCCGACCGCCAGAAGCCGCTCGCCCGTGCCCTCGCCAGCGGGGAGCAGCGCGCCGTAGACGATATCCGCGCGGACCGAAAAATCGCAGCCAAGCAGAAGGGCCGTGCGGCGTGGACGCTCGCCGAAAGTTCCATGTGGGCCCTCGACAGTGCGGGCGAGCGTCAGGAAGCGTCCGCCATCCGGCATTTCCACACCCTCCGCGCTCAACCGACCGGGCTGCGTGAAGGCGGCGTGGATGGCGAGTTTCGGGCAGGCGCCGCCGAAGCGGGCATGCGGGAAACCCTGCGCGCCGCGCCGGCGCAGGCGGTTTCCCGCCTGGTCCACCTCCAGCATGAAGAAGGCAATGCCGGGTGAGGCCGGCCGCGCCAGCGTGGTGAGGCGGGTCGCGGCCTGCTCGAAGGAGACCGCAAACCGCGCCGCCAGCACGTCGATATCGTAGCGGGCGCGCCGCGTGGCGGCCTGGAACGCCTCGTAGGGCATGATCAGCGCGTGCGCCGCGTAGCGGGCCAGCTCGAAGCGCACGAGCCGCAGCGCCTCGTCGCTCGACAGGCGAAGCGAGGCGGCGGCTTCGGATATGACGTCCTTGAAGCGGATGAGGCAAACCTCCTGCGCCACTTCCCGCAACCGGTCGTAGGGCGACAGGCGTTCGGAGATGAAGAGCCGGTGCGAATGGCGGTCGTAGCGGCGGCGCCAGTTGGGCATGGTGGCGACCGGAAGCAGCTTGACGGCTATGCCATGCTCCCGCCGCAGCCAGGCCTTGAGCGCGCCCATCAGTTCGTCGCCTGCGTCGAGTTCGGCATGAAAGGCCTCGGCCTCCGCCTCTATCGAGGGCCAGTGATGCGGGCGGCGCTCCAGCACATCGCGCACCTCGTCCACGGGTAGGCGCGTGGCGGCCGCCGCTGCGACCTGCCCCTCACCCGACAGCATCTCGCCGAGATCGCTGAGCCGCGCGGCCTGCTCGCGATAGGCGCGGTAGAGCTTGACCACGGCGGCGGCGGCATTGGGCGCACCCTCGGCCAGTTCGAGCAGTTCCTGGTCGCCCGGCAGCTCGCCGGCCAGCAACGGGTCGGCGAAGGCTTCGCGCAGCGCACCGATGGCCGCGCCGGCATCGGCCTGCAACTCTTCCGGCTCGACCTTGTAGATGGAAGCGAGCTTGAGGATGAGCTGCACCGTCAGCGGGCGCTGGTTGCGCTCGATCAGGTTGAGATAGGAGGGCGAAATGCCCAGCCCCTCGGCCATCGCCGTCTGGGTCAGGCCCTTGCCGTTGCGAATGCGGCGGATGCGCGGACCGGCGAAGATTTTCTGGTCAGCCATGGACGGACGCTCTGCGATCCGTAGAGCGCAGCACAGGACGGGCCAAGCGCTGGAGCGAAGCGGAAAAGCACATCGGCATGACAACCTTTACAAAATCGCCCGACATCCAATCATTTACAAGATTGACTTCTTTACACGCTGTCGATGTCAAGCTCAACACAGCATTACCCGATTTTTTGGAGCTATTTCCTTATTTCTCTCGTTCTCTTCGGCAGTGCAATGTAAAAGTCGTTGCATTCAAAGCGGCGGCAATGGCCGCATGGCGAGATCAAGCGGAGTAGCAAATGACCGATTTTTACAATCTTGTTCCATCGGCCCCAAAGGGTCGGTTCGATGGCATCGAACGACCTTATGCGCCGCAGGATGTCGAACGGCTGCGCGGCTCGATGCAGATCCGCAATACGCTGGCAGAGCATGGCGCGAACCGGCTGTGGCGGCTGGTCCAGGAGGAGCCCTTCGTGAACGCGCTCGGTGCACTCTCGGGCAATCAGGCCATGCAGATGGTGCGCGCCGGGCTGAAGGCTATCTATCTGTCGGGCTGGCAGGTCGCGGCCGACGCCAATACCGCGTCCGCCATGTATCCCGACCAGTCGCTCTACCCGGCCAATGCCGCGCCGGAACTGGCGAAGCGCATCAACCGCACGCTGCAGCGGGCCGACCAGATCGAGACGCAGGAGGGCAAGGGCTTGTCGGTCGAGACATGGTTCGCGCCCATCGTGGCCGATGCGGAAGCCGGCTTCGGCGGCCCGCTCAACGCCTTCGAGATCATGAAGGCTTTCATCGAGGCAGGGGTCGCAGGCGTTCATTTCGAGGACCAGCTCGCCTCGGAGAAGAAGTGCGGCCATCTAGGCGGCAAGGTGCTGATCCCCACCGCCGCGCATATCCGCAATCTCGACGCCGCGCGGCTTGCCGCCGACGTGATGGGCACACCCACGCTGATCGTGGCGCGCACAGACGCGGAGGCCGCCAAGCTGCTGACCTCCGACATCGACGAGCGCGACCGGCCTTTTGTCGACTATGACGCCGGGCGCACGGTGGAAGGCTTCTATCAGGTGCGGAACGGCATCGAGCCCTGCATCGCGCGCGCCATCGCCTATGGACCGCATTGCGACATGATCTGGATGGAGACCGGCAAGCCGGACCTCGAACAGGCGCGCAAATTCGCGGAAGCGTTGCACAAGGCGCATCCGGGCAAGAAGCTCGCCTATAATTGCTCGCCCTCGTTCAACTGGAAGAAGAACCTGGACGACGCGACCATCGCGAAGTTCCAGCGCGAACTGGGCGCGATGGGCTACAAGTTCCAGTTCATCACGCTGGCCGGCTTCCACCAGCTCAATCACGGCATGTTCGAGCTGGCGCGGGGCTATCGTGAGCGCCAGATGTCGGCCTATTCGGAGCTTCAGGAGGCCGAATTCGCTTCCGAGGTGAATGGCTACACCGCAACCAAGCACCAGCGCGAGGTGGGCACCGGCTATTTCGACGCCGTCTCCATGGCGATCACCGGCGGCCGGTCGTCGACCACGGCGATGCATGAATCCACCGAGCATGAACAGTTTCGCCCGGCGGCGGAATAGAGCGAAAGCCAGGAAGGAGAAACGACATGTCACCGCAAGTCCGAGTCAAGGAACGCGCCGAGGAACAGGCCACGGCGATGAGCGACGACCAGCAGGCGGCCATCCGCATGGTGGCCAACGACCTGCACCGGCTGAACCAGTCCGTGATGCGGGCGGTCGAGGCCGGCATGTCGGTGGAGCTGGTGCGCACCGCACGCCACCATGGCGGCGAGGGCAATTGGGGCGACCTACTGATCCCGGTGATCGTCGCCAGGCAGGCGCCGAAGGCGGAGTGATATCGGCCGAAGTGCGGGCGGCCGTGATCGGCCGCCCTTGCCTTCACAGCCAGCCGCGCCGCTTGAAATAGAGATAGGGGATGATGGCGGAGGCCGCCATGAGGCCCAGCGCCCAGGGATAGCCGAAGGTCCAGTGAAGCTCCGGCATGATGTCGAAGTTCATGCCGTAGACGGACGCCACCAATGTCGGCGGCAGCAGCGCGACGGCGGCGACGGAGAATATCTTGATGATCTGGTTCTGCTCCAGATTGATCAGCCCTAGCGTCGCGTCGAGCAGGAAGTTGATCTTGGCCGACAGGAAGATCGCATGGTCTCCGAGCGAGGCGGCGTCGCGCTGCACGAGCTTGATGCGCTGCTGGATGTCCTTCGGCGCCCGGGGCGACCTGCGGGCGCTGTGATAGGCGACCAGCCGGGACGTGCTGACCAGGCTTTCGCGGACCTTCGTCAGCAGGTCGCCCTTGCTGCCGATGCGCTCGATCAGCGATTGCAGGTCGCGCGTCTTCTTCGATGCGCTGGTGGACTTGTTCATGAAGACCTCGCGCGAGATCGTGTCGGCCTCCTCGCCGATCTGCTCGAGCGTGTCCGCCATCCGGTCGGTCAGCATCTCCAGAAGGTCGTACATCACCGCCTCGCCGGACGACAGCGGCGCGATGCCGCCGCTGCGCTGCGCCTTGGCGGCATAGAGGCGGAACGGCTTGGGGTCGGCATGCCGCACGGTCACCAAAGTGGGGCCCTTCACGATGAAGGTGATTGGCAGCTTCACGGGCTCGTCGCCATCCACATTGGCGACCGCCGTCATCGTCATGAACTGGGCGTCGTCCTCCTCATAGAGCCGCGCCGAGGGTTCGATCTCGGCCATCTCGTCAAGCGTCGGGATGCCGATGCCGAGATAGGCTTCGATCAGCTTTGCCTCGTCGGCGGTCGGGTTCAGCAGGTCGAACCAGAAGACGCCGGCGGGTCCCGCATCGGCAATGGTGTCGATGGGTGCGAGATGGCCATTGCGGCCGGTATAGATGCGCAGCATGACGGCTCCTTTCGGGCAAAGGCCCGTGGCCGGCCGTCGAGCCTGCTAGAGGCGGCGAACGGCAGGCGGTCTCGAAAGTCGTGATCGACTGTCGGGGTCCATGATCGTTGTCCTTTTGCCGGTGGCGACCGGGCTCCTCGCGGCGGCATGGGCCAGCGGGAAAGTTCTGTCAATGCGCCGCCGCGCCGCCGCGCACTTCCCAATCCGCCGCGCGCGCCTATAATCACTGCCGTTTCAACAATCGGTGACCGATGCCCCCTGCCAAGAAGGACTCCCGCCCGGCCCAGCGCCTCAAGCGGACCCGCACCCCCGCTTTCGTGAACAACCGCCGTGGCGTGAAGAACTGGAAAGAGGCTTCCGCCTGGCTCGAATGGCGCGGCATCGAGGATCTGGAATGCATCACGCCCGATCAGGCCGGCGTGGCGCGCGGCAAGATGATGCCGTCGAAGAAATTCACCTCCAACACCTCGCTGGCGCTGCCTTCGGCCGTCTTCATGACGACGATCTCGGGCGACTATCCCGAGGACGGCGACGGCTTCGTCTATCCGGAGGACGATGGCGACCTCAAGCTGGTGCCGGACCTGTCGACGCTTTCGGAAGTGCCGTGGGAGAGCGATCCGACCGCGCAGGTGATCTGCGACCTCGTGCACCAGGACGGACGACAGGTGGAATTCACGCCGCGCAACGTGCTGCGGCGGGTGCTCGCCGCCTATGAGCGGGACGGCCTGAGCGCGGTGGTGGCGCCGGAGATCGAATTCTACCTTGTGCGCAAGAACCCCGATCCGGACTATCCGCTCACGCCGCCTGTCGGCCGTTCGGGGCGCGCCATCGGCGGCGGACAGGGCTATTCCATCGCCGGCGTCAACGAATTCGACGAGCTGATCGACGACATCTACCACTTCTCCGAAGGACAGGGTCTCGAGATCGATACGCTGATCCACGAAGAGGGCGCGGGGCAGCTGGAGATCAACCTGCGCCATGGCGACCCGATCGCGCTGGCCGATCAGGTCTTCCTGTTCAAGCGCACAATCCGCGAAGCGGCGCTGAAGCACGACACCTATGCCACCTTCATGGCCAAGCCGATCCAGGGCCAGCCGGGGTCGGCCATGCACATCCACCAGTCGGTGCTCGACCGCAAGACGGGCCGCAATGTCTTCGTCAACGAGGACGGCAGCGAAAGCGAGATGTTTCGCCATTTCATCGGCGGCATGCAGCGCCACATCCCGGCCGCACTGGTGATGATGGCGCCCTATGTGAATTCCTACCGCCGGCTGACCAAGGCGGCTTCGGCGCCGGTCAACACCCGCTGGGGCTACGACAACCGCACCACCGCCTTCCGGATTCCGCGCTCGGACCCGGCGGCGCGGCGCGTCGAGAACCGCATCCCCTCCTCCGACGCGAACCCCTATCTGGCGCTCGCCGCCTCGCTCGCCTGCGGGCTGATCGGCATGCGCAACAGGATCGAGCCGGACGCCCCGGTGGGCACGACCGTCAATGAGGACGAGATCGAACTGCCGCGGGGTCTGCTGGAGGCGGTTTCGCTGTTCGAGGAAGACGCCGACCTGACGGACCTGCTCGGCACATCCTTCGCCACCACCTATGCGGCGATCAAGAAAGCGGAGTTCGAGACCTTCATGGAGGTCATCAGCCCATGGGAGCGCGAATATCTGCTGCTCAACGTGTAGCGCTCCGCCGCGACTTCGCCGCATCCATCGCACAGGGGCGGTGAGCTTGCACGGGCAGGTGCGCACCACTATGTCGGGACCACTTATCTGGAGCCTTCGATGAATGGATTTCTGGGCGACAGCCCCCTTCGCGTACTGGTGAAGCTGGTGGTGCTGTCCTTTCTGGTCGGCCTGGTGATGAGCGCCTTCGGCTGGACGCCGGGCGACATCTATCGCAGCCTCGTGCTGGCGGTGGAGCGCGTCTGGTATATGGGCTTCGCGGCGATCGACAATGTGGTGGGCTATTTCCTGCTCGGCGCAGCCATCGTGGTGCCCGTCTTCCTGCTCATCCGGCTGGCAAACTACCGGCGCTGAAGCCGATCCGCTTTCAGAACAAGCTGCCCTGCCCGCCCTTGTCCGGCACCGGCTTCGGCGCGGCCTTCGGGCGCGGACGGGCGGCTTCGGCATTGCCGGTCGCCAGCGCCCCGGCCTTGCCGTCGGCAAAGGTCAGCGTCAGCGGCTGGCCGGGGGAAATCGCGGCGGCACGGGCGACGAGACGGCCCTCGGCATCGCTCACCAGCGCAAAGCCGCGATCGAGCACCGACTGATAGGATAGCGCGGCAAGCAGGCGGTCGGCCTGCGCGAGGCGGCGCGCGGCCTTGTCGAGCGCGATATCGCCGGCAAGCGCGAGGCGGCGCGATGCCTGCGCCAGACGATCGCCCTCGCGACGGGCTTGCCGCAATACCGGCTGGAGTGACAGGCGGGACCCAAGGGCAGCAGCGCGGTCGCGCTTGCGGCGCAGAACCGCTGTGGCAGCGCGTGGGAGCTGCGCGCCTTCGCGGTCGAGACGCGTGCGGCGCTGCTGGAGGCCGGCGCGCAGCGCTGCGGCGGCACGGGCAAGGTCGCGCTCGGCGCGGCGGCGGGTTTCCACGATGCGCCGCGACAGCACGGCAGGCGAGAGGCGGATCGCGCCCAATCGCGCGGAACGGTGCTTCAGCCCGCCATCCAGCGCGCGGTCCAAGCGGGCCGCGGCATCGTCGAAACGACGGCGCGGCAGGGCGAAGAGCTGGTCGGGTGACGGCAGGGCGCGACCGGCGGCGCGGGCTGCCTGACGCCGGCGCTCCAATGCGCGCGACATGCAGCCGCGCAGGCGCGCGCCCAGCGTGGCGAGATGCGCTTCCAGCTCGGCCCTGACCGGCACGGCCATTTCGGCGGCTCCCGTCGGGGTCGGGGCGCGGACATCCGCCGCATGGTCGATCAGCGTCCAGTCTGTCTCGTGGCCGACGGCGGAGATGAGCGGGATGAGCGAGCTTGCAGCAGCGCGCACCACGGCTTCGTCGTTGAAACCCCAGAGATCTTCCAGCGAGCCACCGCCGCGCGCGACGATCAGCACATCGGGGCGCGGGATCGGTCCGTCGGCTGCAAGTGCGTTGAAGCCGGCAATCGCCGCCGAAACCTCCTGCCCCGTCGTTTCGCCCTGCACGCGCACCGGCCAGACGATGACGTGAAGCGGGAAACGGTCGGAAATGCGGTGGATGATGTCGCGGATCACCGCGCCGGTGGGCGAGGTGACCACGCCGATCACCATCGGCATATAAGGCAGCCGCCGCTTGCGTTCGGTGTCGAAAAGCCCTTCGGCGGCCAGCTTGCGCCGCCGCTCCTCCAGCAGCGCCATCAGCGCGCCGGCGCCGGCCGGCTCCAGGCTGTCGATGACGATCTGGTAGTTGGACTTGCCGGGATAGGTGGTGAGGCGGCCCTTCGCCACCACCTCCATGCCCTCCTCCGGCTTGAATTTCAGCCGCGAAAAGGAGGTTCGCCAGATCACGGCGTCGATGCGGGCGCGGTCATCCTTGAGCGAGAAATAGGCGTGGCCCGAGGAATGCGGCCCGCGATAGCCCGAAACCTCGCCGCGCACGCGCACATTGCCGAAGGCGTCCTCAACCGTGCGCTTCAGCGCATTGGATATCTCGCTGACGGTGAACTCCGCCGCATTGGTGGGCGAATCGGTAACGGGCAGGTCGCTCATGGGTCGATAGGACGGTGGCGGCAGGCAGGGGTCAAGCCAGCGCCGCTACCAGCCCGCCACGACCGGCTTCTGGCGCGCCTTGCGCACCCGCGCAAAGGGCATCGCATCGAAATCGAAGCCGCCGGTCTCTTCCGGCGCCGGCACCGAGATATTGTCGAGGCTTTCGCTGATGTGGCGGGCAAGCGCATCGACGATATCCGGCTTGCTCGTATGGCCGCGCAATATGCCGATCTGGACATCGGGAAGCGTGCCGAAGCCTTCCGCCTCGGACAGGACGCGCATGCCGGGCCGCAGGGCGCATTCGGGCAGGACCGAGACGGCGAGGCCGGCCAGCACGGCGGCGATGACGACCTGCGCCGACCAGCTGGTAAAGAGGATGCGGTAGTCGCGCTCCTGCTGCGCCAGCATTTCGGTGGCCGCCCGCCGCCAGGCGCAGCTCGGCCGCCCCACGGCCAGCGGCAGGATCGCTTCCTCATGCGCGGCATGGCTGGCGGAGCCGACCCACAGCAGCGGCTCGCGCCGGACGATCTCATGTGGCCGCACATCGTCGCAATGGGTGACGATGGCGAGGTCGAGCTGGCCGCGCCGCGTCAGTTCGGCGAGGTTGGCGGTGGGCTCGCACTGGATGGAGAGTTCGACGCGCGGATTGGAGCGGGCGAAGCGGCCCATGATCTCGGGCAGGAAACGGTCGGCATAATCATCGGGCGTGCCGATGCGGATCTGCCCTTCGAGGCTGGAATCGTCGAAGGCGGCAAGCGCCTCGCGGTTCAGCCGCAGCAGCCGGCGCGCATAGGCGAGCAGCCGCTCGCCTTCCTCCGTCAGCCGGTTGGTGCGGCCGTCCTTGAGGAAGATCGGCTTGCCGATGCGCTCTTCGAGGCGGCGCATCTGCATCGACACCGCCGACTGCGTGCGGTGCACCTCCTCGGCGGCGCGGGTGAAGGAGCCCGTATCGGCGATGGAAACGAAAGTCTGGAGCTGGTCGAGGTCGAGCGGAGTCGAGGCCATGGGGAAACCATCAGAACTGTTGATGTCTCAGATTAAAAACATTCGTTGGATAAATCAATCTGGCGATGGGATACAGCCCGTGTCCAAGCGAATTGCGCAAGCGCTCGCCGGCGGGGGATGGTCCCGGCCCGGTGCGGTGGTGTTTTGCGCGCGGTCCAAGGAGAAGTGAGATGGCCGTCATCGACCACAGCCCCCGTTCCGGCACTGCCGCGTTCCCGGCCCTGCTCGTGGCGCGCGTGGTGGGAACCGCCATGGCGCTGCGCCGTGCGATCCGAAACCGGCGCATGTTCCACCGGCTGCGCGAGATGACCGACCGGGAACTCGCCGATGTCGGCATAAGGCGCAGCGACCTGCACGAGGCATGGCGCCGCCGCGTCGAGCTCGATCCGACCGCCTATCTCAACCAGATCGCCCGCTCGCGCAGCTCGCTCGAGGGCGCGGCCCGACGCATCTACTAGAGCAATTCCAGCAAAAGTGCGCAGCGGTTTTGCGTCCGGAACTGCGTAAAACAAAGAGATCGAGCATCTCCGTGATTCCATGAAAAGCGGAGATGCTCCAAGGTTTGCCAGACTCCGGCAGGCGCGTTCCCTCATTCACGCCGGCACCCTCCGGCCCCGCCTGCCCATTGCCCGGTCCTCGTGACCGGGCTTTTTTGCTGGCGCTACATTTCCAGCACGACATTGCCGACGGTGCGGCCCGCCTCGACAGCCTCATGGGCATCGATGATGGCGGAGAGCGGAAAACGCGCGCCGACCGCGTGGCGCAGGCGATTTTCCTGCAGGAGGGTCTGCAATTCGCCGAGGGCGGCGGCGCGCTCTGCCTCGGTCAGTTCGAAGACCAGCATGAAGGCAATGGAGAGGTTTCCTTGCAGCATGGGACTGAAGGGCAGCGGCACATCGGCCGGGGAATTCGAGCCGTAGACGACATGCCTTCCATGCGGGGCCATGATGCCGTCGGCCAGCAGGCGCACCGTAGACGACACGTCGATATCGACGATCCCGTTCACGCCGGCGCCGCGCGTCAGGTCCTTGACCACGGCGGCGACATCCTTGGCGCGGTAGTCGATGACGAAATCCGCACCGGCCTCGCGCGCATGGGCCTGCCTTGCCGCCGATGCCGTGCCAATGACGCGCGCGCCGCGGATCTTGAGCAATTGCGCGGCATAGTAGCCGACCGAGGAGGCCGCGCCGGTGACCAGCACCGTCTTACCGCCGACCTCGCCGAGCGAGCGCACGGCGTGGATCGCGGTAAGCGCGGGAATGCCCAGGCAGGCACCGGCCGCGAAAGTGACCTGCTCGGGCAGGCGCATTGCCTGGCCGGACGGCAGCGCGATATATTCGGCCGCCGTGCCGAAGGGGCGCTTCCACTGCCCATTCCAGATCCAGACGCGCTCGCCGACGCGCGCATTGGGCACACCCTTGCCGACGGCCTCGACGATGCCCGCGCCATCGGAATGGGGAATGATGCGCGGGACCCGTACCGGCCAGCCTTTCCGGGCCTTCACATCAACCGGATTGACGCCCGATGCATGTAGCCTGACGAGAACCTCGCCGGCTTCCGGCGCCGGCTGGTCCATCTCGCCGAATTGCAGCACGGAGCGCGCATCGCCACTCTTTTCGTACCAGGCTGCCTTCACGTTTCCGTCTCCCTCGCACGGCGCCGACCATAGAGGATCAGACCCAGCCTGGCGAGTTGCAAAGCCGCCAGCGGCGCGAACCAGACGAGGGCTTGAAAGGGTGCTGGGGCCAGCAGAAGCCAGTGGCACAGCACCAGGATCGCCACCGCATGGACGAACCGCTGGAGCCGCTTCCACGTCCGGCCCAGCCTTCGCATGGCGCAGTCACTGGAAATCGCCGCCGGCACGAGCATGAGCGCGAAGGCGAGCCAGCCGGTCCACATGGACGCCCAGGCAAGTCCCTGGATGATGTAGTCGAGCCGGCCGATGCTGAACACGAAGAAGATCAGGTGCAGGAGCGCATAGAAGAAGGCCGCCAGCCCGATGTCGCGGCGGCGGCGCAGGAGCCGGAGCAGGAGCGGCGCGCGGGGGAAGAGCGTCCGCAGCGGCGAGAGCGACAATGCGCACAGGAGCAGGATCGCGGCGGCCTCGCCGGTCGGCCCGATGGCGTAGCGCCATGGCGCTTCACCGGCCAGCACCGGCCATACCATCGGCACTGCGGGGGCGGCGAGAAGCAGCCACAGAAGCGGTCGGGGAAGGCTGTCGCCGGGTGCGGGCACGTTACATATCCAGATGGGGCTGCCGTCCGTCGGCGGCGACCGTGAAGGCGGGTTTAGTTGCATTGGCGCGGCGGCGGCAAGCCGCGGCGCGCCATGGCCGCGGCAACCGCCCGGTTTCGCCTCGGAAAATCTCCGTCCGGCCGCTGTAAAGCCATGTGAAACACCGCTTGTCGCATTGCCGAAACGAAAATAGGCTGATGTGGATAACAGGCCGTGCGACGCTCGCGCGCAGGGCGCAAATAGGGCAGGACAGGCTGCGCTGTCCGCAAGTGAGGTGAACCCATATGCTCAAGAAAATCCTGCAATCGACTGCCGTGCTCGCCCTCGCGGCCGCCACCACCGGCGCCTTCGCGCAGGAGCGCGTGGTGAACGTCTATAACTGGTCGGATTATATCGACGATTCGATCCTGCAGGAGTTTACGGCCGAGACGGGAATCAAGGTCGTCTACGACGTCTACGATTCCAACGAGATCCTGGAGACCAAGCTTCTGGCCGGCGGGTCGGGCTATGACGTGGTCGTGCCCACGGCCAGCCCCTTCATGGCGCGCCAGATCCAGGCCGGCGTCTACCAGAAGCTCGACAGGTCGAAGCTGCCGAACCTCACCAATATGTGGGACGTGGTTTCGGAGCGCGTCGCCACCTTCGATCCGGGCAACGAATATTCGGTGAACTATATGTGGGGCACCACCGGGCTCGGCTATAACGAGACCAAGGTGCAGAGCATCCTCGGCACCGACACGATCGACAGCTGGGATGTGCTGTTCGACCCGGAAAAGGCGTCCAAGCTGGCCGAGTGCGGCATCTATGTGCTGGATTCGCCGACCGACGTGGTGCCTTCTGCACTGGCCTATCTCGGCCTCGACCCCAACAGCACCGCACAGGAAGATCTCGACAAGGCCGAGGCGCTCATGCTGGCGGTGCGGCCCTATATCCGCAAGTTCCACTCGTCGGAATATATCAATGCGCTCGCCAATGGCGACATCTGCCTGGCGGTCGGCTTCTCGGGCGACGTGTTCCAGGCCCGCGACCGCGCGGCGGAAGCGGACCAGGGCGTGGCGGTCGGCTATGCGATCCCCAAGGAGGGCGCGCAGATGTGGTTCGACCAGTTCGTGATCCCCAAGGACGCCCCGCATACGCAAGAGGCGCATGAATTCATCAACTACATGATGAAGCCGGAGGTCGCGGCCAAGGCGTCCAACTACGTCTTCTACGCCAATGGCAATCTCGCCTCGCAGGAATTCCTCGATCCGGAGGTGAAGGACGATCCGGCCGTCTATCCCGACGAGGCGACGATGAAGAACCTGTTCACCATCAAGCCGCTGGGCGCGCGCGAGCAGCGCACGCTGACCCGGCTGTGGACCAAGGTCGTCACCGGCCAGTAAGCCTCCCCGCCCCGGCGTCCCCGCGCCGGGGCCATTTCTGCGACGATGACCGCGGCCCCGGAGGGGACATGAAAGCGCTTGGCAGCATCAGGAGGACCTTCGCGCCGTGGAACGACCCCGCCGCGAAGCCCTATATCGTGTTCGACGGCGTGACGAAGCGCTTCGGCGACTTCACCGCGGTCGACAATCTCTCGCTGTCCATCTTCGAGCGTGAATTCTTCGCGCTGCTGGGCGCGTCGGGCTGCGGCAAGTCCACGCTTCTGCGCATGCTGGCAGGCTTCGAGGAACCAACTTCGGGCCGCATCCTTCTCGACGGGCAGGACCTGCGCGGAATTCCGCCCTATCGCCGCCCCGTCAACATGATGTTCCAGTCCTACGCGCTGTTTCCGCATATGACCGTGGAGGCCAATATAGCCTTCGGCCTCAGGCAGGACGGCATGCCGAAAGCCGATGTGGAAAAGCGCGTCGGCGAGATGCTGAAGCTGGTCAAGCTGGAGCCGTTCGCCAAGCGCAAGCCGCACCAGCTTTCCGGCGGCCAGCGGCAGCGCGTGGCGCTGGCGCGGTCGGTCGCCAAGCGGCCCAAGGTGCTGCTGCTCGACGAGCCGCTGGGCGCGCTCGACAAGAAGCTGCGCGAGGAGACGCAGTTCGAGCTAATGGACCTCCAGCAGGATCTCGGCCTCACCTTCATCGTCGTCACCCACGACCAGGAGGAAGCGATGACGATGGCCGACCGCATCGCCGTCCTCGACAAGGGCGAGGTGATGCAGGTGGCGACGCCGGCGGAAATCTACGAGGCGCCCGTGTCGCGCTTCGTCGCCAATTTCATCGGCAATGTGAACCTGCTGGAAGGCACGGTGACGGGTCGCGAAGGGTCGGCGCTGCGGATCAAGGGCGCGAGCGGCGCGGAAATCACGGCGCAGAACGCGCCCGCCGGCGTCGACCATGGCGAGGTCGCCTTCGCGATCCGGCCCGAGAAGATCAAAGTGTCGTCGCATGCGCCGACGAACGGTGCTGGCAACATGATGGAGGGCGAAGTCTACGACCTCGCTTATCTGGGCGACATGACGGTCTATCTCGTCAAGCTTGCCGACGGACAGGTGGTGAAGGCCAGCGCGCTCAACAGCGCCCGCGTGACCGAGAATCCGCTGACCTGGAACGACCGCGTATGGATCTCCTTCGCGCCCGATGCGGGCGTGGTGCTGACGCGATAGGGCGCGGGCCATGACGGAAACGACCGGAATCCCGACCACGCCCGCCTCCCCCGGCACAGCCGCGCAAGGCATATCGCAACAGCGCGGCATGGTGGCGTCCCTCACCAGCCGGCTGGTGATCCTCGTTCCCTATCTCTGGCTGCTGCTGTTCTTCCTCGTTCCGTTCCTGATCGTCTTCAAGATCTCGCTGTCGACCACGACGATCGCCATGCCGCCCTATGTGCCGGTGTTCAGCCTGGACGACGGCCTGTCGGGCTTTCTGGCGGGACTGCGCGAACTGACCGTCGAGAACTATTTGTGGCTGACGCAGGATGCGCTCTATTTCAACGCCTATGTGTCGAGCGTAGTCATCGCCGCGGTGTCGACCTTCCTGACGCTGCTCGTCGGCTACCCGATGGCCTATGGCATGGCGCGGGCGCCGGCTTCGATGCGCGCCACGCTGCTGATGCTCGTCATCCTGCCCTTCTGGACCAGCTTCCTGATCCGCGTCTATGCGTGGATCGGCATCCTCAAGCCGGAGGGGCTGCTCAATCAGTTCCTGCTGTGGCTCGGCATCATCGACACGCCGCTGCAGATCATGAACACCCATACGGCGATCTATATCGGCATCGTCTATTCCTACCTGCCCTTCATGGTGCTGCCACTCTACGCCTCGCTGGAGAAGATGGATTTCTCGCTGATCGAGGCGGCGCAGGACCTCGGCTGCACGCCGACGGCGGCGTTCTGGAAGATCACCTTCCCGCTGTCGCTCCCGGGCGTAGTGGCGGGATCCATGCTGGTCTTCATCCCGGCGGTGGGCGAATTCGTCATTCCCGACCTGCTCGGCGGCTCGCAGACGCTGATGATCGGCCGGACGCTGTGGAACGAATTCTTCGCCAATCGCGACTGGCCGGTGTCGTCCGCGGTGGCGGTGATCCTGCTCCTGATCCTCGTCGTGCCGATTGTCTTCTTCCAGCGGGCGCAGTCACGCGCGCAGGAGGGATGAGATGAACGCGTCGCTGAGCCGCTTCAACATCGCCTCGCTTACGCTGGGCTTCGCCTTCCTCTACCTGCCGATCGTGCTGCTGGTCATCTATTCCTTCAACGAATCGCGGCTGGTGACCGTTTGGGCGGGCTTCTCGACGCGCTGGTACGTGTCGCTGCTCTCCAATCGCGGGCTGATCGACGCGGCCTGGGTGACCGCGCGCGTCGCCTTCATCTCGGCCACGGTCGCCACCGTGCTCGGTACCATGGCCGCGCTGGCGTTGACCCGCTATACGCGCTTTCGCGGCCGCACGCTGTTCACCGGCATGGTCTTCGCGCCGCTGGTCATGCCGGAGGTCATTACCGGGCTTTCGCTGCTCCTGCTCTTTGTCGCCATCGGGCTCGACCGCGGCTTCCTGACGGTGACGCTGGCGCATATCACCTTCTCCATGTGCTTCGTGGCGGTGGTGGTGCAGTCGCGGCTGCTGACCTTCGACCGCTCGCTGGAGGAAGCGGCGATGGATCTGGGCGCAACGCCGGTGCGCACCTTCTTCTCCGTCACACTGCCGGTTATCCTGCCGGCGGTGGTGTCGGGCTGGATGCTCGCCTTCACGCTGTCGCTGGACGATCTGGTGATCGCTTCCTTCACCTCGGGCCCCGGCGCGACCACCCTGCCGATGAAGATCTACAGCCAGGTACGGCTCGGCGTGACGCCAGAGATCAATGCCGTGTGCACGATCCTCATCGCGATCGTGACGACCGGCGTCATCATCGCCTCGCTGCTGGGCAAGCGCCGCGAGGTGCAGCGGCGGCGCGACGAACAGGCCGCGCTGCGCAATTGAGCCGCGCCTGAAGGCCGGCGCGCATCCTCGCAACATCCGTTTTCAGGCGTAGTGACAATGCCTACGATTGGTAAGTCGCGGAAAAGTGGATGTTTTTCGTTTAGAATGGTTCTAAACTTCTGATTTCATTATACTTTCTCTTGACGCAGCGGTCATTCTGCCGCCAATAGGCGTCGGTTCGGCTTGCCGGCCGAGCCACTGACGCCCCGCATGGGGCCCGACCCCCGATTCCAGGAGGACCCGATGTCCGCAGGTAACACCAATCCATTTGCCAGGCTGGCCGCCGCCGCGCTTGCCGCCGGCATTGCCTATGTGCCCTTCGCCGCGCAGGCCGAAGGCGTCGTCAACATCTATTCCTATCGCCAGCCCGATCTCATCAAGCCGGTGCTCGACGCCTTCACGGCGGAGACCGGCATCAAGACCGAGGTGCTCTTCCTCGACAAGGGTCTTGAAGACCGCATCCTCGCCGAGGGCACCAACTCGCCGGCCGACGTGATCCTCACGGTCGACATTGCTCGCCTGACCAATGCAAAGGAAAAGGGCGTCACCCAAGCGCTGGATGATGCGACCGTCAACGCCAACCTGCCGGCCGAATATCGCGATCCGGAAGGCCACTGGTTCGGCCTCACCAAGCGCGCCCGCGTGCTCTATGCCTCGAAGGACCGCGTCGGCGACGAGCCGATCGCCTATGCCGACCTTGCCGACCCCAAGTGGAAGGGCAAGATCTGCATGCGCTCCGGCCAGCACGACTACAATCTGGCGCTCTTCTCGGCGGCCATCGCCCATTGGGGCGCGGAGAAGACCGAAGAGTGGATGAAGGGCCTCAAGGCCAATCTGGCGCATAAGCCGGATGGCGGCGACCGCCCGCAGGCCAAGTCGGTGATGGCCGGCGAATGCGACATCGCGCTCGGCAACACCTATTATGTCGGCCTGATGATGACCAATGAGAAGAACCCGGAGGAGAAGGAATGGGCCAACGCCATCAAGGTGGTGTTCCCGACCTTCGAGAACGGCGGCACGCATGTGAACATCTCCGGCGCCGCGCTGGCCAAGAACGCGCCGAACCGCGACAATGGCGTGAAGCTGATCCAGTATCTCTCAAGCGACGCCGCGCAGCAGATCTATGCGGAGCAGGTGTTCGAATATCCGGTCGAGCCGGGCCTGGCAGCGGCTGATATCGTGACCGGCTTTGGCGAACTCAAGGCGGACACGCTGCCGCTGGCCGATATCGCGAAGAACCGCAAGGCCGCCTCCGAAATGGTCGACCGCGTCGGCATCGACGACGGCCCGTCGAGCTGAGCCGATTGTGGTTGAATGAATGATCGAGGCCGGGTGGCACTTCCACCCGGCCTCGCATTGCAAGCCCGCCATGACAGCCATCCCGCCAGCCATCGACAGCGCGCCGCGCCGCATCGGCAAGCCACGGCACCCCTGGGTGCTTGCCATCGCCGCGCTGGTCTGCGCGCTCGTCCTACTGCCGATGGGAACGCTCGCCTGGATCGCCCTGACCGGGTCGGGCGCCGACTGGCCGCATCTGTCGCGCAATGTCGTGCCGCGCGCCGTCATCGTCACCACGCAACTGGTGCTGGCAGTTTCAGCTGGCACCGCAGTGCTGGGCGTCCTGACGGCCTGGCTGGTGGTCGCCTTCGAGTTTCCCGGCCGCCGGCTGATGTCCTGGGCCCTGGTGCTGCCGCTGGCCGTGCCGCCCTATCTGGCAGCCTATGCCTTTGGCGAGTTCTTCCTCTTCACCGGGCCGGTGCAGACCTTCTACCGGTCGCTGTTCGGCTTCGCCTCGGCGCGGGACTACTGGTTTCCAGACGTGCGCTCCACCGGCGGCGCAGCACTCGTCCTGGTCATGGTGCTCTATCCTTATGTCTACCTGACTACCCGTGTCGTCTTCCTCATGCAGGGGCGCAATATCGCCGATGTCGCGCGCACGCTGGGCGCGGGCCCGTTGCGGGTGTTCCTGCGCGTGCTTTTGCCGGTATCGCGGCCGGCGGTGGTGGCGGGGCTGGCGCTGGTGCTGATGGAGACGATCAACGACATCGGCGCCGCCGAATATCTGGGCGTGCGCACGATGACCTCGGCCATCTTCACCACCTGGATCAACCGCTCCAGCCTCGAAGGCGCAGCGCAGATCGCCATGCTGATGATGCTGTTCGTGGTGTTCCTGCTGGCGCTGGAACAATGGGGACGGCGTAACCAGCGCTTCCACAATGTTCGCGCCACGCAGGTTGCCGCGCGGCCGCCGCGCGTAAGGCTTTCCATCGGCGGGCAGGCGCTGGCGCTCGGCATTATCGGCGTACCGATCGCGCTCGGCTTCGGCGTGCCGGTCTATGTGTTCGGCGGCTATGCGATGCGCCGGCTGGACTATCTGCTGAATGCCGACCTGTTCCGCGCGCTGACCAACACGATCGTAACGGCAAGCGCCACCGCCGTGCTGACCGTGCTGCTGGCGCTGCTGCTCATCAATGCCACGCGGCTGTCGCGCAGCGGCTGGACCTTTGCCGCCGTTCGCATCGGCTCGCTGGGCTATGCGCTGCCCGGCACGATCATCGGGCTCGGTCTGCTTTTCGCGCTCGCCCGCTTCGACAACGGGCTCGACGCCGCCATGCGCGACTGGTTCGGCGTCTCCACAGGCCTGCTGCTGACCGGATCCGCCACGGCGGTCATCCTCGCCTGCAGCATCCGCTTCCTCGCGCTGGCCGAGGGCTCGGTGCGCGCCGGGCTGGACAAGCTGCCGGCGAGCCTCGACCAGGCGGCGCGCAGCCTCGGGCGCTCGCCGATGAACAGCGCGCTCTTCATCATCCTGCCGCTGCTCAGGCCGGCGATCCTGACGGCGGCGGTGCTGGTCTTCGTGGACACGGTGAAGGAACTGTCGGCGACGATCCTGCTGCGGCCCTTCGGCTTCAACACGCTGGCGACACTGGTCTACGAGAACGCCTCCCGCGCGGTGGTAGAGGACGGATCGGTGGCGGCGCTGCTCATCATCGTGACGGCACTGGTGCCGGTGATGCTGCTGTCGCGCGCGCTGATGCGCGACGGCGAAGCCAATCTGTAAGACCGATAAGCAAAAAAGAAGGGCGCCCGAAGACGCCCTGCAAATTGAATGCTGTCAAACGCGAGATCGAGGTCAGCCCGTCATGTGGAAATCCGCAGCCGGACAAAGCTCAAATTCGTGTGTGAATATCGGTAATGGGTATTAACAAAACCTTACCGGACTGCCGAAACATTTATAATTCACTCTTACCTCTGAAATCTCGGTAAATTACCCGGTCATAAATCGTTTACCATCAATCGCGGTCAGCCGGCCAGTTCCGGCAGGTCGCGATAGAGGTCGAGCGCCTCCGGATTGGCCAGCGCTTCCTTGTTCTTGACACTGCGGCCATGCACCACGTCGCGCACGGCAAGCTCGGTGATCTTGCCCGACTTGGTGCGCGGAATGTCGGCCACGGCAACGATTTTCGCCGGCACATGGCGGGGGCTCGCGCCACTGCGGATGCGGTCGCGGATCTTCTTCTCCAGCGCGGCGTCGAGCGCGACGCCCTCGGTCAGCCGCACGAAGAGCACCACGCGCACATCGTCGTCCCAGTCCTGGCCGATGCACAGCGCTTCGGCGATCTCGGAAAGCTGCTCGACCTGATTGTAGATCTCGGCGGTGCCGATGCGCACGCCGCCCGGATTGAGCGTGGCGTCGGAGCGGCCGTGGATGATGATGCCGCCATGCGGCGTCCATTCGGCGAAGTCGCCATGGCACCAGACATTGTCGAAACGCTCGAAATAGGCGGCGCGGTATTTCACGCCGTCGGGATCGTTCCAGAACATGATCGGCATTGCCGGGAAAGCGCGCGCGCAGACAAGCTCGCCCTTCTCGCCACGGATCGGCTTGCCGTCATCGTCCCAGACATCGACCGCCATGCCGAGGCCCGCCCCCTGTATCTCGCCGATCCAGACCGGCTTCGTCGGCACGCCGAGCACGAAGCAGGAGACGATGTCGGTGCCGCCGGAGATCGAGGCCAAATGCACGTCCTGCTTGATGGAACGATAGACGAAGCCGAAGCATTCCGGCGCCAGCGGCGAACCGGTGGAGGAGATCACCCGCACGCTCGACAGGTCATGCGTCTTCATCGGCTCGAAACCGGACTTGCGCACCGCGTCGATGAACTTGGCCGAGGTGCCGAAATAGGTCATCCGCTCCGCCTGCGCATAGTCGAACATGGCGTTGGCGTCGGGATAGAAGGGCGAGCCGTCATAGAGCAGCAGGGTGGCGCCGGAAGCGAGGCCGCTCACCAGCCAGTTCCACATCATCCAGCCGCAGGTGGTGAAATAGAAGAAGCGGTCGCCCTCGCCGATGCCGGCATGCAAGCGATGCTCCTTGACGTGCTGGAGCAGCGTGCCGCCGGCGCCGTGCACGATGCATTTCGGCACGCCGGTCGTGCCGGAGGAAAACAGGATGTAGATCGGATGGTCGAAGGGCAGCTGCTCGAAATGGACCTCGCCGGGCGCATATTCCGCCAGCGCCTCGCTCGCGGCCTGCGCCCTGTCGACGCCGGCCGCGACATCGGCCGATGTGCCGAGATAATCGACGATGAGCGCGGCGCGTACCGTTGGCAGCTTCGCCACGATGTCGCGGACCTTCTCCGCTACCTCGATATGCTTGCCATTGTACCAATAGCCGTCCGGCGCGATGAAGACGACCGGTTCGATCTGGCCGAAGCGGTCGAGCACGCCCTGCACGCCGAAATCGGGCGAACAGGACGACCACACCGCGCCGAGACCGGTCGCGGCCAGCATGGCGGCGATCGTCTCGGGCATGTTGGGCATCATGGCGGCGACGCGGTCGCCCGCCTTCACGCCATGGACGCGGAAAAACTGCTGGAAGCGCGAGACCTCGGCGCGCAGCTCGTCCCACGACCAGCGCCGCTCGACCTTGTCCTCGCCGCGGAAGACGATGGCGTCGCCGCTGCCCGTACCGCGCAGCAGGTTCTGCGCGAAATTGAGGCGCGCTTCGGGAAAGAAGCGCGCGCCCGGCATGCGGTCGCCATCGGCAAGCACCGTCGTACCGCGCTCGCCGACAATGCCGCACCAGTCCCAGACCAGCGACCAGAACTCTTCTCGCGCGTCGATGGACCAGCGGTGGAGCGCGTCGTAACCGTCGAGCGACAGGCCGTGGCGGCGATTGGCTTCCTGCATGAACCGGGTGACCGGCGCATCGGCAATCGCCTCGGGCGACGGCGTCCACAAGGGTGCATTCTCGACCATACGACCTCCTCCCGATCAGGGACCCTGCTCCGATGCCGGATTAGACCAAGGGTGGCGGCGCGGGCAAGGGCCTGATGGGCTTGCGCCTTGCAGCGGCCACAAAAGCTTGAAAAGCATTCCCGCTGGGGGATAAACCGTCACAGGAGCGAAACACGGTTTCGCGGGGCGGCGCAGACGAGGTGGAATGCCGGCATCAGTGGCGACACGACTGATATGGGTGCCGGTCGTCCTTCTGGCACTGGCCGGCGGCTTCATTGCGGCTCTCCCCTGGATCGCGTCGACACAGATCGTGCGGGACCGCATCGCGCTGGAGGTGAGCGTCTGGAGCGGCTATCGCGTCACCTTCGGCTCCACGCCCCGCATCGAGATCTGGCCGGTGCTACGCGCCACGATGGACGATGTGCGCATGTGGCAGTGGGACGAAAGCCAGACGCCGGTGGTGGAGGCCGAGCGCATCGTGGCCGAGCTTTCGCCCTGGCGGGCGCTGCGCGGCAATATCGTGTTCAATTCGATGCGCCTGCTGCGGCCTTCCGCGCGCATTTCGCGCGACGGGTTCAAATTCTCCATACCGCCCTCCTATGGCAGGTTCTCCCAGGCGGTCGACGTGACCCGCCGCCTCGTCCAGGCCAATCCCGCCAGTCCCGACCTTTCGAGCCTGCCCGACAACAGTTTCGGCACGCTGGAAATCGTCGACGGCCGTCTCTCCATCGGCGAGCCGGGCGCGGAGACGGAGGTGCTGACGGGTTTCGCGGGGCGGCTCGTCTGGCCGGCGCTCAACGGACCGGCGGCCCTGTCGATGAATGGCATCTGGCGCGGCGAGGCCGTGAGCGTCGAGGCAAGCTCGCCGCAACCGCTGCTGCTGCTGGCCGGCGGCGATACGCAGATGAAGCTGCGGATGCAGTCGTCGCCGCTCAATATCGACTATGAGGGTCACACCAATCTGGAAGACACCGCCTTCGTCGACGGCAAGCTCAAGCTTTCGGCGCCCTCGCTGCGGCGGGCGCTGGAATGGTCGCGGTCGGATATTGCCGGACGTACGTCGATCGGCACGCTTTCGATCGACGCATCGCTTTCGGGGGAGATCGACCGCCTGAAGCTTGCCGATGCGGTGCTGTCCATCGACAGCAATACGGGACGCGGAACGCTGGAGCTCGCGCTCGACGGCCTCCAGCCTGCCATCGGCGGCACGCTCGCCTTCGACGCGCTCGATCTCACTTCGCTGCTCGCGGCCTTTTCCAGCATCACGCCGGAGCGGATGATCACGCGCGGCATCGTGGCAAGCCCGCTGACGGAACCGCTCGGGGTGGATCTCAGGCTGTCGGCGCAACGGGCCACCGCCGGTTCGCTCAACTTCACCAATGTGGCAGCGACCGCCCAGGTGAGAAACGGTCTCGCCGCCTTCGACATTTCGGACGCCGAGGCCTTCGGCGGCAATATCCAGGCCGGCATCAGGCTGGACGGGGACTTGGCCGGAACGCGCGTCGAAATGCGCTTCAAGAGCGAGGCGATCGACATGGGCGCCTTCGCGAAGGCCGTGCAGGCCACCCATCTCATCCCCATCGCGCGGGGCGACATATCGGCCATGGTGAAAGGTCAGGGCCTGACCTGGTACGACATATTGCACAGTTCGGAGGGCTCCTTCACCGCCAGTTTCGGACCCGGCGCGCTGGCAGGCATCGATCTGGCACGCTTTCTGGAGCGTTCGGAGAAGGGCGAGTTCTTTCCGCTGCGCGAAGCGGAAGGAGGAACGCTTGCCTTCAAGGCGATCGACGTGAAGGCCAGGATCCAGAACGGCATCGCTCGACTGGAACGTTTCGATGTTCAAAGCGGCGACAATATCATCGCGCTTTCCGGTCTCGTTCCACTTCCCGGCCGCGCGCTGGCCCTGCAAGGCCACATCACGCCGAAGCAGGAGAATCCCGACGGCGGCGCGCACGCTTCCTTCTTCGTCGGCGGCTCATGGGAATCGCCCTTCGTCTCGCCGGTGCTGCAACTGGAAATGGACCCCTGAAGCCGGCCCGCCGCCTTTCAAGACATTGTTTTCAAAGAACGATACCGGCGTGA
>DATMGE010000005.1:0-36674 GCA_035555795.1 Rhizobiaceae bacterium | reverse complement strand
ACAGCATCCTTGATCGTCTCGGTGACCGACTTGTCCGAACCCGGATACTGGGCAGCGGCAACCGCCTCGGTGGTGCCGTAGGCCAGCGCCACCTTGGCGACGTTGGCGACGATTTCCTGGAAGGCGGCGTTGCGGGCGACGAAGTCCGTCTCGGAGTTGACCTCGACGATCGCGGCCTCGCGCACGCCGGCGTCGACGCCGATCAGGCCTTCGGCGGCGGTGCGGCCGGCCTTCTTGTCAGCCTTGGAAATGCCCTTCTTGCGCAGCCAGTCGACCGCTTCTTCCATGTTGCCGTTGGTTTCGGCGAGCGCTGCCTTGCAGTCCATCATGCCCGCGCCGGTCAGGTCGCGAAGCTCTTTGACCTGTGCTGCTGTAATGCTCATCTTTTGCCTCTTTGTTCAAAACGGACATGCGCACCACCGAAGCCTCGGCGATGCGCCATGCCGGACGCTTGGCGCGTCACAATGCCTGGAAATGCGAAGGCCCGGAGGCCTTGGCAATTACGCCTGCGGAGCCTCGCCCGCCGGGGTCTCGTCCAGCGCCGGTTCCACCGGAGCCTCGACCGCGGCGCCGACATCGACGCCGAGCGCGCCCTGCTGGCGGGCGATACCGTCGATGGCGGCCTTGGCGACCAGATCGCAATAAAGCTGGATGGCGCGTGCCGCGTCATCATTGCCGGGGATCGGGAAGTCGACCTTGTCCGGATCGCAGTTCGAATCGATGACGGCGACAACCGGGATGCCGAGACGCTTGGCTTCGAGGATGGCGATCGCTTCCTTGTTGGTGTCGATCACGAACATCAGGTCCGGGGTCGAGCCCATGTCCTTGATACCGCCCAGCGCCTTGTCCAGCTTCTCGCGCTCGCGGTCGAGGTTCAGCCGCTCCTTCTTGGTGAAGCCCTGGGCCTCCCCGCCGGAGAGCATCTCGTCGAGCTTGCGCAGGCGCTGGATCGAGTTGGAGATCGTCTTCCAGTTGGTCAGCATGCCGCCGAGCCAGCGCGAATTGACGTAGTACTGCGCCGAACGCTGCGCGGCATCGGCGACGATGTCCGACGCCTGGCGCTTGGTGCCGACGAACAGCACGCGGCCACCCTTGGCCACGGTGTCCGACACCTGCTTGAGCGCCTGGTGCAGCAGCGGTACGGACTGCGACAGGTCGATGATGTGGATATTGTTGCGCGCGCCGAAAATGTAGGGCGCCATCTTCGGGTTCCAGCGGTGGGTCTGGTGGCCGAAGTGAACACCAGCTTCGAGGAGCTGGCGCATGCTGAAATCTGGCAGAGCCATTGGTCGGTTCCTTTCCGGTTGGCCTCCACGGACACGACGCTTCGGAAGGATTTCCGCTACGCCACCGGTGGTCGCCGCCGGATTTCTCCCGGACGGAAACCGAAGTCCGTGTGTGGAATGGTTGCGCACATACATGGATTGCGCCGCCTTGGCAAGGCTAGCGCGCGCCACCTGCAATCGTTGCCGGCCAGGCGGCGATAAACGCCTCCTTCGCCCGCAGCCCGCCAGACCGTTCATGGCGGCGCTCATCCTGGTCGAGGCGTGCAAAGACGAGCGTTGCGCCGTCCCGCCGCGCCCAGCCGACGAACCAGCCCCAGCCGCGGCTGCGGTCGAACGAGCCGTCGGCGCGGCGCGGATAGGCCGAGCCGGTCTTGCCGGCGATGGTCCAGCCGGCCGCCGGCGTCGTTTCCACGATGGCGTCGGCCAGCGCATAGGCCGACGCATCGACCGGAAGCTCCCTGTTGACGAGCCGGCGCAGGAAAGCCACCTGCTCGTCGGGCGATATCTTCAGCGAAGAGCTGATCCAGGCGCGTTCCAGCCCGTTATCCTTGCCCGGATCGCCGCTGAAATCCGCATTTCCATAGCCGAAGGACCGGGCATATCCGGCAAGGCGCCGAGCGCCGACATCCTTGGCGATTCGCTGCGAATACCAGACGACGGAATGGCGCATCCAGCTTGCAGGATCGACCGGCCGCTTCCATGCCGGACCGCCCCAATCGGGCTCGCCCGGTGCGATTTCGAGCAGGGGCGCATCGGCACCGCGCAGGAATCCGGCGTCGCTGCCGATCAGCGCAAGCGGCACCTTGAAGGTCGAGGCGGGTGTCACGCGCGTCGCACAATCCCCTTCCCGCACCAGCACGGCGCCTGTCGCTGCATTCGCCACGACGGTGCACACATTGCGCGCGATTGCCGGCGAGCAGAAGCCGCTCGCGGCCAGTGCGCCGGCGATCAGCAGTGCCGACCTGCGGCCAGCTACCGCTTGCATTCGCCTTCCTGCTTGTCCAGCAGCGCCAGATTGACGAGCTTCCCCTTTATGGAGAAGTCGCCGTAATCCATGACCAGATCGCGGGTGATGCCGGATTCGTGCAGCTTGAAGGAAATCCGATAGGAGGGAACTTCGTCGCCATTGCCCTTCGACAGGTCGAAATAGGCCATGTCCACGGGCCAGAAGCCATCCTTGGCGATGTCGCCCATCGGGTTCTTTTCCGGGTCATTCGCCGACACCGGCGTCTCGCGGCCGATCACGACCGTGGTGGTCATCAGGCGGTCGGCATCTTCCGATGCGTCGAAAATGGTCGCCTCGTAGAAATTCTCATGCGCCTTGGCGCGCTTGATCAGGTCGATCAGGTGCTGGGTCGGGAATTTGGTGCTTTCAAGCTCGAGCTCGCGGCGTTCCGGCCTCTCCAGCTTCACATCTGTGCCGGAAGCATCCATCTGCGCCTTGCCCTTGACCTCCTTGTCCGGCTGCTGGTCAATGAAGGATTTCGACACGAAATCGAACTTCTTGCCCTCGCCATCCTCGTAGCTCGAGGTCTGGATGTCACTCAGCCGTGATGCTTCATCCGTATCGATACGGGTCACGAAGCGGAAATTGACGGTGTAGCCCTCGCAGGCCGAACCCTCGAACTCGTAGACCATGCGGCCTGCGATCCCCGTTATGCCGGAGCGGTCCGACGCCTGGTCGAGCACCAGATCGTAGACTGCGCGGTGCGGCAGCAGGGTCTGCGCGGCGGCGGGCCCCGCGAATGCGGTCGCGAGGGCCAGGGTAAGCAGGCGCATTCTGCGCATCAGGCAATTTCTCCGATATGTCTTGGGAGCCGGGCACGGCGCGTGTAGCACAATAGACGAAGTCGTGGCGGAAGCGAGACGAAAACAGGCCCGTCACAAGGCAGCCAACACAGGAGCAGCGGATGAGCGGATCGATCGAACCCAGGATTGCGGAGATGGGCATCGCCTTGCCGGCGCCGGCCGCGCCGGCCGCCAACTACGTGCCCTTCATGCGCAGCGGCAACCTGCTCTTTACCGCGGGCCAACTCCCCCTGCGCGACGGCAAGCTTGCGTCCACCGGGCTCGTGGGAGCCGATCTCGACGTAGCCACCGGGCAGGATGCCGCCCGCCAATGCGCCATCAACATTCTCGCGCAGGCCAAGGCCGCGCTCGGCAGTCTCGATTCGGTCGCACGCATCGTGAAGATCACCGTCTTCGTCGCATCCGCGCCCGGTTTCACGCAGCAGCACTTCGTCGCCAACGGCGCTTCCGACCTGCTGGCGGAAGTCTTCGGCGAAGCAGGCCAGCATGCGCGATCCGCCGTCGGCGTCGCCAGCCTCCCGCTCGACGCACCGGTCGAGATCGAAGCCATCATCGAATGCAAGTGACAGATCGCTGACATGACCGACCTCTCCTGGCTCACCGCCCGGCCGATTGCCCATCGCGGCTATCACGACCTGAACCGCACCTGCTGGGAAAACACGCTCCCGGCATTCGACGCCGCGGCGGAAAAGAACTTCGCGATCGAGTGCGACGTGCATCTGGCGAAGGACGGCGTGCCCGTGGTCTTCCACGATGCCGAACTCAAGCGCCTGACCGGCCGCGAAGGCAATGTGCATGCGTTGACGAGCGCCGAACTCCATGCGCTTCCGGTCGGCGGCACGCAGGACCGCATCCCCACGCTGGCGGCAATGCTGGAGCGCGTGGCCGGGCGCGTGCCGCTGGTGATCGAGCTCAAGGGCATCGAAGGGCACGATGACGGGCTGGTCGCCGCCGTTGCCGCGCTGCTGCGCAATTATTCCGGCAAGGCCGCGATCATGTCGTTCGACCATTGGCTGGTGCGCCGTTTCGCAACCGACGCGGCCGGTATTCCCGCCGGCCTCACCGCATGGAAGGCCGGACCTGCCGAACTGGAGGCGCATTTCTCCATGCTCGCCCACGGCATCTCCTTCGCATCGTTCAACTGGGCCGACCTGCCAAATCCCTTCGTCACCACGCTGCGCGAAAAGCTCGCAATGCCGGTAATCACCTGGACGGTGCGCGACGAAGCGGGGCGCGAGGCGACACGGCGCCATGCTGACCAGATGACATTCGAAGGCTTCAACCCCGACACGATCTGACGCGGCATCTTGCATCGCACAAGACAGGGCATAACTATCGCGGCATGCGTCAATGCCGGAAAGAGTCGCGATGAACGGCCTCAACATGCCTGCGGGCGGCGAGATCGCGATGCGCGTCACGACCACGCTGGCCGACTTCCCGCCCGACCAGTGGAACACGCTGGCCGGCGCGGCGCGGAACGGAACCGCTCCCTACAACCCTTTCCTGTCCCACGCCTTCCTGTCCGCGTTGGAAGACAGCGGCTGCGCCACCCGCAAGACCGGCTGGCTCGGGCAGCATCTGCGGCTGGACGCGCCGGACGGCACGCTGCTCGGCGCGGTGCCCTGCTATCTGAAGTCGCACAGCCAGGGCGAATATGTCTTCGACCACGGCTGGGCGGACGCCTTCGAGCGCGCCGGCGGACGCTACTATCCAAAACTCCAGGTGGCCGTGCCCTTCACACCCGCAACCGGACCAAGGCTTCTGGCGCGCGAGGGTGCTTCCTCCGAAGCGGTGCAGTTCGCGCTTGCCGAAGGCATCAAGACGCTGGCGGAACAGCTGGGCGTATCGTCCGCGCATGTCACTTTCACCACCGCGCAGGAAGCGGCGCTGCTGGAAACCGCCGGTTTCCTGCATCGGACCGACCAGCAATTCCATTTCCACAATGAAGGATATGGCAGCTACGAGGATTTCCTCGAAACGCTCGCCTCGCGCAAGCGCAAGGCGCTGCGCAAGGAACGCCGCGCCGCGCTGGAAGGCGGCATCGAAATCGACCACCTGACCGGAAGCGACCTGACCGAGGCGGTCTGGGACGATTTCTTCGCCTTCTACATGGATACAGGCGGGCGCAAATGGGGGCGGCCCTATCTCACCCGCACCTTCTTTTCGCTCATCGGCGAGCGCATGGCCGACGATGTCCTCCTGGTCATGGCCAGGCGCAATGGCCGCTATATTGCCGGCGCGATCAATTTCATCGGCTCCGATACGCTTTTCGGCCGCAACTGGGGCTGCATCGAGGACCACCCCTTCCTGCATTTCGAGGTCTGCTACCATCAGGCGATCGACTTCGCGATCGCACGCGGCCTGAAGATCGTCGAGGCCGGCGCGCAGGGCGAGCACAAGCTGGCGCGCGGCTACATGCCGGTGACGACCCACTCCGCCCACCATATCGGCCACCCCGGATTGCGGCGCGCCGTGGCCGACTATCTGGAGCGCGAACGGCACGAGGTCGCCGAGATCGGCGACTACCTCTCTGCCCACGGGCCGTTTCGGAAAAGCGAATAGGGATTGGGGAAATAACCGACAGGTGGACCTCTCCCCCACTATTCGCTACTCACTATTCGCCATTCGCTTCCGGAGCCCGCCATGTCGACCGCCTACGATCCCTCCAACATCTTCGGCAAGATCCTGCGCGGCGAGCTTCCGTCGCAGAAGGTTTTTGAGGACGACGCCACGGTTGCGATCATGGACATCATGCCGGTGGCGGACGGCCACACGCTGGTTCTGCCCAAGGCGCCCTCGCGCAACCTGCTCGACGCCGAGCCGGCGACACTGGCGCGCGTCATCGCCACGACGCAGAAGATCGCGCTGGCAGTGAAGGACGCCTTCGGCTCCGACGGCGTGGCGGTCTACCAGTTCAACGAGCCGGCAGCCGGCCAGACCGTCTACCACCTGCATTTCCATGTGGTCCCCCGCTTCGAAGGCGTGCCACAGGGGCCGCATGGCGCGAAGATGGAAGACGCAGCGGTGCTCGCCGCCAATGCCGACAAGATCCGCGCCGCATTGGCGAAACTGGGCTGATTCAGAACAGCAGCAGGCCGGCGACCAGCACCGCCTCGCCGGCCAGAAGCCCCGCGACCATCCGCTTGCCCGCCAAGAGATAGGCGGCGAAGCCGATGACGGTCGCGCCAATCCGCAAGAGCAGCGGCGCATTGGCGAGCTCGCCTGAGGGCGACACGACGAGCCCGGCGATCACCGCCGCCACCAGCGCGGTCGCGATCGACCGCACGAGGACGATCGCATCGGAATCGTCCGACATCCTGTCGCCGATGAGCACGCCGAGGAAGCGCCAGCTATCCGTCGCCAGCCATCCCGCGACGAGAATGAAGACATAGGGCCACCACCAGGCATCGAAGGAAGTGAAGGTCATGGGGCACGCCGCCTTCGTGTCGCGCGGTGCCAGAGGAAGGCGGCTGTCCCGCCAATCAGGCCTGTGGCAAGCAGGCTGAATTCCGGCGTGACCAGCGAGATGAGCGGACCGAGGAACAGGCCCAGCACCATGGCCACGTGCCCTGCCCGCTCGCGCGCGGAACTCCACAGCGACGTAAGGAAATAGAGCGGCGTGAGCATCAGCAGTGCCGCCGACACGACCGGCGGCAATTCGCGCGCAAAGGCGAACACGGCCACGACGACGAGCATGTTCACGAAGACGATGCTGGAGCCTACGCCGCCATACCAAACGGTGCGCATCGCAGGCGGCACCATACGCGCCCGCTCCATCGCGATGACCCATGAGGTCACGGCAACGAAATGCGAGAGGAGCAGCAGCACCCAGCGCCGCGTCGCGGGCGTACGGATTTCGGGAACGAGCGCCACGACCATGGGCGAGAGGCGCACCGAGGATAAGGTGACCGCGAATGTCGCCGCCGGCAGGGAATTACCCGCCATGATCGCGCCGATGAGCACGACCTTGCCCGGCAGGGCCCATACGACGGCGGTCATGAACACCGTCTGCGTCACCGTCAGCCCCGCTTCCATGGCGAGCGCGGCAAAGCCGATGAAGCTGGAATAGAGGATGAATGCAGGTATGGACAAAGCTGCCCGCGTGCCCCGAAGGAACCAGAGCAGGTAATCGCGGGGAGCCGGGGCGCCGGCTGGCATGTCGTCAGTCTCGCGCTCTTGCATCGCGGCAGGCGCATAGCACAGGCGGGCGCCCCCCGCCACGGTCCATGCAGATCCAAAGCATCATTCCAGGAGGAGGTCACGGTGAAATCTGAAGACGTGGGACGCTATTGGGAGGGGAACGCCGCAACCTGGACGCGCCTGTCGCGCACCGGGCATGACGTCTATCGCGATGCGCTGAACACGCCCGCCTTTCTCGACATGCTGCCGCCCGTTCGTGGGCTTCATGGACTCGACATCGGCTGCGGCGAAGGCACCAATACGCGCCGACTGGCTGAACACGGCGCAGTGATGCAGGCGATCGACATCGCGCCGACCTTCATCGCCCATGCGCGTGCAAGCGAAGCGGAGGACCCGCGCGGTATCGGATATCAGCTTGCCGACGCGCTCGCTTTGCCCTTCACGGACAGCTCATTCGACTTCGCCGCGTCATTCATGGCGATGATGGACATGCCCGATCAGGCGAAGGCGTTGCGGGAGGTGCACCGCGTGCTGCGGCCCAGCGGCTTCTTCCAGTTCTCGATCCTGCATCCCTGCTTCGTCCCGCCGAAGCGTCGCAACATCCGCGATGCAGCGGGCGAGCCGGTTGCGGTCGAGGTCGCCGACTATTTCCGGCGCACGGATGGCGAGGTCGAGAGCTGGACCTTCTCCACCATCCCCGAAGCGGAGCGGAGCGGCCTGACGCCGTTTCAGGTGCCGCGCTTCCACCGCACGCTCGCCGACTGGGTCGACATGATCGTGGCAGCCGGCCTGACGCTCGAAAAGCTCGGCGAACCCCGCGCCAGCGCCGAGATCGCCGCCCGCGAGCCGGTCGTCGCAGATACGCGCGTCGCGCCCATCTTCCTCCACTTCCGCGTGAGGAAAGCGGCGTAAGGGATTCCACGCAAACAAAAAGGGCGCGGTAGAAACCGCGCCCTTTTCAGAAAGATGCCGCCTTGCGCCTATTTGCGCGGGAGCTGCGGAACCGTGCTGCGCTTGGGCGCATCGCCCGGCTTGTCCGCAGCCTTGGCGCCGACCTTCGCCTTTGCCCTGGAAGGCTTCTTCGGCGCTGCCTTGCGCTTCTGCGGACGGTCCTCGGGCTCTTCCTTCTTCGGCTGGACCCGAACCTCGTCGGCAACCGGATCGAGCTTGAGCGCAGGCTTGCCGTCTTCGCCCGGCGCGACGGTCACGCGGACCGTGCCACCCTTGCGCAGCCGCCCGAACAGAACCTCGTCGGCCAGCGGCTTCTTGATGTGCTCCTGGATGACGCGGCCTAGCGGACGGGCGCCCATGCGTTCGTCATAGCCCTTCTCCGCCAGCCAGGCGATCGCCTCTGGCGACAGGTCGAAGATGACGCCACGCTCGGAAAGCTGCGCCTCGAGCTGCATGACGAACTTCTGCACCACCTGATGGATCACCGGCACCGGCAGCGAGCCGAACGGGATGATCGCATCCAGACGGTTGCGGAACTCCGGCGAGAAGAGGCGGTTGATCGCCTCCACGTCGTCGCCCTCGCGCTTCGACGAACCGAAGCCGATGGCGGGCTTGGCCATGTCGGACGCGCCGGCATTGGTCGTCATGATCAGGATCACGTTGCGGAAGCTGATCTGCTTGCCGTTGTGGTCCGTCAGCTTGCCGTGATCCATCACCTGCAACAGGATGTTGAACAGGTCAGGATGCGCCTTCTCGACTTCGTCGAGCAGCAGCACGCAATGCGGATGCTGGTCGACGCCGTCGGTCAGCAGGCCGCCTTGGTCGAAGCCGACATAGCCGGGAGGCGCACCGATGAGGCGGCTGACCGTGTGCCGCTCCATATATTCCGACATGTCGAAGCGCAGCAGCTCCACCCCGAGCGAGGCGGCAAGCTGCTTGGCAACCTCGGTCTTGCCGACGCCGGTCGGGCCGGAGAATAGGTAGGAGCCGATCGGCTTCTCCGGCTCGCGAAGGCCGGCACGCGCCAGCTTGATCGCCGAGGACAGCGCGGTGATGGCGGTATCCTGTCCGTAGACGACGCGCTTGAGCTCCTCTTCGAGGGTGGCAAGCACCTTCTCGTCGTCGGCCGACACGGTCTTGGGCGGAATGCGGGCCATCGTGGCGATGGTTTCCTCGATTTCCTTCACGGAAATCGTCTTCTTGCGCTTGTTCTCGGGCACCAGCATCTGCGACGCACCCGTCTCGTCGATCACGTCGATCGCCTTGTCGGGCAGCTTGCGGTCATTGATGTAGCGCGCGGAAAGCTCCACCGCCGCCTTGATGGCGTCGTTGGTGTACTTGACCTTGTGGAAGTCCTCGAAATAGGGCTTCAGCCCCTTCATGATCTCGATGGCGTCGTCCACCGTCGGCTCGTTCACGTCGATCTTCTGGAAGCGCCGCACCAGCGCGCGGTCCTTCTCGAAGAACTGGCGGAACTCCTTGTAGGTGGTCGAGCCGATGCAGCGGATCGCACCTGACGACAAAGCCGGCTTGAGCAGATTGGACGCATCCATCGCCCCGCCCGAAGTCGCGCCGGCACCGATCACCGTATGGATCTCGTCGATGAACAGAACCGCGCCCGGATACTCCTCGAGTTCCTTCACGACCTGCTTCAGCCGCTCCTCGAAGTCGCCGCGATAGCGCGTGCCAGCGAGCAGCGTGCCCATGTCGAGCGCGAAGATAGTCGCGTCGAGCAACACTTCAGGCACGTCGCCCTCGACGATGCGCTTGGCCAGCCCCTCGGCGATCGCCGTCTTGCCGACGCCCGGATCGCCCACATAAAGCGGGTTGTTCTTGGAGCGGCGGCACAGGACCTGGATCGTCCGGTTGATCTCGGAAGCACGGCCGATCAGCGGGTCGATCTTGCCGGCCCGCGCCTTCACGTTGAGGTTGACGCAATAGGCGGTCAGCGCATCCTGCTGCTTCTTCTTGGCTCCCTCCTCCGCGCCTTCCGACGCGTTGCCGGCGGCATCGTCCTCCGCGCCGCGCGGCGAACGGGCCTCGCCGGCGCCGGGGCGCTTCGCGATGCCATGGCTGATATAGTTGACCGCGTCGTAGCGGGTCATCTGCTGTTCCTGCAGGAAGTATGCGGCATGGCTCTCGCGCTCGGCAAAGATCGCCACGAGCACGTTGGCACCGGACACCTCGTCGCGGCCGGACGACTGGACGTGGATCACCGCGCGCTGGATGACGCGCTGGAAACCGGCCGTCGGCTTGGAATCCTCGTCATAGCCGGTCACCAGATTGTCCAGTTCGCTATCGATATAGGTCAGTACGGTGCGACGCAGATCGTCGATGTCGACA
This sequence comes from Rhizobiaceae bacterium, assembly GCA_035555795.1. Classification (GTDB taxonomy): domain Bacteria; phylum Pseudomonadota; class Alphaproteobacteria; order Rhizobiales; family Rhizobiaceae; genus RCIO01. The sequence goes on along the minus strand of DATMGE010000005.1, from coordinate 26,145 downwards.
TTGCAGGCGCGCATGACCGCCGACGCGTCATTGTCGTCGATCAGTGCGAGCAGTAGATGCTCCAGCGTCGCATATTCGTGATGGCGCTCGTTCGCCAATGTGAGGGCCTGGTGTAGCGCCCTTTCGAGGCCTTGGGAGAAAGCCGGCATTCAGAACCTCGCTCCTTCTCCGTCGCGACCTGGCTCATGCCATGCGACGGTACTTCACTTCTTTTCCATCACGCATTGCAGCGGATGCTGGTGCTGACGGGCAAAATCCATGACCTGCGACACCTTGGTCTCGGCCACTTCGAATGTATAGACGCCGCACTCCCCGACGCCGTGATTGTGAACATGCAGCATGATGCGTGTGGCGGCATCACGGTCCTTCTGGAAAAAACGCTCCAGCACGTGAACCACGAATTCCATCGGGGTGTAATCATCGTTGAGGATCAGTACCCGATAGAGGCTGGGCTTCTTCGTCTTCGCCCGCGTACGGGTGATGACCGCCGTCCCACGCCCGGTTCCGCCGCCGTTAGCGCCTTCGTCGCCATCCTGCATCGTGGCCACGATTAACTTCATGTCTTCCCCGGCATCTTTGCTTGGCTCGCCGCGACGGACTGCGGCAAAGCCTCATGTAGGTATTTGACTCGGGATTTTAAGCCCTTCTATGGCAGAGACAATATGGCGGCCTGGCAAGAAACCGGGATTTTGAGTGCCTGTCCCCGGCCTTGTCCGGCGCGAATGCAGCCATGAAACGCAAAAAGGCCCGCCGGCGTGGGCCGGCGGGCCTTCATTCAAATTTGCTTGCGCGGCTTACTTGGCCTTGGCGGCAATCGCCTCGAACGGCTTGTAGGCATCCTTCGCCATGGCAGCGTAGAGATCGCCCATCTTGGTCGCCTGCGCCACGAAAGCCTCGTAGGCGCTCTTGGCGTAGTCCGCCTGCACCTGGAAAGCCTTATCGGGCGACTTGGCCGAGATCATCTTCTCGACTGCCGCCGAACCGTTTTCAAAGCTGCTCCGGGCGAATTCGCTCGCCTCGGTGGCAATGGTCTGCATGCTCTTGGTCACGGCGGCGAAGCTGGTCAGACCGCTATCCATGAATTCCTTGCCGAATTTGCCGGCATCCTCGAACGAGGCCATGATGACTGTCCTTTTCGGATTGGTAGCGCACTATTGTTGCGATGCACACCATTTAGTGTGCACTGCACAAAATGTCAAGCACGCTTCCGCTGGGTGAGCGCCCGCAATGCGAAAACTCCGGCAAATTTGAACGAATTCACCCGGAAATAGTGAACGGGCCGCTTACCATAAACGGATTGGTAACGGCATTTCCCTAGCCTCTGTCCATCAGGGCGGAAACACGCCCGCGTGCAAGAAGCATAGAAAAGACAAGGGTGTGACAGTGCGTCAGGCGTTTGCATTCGCCGTCAAGCGGACGGCCTCCATCACGAAAGCGGCCGTAGCGACCGTTCTGGCCATGGGTATTCTGGCAGGCGCCGCACCGGCCGCCGAAGCGAATTCCAAATATGCCGCGATCGTGATCGACGCACGCACGGGCAAGACGCTCTATGCGCGCAATGCCGATGCCGCGCGCTATCCCGCCTCGCTGACCAAGATGATGACGCTCTACATGCTGTTCGAGGCGATGGCCGCCGGGCGCGTGAACAAGAGCACGCCCGTTCCCTTTTCCAAGAACGCAGCCGCTGAACCGCCGACAAAGCTTGGCGTGAAGGCTGGCGGCGCCATTCCCGTCGAGACCGCCATCTATGCGCTGATCACCCGTTCGGCCAATGACGTCGCCACCGCCGTCGGCGAGATGCTGGCCGGTTCGGAACAGGCTTTCGCCCAGCGCATGACCGCGCGGGCGCGTAGCCTCGGCATGGGCAGTACTACCTTCCGCAACGCCCACGGCCTGCCCAACACGGCGCAGAAGACCACCGCGCGCGACCTCGCGGTGCTGTCTATCGCGCTGCGCGAGCACTTCCCGCAATATTATTCCTATTTCTCGACGCGCGGCTTCAACTACGGCAAGCAGCGCATCAACACGCACAACCGCATGTTCGGCCGCATCGAAGGCGTGGATGGCATCAAGACCGGCTATACGCGCGCCTCGGGCTTCAACCTCGCAACCTCCGTGCAGGCCGGCGGACGCAATGTGGTGGCTGTCGTGATGGGTGGAAAGTCCGGCCGCAGCCGCGACGACCAGATGGCCGCGCTCCTGCGCGAATACCTGCCCAAGGCATCGACGCGCGGCGGCGGCGCCCTGGTGGCGCACGCGCCGATCGACCGCAACGAGATCGCGCCGACCGCCCCTGCGGCAATCGCATCCGCGCTCGCCCTGCCGAGGCGCAATGCACCGACGCCGGACTCCCGTCCGACCGAAACCGTCGCCAGCGCCTTCGCGGCGCCGGAACGGATGACCACCGCCGCGATCGTCCCGGCGGCGCGGCCGTCCATGCCCATGCAGGAAGAAATCGGCGAAGGCGATATCGATACCGTCGAAACGAGCTCGACCACCGCGCCCATCCATGGCTGGGTGATCCAGATCGCATCCGCCGGAAGTGAATCGGATGCGCTCGACCTCCTGTCGCGCACGGCGGCCGAACATGCCCGCATCCTCGCCGGTCGCACGCCCTTCACCGAGCCCTTCGTGAAGGACGGCGTTCGCTATCATCGCGCCCGCTATGCCGGCTTCAATTCGAAGAATGCGGCGTGGGATGCCTGCGGCGCGCTCAAGAAGCAGCGTGTCGCCTGCTATGCCGTGTTGCAGCAGTAGTTTCCGTTTGCCCGGTCTTCCGGTCCGTCTCGCGTCGAAGGAGAGCTAGCGTTGACCACCCAGCAGAATGTCCTTGGCTTCGTTGATGCGGGCAGCCAGAAAGGACGAACCGCCGAGATCGGGGTGCAGGCGCTGCATAAGGCGGCGGTGGGCCTTGCGAATTTCCGCCGTGGAGGCACCCGCCTCAAGACCAAGGATCTTGTAGGCCTCCTCCTCAGTCATGGCGCCAGAAGCTGGCGCTGCACGCAGCCGGTCGCCGTCATCCGGATGCGTGTCGTCGCGCCAGGCGGCAAATCGCCCGTCAAGATAAGTTTCAAGAAGCTGTAGGCTTTCGCCGTCGCCCGCCAGTTCCTGCCGCAATGCAAGAAGCTGCGGCAGGTCGAGCTCGGCAAGCTCCCTGCCCTCGAAGCGCCCCGCCAGCACCAGCCCCTGCAACCCGCCGCTGTCGTGGTCGAGTTCCATTTCCAGCGCCGCCGTCCGCACATGCGAGCGCTGGCCGGGCTGCGGACGGGCATTGCGCCGCGCGCGAGCGGACATGTACCAGGCAAGCGCGCCCGAAAGCAGCATTCCGCCCATGCCCGCACGGCCAATAAGCAGCAGCACGACGCCGCCGAGCCCCAGCACGGCCGGTCCCACCAGCCGCACGCTATCGGCAAGTCGGGTCGGGCTTGCCCGCATGAAGACCATGGACAGAAGCGCAACCGTCAGGACCACCGCGGCCGCATAGAAAAGAAACGTCATCGCTTCTTGCCCGACAGATGTTCGAGCATCAGCCTGTCCTCCGCCCTGCCCCGCGCCTCCAGCGCCTTCAGGCCGCCGGTGGCGAAGATGGCGATGGACGACAGCAGCTTTGCGAGGTTCGCCGCCGCATTGCGGTCGAAGCGGAACCATGCGCCGCGCGACAGGCGCGCAATCTCGCGGAAGGCGGTCTCCGCGCCCGGCTCCGTGCCTTCCTGAAACATGAAGACGGGAACGCCACGCAGCCCGAGCTCGCCGGCCTTGGCGGCGAGATCGTCCACCTTCTCTTCCATCGCGTCGCCGATATAGACGAGCGCGGCTACCTTCTGGCGGGCCGTCTCGCGCAGCGCATGCGACAGAACCTTGCCGATCTGCGTATGGCCGCCGCGGCAGTCGATCTGCGTCATCAGGCTTTTCAGTGCGCGCGTGTCGCGCACGAAGCGCGAGGCGCGACATTCGCCATGCCCGCGGAAATAAACGAGCTGAACCGAAAGGCTCTCGGCATTGCCCACCGCATCGAACATCTGGCCCTGAAGTTCGCAGGCAAGATCCCAGGTGGGCTGGCGGCTCATCGTGGCGTCGAGCGCAAGCACGAGCCGGCCTGACGCATTGCCGGGCGTCGCCATCACGGCGCGCGCCTGCCGCAGGAAGGCGGCGATCTCGCCGCTGTCCGAACGCGTTTCAACGGGCGTGGTACCGCGCTTTGCGGGAGGCTTGGAATCCGTCATGAATCAAACATGTGGCGCAGGCAGATCACATGCAAGTGCACAAGGCCGGGAGCGGTCACAGAAGGCCGAGTTCGGCCAGTTCCCCGCGCAGCTTGGGCGGCAGCGTCGCGATATCCTCGCCGTCGCGCATGTCGGCGGGCGAATCCTTCGGTTCGAGATAGCGCCAGCCCTGGAAGGCGCGGCGCGGCTGCCAGCCCGTGCGGATCACTGTCGGCTCCAGCACCAGATGACAGCGATGGATGCCCTCGGCATCGGTGAAGGGGCGGATGTCGAGCAGGCGCTGCCGGCATTGCACCGAGCCCTTGATAACCCAGTAGAGCGAACCGCCGGCCAGAAGCTCCTCGGCGCGCTTGGGCACCATGCGGGTGGTGTGGAACTGTTCCACCGGCTCGCCGGCCTGGCGCTTCTCATCGAGGCGGAAGGCGATCCACTCTTCGAGGTCCTCGACACTGTCCGCGCCGACACAAAGCTTGATGAGATTGAGCGACATTGGAAATGAGCTAGGCCCGCCAGCGCCTCCGGTCAACCGCGATGCGGCCTGTCCACAGGCGGGAAGCCGTCAGCATTCCACGACATTCACAGCCAGCCCGCCCTGGCTGGTCTCCTTGTAGCGTTCGTTCATGTCGAGGCCGGTCTGGCGCATGGTCTCGATAGCCGCGTCGAGCGGTACGAAATGCGTGCCGTCGCCCTTGATCGCCAGCGAGGCGGCCGTCACCGCCTTCACCGCGCCCAGCGCATTGCGCTCGATGCAGGGCACCTGCACGAGCCCGCCGACCGGATCGCAGGTCATGCCGAGATGATGCTCCAGCGCGATTTCCGCCGCATTCTCCACCTGCGCCGGCGTGCCGCCCATCACGGCGCAGAGCCCGGCGGCCGCCATGGCGGAGGCGGAACCCACCTCGCCCTGGCAGCCCACCTCGGCGCCGGAGATCGAGGCATTGTGCTTGATGATGCCGCCGATCGCCGCAGCCGTCAGCAGGAAGTCGCGAATGCTTTCCGGGCTCGCCTCGACGTGGAAATGCAGCCAGTAGCGCAGCACGGCGGGAATGACGCCTGCGGCACCGTTCGTCGGCGCGGTCACCACGCGCCCGCCAGCGGCATTCTCCTCATTGACCGCCATCGCATAGATGGAGAGCCAGTCATTGGCGAGCAGCGGATTGGGGAGGTTGCGGCTCCACGCGTCATTGAGCTTGTCGTGAAGCTGGCGCGCGCGGCGCTTTACCTTCAGCCCGCCGGGCATGATGCCCTCCTGGCTGAGCCCGCGCGCGATGCAGTCGCTCATGGCTGCCCAGACCGCATCGAGCCGCGCATCCAGCTCGGCGCGGCTCATGACCCGCTCCTCGTTGGCGCGCTTCATTCCGGCGACGGAAAGCCCGCTGCGCGCGGCCATGGCCAGCATCTCGCGCGCATTTGCGAAGGGATAGGGAACCTTGTCGGCATGGCTGCCGCGCAGCGGTCCTTCGGCCTTGATGCGCTGAAGCTCCTCCTCGCCGACAACGAAGCCGCCGCCGATCGAATAATAGATTCGGCGCAGCAGCACCCGGCCATCGGCATCGAGCGCCGAAAAGATCATGCCGTTGGCGTGGCCAGGCAGCGGCTGCTTGCGGTCCATCACCAGATCGGTCTCTGGGTCGAAATCATAGGCGGGGTGGCCCTCGGGCGTCACCTTGCGGGCAGCGCGGATGCGCGCCAGCCTCCCATCCACCTCGTCCGGGTCGATCGTCGTCGGATTGGCGCCATCGAGGCCGAGGATGACGGCGCGGTCCGTTCCATGGCCGATGCCGGTGAAGGCGAGCGAGCCGTGCAGGCTGGCTGCAAGCCGCTTCACCTGCGCGCCGGACGGGCGCGGCCACTCACCACTGAGGATTTCGTCGAGGAACAGCGCCGCGGCGTTCATCGGTCCCATCGTGTGGGAGCTCGACGGGCCGATACCGATCTTGAAGAGGTCGAATACGGAAAGAAACATGCTCTGGTCCTGCGGCGTCACGAGGCGATCTTAGACCCCTGATCGCTACCAAGTGCAAATAGGTTCCTTGCCGCATGAAAAAAGGCGCAGCTTGCGGCCGCGCCCTTGATCCTGATCATACTGGCTTGAAGGCTTCAGCCTGCCGCCGCCGTGACGACGGCAGTCGTCTCGGCCCCGGTTGCGAGCCATGCCAACAGCATGAGGCCGGCAATTCCGATTACTGCCTTGGCGGTAACGCCCCAGCAGGATTTCTGAACGGTTTCGTCCATGATTTCCCATCATAGTATCAAGCCGCCCGGAGGGGCGGCCATCAATGGGCGCGGCATGTAGCGAAATCGCCACGGCGCCGCAATGGGAAAAGGGCGGATTCAAGGCACGTATGCGTCAAACGCAAGGCTCGCGTGATGAGAGCTTTAATAAAATCAATATCTTGTTCGGCAATATCCATTAACCTTCCGTCAACACCCATGTCTAAATAGCGGCGCTTCGTGCCGTTTCATCGGGGCGACGGGAGTATCTCGTCGATGCGGCCCGTCAGCCGGTAGGCGGCGAGGCCGATCCATTCGCGGATGGCGAGCGTGGTGTTCTGAAGGGAATCGTGGATGTTGTCCTCCGCCAGTCCCAGCCGCTCGGCGCCGGATGTGCGGTAATCCGCCGGCCATGCGGTGACGGCGAAGCCGGCCTTGCGGAACAGCGCGACGGCGCGCGGCATATGGAAGGCCGATGTCACGAGCAGCCATGTCTCGCCTTGCACGGGCTCGACGAGCGCGCGGGTGAAACTGGCATTTTCCGCCGTATTGCGCGACCTGTCCTCCAGTACCATGCGCTCACGCGCCACGCCCAGCGCTTCCAGCAGGCGCGGCGCCGTATCGGCATCCGCCTCGCCCTCCAGCATCAGCGACCCGCTGCCGCCCGTCACCACGACGCGTGCCGACGGATAGCGCCGCGCGAGGATCGCCGTCTCGACGAACCGGTCGCCGCTGGCATTGAGCTCATAGCCGCCGCGCACGCGGTTGACCCCGCCCTCGAAGCCGCCGCCGAGCACGATGATGCCGGCGACCGCAGCCGGCGTGGGACCGGGCCGGCTGAAGCGGTCCTCCAGCGGATGGAGCATCAGCGCGCCAAGCGTGGTCCATGCCGACAGGAAAAGAATGAGGAAGGCGCCCAGACCCAGCGCCACGCCCAACCTGCGCCAGCGCATGATGGCCGCTATCAGCGACAGCAGGACGAGCAGGATCGCCGCATTGAGCGGCTGGGCGAAGGTCCAGAACACCTTTGAAAGGATGTAGAACATGCGCTCCGTCCTATGCTGCGCCTGCGGGGAGGCACGAATCGTCAGCCCGCTTCCGCACCCTCCGCGGGCATGGCGACACCCTGCCCGCTCGCGGCCTGCCGGATCAGTTCCGCGACAAGCTCCGCCTCATAGGAGGCAAGGCCGTTGCCGATGCGCAGCGTCCGCCCCGCGGTCGCGACCTTGATCGTACCCATTCCGAGAAGGTCGTTTCCGGTGCCGCCCTGGATCGTGACGCTATGGATCTCGTCGCCCTGCACGACACGCCGACGGCCGAGCCCGAACAAGCCCCACTCGCGCACCAGCGCGCCGGCGGTGAAGAACAGGCGCTCGACCCCGAAAACCTGCCAGAGGATCAGCCATAGCACCGATGCGCCGGCGAGCGTCCAGGGAACCAGCCAGATCAGCAGAAAAAGACCGGTGATGCCGCCATGCATGACCTGCCCGATGGCGAAATATTCGCCCGCCGCCCAGCCGCAGAGCCAGAGTGCGAGGAAACCCGCCGCGAAATAATTGCGCATCGGCGCGATGTGGATGCCGAGCCCATCGTCGGTCTGGGCGACCGAAATGCGAAGGTCGCCGCGCAGACGCCGCGTATCGGCGACAAGACGCTCGATCTCCGCCCTGCGGGCGGCCGTAAATGGTTGGGAAGGCTGTGCCTCTACCACCATTTCTCGGGGGCGAAACGACCTGCGGCCTGCTCGACCGCATGCGCGGTGCGGAACAGCATCTCCTCGCCGAAGGGCCGGCCGATGAGCTGCAGGCCCAGCGGCAGGCCGGCGGAATCCAGACCGGCAGGAACCGCTATGCCCGGCAGGCCTGCCATGTTCACCGTCACCGTGAAGATGTCGTTGAGATACATCTTGACCGGATCGGAGGCCATTTCCTGATCGGCGATGCCGAAGGCGGCTGAAGGCGTAGCCGGCGTCAGGATCGCGTCCACGCCGGCATGGAAGGCGTCTTCGAAGTCCTTCTTGATCAGTGTGCGGACCTTCTGCGCCTGCACGTAATAGGCGTCGTAATAGCCGGCCGACAGCACATAGGTGCCGATCATGATGCGACGCTTGACCTCGCGGCCGAAACCGGCGGCACGGGTCTTCTCATACATGTCGATAATGTCCTTGCCCGGCACGCGCAGGCCGTAGCGGACGCCGTCATAGCGGGCGAGGTTGGACGACGCCTCGGCCGGCGCGACGATGTAGTAGGCCGGCAGCGCGTATTTCGTGTGCGGCAGCGAGATATCGACGATCTCCGCGCCGGCATCCTTCAGCCAGGCGATGCCCTTCTGCCACAGCGCTTCGATCTCGTCCGGCATGCCTTCGACGCGGTATTCCTTCGGAATGCCGATCCGCACGCCCTTCAGCGATGCCCCTAACGCCGCCTCATAGTCCGGCACCGGCAGGTCCACCGAGGTCGTGTCCTTGTCGTCCACCGACGCCATCGAGCGCAGCAGGATGGCGGCGTCGCGGACATCGCGCGCGATCGGGCCGGCCTGGTCGAGGGACGAGGCGAAGGCCACCGTGCCCCAGCGCGAGCAGCGGCCATAGGTCGGCTTGATGCCGACAGTGCCGGTAAAGGCGGCCGGCTGGCGGATCGAGCCGCCGGTGTCGGTCGCCGTCGCCCCGGCGCAGAGCCATGCCGCGACCGCCGCCGCCGAGCCGCCCGATGAGCCGCCGGGCACGAGGTCCTTGTTGGAACCCTTTGCGCGCCACGGGTTCTTCACCGGGCCGTAATAGGACGTCTCGTTGGACGAGCCCATGGCGAACTCATCCATGTTGAGCTTGCCCAGCATCACCGCGCCATCGGCCCACAGATTGGCCGTTACGGTGGATTCGTAACGCGGCTTGAAACCGTCGAGAATATGGCTCGCCGCCTGCGTGTGGATGCCTTCGGTGGCGAAGAGATCCTTGATGCCGAGCGGAATGCCTTCCAGCGTGCCGCCCTGCCCGGCAGCCAGCCGCGCATCCGAGGCTTTCGCCATTTCGCGCGCCTTGTCGTGCGTGACCGCGACATAAGCATTGAAGGTGCCATTCGCCGCATCGATCGCCGACAGGTAGCTCTCCGTCAGTTCGCTGGCGGTGATCTCCTTCGCGCGCAGCTTGGCGCGGGCTTCGGCAATGGTGAGTTTCGTCAGGTCGGTCATGGAAGAACTTCTCGAATGGAGGGGCTAGAGACGGCGACGAGCGCCTACTCCACGACCTTCGGCACGACGAAGAAATGATCCTCGCTCGCCGGCGCGTTGGCAACGATATCCTCCGCCTTGTTGCCGTCGGTCACGCCGTCCTGCCGCTTGCGCATGTCCATCGGTGTGACCGAGGTCATCGGCTCGACACCCGAGACATCGACTTCGGACAGTTGCTCGACAAAGCCGAGGATCGCGTTGAGCTCGCCTGTCATGCGCTGGGCATCATCGTCGCTGACGGCGATGCGGGCGAGGCGCGCAACACGCTTCACGGTGGCGAGATCGACGGACATGGAACACTCCGGGAGACGGCAAAATGCACCCCCGGCCTATAGCGGGGCACCGCACGCCACGCAACCGCAAGAGAACCGTCCCGTGCTCAGGCCTCGAACACCTCGCCTACCTTCGGCACCACGACCCTCGTCTGCGATCCCTCCATCCCATCGACGAACTTGTCGGCGGTCTGGTCGACGATCGGGAAGGTGCCGTAGTGGCAGGGAATGGCGGTTTCGAACTTGAAGAAGCGGCGGCAGGCAAGCGCGGCAACCGCGCCACCCATGGTGAAGCGGTCGCCGATCGGCACGATGCCGATGTCGGGCTCGTGCAGTTCCTGGATCAGCGCCATGTCGGAGAAGATGTCCGTATCGCCCATGTGATAGAGCGTCTTGTCGTCGGGGAAATGCAGCACCAGGCCACCGGGATTGCCGAGATAGGCGTTCACCCCGTCCGGCCCCTTCATCGAAGAGGAATGCAGCGCGTGTACGAAAGTGGTGGTGAAGCCGCCGCAATCGACAGTGCCGCCGAAATTGCCCTGGTTTGCCTTGCTGCCATCCACACCCTGCGCGGTGAGGAAGCCGCAGATTTCCGGATTGGCGACGAGCATCGCGCCTGTCTTCTTCAGGATCGCGACGGAATCGCCGATATGGTCGCCATGGCCATGGGTGAGAAGCACATGGGTGGCTCCCTCCGCCGCTTCCTCCCATCCTTTGCCCCAGGACGGGTTGTGGGACAGGAACGGGTCGATCAGGATCTTGGCCTTGCCGCTCTCGATGGCGAATGCCGAATGGCCGAACCAGGTAATTTTCACGGGAACCTCCTCGCTTTCAGTCGGGGCGGAAGATAGAACGAGCGGGCCCGAAGTCAAAAGCCCGGAACCGACAATTTGCCCGTCGTCACGATCGAGGATCTCCCCGCCCTTCTGGATGGAGGCACGCTCGCCGGCATCGACCTGGGCACCAAGACGATTGGCATCGCCGTCGCCGACCGGTCGCTCGCCTTCGCACATCCCCGCCCCGTCATTCGCCGGCGCAAATTCGGCGACGACGCGGCCGCCATGCTGGCCGCCTTTGCGAAGGACGGCGTGCGCGCCGCGGTGATTGGCCTGCCGATCAACATGGACGGAACGGAGGGACCGCGCGCGCAGGCCTCGCGCGCCTTCGTGCGCAATATGGCCCGGCTTTCAGACTTGCCCTTCGCCTTCTGGGACGAACGTCTGTCGACGGTCGCGGCTGAGCGCGCATTGCTTGAAATGGATGTGTCACGCCGCCGACGTGAAGAACGGATAGATTCCGCTGCGGCGGCATTCATCTTGCAGGGAGTGCTGGACCGGATCCACGCGATGTGAACCTTGTCGCTGCCCAGACGTTCCGTCTGATAACGGGTTTTCAATTAAGTCAACGTCATGTATATCTTTGTAAGAGATAGTGAGGCCGTTGAACATGCGAAATGTTAAGTGCCCAGTATGCCGTGGAAAGGGAAAGGTTGCGGCAAAAGACATTGCCGACAGCAATGATGCCCTCGCTTCGTGCTCCCAGTGCAGCGGAACAGGCTTGGTGAATTTTGATGCAATCAGCGAAGAACTTCGCGAGCTTGCATACCGCCAGAATGCTTCTTGAGCAGGCCTCGATTGGTCTTTAGGCAGCCCGCCCGCTTTGCAGGCATAATGACAAATCCCGCATGCCGGCGGCCACTCGGCGTCGCCGCGGATTATGCAGCTTCGGGATAGAGCGTCTCGAGGATGGCCCGGGCGTCGTGCCGGGCATGCAGCATGCCATATGTGCCGCGCCATTGGCCTGCCAGCCGCGTCTCGATGAAGGCGTCGGCGATCCGCCCCGCCCCCATGCGCCGCAATTCGGCTGCCGCCGAGGCGATGGCGAGTTGCTCTACCAGGATGCGCGACGAGCCTTCGTCGGTCAGTGAAATCTCGATCGCCGCGCGCAGCACCTCGAAAGTGCCGTTGCCGGCCGGCCCGAGATCGCGCCGTATTGCCCCCAGCACATCGTCGAAGAGATTTGGCGCCCGCTTCAGCACGCGCAGCACGTCGAGCGCCATGACATTGCCCGACCCTTCCCAGATCGCGTTGACAGGCGCCTCGCGATACATGCGCGCCAGCGGGCCCTCCTCGACATAGCCATTCCCACCGAGGCACTCCATCGCTTCATAGATCAGCGGCGGGGCGATCTTGCAGACCCAATATTTGACTACCGGCGTCATGGCGCGCGCGAAGGCGGCCTGCTCGCGGTCGTCGGCCGCCTCGTCAAAGGCGCGGGCGAGCCGCAGCGCCAGCGCGGTCGCGCCGGCCACGTCGAGCGCCATGTCGGCCAGCACCCGCTGCATCAGCGGCTGGGCGATCAGGCGCTCGCCGAAGACGCGCCGGTGGCGCGTGTGGTGCACGGCTTCCGCCAGCGCGCCGCGCATCAGGCCGGCATTGGCCAGCGCGCAGTCGAGCCGGGTCAGCGTCACCATGTCCATGATGGTCTTCACGCCCTGCCCCGGCTCGCCGATCATCTCGCCGATGGCGCCGGCAAACTCGACCTCCGAGGAGGCATTGGAACGGTTGCCAAGCTTGTCCTTGAGACGCTGGAACTGAAGGCCATTGTTCTTGCCATCGCTGAGGATGCGCGGCACGAGAAAGCAGGAAAGCCCCTCCTGCGCCTGGGCGAGCATCAGGAAGGCGTCGGACATCGGCGCCGACATGAACCATTTATGGCCGGTCAGCCGATGGAAGCCGGTGCCCATCCGCTCCGCGCGGGTGGTGTTCGCACGCACATCGGTGCCGCCCTGCTTTTCGGTCATCCCCATGCCGAGCGTCAGGCCGGCCTTCTCCACCGGCGGCTTGTGCGAGGCGTCATATTTGCGTGTCGCGACGCGCGGCGCCCATTCGCGAAAAACCTTCGAATTGGACATCAGGGCCGCGAGCGAAGCGCTGGTCATGGTAATCGGGCACAGATGCCCGCATTCGAGCTGGGCGGTGAGGAAGAAGCGCATGCCCCGCGCCTGATGGCGCTTGCCCTTTTCCGCTTCGCCGGTTTCCCAGATCGAGCAATGCAGGCCGGAGGCAATGGAGCGGCGCATCAGAGCGTGATAGGCGGGATGGAAATCGACAAGATCGATCCGGTGGCCCTGCCGATCATGCGTGCGCAGCTTCGGCGTTTCCGTATTGGCGATCCGCGCGGTTTCCAGCGCCTCGGCTGAGCGCACGAAGCGTCCCAGCAGGTCGAGCTCGCGCCGCACCGGCTCCGACAATCCGCCCGCAATCTCCATCAGCAGAGGATCGTCGCGCCACGCATTCGATCCGGCCAGCGGCGGCGGCTGATTGGTTACCTCATGCGTCACAGAACAGCCTCGTCTTTCGCTTGCTGCGCGCGATCTTGCGACATCCCTGCCGACAATCCTAGGGCAACGGCCGCGGCACACAGCTTTTCCGGGGAGAACCCGAAGGAATGAGCGCCCATGCTTGCGGGCATCCCGGCATCCGCCTATAGCACCGCCTTGCTATGAGCAACACGCCGGCATTGCCCCTCTTCCCCCACCGCCACCTGCTTGGCATCCAGCCGCTTTCCCCCGCCGATATCGAAACGCTGCTCGACCGCGCCGACGCGGCCGTGGCGGTTTCGCGCCAGCCGGAAAAGAAGCTCGCCACGCTGCGCGGCCGCACCCAGATCAACCTCTTCTACGAAGCCTCGACGCGCACGCAGTCGTCCTTCGAGCTGGCCGGAAAACGGCTCGGCGCCGATGTGATGAACATGTCGGTGGCAAGCTCTTCGGTGAAGAAGGGCGAGACGCTGATCGACACGGCCATGACGCTCAACGCCATGCGGCCGGATATCCTCGTCATCCGCCACGCGTCTGCCGGCGCAGCCGCCCTTCTGGCGCAAAAGGTCGGCTGTTCGGTGGTCAATGCCGGCGACGGCGCGCATGAGCACCCCACGCAGGCATTGCTCGACGCGCTGACCATCCGCCGTGCGCTGGGCGACATCGGCAAGCTCACCGTGGCGATCTGCGGCGACGTGCTGCATTCGCGCGTCGCGCGCTCCAACATCATGCTGCTCAACGCGCTGGGCGCGCGCGTGCGCGTCGTCGGCCCCTCCACGCTGATGCCGTCCGGCATCGATCGGATGGGCGTCCAGGTCTTCACCTCCATGGCGGAAGGTTTGAAGGGCGCCGACGTGGTGATGATGCTGCGCCTCCAGCGCGAGCGCATGTCGGGCGCCTTCGTGCCTTCGGTGCGCGAATATTTCCGCTATTTCGGCCTCGACGCCGAGAAGCTGAAAGCCGCCAATGAGGGCGCGCTGGTGATGCATCCGGGACCGATGAACCGTGGCGTCGAGATCGCCTCCGAGATCGCCGACGGGCCGCAAAGCGTCATCCAGGAGCAGGTGGAAATGGGCGTTGCCGTGCGAATGGCGGTGATGGAAGCGCTGCTCGATCCGCGCCGCAACGAGGGCGAACGGCCATGAACGCGACCGTTTTCACCAATGCGCGGGTGGTCGATCCCTCGCGCGGACTGGACGAGCGCGGCGCGGTCGTCATCCGCGACGGCAAGATCCTCGCGGCGGGCGCCTCGGCACATAATCAGGGCACGCCGGGCGATGCGCAGGTCATCGACTGCGGCGGCGATGCGATCATCCCCGGGCTGGTGGACGGCCGCGTCTTCATCGGCGAGCCCGGCGCCGAACACCGCGAGACGATCGCCTCGGCGAGCCATGCGGCGGCCGCCGGCGGCGTCACCTCGCTGGTGATGATGCCCGACACCGATCCCGTTATTGACGATGTGGCGCTGGTGGAATTCGTGCTGCGCACCGCGCGCGATACGGCGGCGGTCAACGTGCTGCCGGCGGCAGCGATCACGCGGCACATGGCAGGACAGGAACTGACCGAGTTCGGCCTGCTGCGCGCCGCCGGCGCGGTCGTCTTCACCGAGGGCCGCCGCACCATCGCAAGCGCGCTGATGATGCGCCGGGCGCTGACCTATGCGCGCGATTTCGATGCGGTCGTCGCCTGCGACACGCAGGACCCGGACCTTGGCGGCACTGGCGTGATGAATGAGGGCCTGTTCGCAAGCTGGCTCGGACTGGGCGGCGTGCCGCGCGAGGCCGAAATCATCCCCCTGGAGCGAGACCTTCGTCTCGCCCGGCTGACGCGCGGCCGTTACCACGCCTCCAGTCTTTCGACGGCCATGGCGACCGAGGCCGTGGCACGCGCCAAGGCGGACGGCGCGAAGGTGAGCGCCGGCGTGTCGGTCAACCATCTCTGCCTCAACGAAAACGACATCGGCGAATACCGAACCTTCTTCCGCCTGTCGCCGCCGCTGCGCGCCGAGGAGGACCGGCTGGCCATGATCGAGGCGCTGCGCGACGGCACGATCGACATCATCGTCTCCTCGCACGACCCGCAGGACGTCGACACCAAGCGCCTGCCCTTCGCAGAAGCCGCTCCCGGTGCGATCGGGCTCGAAACGCTTCTCGGCGCGGCGCTGCGTCTCTACCACAATGGCGACGTGCCGCTGCTGCGCCTCGTAGAGGCATTGTCGACCGCACCTTCCCGCCTGTTCGGGCTTGCGGGCGGTACGCTTGCACCCGGCGCACCAGCCGATCTGGTGCGGGTCGCGCTCGATGAGCCGTGGATCGTGCATGAGGCGGACATCCGCTCGCGCTCCAAAAACACCTGCTTCGAGGGCGCGAAACTCCAGGGCAAGGTCTTGCAAACCCTGGTTGCGGGCCGCACAGTATTTGGCGCTTAGGGCAGATTCCGGCGGAGCATGATCGGCCTCCAGGCCGCGCCGGGTGTGGGGACGGAGAGCAGCTTGTCTTATGTGATCGTCGGCACGGCCCTCGTGCTGGGCTATCTGCTCGGCTCTATTCCGTTTGGACTGATCATCACGCGCGCCGCCGGCCTTGGCGACGTGCGCAAGATCGGCTCGGGCAATATCGGCGCCACCAATGTGCTGCGCACCGGCCGCAGGGGGCTTGCCGCCGCAACCCTGCTGCTCGATGCCCTGAAGGGCGCCGCCGCTGTGCTCGCCGTCGAGGCGTGGCTGCCGGGCCTTGGCCTCGTGGCGGGCTTCGGCGCATTCCTCGGCCATCTCTTTCCAGTCTGGCTGGGCTTCAGGGGCGGCAAGGGCGTGGCGACCTACGCGGGCGTGTTGTTTGCCGTGGCCTGGCAGGTCGGGCTGATCTTCGCCGCCGTCTGGATCGCCGTCGCAGCGATCACACGTTACTCGTCCCTCTCCGCGCTATTGGGCTCGCTGGTCGCGCCCATCGCCATCTACCTTCTGTTCCAGCGTGCCGACGCGGCGATTGCCATGGCGCTGATGACGGTGCTGGTCTTCATCAAGCACCGCGCCAATATCGGCCGCCTGCTTGCAGGAACCGAGTCGCGCATCGGAGCCAAGGGTTGATGGACAAGCCGGCCGGACAACGCCTGTCCGACCGACAGCGGCTCAACTGGCTTCGCCTGATCCGCACGGAAAATGTCGGCCCGGCCGGCTTTCGCGAACTCATCAACCGCTTCGGCTCGGCAGAAGCCGCGCTGGATGCGTTGCCGGAACTGGCAGCCAGAGGCGGCCGGCGCGAACTTCGCATCTGCACCGCAGCCCGAGCCGAAGCGGAACTCGCGGCAGCGGAGGCCGCCGGCGCCCGTCTGGTTGCGCTTGGCGAACCCGATTATCCGGGGCTCATGCGCCGCATGCCCGGTCCGCCGCCGCTGCTGGCCGTGATGGGTGGCGCGGATGTGTTCGCACTGCCTGCCGTCTCGATCGTCGGCGCACGCAATGCCTCGCTCTCCGGAATCCGCTTCGCCGGCGCATTGGCTGCGGAGATCGGCCGCGCCGGTTATGCCATCGTCTCCGGCCTTGCCCGCGGCATAGATGCGGCCGCGCATGGCAACAGCCTCGAAAGCGGGACAGTCGCGGTTTTCGCCGGCGGCCTCGACCGCCCCTACCCTCCCGAAAACATCGCCCTGTCGCAAAGGATCGTGGAATCCGGCGGCGCGCTGATCTCCGAAATGCCCTTCGGCTGGGAGCCGCGTGCACGCGATTTCCCGCGCCGCAACCGCCTCATCGCCGGCATGTCCATCGGTCTCCTGGTGGTGGAGGCCGCGCAGCGCTCCGGTTCGCTGATCAGCGCGCGCCTTGCCGGCGAGATGGGACGGCTCGTCTTCGCCGCGCCCGGTTCGCCGCTCGACCCGCGCGCGGCGGGTACGAATGCTCTGTTGAAGGACGGTGCAATCCTGGTCACGGAAGCCGCCGATGTACTGGATGCCCTGGCGCCGCTGTCGGGCCTGCCGCCCCGCGTCGGGGAGAGCTTCGCGGAACCGCCCGACTATGCCGCCGCGCCGGAGCCCGACGACACCGATCGCGCCCGCCTCGTCGAAGCGCTTGGCCCCGCGCCGGTCGCCGTGGACGAGATCATCGCCCATACCGGCCTTCACCCCGCGCAGGTCTTCATGATTCTGCTGGAGCTCGAACTCGCCGGTCGGCTTGAACGCCACTCAGGAGACGCTGTTTCGCTTTTGTGAGCGATGGTTGCCGGTGTGAATGGGCCGCTCGCCGCGAATGATGTCGCTGCTCTCGATATAAGCCATCTCGATAAGGTAGGCGAGCATGTCGCACCGCTCCGCCTCCGCCATGGTCCGCAACTGCCCGAGCATCGCCTGGATATAATCCAGTGTATTGGTGCGCCGGGGATTCTGATATGGTTGCATCCGCCTGCTCCGCCTCCCGCCCAGTGCGCCCGCCGCGCCCGGATCCGCCGGATACCGATTACCATAGATTGCAATTTTATCTTTTCAATCTACTTTTGGTTGCATTGACCTGCAAACCCAATTTTGGCCGTGGCACTTGACCCGCTGTCAAAGCGCAGCCATGTCACGGAACATTGTGCAGTCCCGGTCGCCTTTCGCGCCGGAGAATACCAGGCGGAATTTTCCAAAAAATGGACGTCGTCGTCGTCGAGTCGCCAGCAAAGGCGAAGACAATCAACAAGTATCTGGGCCGCAACTTCAAGGTGCTGGCTTCGTTCGGCCATGTGCGCGACCTTCCCGCCAAGGACGGTTCCGTGCGGCCGGATGAGGACTTCGCCATGTCCTGGGCCGTCGACTCGGCCTCGTCCAAGCGGCTGTCGGAGATCGCCACGGCGCTCAAGGATGCCGATGGCCTTATCCTCGCCACCGATCCGGATCGCGAAGGAGAGGCGATTTCCTGGCACGTTCTGGAAGTGCTGCGGCAGAAGAAGGTGCTGAAGGACAAGCCTGTCAGCCGCGTCGTCTTCAACGCCATCACCAAGCAGTCCGTTCTCGATGCGATGGCCAATCCGCGCCAGATCGACGCGCCGCTGGTCGATGCCTATCTGGCGCGCCGCGCGCTCGATTATCTGGTCGGCTTCACCCTGTCGCCGGTGCTGTGGCGCAAATTGCCGGGCTCGCGCTCGGCCGGCCGCGTCCAGTCGGTGGCGCTGCGGCTCGTCTGCGACCGCGAGGCCGAGATCGAGCGCTTCGTGCGCGAGGAATACTGGCAGATCGCCGCCCAGCTCGCCACGCCGCGCAATGACGGTTTCGAGGCGCGCCTGACTGCCTGGGACGGCAAGCGGCTGCAAAAGCTCGACATCAAGAATGCCGAACAGGCCAACGACATCAAGGCGATGTTGGAGGGGGCAACCTTCACCGTCGCATCGGTCGAGGCGAAGCCGACCAAGCGCAATCCCGCGCCGCCTTTCACCACCTCCACGCTTCAGCAGGCAGCTTCCTCGCGGCTCAGCTATTCGGCCTCGCGCACCATGCAGATCGCCCAGCGCCTCTATGAAGGCGTCGATGTGGGTGGCGAGACGGCCGGCCTCATCACCTATATGCGTACCGACGGCGTGCAGATGGCGCCGGAGGCGATTTCGGCTGCCCGCAGCGCCATCGGCAAGGAATTCGGCGAGCGCTACCTGCCCGAGAAGCCGCGCTATTATTCCACCAAGGCAAAGAATGCGCAGGAAGCGCATGAGGCGATCCGGCCGACCGACTTCGCCCGCACCCCCGCTTCGGTGCGCGCGCATTTGAACGACGAGCAGTTCCGCCTCTACGACATGATCTGGAAGCGGGCCATCGCCAGCCAGATGAACCCGGCCGAGATCGAGCGCACCACGGTCGAGATCGATGCGGTGAATGGCCGCCGGACGGCCGGCCTGCGCGCCGTCGGCTCCGTCATCCGCTTCGACGGCTTCATCGCCGCCTATACGGAGCAGAAGGAAGACGACGCCGAGGACGAGGAAAACCGCCGCCTGCCGGAAATCAACGGCGGCGAGGCCCTGAAGCGCGAAAGCGTCACCGCCACGCAGCATTCCACCGAGCCGCCCCCGCGCTACACCGAGGCGACGCTCATCAAGAAGATGGAAGAGCTCGGCATCGGCCGTCCCTCCACCTATGCCGCGACGCTGAAGACGCTGGAGGACCGCGAATATGTCGTCATCGACAAGCGTCGGCTGATCCCGCATTCGCGCGGCCGGCTGGTCACCGCCTTCCTCGAAAACTTCTTCGAGCGCTATGTGGAATACGACTTCACCGCCGGCCTGGAGGAGAAGCTGGACGAGATTTCGGACGGCAAGCTTTCCTGGAAGGACGTGCTGCGCGAATTCTGGAAGCAGTTCTCGCATGACGTGGACGAGACGAAGGAACTACGCGTCACCGACGTGCTGGACGCGCTCAACGAGGAACTGGCGCCGCTGGTCTTCCCCGCGCGCGAAGACGGTTCCAATCCGCGCATCTGCCCCAGATGCGGCACCGGCAACCTGTCACTGAAGCTCGGCAAGTTCGGCGCCTTTGTCGGCTGCTCGAACTATCCCGAATGCGGCTATACGCGCCAGCTCGGCGAGGATGCCAATGGCGGCGATGCCAATGGCGGCGAGAACGGCGACCGCTCGCTCGGCAAGGATCCCTATACGAGCGAGGAGATCGTGCTCAAGGCTGGCCGCTTCGGCCCCTACCTCCAGCGTGGCGAAGGCAAGGAGGCCAAGCGCTCCGGCCTGCCCAAGGGCTGGAAGCCGGAGGACATCGACCACGAAAAAGCGCTCGCTTTGCTGGCCCTGCCGCGCGATGTCGGCAAGCATCCCGAGACCGGCAAGATGATCTCCGCCGGGCTCGGCCGCTACGGCCCCTTCGTGCTGCATGACGGTAGCTACGCCAATCTGGAATCGATCGAGGACGTGTTCTCCATCGGCCTCAACCGCGCCGTGACGGTGCTGGCGGAGAAGAAGTCGCGCTTCGCCAATCGCGGCGGCGCGGCCACCGCCCTGCGCGACCTCGGCGAGCATCCGGACGGCGGCAAGATGGTCGTGCGCGACGGGCGCTACGGCCCCTATGTGAACTGGGGCAAGGTGAACGCCACCCTGCCCAAGGGCACGGAGCCCGACACGTTGACGGTGGAGAAGGCGCTGGAGCTCATTACCGCCAAGGCCGGATCGGCCAAGGGCGGAAAGAAGGCCGCTGCAAAGAAAGCCCCGGCCAGGAAGAAGGCGGCCGCCAAGGCGAAACCGGCGGCAAAGAGCGCCAAGAAGACACCGGCGAAGCAGAAGGAATAGGCGATCTTGGCAAGGCGCATTTCGGGACGCAGCAGCAGGGGCACGGAACGCCCGCAAGCAGCGCCCGCCGGCGCCGGGCAGGCAGACCATCGTCCGACCCGCGAGGCGATCCTCCAGTTCATCGCCGAGAATCCCGGCGAATCCGGCAAGCGCAAGATCGCAAGGGCCTTCCGCCTCAAGGGACAGGATCGCCTCTGGCTGAAGGACATGCTGGCCGAACTTGCCGCCGAGGGCATGCTGGAAAAGCGCGGCAAGAAGTTGCTGCGCCACGGCTCCCTGCCCCATGTCGTCGTGCTCGACATCGTCTCGCGCGATTCCGATGGCCTGCTCATCGGCCGCCCGGCCGAACAGCGCGACGACAATGGCTCCGCGCCCACGGTGCTGATCCGTCCGTCCCGCAGCGGCCCGGTGCCCGGCATCGGCGACCGCGTCCTGTCGAAAGTCTTCCCCAGCGATGATCCCGACGCCCCGCCCTATACGGGCCGGGTGATGAAGATTTTCGAGAAGCGCCGCGACGCGGTGCTGGGCGTGCTGCGCCGCCTCGAAGACGGCAGCCACCGCATCGAACCGGTCGAGCGCCGGCAGGCCGAACTGGTCATCGACAAGGAGTTTCTCGGAGAGGCGAAGCCCGGCGACCTGGTCGAGGTCGAGCCGACGAGTTCCGGCCGCTACGGCCTGCCGCGCGGCAAGGTTCTCTCCGTGCTGGGCTCGCTGACGAGCGAGAAGGCGGTCTCCATGATCGCCATCCACGCGCACGACATTCCCTATATCTTCCCCCAAGAGGTGCTGGCCGAGGCGGAAGCGGCGAAGCCCGCAACCATGGCCGGGCGCGAGGACTGGCGGAAGCTGCCGCTCATCACCATCGATCCGGCCGACGCCAAGGACCATGACGACGCCGTCCATGCGGAACCCGATACGGATCCGGCCAATCCCGGCGGCGTCATCGCGACCGTCGCGATCGCCGATGTGGCGGCCTATATCCGCGTCGGCACTGCGCTGGATCGCGAGGCGCTCAAGCGCGGCAATTCGGTCTATTTCCCCGACCGCGTCGTGCCGATGCTGCCGGAGCGCATCTCCAACGACCTTTGCTCGCTGCGCGAGAAAGAGGACAGGCCGGCGCTCGCCGTGCGCATGACCTTCGCGGCGGACGGCCGCAAGCTGCGCCACAGCTTCCATCGCGTGATGATGAAATCGGCGGCGAAGCTCGCCTATCCGCAGGCGCAGGCGGCGATCGACGGCGCGCCCGACGACAAGACCGGCCCGCTGCTGGACACGGTGCTGCGCCCGCTCTGGGACGCCTATGCGGTGCTCAAGCGCGGCCGCGAGGCGCGCAAGCCGCTGGAGCTCGACCTGCCCGAGCGCAAGATCCTGCTGAAGCCGGACGGCACGGTGGACCGCGTGGTCGTTCCCGACCGCCTCGACGCGCACAAGCTGATCGAGGAATTCATGATCCAGGCGAATGTGTCCGCCGCCGAGACGCTGGAGGGAAAGCGCCGGCCGCTGGTCTATCGCGTCCATGATGCGCCCTCGCTCGCCAAGCAGGAATCATTGCGCGAATTCCTCTCCACGATCGGCATTTCGCTGGCGCGCGGCGCGCAGATGAAACCCGACCAGTTCAACGGCATATTGGCGCAGGTAGCCGATACCGAGCACGAGGAACTGGCCAACGAGGTGGTGCTGCGCAGCCAGAGCCAGGCGGTCTACTCGCCGGAGAACCTGGGGCATTTCGGCCTCAACCTGCGCCGCTACGCCCACTTCACTTCCCCCATCCGCCGCTATGCCGACCTCATCGTCCACCGGGCGCTGATCGGTGCGCTGGACCTCGGCGACGACGGACTGACGCGCAAGGAAGAGGCCGAACTGGAGGATATCGCCGCCCTCATTTCGGCGACCGAACGCCGCGCCATGGCGGCGGAGCGTGATACGGTCGACCGCCTCATCGCCGCCCATCTGGCCGAACATGTGGGCAACACATTTGCCGCGCGGGTCTCCGGCGTGACGAAATCGGGACTCTTTGTCCAATTGCCCCAATATGGCGCAGATGGCTTTGTCCCGGTGTCATCCTTGGGTGATGATTACTATATATTCGACGAGGCCGCGCGCGCATTGGTCGGACAACGCAGCAGCAAGGGATATCGCCTCGCCGATTCGGTCGAGGTCAGACTGGTGGAAATCGCGCCTCTGGCGGGAGCGATGCGGTTCGAAATGCTGAGCGAGCCGAAACCGATGCCGGGAGCGACCCGCTCCTATCACAAATCGCGCAAGCGCGGCGGCCTGCCGCGCGCACGCGCACCCCGTCCGCAGAAGCGGAGGAGATAGCAGGATATGACGATCGACCATTTCGGCGGCGAGAATCACACGGGAAGGCCGAACCGCGCGCTGCGTGAAGCCATGTGGCGCGGCTTCACCGGCCGCTGCCCGCATTGCGGCGAAGGGCGGCTGTTCAGGGCCTATGTGAAGACGGTGGACGAATGCGCCACCTGCGGCGAGGTCATCAGCCATCATCGCGCCGACGACCTGCCGGCCTATCTGGTCATCGTCATTGTCGGCCACATCGTGGTGGGCACCTTCATGGGCATGGAGATGATGTTCAATCTCAGCACCTGGCAGCATCTCGCCATCTGGGTTCCCATCACCATCGCCGCCTCGCTTGCCCTGCTGCAACCCGTCAAGGGCGCGATGGTCGGGCTGCAATGGGCGCTGTACATGCATGGCTTCGGTGGCGAGGCCGATATGCTCGAAGCGCATCCGGAACAACAGGACGCATGAGCGGCCAGACCGATCTCGATGGCCTTTCGCGCGCCGATATCGACCGCGTGGAGAGCCGCGATTTCGCGATCGGCAAGGGCCCGGCCCGCCCGCGCGACGCAGCGACACTGATCCTGCTCGACCGCAGCGGCGGACAACACCGCGTCCTGCTGGGCCGCCGCCATGCGAACCACGCCTTCATGCCGGGCAAATTCGTCTTTCCCGGCGGCCGGACCGACCCTGCCGACAGCCGCATTGCCGTCGAATCGGGCCTGCATCCGGCCGAGGAAGCACGGATGACAGGCCCGGCGCGCCGCGCCAATGCCGCCCGCGCCCGCGCCATCGCATTGTCCGCCCTGCGCGAAACCTATGAGGAGGCAGGCCTGCTGATCGGCACGCCGGGGCCGTTCACGACCAGCCGTCCCGACTGGCAGGGTTTCGCCGAACACGGAATCCGCCCTGCTCTCGACCGGTTGCGCTTCATCGCCCGCGCGGTCACGCCGCCCGGCCGCACCCGCCGCTTCGATACGCGTTTCCTCGCCGCCTGGCGCGACGATGTGGCGCTGGCATTGCCCGGCGGCGGGCCGACGGACGAACTGGAGGAACTGGTCTGGCTGCCCATCGGCGATGCCCGGCAACTGGACATCCCCGTCATCACCCGCGCCGTGCTCGACGATCTGGAAAAGCGCCTGTCCGAAGATCCCGGCCTGTCGCCGGGCGGCGGTGTCGCGCCATTCTACCGCCTGCGCCACGGGCGCTTCCAACGCATTCCGCTCTGACATCGATGGCCGCAGACCTGCTACACCCCGAAAAGCCGGAGGAGATACGCTGGCTTTCGATCGCCGCGGCGATCGCCGCCATCAGCGTCGTCGGCATCGCCATCGGCCTCGGCGTGCCGCTGCTCAGCGTCATCCTCGAACAACGCGGCCATTCGCCAACGATGATCGGGCTGAATACGGCAGTCGCCGGCATAGCCTCGATTGCCGCAGCCCCGCTGGCGATCCCCCTCGCCTCGCGACTGGGCGTGGCCGTGACGATGCTGTTGATGATCGCCTGCGGCGGCACGGCCTTCGCCGGCTTCTATTTCATCGAAAGCTTCTGGCTCTGGATTCCGCTGCGCGCGGTGCTGCACATTTCCCTGACCGTGCTGTTCATCCTGTCGGAATTCTGGGTCACCAGTTCGGTGCCGCCCTCGCGCCGCGGCATCATGCTGGGCATTTACGCCACATGCCTCTCGCTCGGCTTCGCGCTCGGCCCCTGGCTCTTCGCGCAATTGGGCAGCGCCAGTTTCGCCCCCTTTGCCGTTGCCGTGGCGCTCATCGCGGCATCGGCGGTTCCGATTGCCGCCGCGATACGGCAGAGCCCGGATATTTCCGGCCCCGCCCATCACGGAAGCGGAAACATCTTCCCCTACATCTTCATGGTGCCGACCGCGACTGCCGCCGTGCTGGTGTTCGGCGCCGTCGAGACGGGCGGCTTCGCGCTCTTCCCGATCTACGGCACTCGCGTCGGCTATTCCGAAGCCGATGCCGCATTGCTTCTCACCATGATCGGGCTGGGCAATGTGCTGCTTCAGGTGCCGCTCGGCTTCCTCTCCGATCGCATGCGTGACCGCCGCCACCTGCTGGTGGCCTGCGCGGCAATCGGACTGGCGGGCATGATCGCGCTCCCTTTCATCCGCGACAACTGGCATCTGACGGCGGCGATGTTCTTCGTCTGGGGCGGGGTCGTGGCCGGCCTCTACACGATCGGCCTGGCGCATCTCGGCTCGCAACTGTCGGGGCGCGACCTGGCATCCGCCAATGCGGCCTTCGTGCTTTGCTACGGCATCGGCATGCTGGTCGGGCCGCAGGCGATCGGGCTCGGCATGGACACGATGGGCGCGGACGGATTCGCCCATACGCTGGCGATCTTCTTCGGTCTCTATATCCTCATTGCCCTCGGCAGGCTGGGGCGTCGTACGGCGCGGACTTGACTTTCCCGCGTCCTTGTTTATGTCTCCGCGCGAGTTTCCCGCGGCCGGGCCGAGATTTCCCGTCGAAGCGGCTTCCACTCCAATCGCAGACGGATAACGAAAATGGCCAAGGCTACAACCATCAAGATCAAGCTGCTCTCGACCGCCGATACCGGCTTCTTCTATGTCGCTAAGAAGAACAGCCGCACCATGACCGAGAAGATGAGCATGCGCAAATACGACCCGATTGCCAGAAAGCATGTCGACTTCAAGGAAACGAAGATCAAGTAATCCTCGTCTCCCGCAAACGAAAACGCCGCCCTCGAGGCGGCGTTTTCGTTTTCAGGGTCGCCTCCCGGCAAATGCGATCCGGCGAACAATGCGTTCCGGCCGGCAGGATGATCGGGGGCCGGCCGGCGACTGGCAAGCGGTACGAGGAGGCCACTAGATACCAGGGCCGGCCGGCCAACCCCACGTCCCAGGAGATGCGGCGGACCTGAGTTTCATGGGGTATTGCAGGATGCCAAAGGCATCCATCCACCCCGATAGTTGCGCATGCACTGCCCGAAAGCAACCATTTCTTAACTACGTGGCCGCACTTCCCTAGAACAGGGTAAATATCGCGCGGTTTTTACCGCGACGACATCAGTATTCATTCGTTCTTCTTATGATCAGGCAGCCTTAGCAACCACGCGATTGCGGCCCAAGGACTTTGCCTCATAAAGCGCAACATCGGCACGCTTCATCATGTCGGTCGCCGTGTCGCGCGGGCGCAGAAGGCTGGAAACGCCCACGCTCACGGTGACGTTCACCACGCTGCCATCCTTGGCGATGGTGAAAGGGCGCGCGGCGATCTCGGCCCGGATGCGCTCCGCCACCTTCCCCGCGATCGCCCCGTCCGTATCGGGCATGACGACGACGAATTCCTCGCCGCCATAGCGGC
>DATMGE010000004.1:0-2117 GCA_035555795.1 Rhizobiaceae bacterium | reverse complement strand
TTCAGGCCGTCGCCGCAAAGCTGGGCGTTGAAACCTGCTACACGGATGCGCTGGGCACGCGGCGGCAGGTGGCAGACCACGACCTCCGCCGGATTGTCGAAGCTATCACCGGGCAATCCCTGGATGCAGGGCGCGGGTCGTCCGTCTGGGTTCTCCGCGAGCCCGAAACGGCCTTCCGCTCCGGCCTTGATGGTGACGGGGAACTGACCTGGGTGCTCGAATCCGATGCCGGTCCTGTCGGCGCGGGCGTATCGTCAGACGGATGGATCCGGTTGGACGCGCCGGTGCGGCATGGAGTCTATCGCCTCCGTGCCGCTCTGGCGGGTGACGGGCCGATGCGCGACCGTGGCGTCGTGGTGGTCACGCCCGGCCGGGCCTATCGTCCCGTGTTCCTGAACGGCGAACACCGCGTATGGGTGCTGGCGGTCCAGCTCTATAGCATGCGGTCGGACCGTGACTGGGGGCACGGAGATTTCGGCAGCCTGTTGCGGCTGGTTGATATCGCTGCCGACCATGGCGCTGCAGGTATCGGCCTCAATCCGCTGCACATGCTTTATCCGGACCGGCCGGAGCAGTGCAGCCCTTACGCGCCCAACAGCCGCCTGTTCCTCAATCCGCTTTATATCGATGTCGAGGCTGTTCCGGAATATCGGGATGTTCCGAAGCCGTCTTCTGCCGAGATACAGCGTCTGCGTGCCGCACCGATGATCGATTATGCCGGTGTCGGGATAGCCAAGATGGCGGCGCTGAGGGCCTGTCATGCTGCATTCGTAACGGGAGGCGATCCCGCCCGACGGCAGGATTTTGATGCGTTCAGGCAAGAGCAGGGCGAACTGCTGGAACGCTTTGCCGCATTCGAGACGCTGCGCTCCCGTCATGGCGGGCCCTGGTGGAACTGGCCTGAAGAGATGCGCCGGCCGCAGCAGGAGATGCTGGATTCCGTGCGGAAGGAGGCCGACGAGGACATGGATTTCCATTGCTTCCTGCAATGGATCGCGGACCGGCAGTTGGAAGCTTGCGCCGCCCGTGCCGCCGAGCGCGGAATGCCGGTCGGTCTTTATCTCGACATGGCGGTGGGCGTGGAGCCGGGCGGGTTCGACGCCTGGTGCGAACAGGATGCGATTCTCCAGGGGCTGGCGATCGGCGCGCCGCCGGACATCCTCAATCCCGCGGGCCAGAACTGGGGGCTGGCGTCGTTCAATCCCGGAGCTTTGGTGCGCTCCGGCTTTCACATGCTGCGCGAGACTTTGAAGGCGGTAATGCGCCATGCCGGAGCGATCCGGATCGATCATGTTCTGGGGCTCAACCGCTTCTTCCTCATGCCGGCCCATGAGGATGCGCGCCATGGCGCTTATGTGCGTTTTCCGCTCGAGGCGATGCTGGCGACGCTTGCGCTTGAAAGCGTCCGGGCGGAATGTCTCGTCATTGGCGAAGATCTGGGAACGGTGCCGGAAGGCTTCCGCGAGAGGATGGCTGAATGGGGCGTCTGGGGCTACCGGCTGATGATGTTCGAGCGGAGGCACGACGGAGCCTTCATCGGCAGCGAGCACTATCCGCGTGAAGCGCTGGTTGCGTTCAATACCCACGACCTGCCGACCTTTCAGGGATGGATGACAGGGCATGACTTCGAGGTGCGGGCGGCACTCGGAATTGACCCCGGTGAAACCCCGCAGGATCGCGAGCAGGCCCGCGCGGCGCTGCGCGCCGCTTTGCCGGACGCGGAGGCGCAGGATGAAAATCTGTTCGAAGCGGTGGTCCGTTTCCTTGCGCGGTCGCCGAGCGGCATTCTGGCTGTGGCTGTCGAGGACGTGATGGGGCAGATCGAGCAGGTCAATCTGCCGGGGACGACCACCGAACATCCGAACTGGCGCCGGCGCTGGCCGGTGACGCTGGAGCGGCTTGCCCATGCCGGAGCTCTCGCCACGCTGGCCGATGTGCTGAGGCGGGAGGCGCGGGACTATCGTGACGGCCGGGGTTTATCCTGAACGGCCGGTACGGGTCCCGCCGGGGAAGTAAAAGTCCGTCCCGCACCTGTCCCTCACCGGGGCGAATTGACGACCTAAAACATCGCGACTATCGTCGGCCGATAATCTGTGGGGATCACACCCAGGGGAGGA
>DATMGE010000003.1:0-1584 GCA_035555795.1 Rhizobiaceae bacterium | reverse complement strand
AGTAGTGCCATGCGCTTTGAAACGTATCTGCGCCAGAGCGCCCAACGCTTTCCGGATAAGACGGCCCTCGTCGCCGGAGGGCGTCGGCTGACCTATAGTCAGCTCGACGATCTCTCCGACGAGCTGGCCCAAGGGTTGGTTGAGCGGGGCATCGCGCGGGGCGACCGCGTCGTCCTGTTTCTGGACAACAGTGTCGAGGCGGTTGTCTCAGTTTTTGCCGTGATGAAGGCCGGTGCGGTGTTCAGCCCGGTCAACCCTTCGACCAAGGCGGACAAGCTCGCCTACATCCTGAACAACTGCCGGGCGCGCGCACTCATCACCCAGCAGAAGATCGCAGGGGTTGCGACGGAGGCTGCGAGCGCTGCTCCGTCGGTGATGCTTAGCGTTGTCGCGGACGGCGAGGCGGCGCCCATCACCAGCGGTGCAGTGCACTGGAACGATGTGCTCACCGCGCCGAGCATTTCTCTTCTACGCGGAGCGCCAGGGATCGACCTCGATCTGGCGATGCTCATCTACACCTCGGGATCGACCGGATTCCCCAAGGGCGTGATGATGACGCATCAGAATGTCGTCGCCGCCGCAACGTCGATCACGACCTACCTCGAAAACACCGCCGACGACATCATCCTCAATGTGCTGCCGGTCGCCTTCGATTATGGCCTCTATCAGGTGCTGATGGCGGTGAAGGTCGGCGCGACCTTGGTGCTGGAGAAGTCATTCGCGTTCCCGCAGGTCATCCTCAATCGTTGCGCCGAGGAGAAGGTGACGGGCCTGCCGCTCGTGCCGACCATGGCGGCGATTCTTGTCGCGCAGCGCAATCTCGCGCCCGGCGCGTTGCCTCACCTGCGCTACATCACGAATACCGCCGCCGCGCTTCCGCCGACCCATATAGAGAGGCTGCAGGCGCTGTTCCCGCACGTGGCGCTTTACTCGATGTACGGCCTTACAGAGTGCAAGCGCTGCACTTGGCTTCCGCCCTCCGAGCTCAAGAACCGCATTACGTCCGTCGGCATCGCCATTCCCGGCACCGAAGCCTATGTCGTGGATGATAACGGCAGCCGTGTTGGCCCCGATGTTATCGGCGAGCTTGTGATCCGCGGCGCGCACGTGATGAAGGGCTACTGGGAGAACGAGGAAGCGACGGCGCGGGCGCTGCGCCCGGGACCGCACCCGTGGGAGAAGGTGCTCCACACGGGCGATCTGTTCCGCACCGATGCGGAGGGCTTCCTCTACTTCGTCGGACGCAAGGACGACATCATCAAGTCGCGGGGCGAGAAGGTTTCGCCGAAGGAAGTCGAAAACGTCATCTATGCGCTGCCCGGTGTGGCGGAGGTCGTGGTGATCGGCGTGGCCGATCCGATCCTCGGCCATGCCATCAAGGCGGTCGTCGCCTTGGCGCAGGGCGCCGAGGTGAGCGAGACGGACATTGTCCGCCACTGCGCGCGCTTCCTCGAAGACTACATGGTTCCGAAGTTTGTGGAGTTTCGTCCATCACTGCCGAAGACGGACTCGGGAAAGATCAGCCGTCGGCTCGTCAGCGAAGGCGAGGCGGGGAGGGGACAACATGCACCACACTGACAATGT
>DATMGE010000002.1:0-21500 GCA_035555795.1 Rhizobiaceae bacterium | reverse complement strand
GGTGAGGCCGCCGACGCACAATTCATCGACTGCGCTGCCGGCAAGGCCCACCGGCGCCTCGGGATCATGATTGCCGGCGATCCAGTACCAGTCGCGCCCAGCGGTCAGCGCAGAGATCGCATCGCGATAGGCCGGCGGCAGATGGGCCGCGCCCAGCCTGTCGTGGAAGGAATCGCCGAGGCTGACGACGATGCGCGGGCGGTAGGTTTCGAGCACCATGGCGAGCCGCGCCAGCGTGGCCGCCGTATCGTAGGGCGGCAGCATGAGGCCACGGCGCGCGAAGGCCGCGCCCTTCTCCAGATGCAGGTCCGAGACGGCGAGCAGCGACAGGCCGGGGAAGAACAGCGCGCCGGACGGGTCGCAAAGTGCTGCCTCGCCCGCCAGAGCGAGTTCGGCATGCCTGGGAATGGAAGCGGCGATACGGGCGCTCATCTCTTCTCGAAATCGGGGCCGAGCGCATCGTCGATCACACTGTCGGCAGCTTCCGCGAGCAGGCTCTCATGGGCGCTGCCGGCGACCGACTCGCGGCCGATCTCCAGCATGATCGGCACCGCGAGCGGCGATATCCGGTCGAGATCCTTATGCATGATTCGACCGCGAATGCGCGAGAGCATGCCGGCAAGTCTGCTGACATCGAGCAGACCGGCGGCCGCATCCGCACGGGTGGCGCGCAGCAGAATATGGTCCGGCTCGTGGCTGCGCAGCACGTCATAGATCAGATCAGCCGATACCGTGACCTGCCGGCCGGTCTTCTCCTGCCCCGGCTGGCGGCGCTCGATCAGCCCGGCGATGACGGCGCAGTTGCGGAAGGTGCGCTTGAGCATCCAGCTTTCATTGAGCCATGCGTCGAGGTCGTCGCCCAGCATGTCCTCGTCGAACAGCTCATCCAGCGAGGGCCGCTCCTGCCGGAAGCGCAGGCCCATATCGTCCAGCCCCCAGATAGCGAGCGAATAGTCGGTCGCCACGAAGCCCAGCGGCTTCGCGCCCGCCCGCTCCAGCCGTCGTGTCAGGAGCATGCCGAGCGTCTGGTGCGCCAGTCGCCCCTCGAAGGGATAGACGACCATGTAATGGCGGTTGGCGCGCGGAAAGGTCTCGACCAGCAGGTCCTGCGCCGGCGGCAGGACGGATTTTTCTGCCTGGAGCCGCAGCCAGTCCGACACCTGGTCGGGCAGCGCCGACCAGCGCGCCGGGTCAGCCAGCATGCCGCGGACTTCCTTCGCCAGATAGGTCGAGAGCGGAAATTTTCCTCCCGCATAGGAGGGCACCTTGGCGTCGTTGGCGGGCGCGTTCGACACGAAGCATTCGTTCTCGCGAATGCCCTCGAAGCGCAGCACCTTGCCGGCAAAGAGGAAGGTGTCACCCGGCGACAGGGTTTCGAGGAAATATTCCTCGACCTTGCCGAGCACCGGCCCGCCGCGCGAAGCGACCCCGCCGCCTGCCCGCACATAGCGCACATTGAGCGCCGGTGCCTCGACGATGGTGCCGACATTCAGCCTGTATTGCTGCGCCACGCGCGGATGCGAGACGCGCCAGCGGCCATCCTTGTTCTGGCGGATCTTGGCGTAGCGCTCATAGCTGCGCAGCGCATAGCCGCCGGTGGCGACGAAATCGACCACGCGGTTGAACGTGTCGCGGTCGAGCCCGGCATAGGGCGCGGCGCGGCGCACCTCCTCATACAATTCGTCGGCTAAGAAGGGCGCGCCGCAGGCGCAGCCGAGCACATGCTGGGCGAGCACGTCGAGCGCACCGTCGATCAGGGGCGGCGTATCCTGCGCGCCGAGATAATTGGCCTCCAGCGCCGCACGGCATTCCAGCACCTCGAAACGGTTGGCCGGCACGAGGATGGCGCGGCTCGGCTCGTCCAGCCGGTGATTGGCGCGGCCGATGCGCTGGGCGAGCCGCGAGGCGCCCTTGGGCGCGCCGACATGGACGACCAGATCGACATCGCCCCAGTCGATGCCGAGGTCGAGCGTCGAGGTGGCGACGATGGCGCGCAAACCGCCCTCGCCCATGGCCTTCTCGACACGCCGCCGCTGGCCGACGTCGAGCGAGCCGTGATGGAGCGCGATGGGCAGCGCGTCCTCGTTGACGCGCCAGAGCTCGCCGAACAGCAATTCCGCCTGGCTGCGCGTATTGACGAAGAGCAGCGTCGTCCTGTGGCGGCGGATGACGTCATAGACATCGGGGATCGCATAGCGCGCGGAATGGCCCGACCATGGCACATGTTCCTCGGTATCGAGAATGGTGATCTCAGGCTTCGCGCCGCCGGTGACGGTGATGAGGTCCGCCATGCCGCCGGGCGGATTCTGGTCCACCAGCCAGCGGCGCAACTCATCCGGCTCTGCCACAGTGGCGGAAAGACCGATGGTCTGGAGCCCGGGCTGGAGACTGCGCAGCCGTGCCAGCCCGAGCCCCAGCATATGGCCGCGCTTCGAGGTGACCAGCGAGTGCAGCTCATCCAGCACCACATAGCGCAGGCCGGAAAAGAAGCGGTCGGCATCCTTGGCGGCGATCAGCAAAGCGAGCTGCTCGGGGGTGGTGAGCAAGATGTCGGGCGGCACGAATTTCTGCCGCGTGCGCTTGTGCGCTGGCGTGTCGCCCGTACGAGTCTCGATGGTGATGGGCAGGCCCATTTCGGCGACAGGCCGGCCGAGATTGCGCTCGATATCGACGGCGAGCGCCTTGAGCGGCGAGATGTAGAGTGTGTGGATGCCGCGCTCGGGCGACCCGGCCTTGCGCTTGCCACGCGCGGCCAGATCGACCAGCGAGGGCAGAAAACCGGCCAGCGTCTTGCCCGCTCCCGTTGGCGCGATCAGCAGGACCGACCTTCCTTGTTGCGCACGATCCAGAAGGTCGAGCTGGTGCGGTCGCGGCGACCAACCGCGGGATGCGAACCAGCGCTGGAATGGCGTCGGGAGCGACGCTTGCCCGGCGGCGACGGGGCGATCGATCGTCACCACGCCGGGTGCTCGCAAGGTGGTATCGCGTCAGGCTGAGGGTGGTGCCCCGCGCCGACCTTCCCGGCGAAATGTAGGCAACCAGCAGGTCGGAGGGAGGTAATGTACGCAGGCATTGGCGGAAGGTAGGGCCCGCCGGCCGCTCCGCCAAGCCTCAATGCAGGGTTAGCGGCATGGGTTCGGTTTCCGCCACGACAGGCAGCGCGGCGGTGCACGCCTGCCGCTCCGCGACGACGATCAGCCCTTCCAGCGGCTCACCGGCATCCATGCGGATAACCGCCGTTTCCATGGAAAGGATGTCGAGGCCGCAATCGGCCAGCAGCGCGCGCAAGGCAGGCCCCGAATGCGCGTAGCGGCGGGAGTGCCGCAGCAGGAAGGGAATTTCATCCGCGCCGCGCTCGACGGAGAAGGCGAACAGCGCGCCGACCGGCAGCGCGGCCGCCACACGGCGGACGATGTCGGCAATGTCGCCGACATACATGAAGACATCGGCGGCCGCGACGAGATCGACGCCGGCTGGAAACACGAAGCGGTTGAGGTCGGCATGGGACAGGCGGTCGTAGAGCCCCTTGCCTTCCGCCCGCTTCAGCATCTGCGCGGAAATATCCACGCCTTCCATGAAGCTGACGCGGCTGCGCAGATGCTCTGCGAGCAAGCCCGTGCCGCATCCCAGATCGACCGCATGGGCAAAGCGCGCGCGGCCCGTCGCAGCGAGGGCGGCGGAGAGCAGTTGCGGCACGCGGTAGTCGAGCTGGCCGACCAGCGCGGCGTCGAAACTGTCGGCATACTGGTCGAACAGGGTCTCCACGAAGGCGATGGGCGGCGCGTCGAGCCCTTCCACCATGCCGACGAGTTCCAGCTTGAGCGCCGCGCCCAGCCGGTCCAGCGGATCGAGGCGCAGCACCTCGCGCCAAGCGTCGGCGGCCTCGGCAGTCCGGCCCGCCACTTCCATCATCTCGCCGAGACGGAACCAGCCGGCCGTCCAGCCGGGCACCAGCTCCAGCGCATCATGCATGAGGTCGGCCGCGGCGGAAGCCTCGCCGGCTTCGAGAAGCATCTCGGCATAGGATGCGCGGCGATCGGCAACGAGATCGCCCGACGACATCTGGACTGGCTGCATGAACGGGGTTCCCTGACCCTTCCGGCAAGGGCTGGCGCTTATCTGCCCAAAAACGGCGCTTGGCAAGAGGCTTTCCCCCGCGCTTGGAACGCCTATCTTAGCGGGATGCAGGCGCGCCAGCTTCTCCACACGCGGCCGGAAGGGCTCTACTGCCCGGCAGGCGATTTCCACATCGACCCGGTGCGGCCGGTGAAGCGCGCGCTGATCACGCACGGCCATGCCGACCATGCGCGGACCGGCCATGGCAAGGTGCTGGCGACGCGGCAGACGCTCGACATCATGCGCCTGCGCTATGGCGACGATTTCGCCGGCAGCGAACAGGCGATCGCCTATGGCGAGACGATCGATCTCGGCGGCGCGCAGGTCACCTTCCATCCGGCCGGCCATGTGCTCGGCTCGGCGCAGATCGCGGTGGAAGCGGGCGGCATGCGCATTGTCGCGTCGGGCGATTACAAGCGCGCGCCCGACCCGACGGCAGCGAATTTCGAGGTGGTGCCCTGCGATGTCTTCATCACCGAGGCGACCTTTGGCCTGCCGGTCTTCCGCCATCCCGATGCCGGCGTGGAGATCCGCACACTGCTCAAATCGGTGGACGCCTTTCCCGAGCGCACCCATCTGGTCGGCGCCTATGCGCTGGGCAAGGCACAGCGCGTGATCCGCCTGCTGCGCGACAATGGCTATGACCGCACGATCTTCATCCACGGCGCGCTGGTGAAGCTGTGCGAATATTACGAGTCTCAAGGGGTTGCGCTCGGTCCGCTGGCACCGGCCACGCTGGACAAGGGCGATCGGAAGAGCTTTGCCGGCGAAATCGTCGTGGGCACGCCGTCTGCCTTTGCCGACCGCTGGGCGCGGCGCTTCGCCGATCCGGTCTCCTGCTTCGCCTCGGGCTGGATGCGCATCCGCCAGCGTGCAAAGCAGCGCGGCGTGGAACTGCCGCTGATAATTTCCGACCATTCGGACTGGGACGAGCTGACCGAGACGATCACCGATACCGGCGCAAGCGAGGTATGGGTAACGCATGGCCGCGAGGAGGCGCTGGTGCGCTGGTGCGAGCTGCAAGGCATCGCCGCCCAGCCGCTGCATCTCATCGGCTATGAGGATGAGGGGGATTGATGGGCGCCATTCCAGTGCACGACCCGGCGGTCTCGCCCCGAGGCGGAGCGTAGCCTCTCATGGACCGCTTCGCCGATCTCCTCGACCGACTGGTGCTGACGTCATCGCGCAATGCCAAGCTGAAGCTGCTCGCCGACTATTTCCGCACCGTGCCCGATCCCGACCGCGGGCTGGCGCTGGCTGCGCTGACCGGCGACCTTTCCTTCGCCAGCGTCAAGCCCGCCGTGCTGCGGCAGCTGGCCATCGAGCGCATGGACCCGGTGCTGTTCGCCTATTCCTACGACTATGTCGGCGACCTGGCCGAAACCCTGTCGCTGGTCTGGCCCGGTGGCGAGGAGGAGGATGGCGGGGTTTCGCCGAGCCTTTCCGAGGTGGTGGCAACACTCCAGAACACCAGCCGCGCGGCCGCGCCCGCGGTGCTTGCGGCGCTGCTCGACCGGCTGCACATCCCGGCACGTTTCGCCGCCATCAAGCTCGTGACCGGCGGCCTGCGGATTGGCCTGTCAGCGCGGCTCGCCAAGCAGGCGCTGGCCGATTTCGGCAACGTCGAGGCAAGCGAGATCGAGGAATTGTGGCATGGGCTGAAGCCGCCCTATCGCGAGCTCTTCGCCTGGCTGGAAGGCAAGGCGGAGAAGCCGACAAGTGCTGCGCTGGCACTGTTCCGCTCGGTGATGCTGGCGACGCCGCTGGAAGCATCCGACCGCGCGCGGCTCGATCCGGCGGACTATTTCGCCGAATGGAAGTGGGACGGCATCCGCGTGCAGGCAGTAGCCGAAGGCGGCGTGCGGCGGATCTATTCGCGCTCCGGCGACGATATTTCGCTCACCTTCCCTGACCTGCTCGACGCGATGGATTTCGAAGGCGTGATCGATGGCGAGTTGCTTGTCGGCTCGCCGGCACAGGGACCGCGCAGCTTTTCAGACCTGCAGCAGCGCCTCAACCGCAAGACCGTCTCGGCGAAGATGCTGCGCGACTTCCCCGTCTTCGTGCGCGCCTATGACCTGATGTTCGACGGGCCGGTGGATACTCGCGACGAGCCCTTTCCGCAGCGGCGCGAGAAGCTGATCGCGCTCGTCGCCACGCTCGATCCGGAGCGTTTTGACATCTCGCCGCTGGTGCCCTTCGACGATTGGGAGGCGCTCGACGCGATACGCCGCGACCCGCCGCATCCGATCATCGAGGGGGTGATGCTGAAGCGGCGCGATTCCACCTATGTGGCCGGGCGCCCGAAGGGGCCGTGGTTCAAGTGGAAGCGCGACCCCTACACGGTGGATGCGGTGCTCATGTATGCGCAGCGCGGCCACGGCAAGCGGTCGAGCTTCTATTCCGATTATACATTCGGCGTCTGGGCCGGGCCGGAAGATGCGCCGGAACTGGTGCCAGTGGGCAAGGCCTATTTCGGCTTCACCGACGAGGAGTTGCGCCAGATCGACAAATATGTGCGCGACAATACGGTGGAGCGGTTCGGGCCGGTGCGCTCGGTGCGCGCCGACCGTGGGCACGGGCTGGTGCTGGAGGTGGCCTTCGAGGGCCTCAACCGCTCGACGCGCCACAAATCAGGCGTGGCGATGCGCTTTCCACGCATCTCGCGCCTGCGCTGGGACAAGCCGACGGCCGAGGCCGACCGCATCGAAACGCTGACGGCGCTGCTGGACTGACTATTGCACGGCGACGCGGATGGCGAAGATGTCGACCGGCCGCCCCTCATTGGCGATATCGGGAACGATCTCGATGGAGCCCGCGCCAGCGGGCGTGCCGGAGGGGATGGCGACCTCGAAGAGATATTCGCCACGCTCGGCGGCAAGCAGGTAGCGGCGGCGGCCGCAATCGCCCAGGCCGGCAAAGTCGCAGGCGATGGA
The DNA here is from genome assembly GCA_035555795.1 of Rhizobiaceae bacterium. Classification (GTDB taxonomy): domain Bacteria; phylum Pseudomonadota; class Alphaproteobacteria; order Rhizobiales; family Rhizobiaceae; genus RCIO01. The sequence continues at coordinate 14,448 of DATMGE010000002.1, read as the reverse complement.
AATCTGCGTCTCGCGCTGCTCCTCGCTGCGGGCGTCTATGCTGAAGATGGCGGTCTTGCCTGCAAGCCGCTGCAACGTCCCCTCGCCGATGTCGAAGCCGATGGCCGCGCCTTCGCTGGTGGAGCGGATGCGCAGAAAGGCTTCGCCGGCATCGGAGGCGACCTCGGCCGACGTGCCGCCCGGCGCGCGGATGCTCGCGGGATCGGAGGGTTCGAACACGTCGATCCAGTTCAGCACCTCGGTGCCCGGCAGCACGGTGTCCGGCTCGCCGTCATCCTCGGGCGTGAAGGATTCTTCCTCCAGCGTTGCGGGGGGATTGGCGACCCCGCCACCACCCGGACCAAATACAAGCGGCGCATACCACCACAGGCCGATGGCAAGTGCGGCCAGCACGGTGAAGACGGAAAAGAGCAGCGCATAGGGCCGTCGCCGCTCGGCTCGGAACGTGCGCGCATCGAGCCGGTCGCGTTCGCCCAGCGACAGTTCGCCAGCGTCCTCGCGCGCCGGCGACGGGCTTCTGCCTTCGCCCGGCGCGACGTCGAGCGACGATGTACCGGCGGCCTGCCGCCGATCCGGCCCGACGGGCGAAACCTCGTCCGGCAAAGGCGCGGGGGCCGGCATGTCCGGCACGGCCTGTTCAGCCTCCAGCGCCGGCATATATTCGCGCTCTATGGCGACGACATGCTGCTTGAACAGCTCACGGCGGCGGGCCGCACCCTGCGCGTCGATGCGCGGATTGTCTTCCATCGCCCGCTGGAGGGACGAATAAGCGACACGGTAGACGCGCTCGCGAAAGACGCGGTCGTCTGCATTGCCCTTTTCCAAAGCGTTCCTGATCGCCCGCTCGATCGCGTCCAAATTCCAGCGCCTCTCCGCTTCGCTTTCCCTATCGTTAGACGCTGATGCGACGACAGGCAACGGAGGATAACGACGTAGTTCCCGCTCAGCCTTGCGGCTCAGGCACGATCTGGATAAATCGAATGACGTTTACGCACACGTCAATTCATCGGAGGAGACCCGCATGGCGTTGCCTGAAATCCTGACCGACAGGTTGCGCCTGCCCGTCGTCGCAGCGCCTCTCTTCATCATCTCCCATCCGCCGCTGGTGCTGGCGCAGTGCAAGGCCGGCGTAGTGGGCTCCTTCCCGGCGCTCAATGCCCGTCCCGAAGCGCAGTTCGACGAATGGCTGGCGCAGATGACCGAGGAACTGGCAGCCCATGATCGCGCCAATCCCGGCGGGCCGGCGGCTCCCTTCGCGGTCAACCAGATCGTGCACAAGTCGAATCCGCGCCTTGAACACGACCTTGCGCTATGCGTGAAATACAAGGTTCCGATCGTCATCACCTCGCTGGGCGCCGTGCCGGAGGTGAATGAGGCGGTGCATTCCTATGGCGGCATCGTGCTGCACGACATCATTCACGACCGCCACGCCCGCAAGGCGATCGAGAAGGGCGCGGATGGGCTCATCGCGGTGGCCGCCGGCGCGGGCGGCCATGCCGGCACGCTCTCGCCCTTCGCGCTGGTGCAGGAAATCCGGCAATGGTTCAACGGGCCGCTGCTGCTCTCCGGCGCCATCGCCAATGGGGGCGCGGTGCTCGCGGCACAGGCGATGGGTGCGGACCTCGCTTATGTCGGCTCGCCCTTCATCGCCACGCGGGAAGCGCGCGCGGACGACGACTACAAGCAGATGGTAGTGGCCTCGAAGGCTGCCGACATCGTCTATTCCAACCTCTTCACCGGCGTGCACGGCAACTATCTGCGCGGCTCGATCGTCGCGCAGGGGCTCGACCCCGACAATCTCCCGCAATCCGACCCCTCGACCATGGATTTCGCCAATTCGGCGACGAAGGCATGGAAGTATATATGGGGCTGCGGACAGGGGATCGGCGCGGTGGATGCGGTGGTGCCCGCCGCGACGCTCATCGACCGCCTTGCCGCAGAATATGCCGCTGCGAAGGCGCGCTTGGGCATGTAGGCGCCCGCATCACAGAGAAGGCGCAAAGCACAGCGTTCTTCTCCCCGTTTACGGGGAGAAGTGCCCGGCAGGGCGATGAGGGGCTCCGGTGCCGATGGATCGCAGGCCGCCTCCGTGGAGGAGAGCAAGCGCCAAGGTGTCTCAGTTCGCCATGACGATGCGGCCTTCGGTCTTCGGCGTGTAGGGCACGTTGTTGGCGAGATATTCCGCCACCACTTCCTCCAGCCCCGGGCCGAAATCGTAGAAGTCCGTCGACTTCTCGGCGAAGACCTTGTAGCCGTCGCCGCCGCCGCGCATGAAGTTGTTGGTGGCGACGCCATAGACCTTGGCCGGATCGATCGCCACCCAGGCATCGCCCTCCTTCACCTCGACCTTGCTGACGCGGCCGGCATTGGGCGCGACCGACTTGTCGAGCGTGAAACGCAGGCCGCCGACCTGCGGGAATTTGCCCGCGCCTTCCTCGATACCGCTTACGGCGGCCTCGAGCGCAGCGACGATGTCTGCACCGGCCAGCTTCATGGTCGCCAGCGTGTTTTGGAACGGCAGTACCGACAGCACGTCGCCCACGGTCGCGGTACCGGCATCGATCGAGGCGCGCAGGCCGCCGCCATTGGTGATGGCGATCGTCATGCCCTGATCCGCCGTGCGCGCCAGCATCGCATCGGTGACCAGCACGCCCATGGCGCATTCCTGCGCACGGCAGGTCTCGCGGCTGCCGTCGATCACCGCCGTGACCTCACCGATCTGCGTCGCCTTCATCTGCTCGATTGGGGCGGCGAGTTCCTTGATGCGCGCCTCGATGCCCTCGTCGGGCGTGACCGAACCGTCAAGCACGATCGTGTCGCCCTTGGCGTCGGTGATGTAGCCGTCCTCATCGAAGGTCAGCGCAAGTTCACCGAGATATTTCGAATAGGCATAGGCCTGCACGATCGGCACCGCCTTGCCGGCGGGGTTCTGCACCAGTGTGGCATAAGCGGGGGCGCCCTCCACCGTGTTGGACAGGAGCGTGTGGCTGTGACCGCCGACGATGGCGGAAATGCCCTCGACCGCGGCGGCGATTTCCTGATCCTTCAGGAAGCCGACATGCGACAGCAGGATGACCTTGTTCACGCCCTCGCCGCGGATACGGCCGACCGCATCCTTCAGATAGGCGATCTCCTCGCCGAAGGTGACGCCTGCGCCGGGCGAGGAGATGTTGGCGGTATCGGGTGTCAGCACCGACAGGATGCCGACCTTCTCGCCGCCCACATCGAGGATCGTCCATTCCTTGATCTTGCCGGAAAGCTTCTGGCCGTCGGCGACCTTGATGTTGCCGGAGACGACCGGGAACTCCACGAGGTCGATGAAATCGGCGAGCGTATCGGGTCCATTGTCGAATTCATGGTTGCCCACCGCCATGACGTCGAAGCCGATCTTGTTCATGAACTCGGCTTCGGCCTTGCCATGATAGGTCGTGTAGAAGAGCGAGCCCTGAAACTGGTCGCCGGCATCCAGCGTGACGACATGCGCGCCGCCGTCCTCCAGCGCCTTGCGGCGCTCCCAGACCTTGGTGGCCAGGCGGCCGACGCCGCCGAAACACTTGTTCTCCTCGGCATCCTTCACCGAGCAGGTGCTGTCCGTGCGGCCGATCGACTCAATGCGTGAATGCAGGTCGTTGATATGCAGGACGTTGAGCGTGAACGCGCCCTGCGCGTTCGCGGTCGTCATGCGGAACATGCCGGTGCCGGCCGCGCCCGCTACGACCAGGCTCGCACCCGCCACCTTGAGGAAATGGCGGCGACCGAGTGATGCTGTTTTGCTTTCATTGTTCGACATTGCAAGGCCTCCTGGAATGGCGGCGCATGCCGCCCTGTTGATCCGTTGAACCTGCCGGCATCACGCCGGGTCGCTGGTCGCCCCGTTGCAGAGCGGCCACACGCAGGATGTTTCTCACCTTTGACCGGATGGTCAAGCGAAACCGCTCAAGCCACAATGCGTTGCGGGGCGGATGCGAAACCTGCGCTCGTCATTTCGCGCGCATCGGTTTTCGCTGGCAACGGCAGTGGAAAACTGTCATCTGGGGAAAGAGGGTCCATCATAGTCTTGTCATGCCGATAGCCCGTACCGCCTTCATCTGGACAACGCTGGGGCTGTTTCTCGCTGGTTTCCTGGCGCTGCTGTCCATTGTCATCACGTCCTGGTGGCTGATCGAACGGTCGGAACAATATTTCGACGATGTGCTACAGGCGCGTGACATACGCACGGTGGCGGTCGCCGTGCGGAAGGATCTCCAGGACATGGAGACGGGCCAGCGCGGCTTCATCCTGACCTCCGACGAAGCCTATCTCGAGCCCTATGAGGTAGGCCGCGGAGATGTGATCACCTCCTATGAGGGCCTCAAGGCCATGCTGGGCGCCACGCAGGAAGCATCAAGCCTCGACCGGCTGGGCCAGGCCATCGCCAGCAAGATCGGCGAGATCGACGAAACGATCCGGCTGCATCGGGAAGGCCGCACGAACGAGGCCATCGAGATCATCCGCACCAATCGCGGAAAGGCCGCGATGGACGACGCCCGCACGCTGCTCGACCGGATCATCGCCACGGCTGATGCACTGGTGGGCAATCGCGTCGAGGTGCACCGCGCAAATACCAGCGCGCTGCGATGGGTGACGATCGTCGGCGGTCTGTTCATCATCGCCGTTGCGGGTGGCGCCCTGTTCGCGGCCATGCGCTATACGCGCGAGATCGTCGCTGCGCGAGCCGAACTCGAAGTCCTCAACGATGCACTGGAGGAACGGGTGGAGGAACGGACGGAGGACCTCCTGCGCGCCAATGAGGAAATCCAGCGTTTCGCCTATATCGTGACGCACGACCTGCGCGCGCCGCTCGTCAACATCATGGGCTTCACCAGCGAGCTCGACCAGACGATGAAGACGGTCCAGTCCTATGTGCTTGCAGATGGCGAGCCGCTGAGCGAGCAGTCGATCCACGAGGCCCGGACCGCTGCCGCGGAAGACCTGCCCGAGGCAATCGGCTTCATCCGCGCCTCGACCAAGAAGATGGACGGCCTGATCAATGCGATCCTGAAAATCTCGCGCGAGGGCCGCCGGCAGATCAAGCCGGAGACGATCGAGATGGGCGAACTGCTGGAAAACGCAGCCGCCAGCGTTCGTCATCAGGTTGCCGAATCCGAAGGCGAGGTCGTCGTCTCCGCGAAAATTCCGCCGATCGTCGGCGATCGCTTCTCGCTCGAGCAGATTTTCGGCAATCTCCTCGACAATGCCGTCAAATATCGCGCGGACCGCCCCATTCATATCAATATCGCCGCCAGGCCGTTGCGGGGCAACCGCGTGCAGATCGACGTGGCCGACAATGGACGCGGCATCGCCGAACAGGATCACCAGCGTGTCTTCGACCTGTTCCGCCGCGCCGGCACGCAGGACAAGCCCGGCGAGGGCATCGGGCTGGCCCATGTGCGCTCGCTCGTGCGAAACATGGGCGGTGACGTCAAACTGACATCCGAATTCGGAGAAGGAACGACCTTTTCCGTTATCCTGCCAACGGATATCCGCAGTATCGTAAGGAGTAACAACGTTGAGCAATGAAGGAAAAGCCGTCACGATCGTGATGATCGAGGATGACGAGGGCCATGCCCGCCTGATTGAGAAGAATATCAGGCGAGCGGGCGTCAACAATCCGATCCTGCCCTTCACCAATGGCACGGCCGCGCTCGACTTCATTCTCGGCACGGACCGCTCCGGCGAGGTGAGCTCCGGCAAGCAGATGCTGGTGCTGCTCGACCTCAACCTGCCGGACATGACCGGCGTCGACATATTGGAGAAGGTCAAGACCAATACGCATACGAAGCGTACGCCGGTCGTCGTGCTGACGACCACCGACGACGATCGCGAGATCCGGCGCTGCTACGATCTCGGTGCCAATGTCTACATCACCAAGCCGGTCGACTATGAGAATTTCGCCAATGCCATCAGGCAGCTTGGCCTCTTCTTCTCGGTCATCCAGGTTCCGGAGACGACCTGATTGGATAGCAACGCCCTGCGCATCCTGCATATCGACGACGACGACGCGCTGGCGCGCCTGGTAGCGCGCGCGCTCGGTCGCAGCGGCTATGTCGTGGAAAACATCAACGATGCCGGCGCCGGGCTTCAGCGCATCGCCGCCGGCGGAATCGATGCGGTCATCCTCGACCACTATCTCGCCTCGGGCACGGGCCTCGGCATGCTCACGCAACTCAGCCAGATCCCCGACGCGCCGCCGGTCGTCTATGTGACCGGATCGTCGGAAACCTCCATCGCCGTGGAGGCGATGAAAACCGGTGCGGCCGACTATGTCCACAAGAGCGTCGGCGACGATTTTCTTCCCCTCCTGACCAAGGCGATCGACCAGGCGGTTGCGAAAGCGCAGCTCGGCCGCGCCAAGGAAAAGGCCGAGCAGGAAGTACGGGCCGCGCGCGACCGCGCCGAGCTGCTGCTGGCGGAGGTGAACCACCGCGTGGCGAACAGCCTCGCCCTGACCGCTTCGCTGGTGCGCATGCAGGCTTCCGCCGTCGCCGATCCGACCGCGCGCGATGCGCTCAACGAGACGCAGGCGCGCATCTCGGCCATCGCCCAGTTGCATCGGCGCCTCTACACATCGGACGATGTCCGCACGGTCGAGCTGGATTCCTACATCGCGATCCTCGTGCGCGAGCTCGACTCCTCGATGCGCGCAGCCGGCCAGGGGCGCGCGACACGCCTCGACCTGGCTTCCTTCTCGATGCCGACGGACCGCGCGGTCTCGGTGGGCATGATCGTGACCGAACTCCTCACCAACGCGTATAAATACGCCTACCCAGCGCATGCAGAGGGTGAGATCCGCGTCAAGCTGGAACTGGCGGGCGAATCCGGCGCCATCCTTTCCATCGAGGATGACGGCATCGGCTGGAACGGCAAGGGCAAGCCCAAGGGCACGGGCCTCGGCACACGCATCGTGCAGGCCATGGCCACCAATCTCGGCAGCGAAATCGCCTATGGCGATGGGCGGAACGGGACGCGTGCGGAAATCCGCATCAATGTGACGCCGGCCGCGCACTGATTGCGCGGCAGCAGGAGAGCATTTCCGCATCATGAAATCGCGGGAATGCCCTATCTCTTTGTTCTAGCCGCATTTGTGCGACGCCGATTCGGCCCGACTGAAAAATGCTCTGGCGGAAAGCGATGGAGCGACGGGCGCCGCTCCACCCCTGTCTTTGACTTGTCAGGCCTTGGCGGCGGCGACCGCGCGTTTGGCCATCACGACGATCAGGTTTGCGCGATATTCCGCCGAGGCGTGGATGTCCGACATGAGGCTGTCGGCGGCAAGGGTGAGCCCTTCCAGCGCCGATGGGTCGAAGTTCTGCAACAGCGCGGCCTCGATTTCCTCCGAGCGGAAGACGCCATCATCGCCGGCGCCGGTCACGGCCACGCGAACCTCATCGCCGCGCTTCGCCACGAAAACGCCGGTCATGGCATAGCGCGACGCCGGGTTCGGAAACTTCGCATAGCCGCACTGGTCGGGACCGTCGAAGTTCACCGCGGTGACAATCTCTCCCTCCTCGAGCGCGGTTTCGAACAGGCCGGTGAAGAAATCCTCGGCGGCGAGTTCTCGCCTGTCGGTAATGATGGTGGCGTTCAGCGCCAGCATGGCGGACGGATAGTCGGCCGCCGGATCATTGTTGGAGATCGAGCCGCCGATCGTACCCATATGGCGCACATGCGGGTCGCCAATATGCGATGCAAGATGCACGATGGCATGGCAAACCTGCCTGAGTTCCTTGCTCGTCGCGACCTCGACATGCGGCGTGGCCGCGCCGATCGTGACCGCCTTGCCGGAAACCTTGATGCCTCGCAGCTCCGGGATCCGGCGCAGGTCGACCAGATCGGAGGGTGCGGAGAGCCGGGTCTTCATGGCGGGAATCAGCGTCATGCCGCCAGAGAGCAGCCGGCCGTCCTCGGCCTCGCCGAGCAGCTTGGCGGCTTCCGCGACGGAGGAAGCCCGGTGGTAGTTGGTCTGGTACATGGTCGTCTCCCTTCGGAAGAGCGCGAACAGCAAGTAGCGAATGGCGAATAGGGTCCTGCCCTGCTGCCGTCCACTTTTCTCCTCTATCCGCTACTCCCCATTCGCTTCAGTGTCTCGTTACGGATTTCAGGGCCGCCCACACCTTCTGGGGTGTCGCCGGCATGGAAAGTTCATTGGTTCCGATCGCATCAGTGATGGCGTTCATGACGGCCGGTGGCGAGCCGATCGCGCCGGCTTCGCCGCATCCCTTGATGCCGAGCGGATTGCCGGGGCACGGCGTGTTCTGGTGCGACACGCTGAAGGATGGCAGGTCGTCGGCGCGCGGCATCGTGTAATCCATGTAGCTCGCCGTCAGCAGCTGCCCCGTCTGCGCATCATATTGCGTGCCTTCCAGCAAGGCCTGGCCCACGCCCTGCGCGATGCCGCCATGGACCTGGCCCTCGACGATCATCGGATTGATGATGTTGCCGAAATCGTCGGCCGCCACGAACTGTACGATCTCGGTGCGGCCGGTGTCGGGGTCGATCTCGACCTCGCAGATATAGCAGCCCGCCGGGAAGGTGAAGTTGGACGGGTCGTAGAACGCGCCCTCCTTCAGGCCGGGCTCCATGCCCTGCGGCAAATTGTGCGCCGTATAGGCAGCCAGCGCCATCTGGAACCAGGGCACCGACTTGTCGGTGCCGGCCACCTTGAGCTCGCCATTCTCGATGACGATGTCGCCCTCGTCGGCCTCCATCAGGTGGGCGGCGATCTTCTTCGCCTTGGCCTCGACCTTGTCGAGCGCCTTGACCACCGCCGACATGCCGACCGCGCCCGAGCGCGAGCCATAGGTGCCCATGCCCATCTGCACCTTGTCGGTGTCGCCATGGATGATGCTGACGGTATCGAGCGGCACCCCGAAGCGCCCGGCAACGAGCTGGGAGAAGGTGGTTTCATGCCCCTGCCCATGGCTGTGCGAGCCGGTCAGGACCTCGATGGTGCCCACCGCATTGACGCGCACCTCGGCCGATTCCCACAGGCCGACGCCCGCGCCCAGCGAGCCCACCGCCGCCGAGGGCGCGATGCCGCAAGCCTCGATATAGCAGCTCATGCCGATGCCGCGCAGCTTGCCGCGCGCCTTCGCCTCGGCGCGGCGCGCTGGAAAGCCGGCATAGTCGGCCGCCGCCGTGGCGGCGTTCAGCGACGCCTCGTAGTCGCCGGCATCGTAATTCATGATCACCGGCGTCTGGTGCGGGAACTGGCGGATGAAATTCAGCCGGCGCAGCTCGGCGGGTGAGATGCCCAATTCCCGCGCGGAAGTCTCCATCACACGTTCCACCAGATAGGTGGCTTCAGGCCGGCCGGCGCCCCGATAGGCATCGACCGGGGCCGTATTGGTATAAACCGCGCGCACATTGGCGTGGATCGCCGGGATGTCATACTGGCCCGACAGCAGCGTGGCGTAGAGGTAGGTCGGCACGGCGCTGGAGAAGAGCGACATATAGGCGCCGAAATTGGCGATCGTATCGACCTTCATCGCGATGATGCGGTTGTCCGCGTCGAAGGCCAGCGACACTTCCGACACATGGTCGCGGCCATGGGCATCGGTCATGAAGCTCTCGGTGCGGTCGGCCACCCATTTCACCGGCACGCCGGTCTTCCTCGACGCCCAGAGGCAGACGATCTCTTCCGGATAGATGAAGATCTTCGAGCCGAAGCCGCCGCCCACATCGGGCGCGATGACGCGCAGCTTGTTCTCCGGCGCGACATTGTAGAAGGCGCTCATGACGAGACGCGCCACATGCGGGTTCTGCGAGGTGGTCCAGCAGGTATAGTGATCCTCGCTTTTGTCGTAATGGCCGAGCGCTGCGCGCGGCTCCATCGCGTTGGGGACGAGGCGGTTGTTGACGATCTTCATGCGGGTGACATGCGCCGCCCTGGCAATGGCGGCATCCGCCGCACCGGCATCGCCAATCTCCCAATCGTAGATCAGGTTGCCGTCGGCCTCGGGATGGAGCTGCGGCGCGCCGGACCGGAGCGCGGATACGACATCCGTGACCGACGGCAGTTCCTTATAGGTCACGTTCACCGCCTCGGCGGCGTCGCGGGCCTGTCCGCGCGTCTCTGCGACGACAATGGCAACCGCATCGCCCACATAGCGGACGCGGTCGACCGCCAGCGGCGACCAGGCGCCCATCTTCATCGGCGTGCCGTCCTTGGAATGGATCATCCAGCCGCAGATCAGATTGCCGATACCGTCGGTCTTGAGCTCGCGGCCGAGCAGGATATCGATGACGCCCGGCATCTCCCTGGCCGCGGAAATATCGATGGCGGTGATTTCAGCATGCGCATGCGGCGAGCGGACGAAGGCGGCCTGCTTCATGCCCGGAACGACCATGTCGTCCACATAGCGCCCCGCGCCGGTGATGAATCGCTTGTCTTCCTTTCGCGCTACGCGAGCGCCGATACCTTCCACACCCATTTCAGAACCTCCTCCGGATCCGAATGCCAAGAAGCGTTTGGAGACTGGCTATGATGACCTGACAAAAGCGGCCGCGGATTTTCCCTGCTTGCCGCCCCTATCCGGCCGGATCGATCATGCTGCCTTCTGTCCCTCGCTGCCCATCGCCTTGGAGGCTGCAAGGATCGCCTTGACGATATTGTGATAGCCGGTGCAGCGGCAGATATTGCCCTCCAGCTCGGCGCGCACGGTCGCCTCGTCCAGCCCTTCGGGATGGCGGCGGATCATGTCGGTGGCGGCCATGATCATGCCGGGCGTGCAGAAGCCGCATTGCAGGCCGTGGTTCTCCTTGAAGGCCGCCTGCACGGGGTGCAGCTCCGCGCCGTCCGCCAGGCCCTCGATGGTGAGGATTTCCGACCCCGACGCCTGGACTGCCAGGATCGAGCATGACTTCACCGATTTGCCGTCCATATGGACGACGCAGGCGCCGCACTGCGAGGTGTCGCAGCCGACATGGGTTCCCGTGAGCCCGAGATTCTCGCGCAGGAAATGCACGAGCAGCGTCCGGTCCTCGACGGAGCCGGACACCTTGCGGCCATTCACGACCAAGGAAACGTCTGACATGAAACCTCCTCCGGATATTCTGGCGGCAGCGACGAAGCCGATGACGCACCGGTCCGAAGCTTACCGCAGAGATGTAAAGAGTCCATGCCCGCCAACAGCAAATGATGCAAGGATCGAGACGCGCAACTCCATGCGAAATACGCCGCCGGGCATCGCTTTTGGCTGCTTGATATTCGCCGCCAATCAGTCTATCACGCGCCCGACCGAGCCGCCATCACGCGGCTCATGCCGCTTTAGCTCAGTTGGTAGAGCATCGCATTCGTAATGCGGGGGTCGCGTGTTCGAGTCACGCAAGCGGCACCACCCATTCCTTGTCGTTCCGACGTCTCTTCGTTCTCTCTAAATAGCTGCGCCTTTTCCGTGGCTTCCGCGAGCGCGTCGCCGGACTTGGGGACATTTCTGCAGAGAACTGCCGGATGACGGGCTGTTTCGACCCGCCCGTCTCTGTGAGCCCGGCGAAGTGTCCCCAAGTTTGGAAGGATGATGCACGGCGATCTGTAAGACTAATCGGCCTGGCGGCGGCACAAATAGATATCTCGCGACAGTTGCAGCGCGGGCCTGCCCCTGACACCCGACCTTCGAATGAGGCTCAGCGCAGCTCGGCGAACATCTGCCGCTGCTGCGACCAGGAATGCGGAAGCTCCGACAGCCGAGACAGGTGCTGAGCAGACAATCCAGCCGGCTGCGTTCCATTGAGGATGGCATCAACCAGGTCGGGCGCCAGGAAGGACAGACGCAGGACGCGACTGAAGTCGGAGCGATCGACGCCGCAATCAGCGGCAGCCTCTCTGATGCTCCTGGATGTGCCATCTGTGAGCCTCGCCAGATAGGCATGCGACTTTGCAAGCAGCTGCACCAGGTCCGGTCGGGTTTTCGCTTTGCATGCGGCGGGTCCGATATGACGAGCCTGGTCTCGTTGCCGCGACGGCGAAGGCCAAACCTGCATCGCAGTTCGAGGGTTTGTGCATCTGGCGGATTAGGTTGAACCGAGCCGTCGCCTGTCAGCTCGGCAGCAAGGTTGTTCCGATTTACATAGAGAACCAGTTCACCAGGATGAAGCTCGATGCGTTGCAACAGTCGACCAAGAATGCGTCGGCGCTCATCGGGCGGGGCAGCCTGATAGCGTGCTTTTAAGGCGGGAGCGCCTGCCATCGCCGATGCAAGCTGATCCGCATCGAGCATGTGTTGTAGCTGATCGGCAAGCAGCCTGTCGTCGGCGAACAATCTATCGAGCTCTTCGTCGACAATCCGCTCAAGCTCAGCCGCGGCAAGCCGCCATCCTCTCCTTGCCTGAGGAACGCGCTCTTCGACTGTGACCTTCGAGACATAGTAGCGATAGCGACGATTGCCGCGCCTAGTATGGACCGGCCGCAACCGCTCGCCCTGTTCATCGTAGATGAGGCCGGTCAGGAGATGGATGTCGGTGATCCGGGCAGCAGCTGTCGTTCGGGGTGCCTGGTCCCGCAGAAGAGACTGGACGGCAGCAAAGGTCTGATCGTCGATGATCGCCGCATGGTCACCCTCATAGATCTTCCCGCAATGCCTCACCTTGCCGATATAGATCGGATTGGACAGCAGGTAGTAGAGCGGTCCCCGACCGAACGTGCGAGTCGGACCGGCGCCTGCCCTCTCGTTGCGCGCCTCGATCTCGCCCTCGCTGCCCCGCCTCGCCTTCGCGGATCTCATTGGATAGCCCCGCGCAGTCGCTTCGACAGCCAGTAGCCTTACCGAGCGGAGCTCCAGATAGCGCGCAAAGAGATAGCGAACGATCGCTGCCTCCTGCTCATCAGCGAGCAGCTTGCGGTTCTGGACGCGGTAGCCGAGTGGCACGCCGCCTCCCATCCACATGCCCTTCTGCTTTGAGGCGGCAATCTTGTCACGAATGCGCTCGGCGGTGACCTCCCGCTCGAACTGCGCAAAGGACAGAAGCACGTTCAGCGTCAATCGCCCCATCGAGGTCGTGGTGTTGAACTGCTGCGTTACCGACACGAAGGATGCATCTGCCGCGTCGAACACTTCGACGATACGGGCAAAGTCCGACAGCGACCGGGTCAGGCGATCGATCTTGTAGACGACCACCACATCGACCTTGCCGTCTGTGATGTCTGCAAGCAGGCGCTGCAGCGCCGGCCGCTCCATGGTTCCACCCGACACACCGCCATCATCATAGTGGTCCGGCACCAACGTCCAGCCGAGAGAGGCCTGCGATAGGATGAACGCCTCGCAGGCCTCACGCTGTGCGTGAAGCGAGTTGAACTCCTGTTCGAGCCCGTCTTCCGTCGACTTGCGGGTATAGACCGCACAGCGGACTCGCAATGGCGAGACGGTCCTCACAGGCCGAAGAACCTTGGACCTGACCAGTGGGCACCGGTGATGCGCTTTGCCACCGCCGTTAGCGATCGGTAGAGCTTGCCGTCGAACAGCACGCCGGCCTCGGTGACGTCGACGACATGCATGCGACCGTTCCACTCGCGCATGAGACGGGTGCCAGGTGGCAGGGGCGGCGTCGCGCGCGACGGGGCTTTGTCAGATGCAGCCTCATCTGTCTCTCCACCCGCGACGTTCCCACCCACCCCAGAGTTCGTAATGGTCTTGGTACTGGCGCGCAGCATTGCGCGTGCGGCGGCCGATAGCCCGCCAAGCCGGCTGGCCTGCTGATGCCAGGCAGCCGAACGTTCAAGCAGCCCTTTCTGAATGCCCATTGGGGGCGGAGATCCGTAGATCTTCTGCCACCGTTCGATTAGGTCGGCGCGGGAGAGGTCGCCTATCGCGGCGACCTTCTGCTCAATCTTTGGGTCCGTCATCGCCTCGCGCGGCATGTCAGGCGCTCGCCGCATCGTCAATGCGATAGCGACGGACGTCGTCCTTGCCGACCTCGCTGGTCAGCATCAGGCCGAGCTTCTTCCTCACCATCCCCGACAGGAACCCGCGCACCGAATGCGGCTGCCAGCCGGTCAGCTCCTGCAGTTCAGCCAGGCTCGCACCGCGCTTGCTCCGGAGTGCCTTCAGCGCAATCTGTGTCTTGTTTACCCCGTCACGCTGCTTCGCGTTCGCCGCGCCTCGCGAGCGACTTGCCGCTTCATCCTGAGCTGGCACCGCTGCGTTCCGGCTGGAGCCAGCTCGAGAAGCCTTTTGCGGCTCACCCGCGTCTGCACCATCCGGCGGGTCGATCACCACCTGCGGCGGATAGCTCATTGCGCTGCAGATGGCCCCTTTGGCCTTCCACATCCTATGATACTTAGCTTTAGAGTCTGCGTCCGGGACGGTTGTCCGTCGTCAGGGTTTTTGGGACAACAGGCGGCGTGAGCTAACGGAGGCTCTGGTCCATCAGGTTTGTCACATTAGGCCGCTGCATCTCGATGAAGCAAGCGGC
>DATMGE010000001.1:0-61383 GCA_035555795.1 Rhizobiaceae bacterium | reverse complement strand
AGACGTCGCAGATGCGGACGTATTCCATGGGCTCCGGATCAGCGTAGACGATCGCGTCCGCAGCCAGGGCGCTGGTCGAGAGGACCGCCGCCGAAGCCGAGCCGATCAGCAGGCTCTTGATGTTCATTTCTGACCTCCAGTCAAAAGTTTAAAAATGGGTATGGGTACTTTTTGCTGAAGGACAGCGTTCCCTGCCCCATCCCCGTCAGCGAAAGAACTGCGCCGAAGCACTGCCCCCTCAACCCGGACAATTACCCAAGCCGGTGCGCCGTTCAACTCGCATTCGCCACGTCGCAGCCGTAGTTGCGCCGCTATGGGGACACGCTGTTGCACAAAAGCCACGTTTTCGGTGGGTGTCTTAGGGCATGGTTAACCATGCGGGCATGGCGCAGTCGATTTCGGGCGCGAATCCCCTGTTTCCAGGACGAATCGCATGATTCCATCCGGCACCCGTGCCGGTTGCGCCGGCGATGTTGCGCCAGCATAGTCGCGGCGGGAGATCGTCTGCCTGCCGCAGCAGGCAGTGCCAGGGAGGGAATGCCAATGCGTGCGGTGCGATTCGTCGATCATGGAAGTCCGCTGGAGATGGGTCGGATCGGCGAGGACGCGCGGCCCGCCGGAGCACTTCTCCTTCGCGTGCATCATTGCGGCATATGCGGCAGCGACATCCATCAGGCAACGGAGCCGCAATTCGGCGCCAAGGCCGGCGCGGTGCTCGGGCATGAATATAGCGGCGAGGTCGTGGCGATCGGCGAGGGTGTATCGGGCTTCGCGGTCGGCGACCGTGTCGCGGTGGTGCCGATCGCCAGTTGCGGGCATTGCGCCGCCTGCCTCGAGGGCCGGCCGGCGGATTGTCCCGATAAGCGCCTGACTGCCGGCGGCTATGCCGACCTGGCCATCATGCCCGCCGCGCAATGCGTGAAACTCCCCGATGGTCTTTCGACGGAGTGTGGGGCGATGGTCGAGCCGCTTTCGGTGGGGCTGCACGGGCTGGCGAAATCGGGGATGGAGCCGGGCGCGCGGGTACTGATCATCGGCGCCGGGCCGATCGGCATGGTGACCGCCTATTGGGCCCGGCGCTTCGGCGCATCACGGCTCGCCGTCACCGCGTCTTCCATGCGTAAGGCGGAGCTTGCCAAGCGTATGGGCGCGGACGTCTTCGTCGCGCCGGGCGATGCGACGCCGGAAGGCGTGGCGGATGCGCTTGGCGGGCCGGCCGACATCGTCTTCGAATGCGCCGGCAAGGCCGGCCTCATCGACAAGGGCATCGGCCTGATCCGCCGCGGCGGCACGGTGGTGGGGCTCGGGCTGACCTCCGAACCGGACACGCTCGACACGCTGGGCGCCATGCGCAAGGAGGCCCGCATCCAGATGGCGGGCTTCTTCACGCTGCCGGAGTTCCGCATGTCGGCGCTCGCGCTTCTTCAGGACGGCGACACGATCTCGCAGATGGTTACCCAACGCATCACGCTGGATGAATTGCCGACCGCCTTCGAAGGGCTGAAGCGCCGCAACGATCAGTGCAAGGTGATGGTATCGATGGTGTGAGGCGTCACATGTCGCCCGAGGCGCCGTCGACGCGGCCGAACATGTCGGCGAGGCGCGCCAGCACCTCGTCGGGCAGGCGCGGGCCGCAGATCGCGGCCAGATTCTCATCCAGATGATGGGGGTTTCCGGTGCCGGTCACGATCACGTCCATGCCCGGCACATGGCGGCAATAGCGGTAGGCCGCCTCGCTCAGCGTCGCGGCGACGCCCGGCGCTGTCAGGAATGCCAGCGGGTCGTCCTCGCCCAGCCAGCGCTCGGCCACCTCGCCCGCCTCCACCAGACGGCGCAGGAGTTGCATCGCCGTTTCCTTCTTCGCCAGCGGGCCGCGCACGGCGAACATGCACAGCGTGCCCAGATCCTTCTCCATCGCCTGCGGCAACAGGGTGCGGATGGCGGACTGGTTGACGAAATTCAGGCCGAGCATGAGCACGTCCCAGCAATCGTCGGCCACGGCGCGCCGCATCATGGCGTGGTCCGTGTCGCTTGCGAAACGTTCGGTCAGGCCGGTGAAGCGGATCTTGCCCTTCTGCCGCGCCGCCTCCAGCCGCGGCAGGTAGACATCCACGCAATGGTCGTATTGCTGCGGGGCGACGCCGTGGAGGTGGAGGATGTCGATGCAATCGACGCCCAGCCGCGCAAGGCTCTCGTCCAGCCGCCGGTCGAACTCCACCGCGCTGATGAAGCCGGTCGTGTCGGGCAGGCCGCCATGGGTGAGCCAGACCTTCGTGGACACCACGATGCCCTCGCGGCCGCGGATCGCCTCGCCGACGATCTCCTCCGTGCCGTAGGCCGCGGCCGTGTCGATCAGCGTGACGCCGGAATCGAGCGCGCGGCGCACCAGATCGACCGAATGGCGGCGGTCCTTGCCCTGCATCTGGCCGAGCCGACTGTGCCCGCCGGCGCCGAGACCGGCCACGGAAACGTTCAGGCCGGTGCGGCCGAGGCGGACTTTCTGCATCACTGATCCACGTCCAGCATGTCGCGCAATTCGTCGCCGATGCGATACATGGCAATGACGGTGACGACAATGAAGACGCCCGGCACGAAGGGCGCGAAGGGGTCGATGACGATATAGCGGAAGGTTTCGGCCACCGAGCTGCCCCAGCTCGGATTGGGGCTCGGCACGCCGAGGCCGAGGAAGTTCAACCCCGTCTGCGCCAGCACCGAGAAGCCGGCGAGGAAGGTGAGCTGCACCACGGTCGGCGGCAGCACGTTGGGCAGCAGATGGTGGACGATGCGGTGCCACGCCGACAGGCCGAACATGCGCGTGATGCTGACATAGTCCTTGTACTGCACCGTCAGAACGCCGGCGCGCACCACGCGCGCCAGCACCGGCGAGAAGACGATGCCGACGGCGATCATCGTGTTGAGCAGGCTGGGGCCGAAGGCGGACACCAGCGCCAGCGCCAGCACGATGCCGGGAAAGACGAGCACCGCGTCGGCGACGCGCATCAACGCCAGATCGACGATGCCGCCCGCATAGCCCGCCACCAGCCCCCATGGCAGGCCGAGCAGGCAGGCCGTGGCGATGGCGATGAGCGAGCCGATAATGGTCGGGCGCGCGCCCCAGATCAGGCGCGAAAGCACGTCGCGGCCGAGGTCGTCGGTGCCGAGCCAGTTAGTGGCGGAGAAGGACGCGACCGGATTGCGCAGGTTCTGGGCGATCGGGTCATAGGGCGCCAGCACCGGTGCGAAGATGGCCACCAGAACGAGCACTACCAGGAAAAGAATCGCCAGACCAAAGGACGGACGCTGCCAGAGCCGAGAGAAAGGGTGGGCCTGCGGCCCCGCCGTGGATTCCTGAACCGTCATTGGATCCTCGTGCGCGGGTCGAGCGCGGCGCAGGCAATGTCCACCGCGAGATTGATGATGATGACCACGGCCATCAGAACGGCGGTGGCGCCCTGCACGACCGGAAAGTCCTTCTGGAGGACAGCCTCGGCCAAAAGGTCGCCGAGGCCCGGAATGGCGAAGACACGCTCCACCAGCACTGCGCCGCCAATGAGGTTGCCGGCCACGAGGCCGATTACGGTGACGATGGGGATCAGCGCGTTCTTGAGCGCGAAGCGCCAGTAGATGCGTGAGGGCGAAAGGCCGAGCGACCATGCGGTGCGCACATAATTGCCCGACAGCGCCTCGACCATGGCACTGCGCGTAAAGCGAACGATGATGGCCGTGGGGCCGATGGCAAGCGTGCCGACAGGCAGCGCTACCGAGCGCAGATGCGCCGAGAGGCCGGCGCTCATCGGCTGGAAGCCGGTCGCCGGCAGCCAGTAAAGGTAGAGCGCGAAGAATCCCATCGCCAGCATGCCGATCCAGAATTCGGGAAAGGCATGGGCGAGGCCCGAAACGGTCTTCACCGCCGTATCGGTGCGCGTGCCGCGCTTGATCGCGGCATAGATGCCGAGCGGCACGCCGATGACGAGCGAGACGATCAGCGCCTCGAACGCCAATGTGGCAGTGACCGGCAGGCGCGCCAGCATCAATGAATGGACCGGCTCGCGGCTGAGCAGGGAGATACCGAGATCGCCCTGAGCGAGATGAGTGATCCAGGTCCAGAACTGCACATAGAGCGGGCGGTCGAGGCCCATCTCACGGGTGACGCGCTCGATCACCTCGGGGTCGACCTCGGAACCCAGCAGCGCCACAGCCGGGCCGCCGGGGGTCAGATGGACGATGCCGAAGATGATCAGGCTGCCGATGATCGCCGTCGGCAAGATGGTCAGGAGGCGGTTGAGGATCGCGCGCTGCATGGTCGCCCTAAAAAATGTGCCGGGGCGCTGACGCCCCGGCGTTCACATCATTTCTTCCAGTGAAGCGTGCGCACGTTGGGCCGGCCAAGCAGGTTGGGCTCCTCGCCGGTCAGGTTCGCATTGTAGGCGACGACATTGACGAAGAAGTAGAGCGGCATCATGTGCACCTCGTCGACAAAGACCTTGTTGAGCTGGTCATAGATCTTGTCCTGCGCGTCCTTGTCCTCGGTCGCCTGAAGCTGCTTCACGAGGTCGTCGGCATTGCCAAACACCTTCTGACCGACATTGTAGAATGAGTCGGTCGCCAGCATCTGCGCATAGGTGATCGCCGGGTCCGGGCGGCCCGACCAGGTGACGAGGAAGGCCGGCAGCTTCTTCTGGCGCACGAAAGTCTCGACGCAGGCGGAGTTGGCGGCGACTTCCTCGGTCTCCAGCGTGATGCCGGCGGGCTTCATCTGCTCGCGCATGATGTCGGCCACCTTCACCGCCGGCTGCGGCATGCCGGCATTGGCGTTGAGGCACATCTTGAATGTGATGCCGTCCGGATAACCGGCCTCGGCGAGAAGCTTCTTCGCGCCTTCGGTGTCATAGGCAAGCGTGTCCAGGCCGGGGGTCGAGGGCCAATAGCTTGGCGGCACCGGCAGCACGGCGCCCTTGGTCTCGACATTGCCGCCATAGATGGCTGCTGCGAGTTCCTCGCGATCGATCGACATGGATATCGCACGCCGCACCTCGGCCTTGTCGACCGGAGCGAAGGCGGTGTTGAACTGCACCACGCCGAACGCGATGGTCGGCTCCTGCGCCACGCGAATGGCAGGATTGCGCGCCATGGCCGGCATGTTGATCGGGTCGATCGAGGGCAGATAGTCGATCTGGCCGGTCATCATCGCGGAGACCGCCGATGCGGCATTCTTGATGACGCGGAACTCGATCAGGTCGACGGTCTGCTTGTCCTTTTCCCAGTAGTCGGCGAAGCGTTCCACGAAGACCGCGCTGCCAACCTCATGGTTGCGCATCTTGAACGGGCCGGTGCCGACGGGGTTCTGGGTCAGCTTATCCTTGCCCCATTTTTCGATCGCGGCCGGCGAGATGATCATGCCGGCGCGCTCGGCAAGCAGGCCCGGCAGCGACGAGTTCGGCGTCTCGCTGCCCAGCGCGATCGTGAACGGATCGATCACCTCGATCTTGGTGACGCCGTTGATGTCGCGATTGACGCCGCTTTCCTTGAAGAATTCGAGGCTGCGCTTGACGGCTTCGGCGTTGAAGTCGGTGCCGTCATGGAATTTCACGCCCTGGCGCAACTTCAGCGTCAAGGTCTTGCGGTCGTCCGACCAGCTCCATTCCGTCGCCAGCATGGGCTTGAGCGACAGGTCCTCCGGCGCGAAATCGAGCAGCCGGTCGTAGAGCGTGTAGAGGACCGGAATGTCGGTGCCCAGCGCGCCATTGGCCGGGTCGGCCATGACGAGGTCGGTGCCGAGCGCCACGACCAGCGAATTGTCCGCCTGCCCCGCCTGCGCCGTGGCGGGGGAAAACGCCAGCGCCGCCGCGCCCATGGCCAGCGCCAGCGAAAGGCCACGCAGCGATCCGATGCGATGATGAAACGTCATTTCCTTCCTCCCTTGTGAAAGGCTTCCTCCTCGGGAAGCCTTATCGTTCAGTGGGCCATCGCGGCGACCTCCTCGGCGCGATGGCAGGCGACATTGCGTCCCTCGAACGGCCGCTGCGCCGGCACTTCCGTGCGGCAGCGGTCGATCGTGTAGGGACAGCGGCGATGGAACCGGCAGCCGGCCGGCGGGTGCATGGGATCGTCGACATCGCCGATGGCGCGGCGCACGTCGCGGTTGGTTCCGTCGATGGTCGGCACGGCGGCGAGCAGCGCGCGCGTATAAGGGTGCGCGGGACGCGAGATCACCGCCTGCGCGCCGCCCACCTCCATCAGGCTGCCGAGATAGAGCACGGCCACGTCGGTCGCCATCTGCGCCACCGCGCCCATGTCGTGCGAGATGAACAGATAGGTCAGCGCGCGCTCGCGCTTCAATTCGTCGAGCAGGAAGAGGATCTCGTTGCGCACCGACAGGTCGAGCGCCGACACCGCCTCGTCGAGGATGACGAGCTTCGGCTCGGCGGCCAGCGCCCGCGCGATGGTGACGCGCTGGCGCTGGCCGCCGGAAAGCTGGTGCGGGCGGCGCCCGGCATAGGCGGTGGAAAGGCCGACGCGCTCCATCAGCCCTTCGGCGACGCGGCGGTGCTCGGCCGCGCTCGCCTTGAAGCGCGCCAGCCGCGGCTCGGCGATGCTGCGCCAGACCGGCCAGCGCGGGTCGAGCCCGCTCAGCGGGTCCTGGAAGACGATCTGGATGCCGGCAGCACCCGCCGCCACGGCACGGTGCCCGCGCTGCGCGCCGAGGTCCGCGCCGGCCATGCGGATCGCGCCGCCGCTGACCGGATTGAGCCCGCAGACGGCGCGCGCGATGGAGGATTTGCCGGAACCGGATTCGCCAATCAGGCACAGCGTGGTGGCCTCGCGCACGGAAAGCGTCACATCGGCCACGGCGCGCAGCGGGCCGCGCGCGGTCGAATAGACGACATCGAGGCCGGCAATGTCGAGAAGCGGCGCCTGCATCAGTGGACCTGCCCCGCCAGTTCGGCGGCCCGCCAGCAGCGCACCTGATGGTCGTCGCCATGATCGGCAAGGGCCTGCGGCTCGGAGCAAAGCGGAAGCGCGAAGGCGCAGCGCGCGCGAAAACGGCAGCCGGAGGGCCAGGCGCCGGCAGGCGGCGGCGTGCCCGGAATGCCGCGCTGGACCACGCCGATCTCCGACAGGTCGGGCGCGCAGCGCAGCAGCCCCTTCGTATAGGGATGGAGCGGCGCGCGCAGCAGCGCATCGGCCTCGCCCGTCTCGACGATCTCGCCGGCATACATGACCGCCACGCGGTCGCAGAGCCGCGCTACGACGCCGAGATCGTGGCTGATGAAGAGCACGGACAGGCCGGTCTCGCGCGACAGCCGTTCGATCAGCTGCAATATCTGCTCCTGGATCGTCACGTCGAGCGCGGTCGTCGGCTCGTCGGCAATCAGGAAGCGTGCGCCGGCGGCGAGCGCCATCCCGATCATGACGCGCTGGCACATGCCGCCCGAAAGCTGGTGCGGATAGTAGGAAAGGCGCGTCTCGGGATCGGGGATGCCGACCATCCGCAAGAGCTCGACGGCGCGTTTGCGCGCATCGGCCCGCGAGGCGCCGCCATGGGCACGGATCGCCGCGACGAGCTGCGCCTCCAGCTTGAAGACCGGATTGAGCGCCGTGACCGGCTCCTGGAAGATCATGGATATGCGGCTGCCGCGCAGCGCGCGCATGCCGCGCTCCGGCAGCGCCGCGAGGTCTGTTCCGTCGAGGACGGTCCTGCCGGTGAGCTGCGCATGGCGCGGCAGCAGGCGCATCAGCGCCAGCGCGGTCATGGACTTGCCGCTGCCGCTCTCGCCGACGAGCCCGAAGATCTCGCCCTCCCCGATGGAGAAGCTGACGGGCCCGGTCAGCGGCACCGAGCGGCCGCCCTTGTCATAGGTCACGGCAACGCGTTCGACTTCGAGCATCCCTCCCCCTTCCCGAAGTTTCCCCTTGCGAGGCGCTTATGTTGCGCTTTTCGCTTGCCCAGGCATTCCTGCCCAACTGTGGTCCGCCTGCCTGAACAAGAAAACGATACCGATCTTCACGTAACGTCACAACCGACGGATGGGTCGCGACTAGTTTGTGAGCGACGCGTTGGGCTGACGCGACGTGACCGGCGGCGCTCAGCCGCAAGTTCATCGCGTGGGAGGGGAGCAGCAAGGTGAAGTGGATTTCCGAACGCAGGCTGGCGCGCTGCCACACGATCTCGGACCTGCGCGACATGGCCGGGCGCGTGCTGCCGCGCATGGTGTTCGACACGCTGGAAGGCGGCGCGGGAGCGGAAGAGACGGTCGCGGAGAACCGCGCGGCGATCGCACGGATCAAGCTGGTGCCGGCCGCGCCCTTCGACGTCAGCAAGCGTTCTCTCGCGGTGAACCTCTTCGGCGAGCCTTGCGCCATGCCGCTCGTCATCGGCCCGACCGGGCTTGCCTCCGGGTTCTGGCCGAAGGGCGAAGCCTGCCTCGCGCGGGCCGCCGCGAAGGCCGGCATCCCCTTCGTGATGAGCAACGGATCGGCGCTTTCGCCAGAGGCAGTCGCCGAGGCCGGCGTCGGCCGCAAATGGTTCCAGCTCTACATGCCGCCGGAGCGGGACGTGGCGAAAGCCTGGCTCGCGCGCATCAAGGCCGCCGGCTTCGAGCTGGTGCAACTGACCGTGGACGGCGCGGTGCCCGGCTCGCGCCCGCGTGATGCGCGCCATCGCTTCTCCATGCCGCTGAAATGGTCGGCCGGAAAGGCGATGCAGGTCGCGTCAAAGCCGGGATGGGCGCTCAGGATGGCGCGCGCGGGCATGCCCGTTCCGGCGCTGAAATATCCGCCCGCCGGCAGTTCCACGGTTCGCTTCAATACGCGCGGTGAATCGCTGCGCAACCGCTTCGACGCGGCGCTCGACTGGGACGGCGTCAGGTGGCTGCGCGACCAGTGGCAGGGGCTGCTGGTAGTCAAGGGTCTCACCGATCCGGCGCAGGTCGCGGCGGCGATCGCGGCCGGAATCGACGGCATCGTTGTGTCCAACCATGGCGGACGGCAGCTCGACGGTTCGGTCGGCACGATGGACGTGCTGCCCGACTTCGTATCGGAAGCCGGCGGAAAGCTCGCCATCCTCATCGATTCCGGCTTTCGCAGCGGCACCGACGTGCTCAAGGCGCTGGCGCTCGGCGCGCAGGCGGTTCAACTCGGCCGCGCCACGCTCTACGGCCTCGCCATCGGCGGCGAAGCGGGCGTCGACCGCGCGCTCCACCTGTTGAAGAGCGAGCTCGACGATGCGCTGGCTCTTATGGGTGTCGAGAACCCTTCCCTGCTGGGGCCGGATCGCGTGCGCCGCATGGGGTGACGGGGCCCTTTCAGGCCCCGCGCGCGCCCTGTATCAATTGTCGTAGTGCAGCGTCCGCACATAGGGGCGGCCGAGCAGGTTCGGCTCGCCGCCCTTCAACTCGGCATTGTAGGCCACCACATTGGCGAAATAGTAGAGCGGGAACATCGGCAGTTCCTCGATCCAGATCGCATTGAGCTTGTCGAAGAGCGGCTTCTGCTGCTCTTTCTCGAAAGTCTGCTGAAGCTCGGCGATGATCTCGTCGGCGTTCTGGTACTTCGTCTTCGAGGCGTTGTAGAATGAATTGGAGCCGACCATCAGCGCATAGGTGATGACCGGATCGACGCGGCCCGACCAGCTCGCCAGGAACATGTTCAGCGTCGCATCGACATTGAAGCGCTGGGCGCAGACGGAGTTGGACGCAGCCGAGACAAGATCGAACTCGATGCCGGCGGGCTTCATCTGCTCGCGCAGGATGTCCGAAATCTTGATCGCCGGCGCGGGCATGCCGTAGCTCGCATTGATGCAGAAGGACGCCTTCACGCCGTCTGCATAGCCGGCCTCCGCCAGCAGCGCCTTGGCCTTGTCGATGTCGTAGGAATAGGCGCCCTTCAGGCTTTCGGTATAGGGCCAGTAGCTTTCTGGCACGGGTTGGAGTGCTGCACCCGTTTCGACATTCTCGCCATAGACGGCGCGGGCAAGCGCCTCGCGGTCCATCGCATACATCATCGCCTGCCGCACGCGCTTATCGTCCGTGGGCTTGAGGCCGGTATTGACGTTGATCAGGCCGAAGGCGAGCGTTGGCTCGACCTCGATGCGCAGGTTCGGATTGCGCTTCAGCGCCTCCATGTTGATCGGGTCGAGGGGCGAGGCATAGTCGAGTTGTCCGGACATCAGCGCGGTGATGATCGAGGTCGAATTCTTGATGATCCGATATTCGATCTTGTCGACGAATTTGGATTCCTTGTCCCAGTAGTCCGGGAAGCGCTCGAAGCGCACGAAATTGCCCGGCTCGTGCGCGGCGATGCGGAACGGGCCGGTGCCGGCGGTGTTGAAGCCCAGTTCGCCCGGCTTGTTGTCGGCGATCGACTTCGGCGAAATGATCATGCCGGCGCGTTCGGCCAGATTGCCGAGCAGCGACGCGTTGGGCTTTTCGGTGGTGATGGCGATGGTCAGGGGATCTACGACGGCGATGTCGGTCACATCGTTGATGTCGCGGTTGACCTTCACGTCCTTGAAATATTGCAGGCTGGTCTTCACTGCCTCGGCGTTGAACTCGGTGCCGTCATGGAACTTGACGCCTTCGCGCAGCTTGAGCGTCAGCGTCCGCTTGTCGTCCGACCACGACCATTCCGTCGCCAGCATCGGCACGAGGCTCATATCCTTCGGGTCGAAGCCGATGAGCCGGTCATGCATCGTATAGAGGAATTGCAGGTCGGTGCCGAGCGCCCCATAGGCGGCGTCCGGCTGGCTGAAATCGATCGGCGCGCCGATGATCAGGCTGTTGTCGGCCTTGCCCGCCATGGCGGCGGTCGCTGAAACGCCAAGCGCGAGCGCGCAGGCCAGCGCACGAACGGCCCTGCCGCCCGCCACCTTCGTGTTCGAAACGGAAATCCTCATGCGTCGCTCCTCCCAAAGCCGTCATGAAACCCGTCACCGGCCGCAGCCGGTCACGGGGCGACCCTTGAAAAGGCCGCATCCCAGACTGTCTTCCGCTGCGGCAATTTCAATGGCCGATCGCCCGTCAGGGGCCGGATGGCACTATTGGCGAAGTCGCAGCGTCGCACAGAGCTAACTATGCGTCGGCGGGGCCTATCCGAGCAGGATGGATTCAACGGGCGCGGCAAGCCGATCGCACTTGCAATCGAATAGTCATCCTTTTAACATGTTAAACAATCGCCGGCCGTGAGAATGTCCGGACGGCTTCATGTGGGAAGGGAGGATCACATGTTCGCATCATTGAACTCATTGCGTAATCTTGGCCGTGTCGCCGCTGCGGCGGCGTGCATCGCGCTGGCGGCAGGGGCCGCTGCGGCGCAGGAGCGCACGCTCACCATCGCATCGCCGGGCGCAGCACTGCATTTCTATCCATTCTACGTCGCCGAGGCCGGCGGCTTCTTCAAGGAAGAGGGCATCAAGCTCGACTGGGTCGATGTCGGCGCGGGTTCGCGCCAGATCGCGGCCGTGGCCGGCGGAAGCGCGAATTTCGCCATCGTCGGCATGCAGCCCGCCATCACTGCGCGCCAGAACGGGGCCGACCTCGTTTCCGTGGCTTCGCTGTTCAACGCCTATGCCATGCAGCTCGTCCTTTCCAATGCCGCTATGGAGAAGACCGGCATTCGTCCGGACATGACGATCGACGAGAAGGTCGAGCGGCTGAACGGCGTTTCGGTCGGCGTGACCGGAATCGGCAGCACCACCGACGTCATCCTGCGCAGCTGGCTCAAGGCGCGCGGCAAGGATCCGGAGCAGGCGATCACCATCCAGCCGCTCGGCAACCCGGCCGCCATGTATGCCGCGCTCGAACAGGGCGCGGTCGACGGATTCGTGCTCGGCGCGCCCTTCCCCGAACAGGCCGAGATCGCTGGTATCGGCAAGGTCGCCATCGATGCGCTGAATGACGACATCCCCGAACTGAAGGACGTGCCCTATACCGGCCTCATCACCAGCGGATCGTTTGCCGAGGAAAACGCCGAACTGGTGCAGAAGGTCGTGAACGCGATCACGCGCGCCATCAAGCTGACCGCGGACGAGCCGCAAAAGGCATCGGGCTTCGTGAAGACCTACTTCCAGCAGACCGACTCCGCGCTCTTCGACAGTTTCGAGCCGAAATATCAGGCCAAGGCCGCCAAGACGCCGGTGGTCAGCCCCGAGGCCTACAAGAAGCTCATCGACTGGATCGCAATCACCTCGGACGCGCCGCCCACCGTCGCCTATGACGAGTTCATCAAGGCGAGCTTCGCCGAGAAGGCTGCGGCGGACATTCTGAAGTGACCTTCGCATCCCCATCGGCCGGGCCGGCGAGAGAACGCCGGCTCTGGCTGAACCGCAGCATGCTTGCCGTCGCCCTGCTGGCCCTGTGGGAGGCCGGCGGACGATTTGGCCCGGAACGCTGGATCAGCAGGCCGAGCGCCATCGTGGCACGCATCGGCGACTGGCTGGCCGACGACCTCATGATGCATCTGGGCGTGACGATGACGGAAATCGTCGTCGGCCTCGGCATCGGGCTTCCGCTCGGCATCGTTCTGGGGCTGCTGCTCGGCCGCTCGCCGCGCGCCGCGCGGGTCTTCCGGCCCTTCATCGTGACCCTGAATTCGCTGCCCATCGTGGCACTGGCGCCGTTGCTGATCATGTGGTTCGGCCTCGGCCTGATGCCCAAGATCGTGCTGGTCGCCTTCGTCTCCTTCCTGCTCCTGTTCTTCAACACCTTTTCCGGCGCGCGCGCCGTGGACGAGGAGCAGATCGACACGCTGACGCTGATGGGCGCGACCGGCACGGAGAAGTTCATCAAGGTGGTGCTGCCGTCCTGCACCAGCTGGATCATGGCCGGCATCAAGAACGCCCTGCCCTATGCGCTGATCGGCGCGGTGATCGGCGAGATGATGCTGTCGCGCGCCGGGCTGGGGCATCTCATCACCCGCTCGGCCGGCCAGTTCGACATGACCGGCCTCTATGCGGCGCTGTTCGTGCTGATGCTGCTCGGCGCCCTGTTCAACGAATTCGCAAACCGCATCGAGAAATGGCTGCTTCGCTGGCGGCCGGCCCAGACCAAGGTATGAAAATGACCGCGGCCCAGAAAATACATACGCAGCCGGACATGGCACAGATCACGCTTGAGAACGTCACCGTCGAGTTCACCTCGCGCGCGCTCACGGTCAAGGCGGTCGATTCCATCTCGCTCGATATCCGGCAGGGCGAATTCGTCGCCCTCGTGGGTCCGAGCGGCTGCGGAAAATCCACCGCCCTCAACATGATCGCCGGCCTGCTCAAGCCGAGTGCGGGCAGCGTCACCTATGCCGGTGCGCCGGTGGCTGGCCCAAATACGCGCGTCGGCTACATGACCCAGAAGGACACGCTGCTGCCCTGGCGCACGGTGGAGGACAATATCGCCATCGCATTCGAGCTGCGGGCGCGGAAGGCCGAAGCCGCCAATGCTCGCGAGCGCGTGCGCGAAATGATCGAACTGGTCGGCCTGGCCGGTTTCGAGCGCCACTATCCGGCCGAACTGTCGGGCGGCATGCGCAAGCGCGCGGCGCTGGCGCGCATGCTGATCTACGAGCCGGAAACGCTGCTGCTCGACGAGCCTTTCGGCGCGCTCGATGCGCAGTTGCGGCTGGTGATGCAGCAGGAATTGCTGCGCCTCGTCGAACGGCGGAAGATGACCGTGGTGCTCGTCACGCACGACCTCGAGGAGGCCGTGGCGCTGGCCGACCGTGTCGTCGTCTTCACCTCACGGCCGGGCCGCATCCGGATGATGCGCGACATCGACTTCGCCCGCCCGCGCGTGCCGGAGAAGCTGCGCTTCACGCCCGAATTCGGCGCCATCTGCGAAGAGCTCTGGCGCGAGCTGCGCGAGGAAGTCGCCAAGTCGGTCGCGCATCATGCGTAGCCCGTCCGGCCCGGATACCGGTTCGCGCTCCGTTGCCGCGCTCCAGCAGATCGCGCTGCTGCTCGCCATCCTGCTGGCCTGGTATTTCGCGTCGGGAAATCTTCTGCCGGCCTTCTACATCAGCGACCCGGTCAGCGTGGCGAAGGTGATCGGGCGCTGGATCGCCGACGGCTCGCTATGGCTGCATATCGGCACAAGCATGCTGACGCTCTTCCTTGGCTATGCGATCGGCGCGACGCTCGGAATCGCGTTTGGACTGCTGCTCGGCATGAAGCCGGATCTCGAAGAGATGCTGGCGCCGTTCATCGCCGCCATATATGGCCTGCCCAAGGTCGCCCTGCTTCCGCTTTTTGTCATCGCCTTCGGCATCGGCCTTCTGTCCAAGGTCATGCTGGTGGCGTCGGTCGTCGTCTTCCTCCTCTTCTATGCCACCCTTTCGGGCGTGCGCGATATCGACAGGGATATGATCGACGGGCTGCGCCTGATGGGCGCGAAGGAGGACGAAATCACCCGCAAGGTGCGCTTCCCGGCCATCCTCCCCTGGATCTATACCGGCCTGCGCACCTCGATCGGCTATGCGCTGACGACGACAGTGGTGGCGGAAGCGCTCTCCTCCAATCGCGGCCTCGGCTTCCTGATCGAGCATTCGGCGGCGCAGTTCAATGCGGCGGGCGTATTCGCCGCCGTCGTCGTCCTGCTCGTCGTCAGCAGCCTGATCATGATCCCCCTCGGCATGCTGGAGAAGCGCGCGGGTTCGCGCTGATCGGCAGCGTAGGCGCTTGCGCTACAGCAGAGAGATGCAAGCTTCGATGAATGGATTTGTTCATCTTTGTAAATAGCTGAATTCATTGCCGAAATGTAATGGAGCAATTCATCTGCGGTTCACCTCGCGATCGATAGTGTCCACATATCGACAACGAGGAACCCGACCATGAAATTGTTCACCCGCTCTCTTCTCGCCGCCGTCGCCCTTTCGGTCATGGCCGTGCCTATGGCCCAGGCGCAGAGCCGCTATGATGCCCCGCACCACGAACAGTACCAGAAGCGCGACCATGCGATGCCTCGGAAGCCTCAGGCTCCGAAGCATGTGCAGAAGCGGCACCATTGGAGCAAGGGCGCGCGCGTCTCCGACTGGCAACGCAAGCCGGCCGTTCGCGACTACAAGCGCCACGGCCTGCGCAAGCCCGGCAAGGGACAGCAGTGGATCAAGGTGGACAATGAATATCTCCTGATCAGCCTCGCTGGCGGCATCATCGCCGGCATCGTCGCGGCGCACTAACCATCGCATTCGACAAGATGCAGAGCGAAGACCCCGGCCCCGCGCCGGGGTTTTTCGTTTTCGGCCTCACACCGCCTGAAGCCATATTCCGATATATCTTGAATTTCGATATATCGTGATCTATATCGGCATCATGAGACATGATCACAGGGGCGGACCGGATCGCCCGAACCATCCGGACAATCACCATGGCCCCCACGGCCGTCACCGTGGGGCCCGTCACGGCCGCCATCGCGGCCGGCTCTTCGACTATGGCGAGTTGCGGCTGCTCCTGCTCGCGATGATCGCGGAGCGGCCGCGCCATGGCTATGAGCTTATCAAGGAGATCGGCGACCGCTTTGGCGGGGCCTATGTGCCGAGCCCCGGCGTCGTCTATCCGACGCTCGCCTGGCTCGACGACATGGGCTATGCGGCGATCGACCCCGAGCCTTCCGGCCGCAAGCTCTATCGCATCACGCCCGAGGGCGAGGCCTTCCTCACCGCCAACCGCGCCGCAGCCGACGATCTCCTCGCGCGCATCAGCGCGGAAAGGCCGGCCGGATACATGCTGCCGGAATCCGTGGTCCATGCGATGAAGCGACTGAATCATGCAATGCGCATGCGCCTTCACAGTGGCCCGATCGACGAGGCCGCCGCGGAAAGAATAACCGCCGCACTGGATGCAGCGACACGAAGCCTGGAGAACAGCCGATGACCGGACAGACCACCTCCCCCGTGCCAGAAAACGCCGCGCGCCGTGTCGCCCTGGTGCGCACCGACCATGCGAGCCGCTATCTCCAGCAGCTCTGCAAGCATTTCGCGCACAAGCTGCCGGTGGAGTTCGATCCCGAACGGGGGCTGATCAGATTTGCGATGGGCGACTGCCGCCTGAAGGCCGAGGATGGCGGCCTCCGCCTCGAAATCGAAGCGCCCAATCCCGACGACATCGAAAGGCTCGGCAATGTGGTGGCAAACCACCTCATTCGCTTCGCCTTCCGCGAGGAGATGCAGGTCGAGTGGAAGCAGGCTGGCTCAGCCATCGCGACGGGAGAATAGGCAGCCGAAGCGCAAGGCCGGACCGGGTTGCTCGCGGAGCGCTTTCGCGAGTGCCTACTTCCCGCCGGCCTTTG
This sequence comes from Rhizobiaceae bacterium, assembly GCA_035555795.1. Taxonomy (GTDB): domain Bacteria; phylum Pseudomonadota; class Alphaproteobacteria; order Rhizobiales; family Rhizobiaceae; genus RCIO01. The sequence goes on along the minus strand of DATMGE010000001.1, from coordinate 45,112 downwards.
CTTCCTGGATCGCCTTCCAGATGCGCTGGGCGGTGGCCGGCATCTCGACATGGTCGATGCCGTATTCGCGCCAGAGCGCATCGGTAACGGCGATCACCGCCGCCGGCGTCGAGCCGGTGGTGCCGGATTCGCCTGCACCCTTGAGACCGAGCGGGTTCGTGGTGCAGGGCACGTTGCGCATTTCGTGCCTGAAGGTCGGGAGAATATCGGCGCGCGGCACCGCATAGTCCATGAAGCTTGCCGTCAGAAGCTGCCCCTCCTCGCTATAGACCACTTCTTCGGTGAGCGCCTGCCCAAGGCCCTGCGCCACGCCGCCATGCATCTGGCCGGCGCACAGGATCGGGTTCATCGTCACGCCGACATCGTCCACCATGGTGAAATCGACGATCTCGACGCGGCCGGTCTCGGGGTCGATCTCGACCTCGCAGATCTGCGTGCCGTTCGGATAGGTCGGCGCGACCTGCTCGAAATGGCCCGCTCCATGCACGTCCTGCGGATCGGCAGCGGCGGCGATCTCCGCAAGGTCCAGCGCTCGGTCCGTGCCGACAATGCGCGCCGTGCCGCCAACCAGCTCGATATCGGCGGCTGAAGCCTCCAGCTTGTCGGCGGCGATGCGCCTGATCTTTTCGGCAAGGTCGTCGCCAGCGCGGATCGCCGACATGCTGCCGACGGGAATGGATCGCGAGCCCGCCGTGCCGCCGCCGCTCTCCATCTCGTCGGTATCGCCCTGGCGGACATTGATCCTGCTGATGTCGAGGCCGAGCCGGTCGGCGACGAGTTGCGGATAGACCGTGGCGTGGCCCTGCCCGTTGGACTGGGTGCCGATGAACAGCGTGGCGGTTCCATCCTTTTCAAGCTGAAGCCGGACATTCTCCTTGCCCGGAAAGGCGGAAATCTCGATGTAGGAGGCCATGCCGATGCCGCGCAGACGGCCCCGTGCACGGGATTCCCTTTCGCGTTCGGCAAAACTTTCCCAGCGGGCCAGCGCCATGCACTGCTCCATGCTGCCCTGGAAGTCGCCGGAGTCGTAAACGCGGCCGGTCGGCGTCGTATAGGGCATCTGGTCCGGCCGGATGAAGTTGCGCCGGCGGATCTCGTCCTGCGTTATCTTCATGTCGCGCGCGCAGGCATCGACCAGCTTCTCCATCAGGAAGCAGGCTTCGGGGCGGCCCGCGCCACGATAGGCATCTGTGGGCGTGGTGTTGGTATAGACGCCGTCCATACTCATATGGACGTTCTGGATATCGTAGGTTCCCGGCACCATGGTCGGGCCGACAAACAGAATGTAAGGGCCGAACTGATGGACATAGGCGCCCAGATTGCCGATGAGACGGGCGCGCAAGCCGAGGAAGCGTCCCTCCCTGTCCATCGCCATCTCGGCCTTCACGACATTGTCGCGCCCCTGCGCGTCGACCATGAAATGCTCGGTGCGGTCGCCCGTCCATTTCACCGGACGGCCGAGGCGCCTGGCAGCCTCCAGCACCAGTACATATTCGCGATAGGCGCCATGCTTCGGCCCGAAGCCGCCGCCGACATCCGGCGTGATGGTCCGCATCCGGTCGCGGGGTATGTCGAAGACATAGTCGCACAGTATGTCGCGCATCACATGCACGCCCTGTGACGGACATGTCAGGACGTAGCGCTCCTCATCGGCGTTCCATTCGCCGATGGCAGCGCGGGGCTCCATATAATTGGAGACCAGCTTGTTGTTGACGTATTCAACCCGCGTGACATGGTCGGCCCTGGCGAAGGCCTCGTCAGCCTTTGCGCTGTCCCCGAACTCATAGTGAAGCGCGAGGTTGTTCTCCCGGTCGGGCCAGACCAGCGGCGCATCCGGGTCGAGCGCATTGCCGGTGGAGACGATTGCCGCCTCGGGTGCGTAGTCGATCTCGATCAGTTCCGAGGCATCCTGCGCCAGCGCCTTGCTGTCGGCCACGATGAAGGCTACCGCGTCGCCGACCATCGCCACCCTCTCCTTGCAGAGGATCGGGATGTTGCGGGTGGGCTCAATCGTGCCGGGCGGCATGGGCCGCAACATGCCGGGCTTCATGTCTCCCAGATGGCCGAGATCGGCCGCAGTCAGCACCAGATGAACGCCGGGAGCGGCCTGCGCGGCTTCGATCGAGCCGATGCGGAACGTGCCGTTGGCGATCGGCGAGCGCAGCACATAGCCGTGCAGCATGCCGGGCACGCTGATGTCGTCGGTGTAGCGACCCGCACCCTTGATGAAGTTATTGTCTTCCTTGCGAAGGACGGAGGCGCCCACGCCAAATTTGGGAAGCATGGCAACGTTCATGTCAAAGACCTGGAATTGAAGCGCATGTCAGAAACTCATCCATGTTCCCGGCCGATGCGGATATTCGAATGAAGCGGGCAATATGTCGCCCCGCGCCGGAAAACCGCCACGGGGCGAGTGCGCCTGTCACGCCTCGGCGAGCCAGACCTTGTGGAACTTCGGCCCGATCGTCAGGCCGAACTTGAAGCCCTGGATACGCTTGGTGCGCACGGACATGCCCGCCGAAATGAACAGCGGCATGTGCAATGCGTTCTCCACCACGAAGCGCTGCAGCTTGTGAAGCGCTGCCTGCCGCTCCTCATGGTCTGCGGTCGCGACCGTTGCGTCGAGGAGCTCGCGGAACCCGTCGAGCTCGATACCGCTGGCATTGAAGAACCCCGATGCCGCGAAGAGCCGTTCATAGGCCAGGCTCGGATCGGGAATGCCACCACCCGCATTGAGCGACACCGAACCCTTCTTCTGGATGTAGAAGTTCTGCATCGTCTGCGCCGCCGGCGCGGGGGTGATCTTGAGGCGGATACCGGCCTCGGCCATCTGGCTCACGATCATCTCGGTGCGCTGCACTGATGCCTGGTCAGGCCAGCCCCAGCCCTCAATGTCGATGCCATCGGGGAACCCGGCTTCGGCCAGCAGGCTGCGCGCCTTGGCCACGTCATGCTTGTAGAAATGCGCCGTCTCGGGATCCGTCGCCCAGAAGCCGCTCGGGAAGATGGTGGAGCTTGGCTCGCCGAGGCCCAGCATCAGCACCTTGTTGAGGTCCTCCCGGTTGATCGCATAGGACAAGGCCTGCCGCACCCGCACATCGTTCAGCGGCGGGGCGCCATAGTTGAACGCCATGGTCCAGAAGGTCAGCGTCGGCGTCGCTTCGGCGATGAGTTCCGGGTCACGCTTTGCCGTGGCGATCTGCTGGCCGCCGAGATTGAGCGCCAGATCGGCCTCGCCGGCAACGACCGTGCGCGCCGCCGTGTTGAGCTCGTTGGCGATGCGGAAATTGATGCCGTCCAGATAGGGCTGGTCCTTCTGCCAGTAATCCGGATTCTTCTCGACGCGGATGAGGTCGTTGTCGCGCCATTCGGCGAATTTGAACGGTCCGGTGCCGACCGGGTTGCGGTCGACATTGCCATCCGCCGCCGCCTTGATGGAGGCCGGCGACACGATGCAGCCGCTGCGGTTGGTCAGGATCGCCGGCAGGCCGGCATTGGGCTGCTTGAGCCGCAAGGTTACCTGAAGCGGCCCCGTCACCTCGATCGCGTCGACGGCGGCGAGATCGCCCTTCACATTAGAACGCGGATCGTTGCGCGTGCGCTCGAGGTTGAACTTCACCGCCTCGGCGTCGAACGGCGTGTCGTCGTGGAACTTGACGCCTTCCTGAAGATCGAGGACCAGCGTCAGCGGATCGGTGAACGTCCACTCGCGGGCCAGCCCCGGCCTGAGTTCGAGCGTGTCGGGCTCGAAGTCGATCAGCGCATCGAAGATTGCATACAGGGCGTTGAAATCCGGTGCATTTCGCCCGGTGATCGGGTCGAGCGCAGCCGGATTGTAGGGTATCGTGACGCGCAGCGTGCCTCCGCGTGAAGGCTCCGATTTCTGCGCATAAACTGTTGTCGGAAGGAGAATGGCAGCGCCCAGCGCCCCGCTCCCCTTCAGAATTTCGCGGCGATCGAGATGCAGTGCACCGTTGTCCAGAGTCATCGTTTCCTCCCAAATACTCCCGCGCAATGCATACAATCACTGCGCTGAAATATTCAAGCAAGCGTTCTCAAATATGCGAGACATCGGCCTCGTTTGGATGATGCAGCCGCCGTCGTGTACAGGCGGAATTCATGCAGGAGGAGCGCTGCAGCGCCTGTCATCCGCCTTGACAAGATATGTCGGAACCGGAACTTTATGGGACATACGCTTTTATGGCGTAGGGAGGAAAATCATGTATCTTCGCAAGCTCCAGTCGCTGGCGCTCGGCCTTGCTTTGGCCTCGGCGTCCATTCTGCCTGCCACCGCGCAGGAAACCTGGTCGATGGGGTCGGCCAAGCGCGCGCCCGACATCGGCGCAACCTTCGACCAGGAAACGGTTGCCGCGCTGCTCGGCGCGACCGACAAGGTCAAGGATGTCGAGATCCAGTTCATCGGCAATGAGCAGGAAATGCTCCAGCAGGTCATTCGCGGCCGCCTGAACATGGGCGGCACGACGCCGCTGGCGCTTGCCGGCGCCTTCCCCGACATTTCGGTGCTCAACGTCCCCTATCTGTGGGATTCGCAGGAGCAGCGCGAATATGTCTACGACAAGCATGTCGTGCCCATGCTCAACAAGATGTTCGCCGGCAGCGGACTTGTCGTGCTGGGCGTTCAGGAGGCGGGCTTCAACGGCGTCTTCTGCACCTTCGACTGCTCGGACCCGGCCAGCCTGTCGGGCAAGCGCATCCGCGTCTCCGTCAGCGCCAGCAGCCGCATGTTCTGGGATTCGCTCGGCTCGATCGCCATCCAGCTGCCGCTGCCCGACACGTGGTCGGCGCTGGAGCAGGGCCTCGTCACGGCCGGCGAACTGCCGATCGGCTATTTCGCGACGACACCGGCCGCGGCGACCGCCAAGCACTTCGTCTTTACGGAACACACCCACAGCCCGTGGATCTATTTCGTCAACAAGCGCAGCTGGGACCAGCTCGACGAAGCCGACCAGAAGGCCGTGATGGCGGCAATGCCGGCGACCTTCTCATCATCGAAGCGTTTCTTCGACGATGAGGCCAACCGCGCCAAGAGCTATACCGACATGGGCGGCAAGATCTACCAGCTCGACGCCGCGCAGCGCGAGAAGTGGGCGGCACTGGTCAAGCCGAACATTCCCAAGCTCATCGACGGAATGTCGGCCGGCGCGCGCAAGATCTACGACGCCATCGAGGCGGGCAAGAAGGAATTCGCCGCCCGCTAGGTTCTCGTCGCCCGGCCCGGCGCCAGCCCGGCCGGGCGACGACACGCCGCGACCGGACAGTTCGCGCGCGTGCCCAGCCTCCCGCCATACCGGATAGGAACCGAGAAAAATGAACGGCGCCGGTAAGTTCCTCCAGCTTCTCAACCGCTTCGAGATGGTCGTCGCCGTCACCGCCCTCTTCGTCTCGGCGGGGGCGCTCCTTTCCGACATTTTCGCCCGCGAATTTTTCAGCGTCGGCCTGTTCGGATCGTTCAGGGTGGCCGTCTACGCCACGGCGATCAGCGCGCTGATCGGCTTCTGCGTCTGCATTTCGAGCGGTTCGCATCTGCGCATCAGCTTTCTCGACAAGGCGGCTCCCGAGCGGTTGCGCCCGCTGGTCATGCGCATCGGCGACCTGATGTCCTTCGCCATCTGCGCCTATTTCGCCTATTGGGCCGTGTTCTACGTCCGCCAGACGGCCGGGCTGGGCGAGACGGATCCGTCGCTCGGCATCGAGGTCTGGCCGTTCCAGGCGGTCATGGCGTGGATGTTCATCTCCGCTGCGGCCCGCTACCTGATCTATTTCATCTTCCCCACCCTTGCCGCGACCGAGCAGGAGATACCGCAATGAGCGGCCTGATGCTCCTGCCCGTCTTCCTGGTGATGACGTTCTTCCGCCAGAACGTCATCCTGACGCTCGCGGTGCTGATCGGGCTGATCCACATCTTTATCGCCCGCAACAGCTCGGTCGAATATCTCATCCAGGACCTGTGGTTCACGCTCGACCGCGAGCTCTTCCTGTCGATCCCGATGTTCATCTTCGCCGGCGTCATCATGTCGAGCGGCTCGATCTCGGCCAGGCTGGTGCGCCTGATGCGGGCCATCACCTCGCCCATACCGGGCGGGCTCGCCATCGCCACCATTCTGGCCATGGCGATCTTCTCCTCGATCTCCGGCTCGGCCATCGTCACCATGATGGCGGTCGGCACGCTGATGTATCCGGCGCTGGTGAAGAGCGGCTACGGCGTGAAGTTCTCGCTCGGCCTGCTCTGCTCCGGCGGCACGCTGGGCGTCATCATCCCGCCGAGCATCCTGATGATCCTCTACGGCCTGTCCACCGACGTGTCGGTCACCAAGATGTTCATGGCCGGCTGGGGGCCGGGCCTGCTCATGGTGGGAACGCTGTGCATCTATGCCTTCGTTCGCAACCGACATGTCGAGACCACGCCGATCGATCCGAAGGAGGTGTGGGAAGCGCTGAAGAGCGGCATCACGGCACTGCTGATGCCGGTGATCCTGATGGGCGGCATCTATTCGGGCATTTTCACGGTGACGGAAGCGGCGGCGGTCTCGCTGCTCTACGCACTGATCGTCGAGGTCGTGCTGTTCCGCAATCTTGGCCTGCGCCAGGTCTTCGACCTCGGCCTCGATACGGTGAAACTGCTGGGCAGCCTGATGCCGCTGGTGGCCTTTGCCGGCAGCCTCAACGTCATCCTGCAATATGAGGGCGTGCCGCAGGCGCTGGTCGCCTGGACGCAGGCCACCTTCACGCAGGACTGGCAGATGCTCGTCATGGTCAACCTGCTGCTGCTAGGCGCGGGCGCGCTGATGGACGAGTCCTCGGCCATCATCATCCTGGCTCCACTGCTTGCGCCGCTGGGCGCCGCCTATGGCTACGACCCGATCCACTTCGCCGTCATGGTGATCGTCAATCTGCAGATCGGCTATGTCATGCCGCCGGTGGCGCTGAGCGTCATCGTGGCGACCAGCGTCTTCAAGCAGAGCTTTCTCACCGTCAGCCGCGCGGTGCTGCCGTTCATCGGGCTGATGCTGATCGTCCTGCTCATCACCATCCTGGTTCCCGAACTCAGCCTGACATTCGTGCGGTGAGGCAGCGGGAGAGATGAGCAAGACAAGCGGAGCACGCCAGACGGAAGCGAAGGAGGCACCGGCCCGGGCCGATAAGTCGACCGGCGCGGCGCGGGTTCAGCGTCCGCGTACAGGGGCCGCGCGTGCTGCGGCCATGAGCGATCCCTTCGAGACCGTCATCGGCTTCCAGCTGCGGCGCGCCCAGCTCCTCGCCTTCCAGGAATTGATAGAGCGACTGAACATCGTCGATCTGCGGCCCGCCCAATTCGCGCTGCTTTCGGTTCTGGGCAGCAATCCGGGTGTCAACCAGACCGTCGCGGCGCAGATACTGGCGATCAAGCGGACGAACTTCGTCACGCTGATGGATGAACTGGAACGCCGCGGCCTGGCGGAACGCCGCATATCGGCCAGGGACCGCCGTGGCCGCCCCCTGCATCTCACCGCGAAGGGCAAGGATCTGCTCAACGAGGCCGTCCGCATCCAGGCCGGCCATGAGGAGGAACTGAGGGCACGCCTCGGCGGTGACGCTGCGGCGGAAACGCTGCTGCGCCTGCTCCGGAGCCTCGCCGCGTCAACAGGCGAAGGCGGATGAGGCAGCGGGAAAACGGGAAACGACAGGAGGAGCAACCGATGAAACCGAAGACGTCCGATATTCCCGAGCTGCAATATCTCCTCGACCGGCAAGCGATCCGCGATTGCGTGAACCGCTATGCAAGGGCGGTCGACCGCCACGACACCGAACTGATGATGGAGGTCTATCACGCCGACGCCATCGACGAGCACGGGCCGTTCAGGGGCAGCCCCATCCCCTTTGCGGAATGGGCCAATTCGTTCCATGCCGAAGGTTTCGCTTCGCATACCCACCACATCACCACGCATAATTGCGAGATCGACGGCGATACGGCCCATGCGGAAAGCTATTGCTTCTACGTGCTGCGCCGCCGCGAGCGCGCGCAGGTGATCCTTGGCGGCGGGCGCTATATCGACCGGCTGGAGAAGCGGGACGGTGAGTGGCGCATCGCCCTGCGCAAGCTCTATATCGACTGGCGCGCCGAAGCCGATGCCACAATCTTCCTCACGCCCAACGGCTATCCCGAAGGCATGCGCGACCGCTCGGACCCATCCTATCAGCGGCCATTGATGCCCTCGGACTAGATCGGTTCATCGTTCACGGAACGGTCTATCCGTTGTTTCAGCCGCATTTGTGCGACGCCCGGCGATTCCGCTTGGCTGAAGAATGCTCCAGTTTCGGCGGTAGGAACCGCCCGTCACCGGCCGAAACGAGCCGTGAGCGGCTACGGGGTGGCCTGCCACAATCTTCCATGCAATAGTTAATTCCTGCTGGCCAGTGATGCGGCCTTGCGATCTTGGAATTCGTGCTTTCTGCCGCCCTTTCCGTTTAGGAGATTGTGGGATGCGTAGGTATTTGGAAGCCAGTCCCGGCGTGTTTACGCCCGAGCAGGTCCGACAGATGCAGGAGGAAATGGATCAGCTCGCGATAACCGGAGAAACCGAGAGCGAACGGACGGAACGCGCGCTGAAGATCATCGCGCGCCACCGGCGCCCGGTTCCCGAGCCCCTCGGTGGCTGACTGACCGTCGCGTGACCGTGGGACTGCCCATGCGCCCCACGGTTGCGAACATTCGTTACTGGGTATTGTTGGCCTGGTTGAGGAGTTCCTCAAACAGCTTCTTGGCCTTGCCGGGATGCTTGACCTTCTTTGCTTCCTCGAGGTTCGTCGGCTGGCCGGCAACGATCAGCGCCACCATGCCCATCCCGTAATGGGGCGTGCACTTGACACCGTAGACGCCTTCCTTATCGATCGTCACGGTGATCTGTTCGTTCATCTTGCCCTTGAACGGCTCGACGTCGGCCGGCAGCATTCCCTTGACGCTTTCGGCATCGTGGCCCTTGTCGGTGGGAACGAAGGTCACCGTGTCGCCGATCTCCGCCTTGATGAAATCCGGCTGGAAGACCATGGCGCCCTTGTCACCCTTGTTGAGCATGAGCACCTGATGATCGGCCGCCGCCGCGACCGACGTAAGCAGCAGAACAAGCCCAAGCGACGTCAGAATTCGGTTTTTCATGATGATTCCTTCAGGTTTGGTGCTGCTCCCAGGGGCCGGGAGCACAGGCCCGGCCGTGACCGGGCTTCGTGGAACGATATTCCACGCCGTACGGCCGGGATCTTTGTTGCAGCGCAAACAGCGACGATCGAGATCGTTGTTGGATCGCTGGACGGAATCATAGAACTCCCAGGCAGGACGCGAAGCAATCGCCACGGAAGGGAACGACCGCCCTTCCCAATGCCAGCCGGGAAAATGGGACGATACGTAAATGAATGTTGAATCAACAGATTGGCCGGAAAACCTCGCGGCCTACAGGCGCACTCCCGAATTCGATGCGGCAAGTTGCCCCAAAGGGCTGCTGCGCGCTCATTCGACCAAACCCGGCGTCTGGGCCAAGCTGCATGTCCTTGCGGGCCAACTCCTGTTTCGTGACATCGAAACCGGCCGCGAAAGCCTGCTGCGGAGCGGAATCCATCCGCTTATCTTCCCGCAGCGCCTGCATGAGGTGGAGCCGCGCGAGGGCGTCCGTTTCTTCGTCGAGTTCCACGCGCATGATCCGGAAGGAAAATGAGCCTGGCGTTTCCCTCCGCAAGACTGTTTGCCTCGGCGCAATCAGCCGCTAGAACCGGCAATTGCGGAGACAGGAAAGCGGAAGATGGCTCTCGACAGGTCGCTCATATCGTCATTGGCCATCTTTGCCGGCCTCGACGGACATGATCTCGATGCGATCCTGGCGCGGGCGCGCTCCTCCCGCTTCCCGAAGGAATCCGAAGTCTTCGGCCAGGGCCAGGATGCCCATTCCTTCTTTCTCCTGCTTTCCGGCCATATCCGCGTGGTGCGCACCTCGCCCGAAGGCCATCAGGTGATCGCGCGCTATATCAATGAGGGCGAGCTGTTCGGGATAGCCATGGCGCTCGGCAGGGACACCTATCCGGCAACCGCGATCGCCGCCGTGGACTGCGTCGTGCTTACATGGCCGAACAGTGCGTGGCCCGAAATGCAAACGCGTTTTCCGGCCTTCGGCGCCAGCACCTACAGGACCGTCGGCTCGCGGCTGCAGGAGACGCAAGCGCAAGTCATGGAAATGTCGACGCAGCAGGTCGAGCAGCGCATCGCCAATGCGCTGCTGCGGATCGTCAACCAGTCGGGCCGCAAGACCGCCGAAGGGATCGAGATCGACTTTCCGATCACCCGACAGGACATAGCGGAGATGACCGGCACGACGCTGCATACGGTCAGCCGGCTGCTCAGTGCCTGGGAGAATGAGGGCATCGTGCGCAGTGCACGCCAGAAAGTGATCGTGACCGATCCCCACGCCCTGCTGCTGGTGGCCGACAACCGGCGCAGGAAGCCAGCCCCCTAAGACGATCCTCCGTCAACGCATGTCCCGCGCCGTGTTCGCCTCCTCCCGGGAAAATGCCGACGGCACACTGTCGGCATGGTCGCTTTTCATCGCGGCGAGAAGCTCTGTCGAAAAGGCTCCCGGATCGACCTCATGCGCGTCGCATGCGTCGGCCACCGTGTGAAATATGGCAATCGGACAGCCGATGCAGAGCATGCCGTTGCGGATCATGACCCGGATGGTTGCCGGCCATCGGCGCATGATCTCGTCAACCGTCATGTCGGGATCGATCGTTTCGGGTTCACGCACGGACACGCCTCCAAAGAAGCGTATCTAATATCCATCTGGCAGCCGAAACGTTGCGCTAACGCAAAGCCGGCCAGGAACCCTATGCGGGCGGAAGCTACTTCCGCGCTTTGACCCACACATCATTGCGACAATGCGGGCAGGTGACGGTTCCCGCATCCGCGATCGCCCCGCATCGCTTGCACGCCAGCGGAGCGCCGCCTTCGCCGACTTCAGATGGTTCCACTTCGATCGGCGGCTCGATTTCCCAGGGCGGTACGATAGGAAGTCCCGGGCGTGCCTTCTTCGACCTGAATACGGTCAGCACGCCGTCCGTTTCGACATAGGCATGGGCGACTTCGCCGAGCTGCTCGATGCCGTGCTCCCGCAATTGCTGGAAAAGCTCGTTCTCGCTGAGCGTCGTGCTCTCGACAAAGGCGCGGCAGATCACGCCGTCGCGGACGGCCTCCTCCGGAACGCCATCAATGGCCTGTTCCGCGGCGGAATTCCTGGCGATGAGGATATCGAGGCCCTTATTCGCCACCACTACAATCGTGATGACCAGCAGGGCATGCAGCAGCGGCACGTCGGGATAGAACATCGCATCGCCGACCGCCGAACCCAGCGCGATGACGAGCAGAAACTCGATGGTCGACAACTGCCCGATCGTGCGGCTGCCCAGCCAGCGCAACAAAAGCATCGCATAGAGGTAGATGAACGTGGTCCTGAACGCGATTTCGAGCAGGAACAGCGGCGGTTCGTCGCCGATCAGCATGCGTTTCCAGTCGAATGCCTGAACGACCTGCTCCATGGCGCGGCTCCCGTGATGGCAAGCCAGAACGCCCGGAACGGTCCAGCGTTCCGGAGACGGGAACCATTGGCTTCATGATCTGTTGCCCTCGAAACCGGAGAAGCAGCCATGAACGACAAACCCGCTTATGAAACCGGCGTGCAGAAACTCCAGACACTCACCGGCCCGGATCCGCGCGATGAATTCTCCCAGAAGGCAGCAGAGAACGAGAAGCCGCCTCTTGGCATGGGCCTGGTGGAGAGGGTCGACGAGGAACGCAGCGAAGCCCGACAAGCCGGACTTCGGGACGGCGCGCAGCGCGGGCCAGACGCCAGCACCTGACGCGGCCCGCCATCCTCATTGCAACTGGACGAAATGACCCGCGCCGACTTCCTGGTAAATGCGTTCCGGCGGTTCATAGCCGGCAGGACGCACCGGGCTCTTGAGCTCGTCCACATCATTGCTGCGGCGGATGAAGCGGCGCGATGGGTCGGGAACCGGCACCGCCTCCATCAGCTTGCGCGTATACGGATGCCGCGGATTGTCGAAGACGGCGGCGCGCGGGCCGATCTCGACGATCTCGCCCAGATGCATCACGGCCACCCGATGGCTGATGCGCTCCACCACGGCCATGTCGTGCGAGATGAAGAGATATGAAAGCCGCAGGCTCTGCTGGAGGTCCATCAGCAGGTTGCAGACCTGCGCCTTGATCGAGACATCCAGGGCCGAGACGCTCTCGTCGGCCACGATGATCTTGGGGTCGAGCGCCAGCGCCCGCGCAATACAGATGCGCTGGCGCTGGCCGCCCGAGAATTCATGCGGATAGCGGCCCATCACGTCGGGTGAGAGACCGACACGGCTCAGCAGATCCGCCACCTTTTCGCGCGCTTGCGCCCGCGTTCCGAGCCCGTGTTCGAGGAACGGTTCCGCGATTGCCGCGCCGACCGTCATGCGCGGGTTCAGGCTGGCGAACGGGTCCTGGAAGATCATCTGGATATTGCGGCGCGTGCGGCGCAGCGCGCGCTTGCCGAGGCTGCGCATATCGACGCCGTCGACCGTGACGTTGCCGCGATCGGGCTCGACGAGCCGGGTGATCGAACGTCCGGTGGTGGACTTGCCGCAGCCGGATTCGCCAACCAGTGCCAGCGTCTCGCCCTGGAACAGCTCGAAGGAAACGTTTTCGACGGCATGGACGGCGCCATTGCTGCGCTTGAACAGCCCGCCAGCGGTGCTGAACCGCGTGACGAGGTTCCTGACCTCCAGCACCGGCCGGGCCGAACGGTCCACCGTGCCGGCGACCGTGGCCGGTTCCGCGCTTTTCCCGGTCACGATATCGACCACCGGAAAGCGCTTCGGCAATGCCTGCTCCTTCATCGAGCCAAGCCGCGGCACGGCGGACAGGAGCGCGCGTGTATAGGGGTGCTTGCCGTGGTGGAAGATATCCTGGGTCGAACCCGTTTCCACCGCCTCGCCGCGATACATGACGACCACGCGGTCGGCGATCTCGGCGACCACGCCCATGTCATGCGTGATGAACAGCACCGACATGCCTTCCTCGGCCTGCAAGGTCTTGATGAGGTCGAGGATCTGGCCCTGGATAGTCACGTCGAGCGCGGTCGTCGGTTCGTCGGCGATGAGCAGCTTGGGCTTGGCGGCGAGCGCCATGGCGATCATCACCCGCTGCCGCATGCCGCCCGAGAACTGGTGCGGATATTCGTCCAGCCGCGCCTGCGCATTGGGTATGCGCACCTTCTGCATGAGGCGCAGCGCCTCTTCCCGCGCCGCGTCCATCCCCATTTCGCCGTGGCAGGTCAACGCCTCGACAAGCTGCTCGCCAATGGTGAAGATCGGGTTCAGCGAGGTCATCGGCTCCTGAAAGATCATCGCCATGCCGCGCCCGCGCACATGGCGCATCTCGCGCTCCGGCAGGGCGAGCAGGTCGCGCCCGCCGAGCGTGATTTCCCCTTCGATCCGGCTCGCCCCTTCCTGAAGCAGCCGCATGATGGACAGCGAGGTGACGCTCTTGCCCGAGCCGCTCTCGCCCACGATCGCCAGCGTCTCGCCCGGCATCACGTCGAAGGACAGATCGCGCACGACCGGCCGCCACGAGCCGTCGACAAGAAAGGATGTCGTGAGCCCTTGTACCGACAGGACGGGCTTTTCATCTTCGGCTGGCGTCATCTGTGGGGCCCTGTTGCTCATGGCGGTTGCTGTCCGTGGGATGGTCAGGCGATCTTGCGCTTCAGCCATGCCGGCGGCTGGCCGTGGAAGCCGCCTTCCAGCGCGCGGCCGCAGGTGCAGCCGCGTTCATCAGAGACGCCGGCGATGGCGTCGATCAGCGTCTTCTCGATCAGGTCGTGCAGGCCTTCCTTGTAATAGATCTCGTTCATGCTGCCGGGGCCGAAATGGACCACCGCCGGGGCCATGCCGGCGCCGAAATTGATGACTGGCGCGATCGAGGCGAAGCACATTTCCAGCTCGCGGGCGAAGACGACTTCCGGCACCAGCGGCGTGCCGACGATATCGCCTCCCTCCATCGCATAGGCGCGGATTTCCGCCGGCGTCTCGAAGCGCGGCCCTTCCGTGCAGACGAAGGTGCCGCGCTGGATGACGCGGTTGGAATGCCTGTTCGCCGCCTCGATCAGGGTGGTGCGCAGGCGCGGGCAGAAAGGATCAGTGAAGTCCACCCGCACCCAGCACTCGCTCTCGTCGTAGAGCGACTGGGCGCGCGACTTGGTCTTGTCGAGGAAATCGTCGGAGATGACGATGTCGCCGGGGCGAATGGCCGGGTTCACCGAGCCGATGGCATTCTGCGAAATGATGGATTCCACGCCGAGCTCGTGCAGTGCGAACAGGTTGGCGTGATAGTTGATCTTGTGGCTGGGCGTGGTCAGCTTCTCGCCATAGCGCAGGTTGACCGCAGCCTCCCGTCCGCCGATCCGCCCCAGAAGGATGGTGGCGTCGCCCCAGGGGGTGGAAACGACCTCCGCGCGGCGGTCTGCGAGGAGGTTTTCGGATGCTGCGCTCGTGATGAGGCCGACAGGCGCTTGTGTCATTCTGTTTCCAGTCCCTGGGTCAGTGTTGTGCATAATGTTGGTGGATTTCAGCGCGGATGGCCGGCTCGTCGACGAGCAGCAGCTTTCCGTCCCGGAAGATCATGCGGCCGGCGACCATCACGCCGGAGACGTGCTGTGGGCCGGCGTGGTAGACCACGTCCGACAGCACGCGCTGGGCGGTGAGGCCGAGCGGGTGGTCGATATCGAGGATGACGAGATCGGCCTGCTTGCCGGCTTCGAGGCTGCCGATCTCGTCGTCCCAGTTCAGCACCCGCGCGCCTTCGACCGTCGCCATGGTGAAGGCGTCCTCGGCGTTCATGATGAAGCCGTCGAGCGAAGCGGCGCGCTGGAGCAGCACCGACAGCTTCATTTCCTGGAAGAGATCGAGGCAATTGTTGCTCAGCGTGCTGTCGGTGCCGAGGCCGACGGGCACGCCCAGCCGGCGCAGCGCCGGCACGGGCGCGATGCCGCTGGCGAGCTTGGCATTGCTGGCCGGGTTGTGCGCCACGCCGGCGCCGGTTCGCGCGAGGATGTCCATGTCGGCCTCATCCAACCAGACGCAATGGGCGAGGATGGCGCGGCGGTCGAGCAGGCCGAGGTCGTGCAGCCAGCCGGTGGACGTCAGGCCGTAGCGTTCCGCGACCATCTCGTTTTCGCGCCTGTTTTCGGCGAGATGGATGACGAAGGGCAGGTCGAGCCGGTCGGCCTCGCGCTTGACTTCACGCAGCAGCTCCGGCGTGCAGCTATAGGGCGAATGGCCGCCGAGATAGAAACGCGCCAGCCCGTTGCCGGCATGCTTTTCCATGGCGGCCTCGGTCTCTTCGAGCGCCAGCGGCCAGTTCGGCCGTCCGGCCTTGCGCAGCTCCGGCGAATTCGCCAGCGCGCCGCTCAGCGAGCGCATGCCGATTTCGCTGGCGACATCGGCGAACACGCCGGCGCCGTAGCGCGTGCAGTCGCAGGCGGTGGTGATGCCGTTGCGCACCATGTCCATGATGGCGAGATAGCAACCGCGCCGGTTATCCTCGACGGTCAGGTGGGAGGTGTGCGGCGCAAGCGCGGCCGCCCACTGAAACAGGTCGCCATCGTCGCAGCTGCAACGGTGGGTGGAAAGCCCGCCATGGGCATGGGTGTTGATCAGACCGGGGATGACAACGCGGCCGCCGAGGTCTTCGCGCCGGACCGCCTGACCTTGCTCCGGCAGATCGTCAAGGTTGCCGATCCAATCGATCCGGCCGTCGCGGATCAGGATCGCGCCGTCCTTGAAGAAGCCGCCGGGGCGGCCGGTGCAGATGAAGGCATTGTGGAGCAGCGTCGCCATCTCAGGCCTCCAGCAGATAGCGCCGTTCGCGCAAGGTGAGCGAGATTTCGGCGGAAACGCCGGAAGGGATGTATTCGCCGTTTTCAACGGCGATGGGGCCGTCATGGCCCGGCACGATCACGTCGGCCATGCCGGCGATGCGGCGGATGCTGGCACTCGCGGCCGCTTCGTCGAAGGCGCCGGGCGACTGGCCTGACGCTAGCTCGCCGCGATGCTTCACCGCGTCCTGCGCCAGCACCACGCGGCGGTCGTCGACCGTCAGCGCCAGCGAGACATGCCCGCCGCTATGACCGGGCGTCCTGATCATGCGGATGCCCGGCAGGACCTCGATCTCGCCCGACACGAGGCTCAGTTGGGCGCTGCGCAGCAGCCCTTCGACCTGAAAGACCGATATTGCCGGGTCCGCCGCGCCATGTTCGCGCATATAGGCATATTCGTCCTCGTGCAGGATGATCTCCGCCCTCGGGAAGCATTCGGCATTGGCCATATGGTCGAAATGCAGGTGCGACAGGATCACCGTTTCGACCCGGTCTGGCTCGATGCCCCTCCCCCGAAGCGCTGCCATCAGGCCGGGCCGGTCGCCGCTGCCGCCGGTGTCGAACAGTGCCAGCCCCCGCGCGGTCTTCAGGAGCAGGATCGTGCTCCAGCCGAGGAAGCCGCGGGAGGAACGACCCGGAAAGCCCGGCATGAGGATTTCGTAGCTGGCGCCGCTCATCTCAGGACTCCACCTGGCGCAGCCGCGGGTCGAGCAGGTCGCGCAGCCGGTCGCCGACCAGATTGGTGCCCATGACGGTGACGAAAATGGCGATGCCGGGAATGGTCGCCACCCACCATGCATTGCCGATATAGTTGCGCCCCTCGGCGATCATCGTGCCCCATGTGGGCGTCGCGGGCGGCACGCCGAGGCCGAGGAAGCTCAGCGAGGATTCGAAGATGATCATCTTCGCCACCAGCAGGCTCGATATGACGATCACCGACGACATCACATTGGGCAGGAGGTGACGGGTCAGGATGTGCGTGGTGGAGATGCCCATCATATGCGCGGCCTGCACGAATTCGCGCTCGCGCAGCACGAGGCATTCGGCGCGCACGACGCGGGCATATTGAACCCAGTTGGTCAGGCCCAGTATCGCGATGATGTTCCACAAGCTCGCCCCCACAACCGCCGCCACGGCGAGCGCGAGCACCATGAAGGGGATTGCGAGCTGGATGTCGGTCAGCATCATCAGAACCCGGCCGGCATATTTGTCCTCATAGCCGGCGATCAGGCCGAAGGTGACGCCGACCAGGCTCGAAATGACGACGGCGCAGACGCCCACGAGTATCGACACGCGCGCGCCGACGACGATGCGGCTGAAAACATCGCGCCCGAGCGCGTCGGTGCCCAGCAGATGCAGGCCCTCGGCACCCTCCCACATGGGCGGTTTGAGGCGCTGCAGGATGTCCTGCGCATTGGGATCGAAAGGCACCAGCCACGGGCCGAACACGGCCGCGAAGACCGCGACCAGCACGATCGCCAGGCCGACCACGGCGAGGCGGCTCGTCGAATAGCGTCTGAGGAACTGCCTCATTTGCCCTTCCTCAGTCGCGGATCGAGCAGACCATAGGAAAGGTCCACAAGAAGGTTGATCGACACGATCAGCGCCGCCATCATCAACACGAAGGCCTGAACCACGGTGAAGTCGCGGTTGGCGATGGCCTGGATCGCCAGGCGGCCAACGCCGGGATAGGCGAAAACCTCCTCGGTGATGACCGCGCCGCCCAGCAGCGCGCCGACCTGAAGGCCGATCACCGTCAGCGTGGGAATGGCGGCGTTGCGCAGCGCGTGCGAGAGGATGATGCGGCCTTCCTTCACGCCCTTGCCGCGCGCGGTGCGCACATAGTCCGACTGGAGCACTTCGATCATGGACGAGCGCAGCAGGCGGGTGATGATGGCGGTCGAATAGGTGGCGAGCACGATGGCCGGCATGATGAGTTGTTGCCAGGAGCCGCGTCCCGAGGGCGGCAGCAGCTGGAACGTCTCGGAAAATAGCAGGATCAGCATGATCGCCAGCCAGAATGCCGGAAAGCTCTGGCCGATGAGCGAGACGAGCAGGCTTGCCCGGTCGACGGCCGAACCACGCTTGGCGGCCGCAAGGATGGCGAGCGGGATGGAGATGACCAGCGACAGGAAGAGCGCCATCGCACCGAGCTGAAGCGTGGCCGGCATGCGCTCCAGCACCAGCTTCATCGCCGGCTGGTCGTAGCGCAGCGACATGCCAAAATCGCCCTGCACCGCGCGTCCGAGAAAATCGAAATACTGCACCGTCAGCGGCCGGTCGAAGCCCATGAGATGCCGGAAGCGGGCAATTTCCTCCAGCGAGGCTTCTGGCGGCAGGAACAGCGCCGAAGGATCCCCGCCGATCCGGATCAGGAAGAACACGGCGACGGAGACGCCGAGCAGC
This sequence comes from Rhizobiaceae bacterium, assembly GCA_035555795.1. Taxonomy (GTDB): domain Bacteria; phylum Pseudomonadota; class Alphaproteobacteria; order Rhizobiales; family Rhizobiaceae; genus RCIO01. The sequence goes on along the minus strand of DATMGE010000001.1, from coordinate 26,741 downwards.
ACCAGCGCGGCATACAGCAATCGGGAAATCAGAAAATCAGCCAAGGTCCTGGTTAACTCCGTCGCGGCGCGGATGATTGCCGGCCGGCTCGATGCCGGCCGACAAGAGCTGGCCCAGCCTAGAAGTGGGCCTTGCGCAGGTCGATGATGCCGTCGCTGCGCGGCGTCCAGTTCAGCTTGGCGTCAAGCGCGTAGATGAGCGGGGGCTGGATCATCGGCAGGTGCGGCGCCTCTTCCTTGATGATTGCCGCGGCCTTCTCGTAGATCGCCTTGCGCTCGTCCGGATTGATGATCGATGCGCCGGCCTCGAGCAGCTTGTCCAGCTCGGGATTGCTGTAATAGCTCTGATACTGGCCGGTGATCAGCAGCGGCGCCCAGACGAGCTGCGGGTCGCGGCCGCTCCAGCCGGGGAAGGTGATGCCTTCGCGGCCCTTGCGCTCCGAAACCTGCCCCCACACACCCGGCTCCAGATACTGGATATCGGCCTTGATGCCGACGCGGGCGAGGAAGCCGGCCGTCGCCTCGACGATCTCGCTATCCTTCATGTAGCGGCCCTTGCGGGACATGAAGGGAACCTCGAAGCCGTCCGGATAACCGGCTTCAGCCAGCAGCTGCTTGGCCTTTTCCGGGTCATAGGGATAGGGCTTCCAGGCCGGATCATAGGCGAAGCCGTTCGCCGGCAGGGTCAGCGCGATGCGCGTGCCCATGCCGTTCAGCAGCGCCTGCTGGATGGCGTCGACATCAACGGCATAGTTGATCGCCTGCCGGACGCGCTTGTCCTTGAGCGGCGTGTCGCGGGTTGTGTCGAAGGCGAGGAAATAGAGCGAGTCGCTGGAGACGGTGCTGATCTTGGTGTCACCGCCGTCCAGCGCGGCGATGTCCTCCGGCGGTACGTCGACGATGATGTCGGCGCCGCCGCTCCTGATTTCGGCGATGCGGGTACGCGTCTCCTTGATCGGGCGGAAGACGACCTTCTCGATCGCCGGCTTGCCGCCCCAATAGTCGGGGTTGGCTTCCAGCACGACGCGCTCGTCCTTCAGCCATTCGACGAACTTGTACGGACCGGTGCCGACCGGACGCGCGGCGATCGACGCGCCGCCATCCTCTTTCGCATAGGCCGGCGGCACGATGAGCGCGGGGAACGACGCTTCATAGAGCGACAGCAGCATGGTCGGGAACGGCTTCTCCGTCTTGAAGTCGACCGTATAGTCGTCGACCACTTCCACCGCCTTGATGTGCGAGATGCGCGAGAAGTAGGGGGCCTTGAATTCGGGATCGAGCGCACGCTCGAAGCTGAGCTTCACCGCCTCGGCATTGAAGGGCTCGCCATTGTGGAACTTCACTCCCTCACGCAGCTTGAAGCGCCAGGTCAGCTCGTCCGGATTGCTCCAGGATTCGGCCAGGGCCGGCACGATCTCGCCATTCGCGCCCTCGGCGACCAGGCCGTCATAGATCTGGAACAGGATGTTCGCGGTCGGGAAGTTGGAATGCTTGGCGGGATCCATCGAATAGGCGTCGACAGCCTGTGCGATGACGATGGTCGAATTGTCCTGGGCCATGCCGCTGCCGGCGAGCAGCGTCATGGCGCTGACGCCCACTGCGGCCGCCATCAGGCTGCGCTTGAAGGAGAAAGTCATCTGGTTACCCTCTTTTGGAGAGGCCGCTGCCCGGCCTCGCGGTTGATGGTTCTGTCATTTTCCGGTTGTCTTCCGTGCGGTCGCGCTTCGCGGAAGCACGATCGCGGCGAAATGATCCAGTCGCTCGATGCGAAAGGTCACTGTCCGGCCAGCCCTCGTCAGGGGCAGCTTCTCATTATTGGCAAGGGAGATCGCGGTCTCGGCATCGGTCTCGACCGAGACGTCGAAGCCGGCCAACGCTGCCAGTTCGGCCAGTCCCTTGGTCTGGGACGCCGCCCGGTTGAGGAAATGCAGGATCAGCCCGTCCGGATGATCGCGGCAGATCACCTCGACCGCCGCCGGCGCATTGGTGCGGACGGGCGGCTCGCCGGCCGCAGGGGCGACCAGCGCGCCGAACAGGTCGCGATAGTCAGGCATGGAATGGCGATGATAGAGCGCGCCGATCCGCCAGGGCAACCATGCGGCCTTTCCTGCACCGAAAGGGCGCGTGACCAGGGCGGGCTCGACACCCTCGCCCTCGACAGTGGTGAATTCCGGCGCGTTGTTGACGAAGGGGCCGATGATGCGCAGGTCATCGCCGCCTTCCCCCTCGCCGAAGGGTGCCCAGAAGGGGCCGGCAGCGGCGACGTGCGGGATGCCCCCGAGCGCCGCGCGCAGGGCGTTATCACGAAGCGCGAAATAGGCGCCCACGGCCGACCGGCTTTCGCCGGGCAGCGCTGGGAGGCAACGGGCGGCGGGTTGCATCCGCGCCCTGCCCCAGCCATCCGCGGCAGCGAAATCGGCAGTAGCAATGATGGCGCCGCCCGCCTCGACATAAGCGTCGATGGCAGCGGCGTCGGCATCGCCGAGGCAACTGACGGCCGGCAGAATGACCAGATCGTAGCGGGTGATATCCAGAAGCGTCAGTTCCGGCGCCACAACGAGGTCGAACGGATAGCGCAGATCGGTCAGCATTTCGCACACGCCGCGAAATTCGGCGACGTGGCCATTGCCATCCGGCGCGCCTGCACTGCGGCCGGCATCCCCGCCCCACATGCGGCTTGCCTCGCAGCGCAGCACGGCGATGCGCGCATTGCTGCGCAGGCCGGCATAGAGCTTCGCATGCCGGGACAGATAATCGCCGACCAGATCGAGCGCCGGAACGAAACGCGCATCGTCCTGTGCGAGAAGGCCATTGACGGCGGGTGCCGTGCTTCCGCCATGCGCCGCCGCCTGCATCAGATTATCGACGAGACGCGCCTTCGGCATCGCCGTCTGGCGGCTGGCGAACACGGCGGATGTCGTCTGGATGAGCAGCGGCGCGGCATCCGGCTTGAGCGCGCGGGCAAGCTGCGCCTCCTCGGCAGCCCAGAGATTCCATATCGGCTGCGGGTCGACGGGGTTCGGCATGATCGGGTTGGAGACCTGCGACCCGATGATGTCGGCGATCTCCGCCATGCGCCGGATGTTCCAGCCGTCGCGGACGTGATGGTAGGGAACCAGTGCGGCGGACGGATTCCGTGCGCGCATGAAGGCGCGAACCCGTCCCATATAGTCGGCGAGGTAAGTCTGCCGCCATTCTTCATAGATCGGATCGCGCATTCCCGGCGCGGGCACCGGCTTGCCCGTCGCCTCGATGACGATCTTCTCGCAGCGGTCGCAATGGCAGCGCGGCACATGCAGATAATTGAAGAAGAAGCCGTCGCTGGACGGGTAGTTCTCCATGATCTCGCCGAGGATGGAGAAGGCCTCGACCTGCCAGAAGTCGCCCGTGGCGCACATTTGCGGCATGCCCCACACGGCGGAAATATCGCCGTCCGGCTTGCGGACGAACCAGTCCGGCCTCACCCGCTCGGCACCGGCGCGGCCCTTGGAAATATCCATCCGCACCAGCACGCGGAAATCCTCGGCCTTGGCGGCAGCGAGGAAATCGCCGAGAAAGTCGCCGTTCAGATGCGGGTTCACCGTCTGGCAGGCAAGTTCGGTCGGATACCAGGCCGAGAAGCCGCCGCCCATCGCGATACAGGCATTGGCGCGGACGCGCTTCATTTCGGCGATGAGCGTGCCCACGTCGAGATCGCGCGCATCGGTCTCGCGCAGCAGGTGCTGCAGGAAGCGCAGGGGCTGGCGGGTCCAGCTCAGTGGCATGAGCAGGCCCCCCGTTCCCGAACGCCGTAGCGCGCCCGCAATCGCCTGATCGGCGCTTCGAGCGCGTGGGTTGCGGCCAGCACCGCCGTCCCCGCCCTGCCCGTACGTGCGGCGGATGTCCGCGCCTCGCCCCAGATCGCCTCTTCATCGAGGAGCGTGCAACGGCCGTCGCGCACCACTTCCCGGCCCGCGACGAGTACGCGTTCGATGGCGCTGCCGCTTTCGGCCAGTACGAGCTGGCGCACCGGATCGTTGAGCGGCACGAAGGCAGGCGCATTCAGGCGAAAGAAGGTGATATCGGCAAAGGCGCCGGCGCGCAGCCGGCCGGCATCTGACAGCCCCAGCACCTCGGCACCGCCCGAAGTGGCGAGCTTCAACGCGCGCTGTGGTCCGATCCAGCCGGTCTCGTCATCATCGGCGAGATTGTGCAGCAGGGCCGCCCACTTCGTCGTCTCCAGCAGGTTGCCGCTATCGTTGCAACTGGCGCTGTCTGTGCCGAGACCAACACGCACGCCGGCGGCGAGCAAGCGAGGCAAAGGGCAGAAGCCGCTGCCGAGGCGCGCATTCGAGACCGGATTGTGAACCACCGTCGCTCCCGCCGCCGCGATCCTCTCGGCATCGCCTTCCTCAAGCCAGATGGCATGGACGAGGTTCGTGCGTTCGTGCAGCACGCCGAGCGCATCGAGATGCGCGATCATTCCCTCCGGATGGAGGCGCCTGCCCATCTCGCGTTGCAGCCGCGTCTCCAGCACATGGGTGTGCAGGAGCGCATCGTGACGCCGGCTGAAATCATTCGCCCGGATCATCAGATCGTCGGAGCAACGCTGCGGACCGGAGGGACCGACGGCAATGCTGATGCGGCCCTCGCCCGCGCCGTGCCATTTCGCATGGAAGGCTTCGACCACCGCCATCTGCTCAGCCGCCGGAAGCGGCCTGCGGCTGCCATAGGCCGACAGGTCGAGGCCATGCAGGTCCCCTTCGTCGAAGGGCAGCGTCTCGATCACGCTCCGGTCGGCGACGATGGGCGCGATGACGACCCGCATGCCGCTCGCCAGCCAGGCCGATGCGACCGCATCGAGCGCGTCGAAATCGATGTCCGGCGAGATGCGGACATGATCGAGCACGGTCGTGGTGCCGCATCGCATCATCTCGATCGCACCGAGCAGGGTCGACAGGCGGATATCCTGCCCCTCGCGCCCCTCGCGGGCGGCCGAGGAAGTGAGGGACCACAGTTCCAGCGGCAGGTCGGGCGCGGTGCCGCGTGCCAGATTGTCGGGCGAATGGGTGTGGCAATTGACGAGGCCGGGTGCTGCGATCAGGCCAGAAGCGTCGACGAAGTCGCAGCCGGCCGCGGGCGGGCTTCCCGGCGCGTGCAGCGCCTTGATGCGCGGCCCATCGGTCTCGATGGAGCGGCGCGATGTGGAAAGCGCGCCGTCTTCCTCGACGAGACAGAGAGCATTCTCGAACCAGAATCCGCGCACGGCCGCCTTTGTCCATATCCAGCCACTAATACGGCTAACTTCCAGCAACCGGCCGACTGCGTTAATATGCTCTTCTGGAAATAATCCTTTTCGGGTTCAGCTCCCGAGGACAGGCCAATAAGGCGGCATGCGACTTGCTTTGAAGCACCGCGGGGCCGTCCCTTTCGGACGGGCAGGATTTTAGTGCCTTATGAGGCGCCATCGTGGCGCGCAATTCAGCAAAGTCGGACGTGTGAACAAATTCCAGGATATTCTTGCCTTTGCCAGAGTAGCCGAACTTGGCGGCTTCACGGCGGCAGCGAAGGTGTTGTCGTCATCCACCTCGACGGTGACCAAGAGCGTGACGCGGCTGGAAGAGGCACTGGGCGTGCAACTTCTCCACCGCACCACGCGCCGCCTGCACCTGACCGAGTACGGCGCCGAATATTACGAGCGCTGCAAGCAGATCCTCGCCGATCTCGACGATGCGGACAGTGCTGTCCGCGACGCCCATATTTCGGCCAGCGGGCTTGTGCGCATGGCGCTGCCGCCGTCTTTCGGACGCATGACGGTGATCCCCGCCTTGCCGGAATTCTATGAACGCCATCCCAATGTCAGCCTCGACCTCTGCCTCAAGAGCCAGACGGCGAACCCCATCGAGGGCGGCTTCGACCTGGTGGTGCATTCGGGGCGGCTGGCGGATTCGCTGCTGGTCAACCGCATCCTCGTGCGCGGCCCGCAAAAGACCGTCGCATCGGCCGACTATCTGGATCGCCATGGCCGGCCGGCTGCTCCTTCCGATCTCGTCCATCACAACTGTATCGTCGGCGCTTTCGGGCCGGGCTGGCATTTCCGCGACGAAACCGGACGCGACGAAATCGTGCGGGTTTCCGGCAAGCTCGTCACCGATAGCGGCGACATCCTGCGCGAGGCCGCTGTGCAGGGTCTCGGAATTTCCCAGGCCACCTGGTGGCTGTTTCGCGAGGACATGCAGCGCGGGCGGCTGGTTCCCATCCTCGAGGAGTATGAGGTGGAGGCCGATCCCATCTCCATCGTCTTTCCCGCCAATCGCCGCATGCCCGCGAAAGTGCGTGTCTTTGTCGATTTCCTGCTCGCCATCACGCGAAGCAGTGCAGCCTGACTCCGCTTCATCAAATCGCTTCGGTCGCCACGTCATCGATGATAGGCTGAGCCATGACCTCGGCCGTCGCCATCATCGCCAACCGCGCGGGGATCGACTCGCAAGCGCTCATCTGCGAAGCCGCCACCCGCTGGCGTAAGGCAGGGGCGAGGGTCGTCGGCCTGCTGGCAGAGGATAGCGACGGCGAGGGAACGTGCAGCGCGGCCTTCCTGCGCGATATCGCCACCGGGAACAGGTTCTCCATACAGCTCGACGCCGCCCCGGCGGGCACTTCCTGCCACCTCGACGCCACAGGGCTGAACAGGGCCTGTGCCGAACTGCTTCCACGGATCACATCCGCCGACCTGATCGTCCTGAGCAAATTCGGCAAGATCGAAGCGACGGGACGCGGTCTGTCGGCCGCTTTCTCCCGCGCCATTGCCGCCGGCAAGCCATTGCTGACCACCGTCTCGGCCAAGCATGCCGCTGCGTGGAGCGCATTTGCCCCCGACGCGGTCTGGCTTGCCCCCGACACAGAGTCGCTCGACCGGTGGTGGCTGGCGGCGAAGAAACAGCCCCCGCAATAGCCAAGCGCTCTGGCGGCCCGACATTTCCGCGCTGCCACCGCTCCAGGGCTCTCGCCTGTGCTGTGTCTTTCCCACCGGGCTGCCATGCACGAAAGAGGCGGTGCAGATGACCTCGCCCAAATCGCCAAACGCCTCTTCATCCGCTACCGGGCCTGCGACCCCCTTTGCCGATTTTGCCCCCCTGCCTGCCGCTCATTCAGCGTTGCGCCGTGCCGTCACCCGCGCATGCAGGCGGCCGGAGATGGAAATTGTGCCGGAACTGGCCGAGGCCGCCTCGCTGCCGGCGCAGACCCGCGAAGCCGCCACGCGCACCGCGCGCACTCTGGTCGAAGCGTTGCGCGCCAAGCGGAAGGGCTCGGGCGTCGAGGAACTGGTGCATGAGTTTTCCCTGTCGAGCCAAGAGGGCGTGGCGCTGATGTGTCTAGCGGAAGCGCTCTTGCGCATTCCCGACACGGCAACGCGCGACGACCTCATCCGCGACAAGATCGCCGCCGGCGACTGGAAATCGCATCTGGGCGGCGGGCGCTCGCTCTTCGTCAACGCCGCCACATGGGGTCTGGTGATCACCGGTAGGCTGACGGGCTCCGTGGACGACGACCAGCTTGCTTCCGCACTGACGCGCCTTGTGGCGCGCTGCGGCGAGCCGGTCATCCGGGGCGCGGTCGACATGGCCATGCGCATGATGGGCGAGCAGTTCGTCACCGGTCAGACCATCCGGGAAGCCCTGAAGCGCGCCCGGCGGCTCGAGGAAAAAGGCTTCCGCTATTCCTACGACATGCTGGGCGAGGCCGCGGCGACCGCCGGGGATGCCGAACGCTATTTTCGCAACTATGCCGACGCGATCCACGCCATCGGGGCGGCGTCGGGCGGGCGCGGCATCCATGCCGGCCCCGGCATCTCCATCAAGCTCTCCGCGCTCCATCAGCGCTACGAGCGCGGCAAGATCGCGCGGGTAATGGGCGAACTCCTGCCAAGCGTGAAGGAACTGGCGCTGCTGGCGAAGCGCTACGATATCGGCCTCAACATCGACGCCGAGGAAGCGAACCGGCTGGAAATCTCGCTCGACCTGCTGGAGGCGCTGGGCCTCGACCCGGAGCTTGCCGGCTGGGACGGGCTTGGCTTCGTCGTGCAGGCCTATGGCAAGCGCTGCCCTGCCGTCATCGACTTCGTCATCGATCTGGCTCGCCGCGCGCGGCGGCGCATCATGGTGCGGCTGGTGAAGGGCGCCTATTGGGACACGGAGATCAAGCGCGCGCAAGTGGACGGGCTGGCGGACTTTCCCGTCTTCACGCGCAAGGTCCACACCGACGTGTCCTACATCGCCTGTGCCCGCAAGCTGCTAGCAGCGAAGGAGGCGGTCTATCCGCAATTCGCCACCCACAATGCGCATACGCTGGCGACGATCTACCACATGGCCGGCCCGGACTTCCGCGCCGGAGACTATGAATTCCAATGCCTGCACGGCATGGGCGAACCGCTCTATGAGGAGGTGGTGGGCGCCGACAAGCTCGCCCGCCCCTGCCGTATCTATGCGCCGGTGGGCACGCATGAGACGCTTCTCGCCTATCTGGTGCGGCGGCTCCTGGAAAACGGCGCGAATTCCTCCTTCGTCAACCGGCTCGCCGACCCGAAGGTGAAGGTGGACGACCTGATCGCCGACCCGGTGACGGCCGTGCGGGCGATGGCGATTCCCGGCGCGCCGCATGAGGCCATCGCCCTGCCCCGCGACCTGTTCGGAAAGGAGCGCGCCAATTCGGCCGGGCTCGACCTTGCCGACGATGATGTGCTGGAGTTGCTCTCAGCCGAATTGCGGCACAGCGCCGACATTGTCTGGCACGCAACACCCGTTCTCGTGAGCGGGCCGGCGCGGGGACAACCACAGCCGGTGCGCAACCCTGCCGACCGCGCGGACATGGTGGGCGAGGTGGTGGAGGCGAGCGCGGAAGAAGCGTTGCAAGCCGTGCGCGATGCAACGGCCAATATGGCACAATGGGCGGACCTCGCCGCGGGCGAGCGCGCCGCCATGCTGGAACGCACCGCCGACCTCATGCAGGCGCGCATGATGGTGCTGATGGGTCTGGTGATCCGCGAGGCAGGCAAATCGGCCGCCAACGCGGTGGCCGAGATCCGCGAGGCGATCGACTTCCTGCGCTATTATGCCAGGCAGGCGCGATGCACGCTGGGAGCCGCGCAACAACTCATCGGGCCGGTCATCTGCATCAGCCCGTGGAATTTCCCGCTGGCGATCTTCACCGGGCAGGTTGCCGCCGCGCTGGCCGCCGGCAATCCCGTCATTGCCAAGCCGGCCAACACCACGCCGCTGATCGCGGCGGAGGCGGTGCGCCTGTTCCATCAGGCCGGCGTGCCCGTCGCAGTGCTGCAATTCCTGCCGGCGCCGGCCGATGTTGCCAGCCGCGCGGTCGCGGCGGAGGGCGTGGCGGGCATCATGTTCACCGGCTCCACCGGCGTCGCGCGCACGATCCAGGGCCAACTTGCGAAACGGCTCGCGCCCGATGGCAGGCCGGTCAGGTTCGTCGCCGAGACTGGCGGGCAGAATGCGATGATCGTGGATTCTTCGGCATTGGCAGAACAGGTGGTGGCCGACGTGCTGACCTCTGCCTTCGACAGCGCGGGCCAGCGCTGTTCGGCTCTGCGCGTCCTCTGCCTTCAGGAGGAGATAGCGGAGCGCACGCTCGCCATGCTCAAGGGCGCCATGCGCGAGCTCGCCGTCGGGCCGACCGACCGGCTCTGCAACGATGTGGGTCCCGTCATCACCGCCGAGGCCAAGGCGCGGATCGACCGGCATATCGGCGAAATGCGGAGCCGGGGGCGCAAGGTGTTCCAGTTCGACCTGCCGCCCGAGGCCGCAAACGGCACCTTCGTCGCGCCGACGCTGATCGAGCTCGACAGCCTCTCCGAACTGCGAGAGGAGATATTCGGGCCGGTGCTCCACGTGCTGCGCTACCGGCGCGCGGACGTGGGACGGATAATCGGAGAGATCAACGCAACGGGTTACGGCCTCACCTTCGGGCTTCACACGCGGCTCGACAGCACCATTTCACGCGTGGCCGGCCGGGTGAAGGTTGGCAACCTCTATATCAACCGCAACACGATCGGCGCCGTGGTCGGCTCGCAGCCCTTCGGCGGACGTGGCCTCTCCGGCACCGGCCCGAAGGCCGGCGGGCCGCTCTATCTCGGGCGGCTGGTCGCCTGGCCTCCAGCGACGCCTTGGCAGGGCAAGGGCAAGACCGGCCCCGCACTCGCCGCGCTCATTCGCTGGCTGGAGGAAAACGGCGAGGCGGAAGCCGCGCGGAAGGCTGGTATTCTGGCCGCCCGTTCCGGGATCGGCTTCGAAATGGAACTGCCCGGCCCAGTCGGCGAAAAGAACCTCTACGGGATCCATCCGCGCGGCAGGCTTCTCCTTCTGCCGCAAAGCCGGGCCGGCTTCCTTGCCCAGCTTTGCGCGGCCGTCGCCACCGGCAACCACATCGTCACGGATGGAAGATGGGACGAGCGCGAAAGCGTTGCTACCCTGCCCCAAATCATCGCCGAGCGGATTGCATGGTCGCGCGACTGGACCGCCGATGGTCCCTATGCTGCGGCGCTGGTCGAGGGAAACGCCGCGCAGCTGCGGATGGCGGGCGAAGCAATCGCGGCCCTGCCCGGCCCGCTGGTCATCATTCATGCCGCATCTCCACAGGTTGCCGCCCATATGGACGAACCCTACCCGCTGGAATGGCTGGTGGAGGAACGGGTCGTCTCGACCAACACCACCGCCGCCGGCGGTAATGCGTCGCTGATGGCCATCGGGTAGCGCGCCGGATTCCGGCTGCGCGCAGCCATGTCAGGGCGCTTGACATGGCGGAACCCCTCCCCGAATGTAAGCGTTGAAATCGTCATGTCGAAAGAGGTTCGTTCTGCGTCAGTCCCGCCTCCATAGCGGCCTTGCGCAGGTCTTTTTGGTGCTGGTCGCGCTGCTGGCCGTCCTTGCGCCCGTCATCGACGCGCCGCGCGCCGATGACGCCTTCGGACCACATATCTCCGCCCCTGCCGATCCGCGAAACGACGCGGCGGCCCTTGTCGGCACCACACTCAGCCTCATCGAGGATTTCGAGGACGAAGCGGACCCGGAAGACGCAGTCTTCCACACCGTTGCGTCGCTTCGCTGCTTCCCGGAGGCCGCATATCGGGCGACGGATGCCTGGATTGCCTCCTTCCCCCGCCTTTCGTCGCATTCCTGCACGGGACCTCCCGCTCTCTGAAGCAATGGCGGCCGGATGCGCCTTGCGCGCGAAGCCGCCCAGTCCGCGACACCCGCCCTGCGGCCGGCACAGGCCGCATTGCGGCGGGAATGTCGCGCATGCCGCCCACGCGGCACGCCTTCGGAGCAAGTTTCAATGGAAAGTCTCGGACCCGAGCTCCTCAAGCTCGTTCAGATCATCTGGATCAACATCATCCTCTCGGGCGACAATGCCGTCGTCATCGCCATGGCCTGCCGCGGCCTGCCACCAGACAAGCAGCGGCCGGGCATGGTGCTCGGCGCTCTGGTCGCGGTCTTGCTGCGCATCGTCTTCACCGTCGTCGTCGCAGCGCTCCTCGCAACGCCCTTCCTGAAGATTGTCGGTGGCTGCCTGCTGCTGTGGATCTCCGTCAAGCTGGTGCTCGGCGAAGACGAGGAAGGCAGCGGCGTGGTGGAGAAGACCGAGCAGCTCTGGCACGCGATCCGCACGGTCGCCATCGCCGATGCGGTGATGAGCCTCGACAATGTGCTGGCCATCGCCGCCGTGGCGAAGGATTCCATCACGCTGCTCATTCTCGGCCTCGTCATCTCGGTGCCGCTCATCGTTGCCGGCTCGGCCATCATCATGGCGCTGCTCGGCCGCCTGCCGATCCTGGTCTGGGCCGGCGCGGCGCTGCTCGGCTGGGTGGCTGGTGAAATGCTGGTTTCCGACCCGTGGCTGCTCAGCACATTCGGCGAGGAACTCATCCACCGCATCGAACTGCCTGCCGCGGCGATAGGTGCGGTCTTCGTCGTGGCGCTCGGCTATGTCCTCAGCCGCCGCGCCGCAAGGCACAGGGCCCGGGAACAGGAGGCCTGACCATGCAGATTTTCGGCATTCCAGGCTGGATCTGGATCAATCTCGTGCTGCTCGTCGCAGCGACGATCCTTGTCCAGGTGAGGCTCACCAGCGCAGGGAAGCCCGGCCGGCAAAAACCGGACCGGGCCGACAACAGGCGGGCAGTCGAGCGGGAATAGCCTGCGCCGCTTATCCCCGCGCGGTGAGCCGGACGGGAACGCGCAATGGCCCATATTCGGGCCAGCGCGTCATCTCGACCTCGCCGGCAAGTTCGATGCGCTGGATCGCGGCGGCGATCTCCTCCAGAACCACGCGCAGCTGGAGCTTGGCGAGCGGCGCGCCGGGGCACATATGTGGCCCGCGCCCGAAGGTGAGCAGCGACGACTGGTCCCGGTCCAGCCGGTACTGGTGCGGGCAGTCGAACTTCGCCTCGTCGCGATTGCCGGAGGTGAAGACCACCGCCAGCGCATCGCCGGCCTTGATCTGGCGACCGCCCAGCTCGACATCCCGGCGTGCCGTTCGCGCAAAGCCCCGATAGGGCGTGTAGAGCCGCAGCATCTCCTCCATCGAGGCCTGCGCCAGGTCGGGCCGCGCATGGAGCTCTTCCAGATGTTCTGGATTGCGCGCCAGATGCACCGCCATCGAGCCAATGAAGGTGGTCGGCGCGATGATGCCCACCAGAAGGAATTGCCGCAGCGCACCGAGGATCATGTCGGGCGGCAAGGGCTCGCCATCGACGCGCACCGCGAGCAGGCTGGCCGTGGGGTCGAGATCGGGATCCTGCGGGTTGGCCTGCCGGTCGGCGATCAGGTCGCGCGCCATTTCGTAGAGTTCTTCGCTGCGGGCGCGCATGCGCTCCCAGTCCAGTTCCTGCAACGCCATGTTGAAATCGGCGCCGACGACGCGAATGCGCTCGGCTTCCTCCGGGCCGATGCGGAAGAACTCGGCGAGGATGGCGATGGGCAGGATGAAGGAGAAATCCGTGCAGAAATCGCCCTCCCCCTTTGCCACGAGCGGCGCGAGGTAGCGCCGGGTCATTTCGCGGATGCGCGATTCCCATGCCGCGATCTTCGACGGCGTCAGGAAGCGCAATATGGCATTGCGATAGGGAATGTTGCCCGGAGGGTCGAGGTGGAGCGGCGGGCGGCGGTTCGTCGTGGCGACCGGCGGCACGACGTTCTGGACAGTGGTGGTGAACGTCTCCCATTCGGTGAGAACGCGCAGGATGTCGGCGTGCTTCGTGACTGCCCAGAAGCCGCCCATCTCATTGGCATAGCCTACCGGGCAGCGCCCGCGCAGCTCGGCGAAAAGCGCGTGAGGGCTGTCGAAATCCTCCGCCTCGGGGACCGTGAAATCGGCATCGCGCGGCGGGCGGTTCATCGTGCTGCCTCCGGATCGAGCGATACGGCGATCTTCAATTCCGCAATGCCGTATTCGGTCCAGCGTGCCCATTTCGGCTCGCCGGCGACCGAGAAGGAGCGCGTGCGTGCGAGAAGCTGCTCCAGCGTCACCCGCGCCTGCATGCGCGCCAGGGCCTGGCCGATGCAAGCATGCGTGCCGATGCCGAAAGCGAGGTGGCGGTTTGGCTTGCGTTCGGGATCGAATGTATCTGGCCTGTCGAACACCGCCTCGTCGCGATTGGCCGACAGGAACAGCAGCGCGACAGGGCTCTCGGCAGGAATATCGCGGCCTCCGATCGAGACCGGTCGGGTAGTGACGCGCACCAGCGCCTGATTGGAGGAATAGATGCGCAGGAATTCCTCGATGGCGCCGCGCATCAGGCCCGGTTCATCGCGCAGGCGCTGCTGGAGAGCCTGATCGCGTGCCAGATGCCAGACCGCGCTGCACAGGAAGTTCTTCGGCACGACATGGCCACCGATGAGCAGCAGACGGATGATGCCCGCGACCTCCTCATCGGAATAGGGCCGGCCGTCATCGACGGCCTGGAGCAGGCCGGTCGGCATGTCGGTTTCCGGATCGCGGGGTGCCACGCGGCGGTCGGCGACCAGATCGATGGCGAACTGGTCTATCTGGCGGCTGATTCCGCCCGCACGGTCCATCTCCTCGGCCTGCACGGCGGCGACATAGGCGTGGCTTAGATCGCCGAGCTCCTTCGCTTCCGAGAGGTCGAGCCCGACCAGCATGCACAGCGACGCCTGGGTGAAGGGTGCGGCAAATCCGGTCGAGAAATCCACCTCGCCGTCGCGCAGCAGGGTGGCATAGATGTCGCCGGCTAGTTGCTCGATGCGCGGCTCGAGAAGCCGCATCTTGCTGTCCTTGAACCAGGGATTGAGGCCGCGCCGGTAGTGGCCATGCTCCGGCGGATCCTTCTGCAATGGCAGGCGCGGCAGGCCCTTGCGCGGCGAAGCGGGAATGACGGTCTGGCGCGTGGCGGTGAAGGTGTCGCTGTCGCGGCTGGCGCGCACCACATCCTCGTAACGCGTCAACGTGTAGAAGCCGCCCCAGCGATCCGAATAGGGAACCGGACAGTGCGCCCGCAACTCGGCATGGACGGGATGCGGATCGGCGACCGCCTCGGGGCCGACAGGATCCCAGTCGGCCATGGGACAGCCACTCATCCGCGCAGCATTGTCGGAAGCCATAGCGAAATCTCCGGTATGTAGGTGACCAGCATCAGGAACACGACCATCACCACCATGAAGGGCCAGATGCCCTTCATGGCTTCCAGGTTGGTGGTGCGTGCGATGGAGGACAGGACGAACAGGTTGAGCCCGATCGGCGGCGAAAGGAATGCGATCTCCATGTTGACGATCAGGATGATGCCGAAATGGATCGGATCGATGCCGAGCTGGGAGAGAACCGGCAGCACGATCGGCGTCACGATGAGCAGGACGGCGATCGCCTCGAGGAAGGTGCCCAGCAGGAACATCAATATGTTGAGGATGAGCAGGAACTGCCACGCCTTCAGGTCCCATTCGATCGCCAGGTTAACGAGCGCGGTCGGCACGCCGGAACCGGTGATCCAGTGGGAGAAGACGAGCGCGAAGATGACGATGAAGGTGACGGCGCTGGCCGACTTCATCGCATCCGCCATCATCGGGAAAATCTCCCGCACCTTGAGTTCGTGATAGACGACGAGCGCCACCACAAGGGCTGCCACCGCCGCCACCGCCGCCGATTCCGTGACCGTGGTGATGCCGGTATAAATGCCGCCGAACACCGAAAGTGGAATGGCGATGGCCGGCAAGGCGCGCAGGTTGCGGGTGACGAATTCCTGCCGCGTCACGCGCTGGCCGGCGCCGTAGCCCTTGCGGCGCGCGTAGTAGACCACCCAGCCCGAAATCATCAATGACTGGATCAGGCCCGGAATGACACCTGCCAGAAACAGGCGCGGCACCGAGACCTCGGCGATGAGGCCATAGAGGATCATCGACAACGAGGGCGGGATGAGGATGCCCAGCGTGCCCGCCGTGCCGACCACGCCGATGGCGAATGGCTTGTCGTAGCCACGGGCGAGCATGGCGGGGATGAGGAAGGTGCCCATCGCCATGGCCGTCACGACCGACGAACCGGAGATCGCCGCGAACATGGTGGTGGCAACCACGCAGACCAGCGCCAGGCCGCCGCGCCAATGGCCGACCCAGCTCTCGGCCGCCTCGATGATGACCCGCGCGACGCCGCCGCGCTGCATGAAGGTCGCCGCCACCACGAAGAAGGGGACGGCGACGAAGGTCGACGAATTGATGCCGGAAATCGCCGTCATGGCCGCGTCGAGCAGCGGCCGGCCTTCCAGCGCGAGCATGCCCAGGGCCACGAGGCCGAGCGCCACGAAGATCGGGGCGCCGAAGGCCAGCAGCGCCAGCATTGCAAGCAGTCCGATGAGAGCGCTCACGAACGTTTCTCCGACGCGGCGGCCCGCATGTCGTCGAGCACAGCGAGGTCGACCTCGGTTTCGCTGGAGATCGAGCGCGCGCCGTCGATCAGCATCAGGATCATGCGCAGCACGATCAGCACCATGCCGACGGGCAGCGCCAGGAACACGGCATAGGCCATCGGCGTGCGCAGGGTCGAGGCCGAGCGCTCGTCCAGCATCAGCGCAAATGCGGTCGCCTCCCAGCCATACCAGGCCATCGCGATGCAGAAGCCCAGCGTCAGCAGCATCATGACGAAGGCAATGGCGCGGCCGGCCTTCCTCGGAAGGCTTGCGGCGATCATGTCGGCGGTGATGTGCCGACGCTCATGCATCAGGGCGCTGCCGCTGATGCATGTGGCCCAGATGATGCAATAGGCCGCGACCTCCTCGCCCCAGTCGATCGCATAGGCCGGCGAGATGTATCGCAGGAAGGAGCCGCCGAGGAAGGTGACCAGCGCGACGATGAGCAGCAGCCCGACCAGCACCGTCTCGACTCGTGTCCACCCGCGCATGAAGCGTTCGATCATGTATCATTTCCCTGATGGAACAGGGGTGGCGCCCGGTGCGCCAACCCCTACGGGCTGCCTTAGAGCATTTCCGCTTTCATGGAATCGCGGAAATGCTCTAACTCTTTGTTTTTACGTAATTCCGGACGCAAAACCGCTACGCACTTTTGCTGGAATTACTCTAGAGTGCTTCCAGCGCTGCCTTCACGCGGGCGACGAAGTCCGCATTCATGCCGGAAGAGCCGACAATGGTTTCCTGCTCGGCAAGCAGCTTCTCGCGGATCGCCTTGATGTCGGCATCCGACGGGACGTGATAGGCGATGCCGTGGTCCTTGTTGGCCTGGATCGCCTTCGCCAGCTCCTGTTCGGTATAGTCGCGCGCCCAGCCGACGACGTCGCCCCAGGCGTCATGGACGATCTGCTGCTGCTCCGGCGTCAGCTTGGAAAGCGATGCCTTGCTGACCAGCGGCAGGTAGGTGCCCCAGCCGGCATTGTCGGCGAAGGCATGCTTGATGCCGGCTTCCCACAGCTTGCCGCCCGAGATGGTGAGGTCGGTGACGGAACCCAGCCCGTCGATCTGGCCCTGCGTGAGCTGCATCACGATCTCGGTGCGCGGCGTGGCGATCGGATTCGCACCCATCGCCTTCAGGATCGCCACCACGACCGGGCTTGGCGGCACCGCCAGCTTCAGGCCCGCGAGCCCGGCGAAATCGGTCGCCTCCCTGGTGGCCGTATAGGCGGAATTGTTGGGTGCGAATTCGAACTGCCCGCCCTCGGGCACGACGATGCCCTTCTTCTCCACCATCGCATAGAGCTCGTCGCCGAGCGGACCGTCGAGGATCTGCCGGACCTGCTCGCGCGTTGCGCCGAAGAACATCGGCAGGGTGATGACCGACAGGTTGGGCTCGAACTGGCTAAGCGTGGGGCTGGCCTGCACGCTGAGGTCCAGCGCCCCCGATGCGAGCGCACGAATGGCGCCCGCATTGTCGTAGAGCTGGCCGCTCGGGAAGACGACGACCGTGATATCGCCGTTCGAGCGGGTCTTGATGGCCTCCGCCCAGCGCTCGCTGGCCAGGTTGCGCGCATGGCCGGGCGGCGTCTCCACCGACAGGCGCAGTTCGACGGCGAGCGCGGCGCCGGCGGACATCAGCGACGAAGCGGCCGCCAGCGCTGCCGCAATGATGAACTTCCTCATATTCTCCTCCACTCCCGGCGCATCGCGCCAAAACGGGTTCTCCTCCCTTGCCCGCCGCCGCCCGTCGCCGGTGGCAGGCCCGCAGTCACACCACCGCCCTCCCCGAGGCGCGGCGGCTTGCTGCCAGTTCACGTCTGATCTCGTCGCCGTGCTCGTCGAGTGCGGGCGCGGCACGGGCAATGCCCGGCCCGTCCGTCTCGAAGCGGAAGCCGGCGTTCAAGGCCGCGTATCGCCGCCCGTCGCGGCCGGTAAGGTCGATGCGGATATCCCGCTCCTGCAATTGCGGCAGCGCCAGCGCCTCCTCAAGCGTCGCCACCTTTCCGGCCGGCACGCTGCGGGCGTTGAGCTCGTCGCTCCATTCGTCCGCGGTCCGTGTCAGGAAAGCACGCGCCAGTTCGGCGGAGAGCGCATCGGCATTGGCGACGCGCGCATCGCGATCGGCGAAACGCGGATCGTCGAGCAAGGCGGCCAGGCCGAGCGTTTCCAGCAGGCGTTGAACGGCCGGCTCCTCGACCGCGCCGATGGTGATCTGTCCGCGCGCGGTGCGGAACGTATCGGCCGTCGGCGCGCGGCTGAAGCCGCGATTGCCGGTGCGCTGCGGCCTCTCACCTGAGATCAGCAGCGGATTGACGACCGAAAGCATCATCACCAGCGTCGCGTCGAGCATGGCAACGTCGATATATTGCCCGCCGCCATAACGCTCGCGCTGCACCAGCGCCGACTGGATCGCGAATGCGGCGAGCAGGCCCGAAAACGTGTCGACGATCGGGATTCCGATGCGCATCGCATCGTCGCCCTCATTGCCCGACAGGCCCATCAGGCCCGACACGCTCTGGATGATCTGGTCGATCGCCGGAAAGTCGCGCATCGGCCCCGATTGGCCGAAACCGGAAACCGAACAATAGATCAGGTCGGGGTTCGCGCCGCGCAGCGCCTCCTGGCCAAGACCCAGCCGCTCCATCACGCCGGGGCGGAAATTCTCCACGAGAATATCGGCTCCACCTGCCAGATCGAAGGCATCGCGCCGTCCCTCCTCCGATTTCAGGTCGAGCACGATGGAACGCTTGCCGGCATTGATGCCCAGGAAAGCCGGCGCCATGCCGCGCCGGGACGGATCGAGTGTGTAGTTTCGGAGGTTGTCGCCACGCGGCGGCTCGATCTTGACGACGTCGGCGCCGAGAAGGGCAAGAAAATGCGTCGCCAGGGGCCCCGCCACGACATGGCTGAAATCGACGACCCTGATACCGGTGAGCGGCTGACGCATGCCTGCACGCTCCTCCCAAAGCGCGATTGGTTCAAAAAGTTAACTATCTGCGCGACAATCTGTCAAGCGGGACCGTAGCCGTTTCGCTCCAGTTCCCCCGAAACCAGTTCATACATTGCGCGGCGATCCCATTCGCGCGGATCGACCATGTCCGACCAGATCTCGATCACCCTGACGCCGGCCGCCTCGAGCGCCTGCCGGGCGAAACGGGAACCGTAGCCGGAATAGCGGTCGTGGCGCGGGACAAGCATGAGCGCCACGTCGATCCGGTAGGTTCTCGCCTGATGGACCAGCCATTCATTCACCCATGGCGGCTGGTGAAGATGTTCGTTCATCGTGGCGAAACGTGCCGCCAGGGTCCGCAGCGGGTCGCCCTTGTCGTGGCGGATATAGCCGTCCGCGGCGAAGGGCAGATACATGGACCAGACAAAGGCCGCGCCATGGCTTTCCTCGAAAGCGGCATAGAAGCCAGTGTCGAACCAGAGCCCGGCGCCGATCCACATCATGCGCACCCGTTCGCCGGGGCAAACGGCAATGCCCCGCTCCACGCGATCGGCCAGCTCGTCGAGGAAGCGCCGGGCATGGGACAATGCCCAGGGCGAGCCGCGATGCCATTGCGGGATCATGACATTGGGTATCTGTTCCGCAATGCGGATCGGGCAGCGTTCGGCCGATGCGACCAGCGCATTCGCCTCTTCGAACAGCATTTCCTGCCGGTGGATCGCATCCATGTAGAGCGAGAAGGCCGCCCCGTCGAAGTCGCGTCCGGTCAGTTCCTCCACCTTCGCGATCAGGTCGCGGATTTCCGCCACCATCAGGTCCAGCCTGTCGCTGCCGAAAAGCGCCTCCCAGTCATGGCGGGCGCGGATCCACCAATCCGGCTGCGGGTCGGGTGCGCCGGGCGCACTGAACAGGAATTGAGGAGCGCCGGTCGCCGCCGCCCACAGATCGAAGATGCGCTGGTGGTCCTCCGTGCTTTGGCGGGCGCAAAGGATCGCCGGGCGCGGCAGCCCGCCCCAGGGCTGGCGTTCGCGGTCGCCGTCCAGCTCGGCGATGAGAGGAAGGCTCGAATAGCGCGCCAGCCGATCGTGAAAGCCCATCTCAGCCATCCGATCGAAATAGTAGGTGGAAAGCTGTTTGGCCGCGATGACCGCCGACCACCATTGATTGGTGACGACCGGCATGCCCATGGCGTGGAATATCTCGTGGGGCGTATCGGCATTGGCGAAGGCATATTGCGCGCCAGACGAGATGGCGCTGCGCAGTTCCGCCGTCCAGCTTTTCTGGTATGCGCCAGCTTCGGCGGTGCAGGCGAGCGGCTGGTACTGGTTCATGCAAAGCTCCCGGAGGCGGTCATCGCGTCGTCCACCCAGCCGTCGAGCGCTGCCGGCTCTGCCGGCACGAAGCCAAGCTCGACAAGTGAGATGCCGGCATCGCGCAAGGCCCTGCGAAGAGCTGGCGCATCCCAGCCGACATGGTCGTCGTTCGGGTCGAACTGAAGCGCGACCGTGTCGCAGCCCGCCGCGACGCAGGCCGCGACGATGGCGGCATGGTTGCGCGCGACCGGGAGGCCACGAAGCGCGAAGGGGTTTTCAGCTTCGGCCTTGAGGATGGCCGATAGTGGATCGCCTTCCAGCACGGGTACCGACGGCATGACGGCGAGACCGGCGGGATGCGGATCGGCGACAATCCGGCCATGGCGTTCCAGCGCGCGGTAGAGATGCGGATCGACGACTGGCGACCCGATCAGACCGATGCGCATCGCACCATTCGCGGGGTTCGAAGCCCCTCTCAACGCTGCTTCGATCCGCTCTGCATGGGCTTCCGGAGCCAATCGTCCTCCCGCGCGCCACAGTAAAAAGGCCTCGCTTCCGGAGATGCGCGCAAGCCGGGTTGCATCGATCAATGCCCGGCGCGCGGTGCTGCGCGCGCCTTCCCGCTCGATCGCACCGACGAGCGCCGCCGCGCTCCAGCGGGCGCCGCCACAGCCGACCAGGAAGTCCTCCAGCCGCCGTGCCTGAACCTCATTGAAGGTCCGGACCGAGGCCCCGGAACGGTGCACGAGGTTCCAGAGGAAGAAGGACGGGGTGGCAGAGATCAGTTCCTGCCGACGCAGTTCCTGCGCATAGATATAGGCGATGTGGCCGACCGGATCGTCGCGGCAGAAGACAAGGGCCTGAATGCCCGCCAACTGGTCCGAGGCCAGTTGCGAGAGCACGCGCCGCACTCTCGCATCGACGAAGGGCTCGACAAGTTCGCCTGTCGGGGCAGGCATATCCGAAGGCGCTTCGAGACATTCGACGTCGATCGCGACGATGCCGCCGGCCAAGGCAAGCGCAGATGGCAAGCCGGCGCCGATGAAACCAACGGAAGTGCCCGGTTCGGCCACAGCGCGCATCAGCGTTCACCCAGCATGAATCTCATCCTGCCCCTCCAATCAGTTCTAAAAATGAACTATATGATCGTATCGGAGTCAATCGGCAGGCGCGTGTTGACAAGGCCGACCCGAAGGCGTCCTTGGGAGCGATCGCGCGGAAGGAGGATCGGATTGGGTGAGCGGACGGGGGAAGGAAGCAGCTTTCCGGTCGAGCTTGGTTATCTCGCACAGGATTTTCCATTCCTGCTGCGCTCGTTGCGCGGCTATATAAGGGCGGTCACGGCGGATACGTTTTCCGGGCTCGACACCGAGCCCGGCGAGATCGTCATCCTGAACCTCGTCGGCATCAATCCCGGCGTTTCGCAAAACGACCTTGCCGCGGCGCTGGTGATCCAGAAATCGGCCGTGACCAAGACCATCAAGCATCTGGAGGCGCGCGGGCTGCTCGAACGGCGCAAGCCGAAGAAAGACCGTCGCTTCAACGCCCTCAGCCTGACGCCGAAGGGCGAGGAAAAGCTTGCGCTGATGCGCGCGCGCATGTCGATCCAGCACGATATCCTGTTCGACGGCTTCACGCAGGGCGAGCAGATGATCCTGTTCGAACAGCTGGTAAAACTGCTCACCCGGCTTCACTCGCTGCACAGGGACAACACCCCGCGGCCGGAACGCGGCGACAGGCTGACCGATCCGGGCGAATGAGATCGCCGCGCTTGGTGCACGGCATTGAAAGCGGACAAACCACTTGTACGTACATACAATCCCGATAGTCTCGTATACAGGCACGCTGGCGTGCCGGTTCGGTTCGGGAGGATCAAATGGCATATCGAGATATCGGCCGGTGGGCGGCTTGCGTTGCGGCTTCACTTGCATTGTTTGCGTCGGGGTCTCACGCGGAAGAGATGACGCCGCATGAG
Source organism: Rhizobiaceae bacterium (assembly GCA_035555795.1). Lineage (GTDB taxonomy): Bacteria > Pseudomonadota > Alphaproteobacteria > Rhizobiales > Rhizobiaceae > RCIO01. The sequence continues at coordinate 4,603 of DATMGE010000001.1, read as the reverse complement.
GCGGCTCTCTATGAAGCCGCAAAGGCGGAAGGCTCGGTGACCTGGTATGTCTCACAGGTGACGACCGAGAATGCTGACAAGAGCTGCGCAGGTTTCAGGGCAAAATATCCGGGCGTCGAGTGCAATCCCGTTCGCGCGTCCGGGCAAGTCGTTTTCCAGCGGATCCAGCAGGAATTGGGGGCCGGAGCACTTCAGGCCGACATTATGTCGACGAACGATGTGGGCCAACTCTACCAGCTGAAGCAGGAAGCGGCGCTCATGCAATATGCGCCCGAAGCGCTTCAGCATACGGTGCCCATCATGCGGGAAGCCGGTGACGCCGAGGGCTACTGGTTTACGTCCGCGATTGCGCCGATTGTCATGGTGTACAACAGCAATCTGGTGTCGAAGGAAGAGGCGCCGAAAAACTGGACCGATCTCTACGATCCAAAATGGAAAGGCCAGATCGCCATTGGCCATCCGGGCTTTTCGGGCAGCGTCGGCTTGTGGACCGTCTTGATGGACGATCTTTACGGCTGGGAATTCTTCGACAAGCTTGAACTGAACGACCCACATATCGGACGTTCCATCGTGGACGGGCTCAACCTCGTGAACAGCGGCGAGCGTAAAATCGCCATCGCGCCATTGGCGAGCGTCCTGAACGATCAGGCGAAGGGATCTCCCATCGTTCCGGTCCTGCCAACGGATGGCGCGCTCATGCCGCCGAGCGGCACGGCAATCATGAAGGACGCGAAGCATCCTAATGCCGCCAAACTGTTTGCGGAGTTTTTCCTGTCCAAGGAAAATTCGCAGATATTCGTCGAACGCCACAACTATCCGTTGCACTCAGGGGTACCGATCTCGGACAAGACGATCCCCCTGGATGACTACAAGCTCGTCAACGTGCCAGTGGAAAAGGGGCTGGACAAGGTTCCGGAACTACAGGCGAAGTTCCGCGACACGTTCGGCATATAAGATATCTGTCGCTCGACGGGTGTCCTCAGCAGCCCCGATAGCGCGCGACACCGGCTGGCTGAACCACGCCGCCAGCCGGTGGCGTCTTCCACACTTCTTGCAGCCTCGCCGCCCCGGCATGGCGAATATCGGACTTGAATCCTTCAAAATATCCGGATAAATTTCCGGATGGCTCACGCGAATGTCGGTGCCGGAGACTATCGAGTGCATGCAACCGACCCAGCGCTGAGAACCCCGGCTGAACTCCGCCGGCAAATGCTCGAAATATTTCCCTATATCAGCCTGCCGATGTTTCTGGCGATCGTCGACCAGACCATGGTTGCTACCGCCCTGCCCTCCATCGTCGCCGATCTCGGTCATGCGGAGCGCTCGTCGCTGCTGGTCATCGCCTATGTCTGTGCCTCCGCGATCACCACGCCGGTCTACGGCCAGCTCGGCGACCGCTTCGGACGCGTACGCCTGATGCGCATCGCCCTCATGATTTTCGCGGGAGCGGGGCTGTGGTGTGCACTGTCCGCCAGCATGCACGCCCTCCTGGCGGCAAGAATCGCCCAAGGCATCGGAGCAGGCGGCCTCATCGGCCTGTCGCAAGCGCTGATCGGCGAGCGCGTATCACCGCGCGAGCGAGGCCGCATGCAGGGCTATCTCGCAACCGTGGTGATCACCTCGACGGCTCTTGGCCCCCTGATCGGCGGCTTCGGCGCCGATTATGCCGGCTGGCGCTGGCTGTTCGGCGGAGCATCTGCGCTTGGCCTGCTTGCTCTGGCGATTACGTCCCGGCTGCCGTCCGCCCGCGCGCCTACTAGCGATAGCGCCCCGTTCAGATTTGATACCTGGGGGCTCCTCCTGTTTGCTACTCTGGTCGTCACAGTACTGTCCGCGCTTCAGATGGCCCAAACGCCGGAGCCTGCAACGGCAAGCCCTTGGCTATGGCTGGCGCTGCCCGCCGCCGCGGCGCTGCTCCTCCTGCTGGCACGACGCGAGCGACGCGCCTCGCAACCGCTGCTGCCGCCTGACCTGATCGCACTGCCGGCGGTGTGGCGCAGCGACCTGCTCGCCATCTTCTTCGCCGCGGCACTCGTCTCCCTGATGACGTTCCTGCCCCTCTTCTTCCGCGTCGCCCACGGTGCGACACCTGCCGGCACAGGCCTGCTGATGCTTCCGGCCGTTCTCGGCATCGGCATTGGCGGCATCGTCACGGGCCGGCTGATATGGCGTACGGGACGCACCGCGATCTGGCCGTCGCTCGGCCTCACCATAGCGGCATTTCTGCTGGTCGCCCTCGCGGCTGCCCTGCCCGACCTGAGCGCATCACAGGTGGGCTGGCTCGTCGGCATTGCCAGCATTTTCATGGGCTCGGTCATGAGCGTCGTTCAGGTCACCGTACAGATCGCGGCCGGTCCCGACCGTCTCGGCATGGCGGCTGCAACGGTCCAGCTGTCGCGCACGCTGGGGGCGGCGCTCGGCACGGCACTGGTCGGCGCAGCGCTATTCGGCACGCTGGCCAGCATGGGCCCGCAGATCTATGCCGGATTCCTGGAACTGATCGCCGATGCAAGCACCGGGCCGCATACTGCCCTGCGCGGCCCGATACTGGACGCTTTCCGTATCGCATTTTCCCTGCCGGCAGCCTTTGCGGTGGCCGGTCTCATCCTCGCCTGGACCCTGCCGGTCCGGCGCATCTGACCTCGAATACAGGACGCGCAAGTGACAGACCCGACAGGCATGCGCCGCCGCCTCACCAATTACGGAGATAGCGAATTCGCGCTTTTCCTGCGCAAGTCCTTCATCAAGGCGATGGGCTATTCGGACGATGCCTTGTCGCGCCCGATCATCGGCATCACCAACACGTTCTCGGCCTACAATGCATGCCACAAGACGGTGCCGGACATCATCGACGCCATCAAACGCGGCGTCATGCTGGCCGGCGGCCTGCCTTTCGAGTTCCCCGTGATCTCCATGCACGAGGCATTTTCTCATCCGACCAGCATGTATCTGCGCAACCTCATGGCGATCGACGCCGAGGAGATGATCCGCGCTCAGCCGATGGACGCGGTCGTGCTGATCGGCGGATGCGACAAGACCGTGCCGGCGCTGCTCATGGGAGCAGCGAGCGCGGATGTGCCCGCAATACTGGAAGTCACCGGTCCGATGCTGACCGGCAGGCACCGTGGCGATCGCGTCGGCGCCTGTACGGATTGCAGGCGCTACTGGGCGCGCCATCGCGCCGGCGAGGTTGACGCTGAAGAGATCACCGAGCTCAACGATCGGCTGGCGCCCACCGCCGGCACGTGCGGGGTGATGGGCACGGCAAGCACCATGGCGCTGCTGGCCGAGACATGGGGCATGATCCTGCCCGGCGGCGCGACCATTCCGGCGGTGATGTCGGACCGGCTGCGCCATGCCGAGGCGACAGGCCGCCGCGCAGTCGAGATCGCCGCGGAGAAGCTGATGCCCGCGCAGATCATGACGGCGGCGGGCCTTACCAACGCATTGAGGGTTCTCCACGCCACGGGCGGTTCCACCAATGCGCTGATCCACATGACGGCGATCGCCGGCCGGCTCGGCATCCTCGTCGATCTGGAGGCATTCGACGCGCTGGGTCGCGACACGCCTGTGCTCGTCGACCTCAAGCCGTCCGGACAGAACTATATGGAAGACCTGCACAATGCGGGCGGCCTCCCCGCCGTTCTGCATGAGCTGAAGGATCTTCTGGATCTCGACCAGCGCAACATCGACGGCCGCACGCTCGGCGACATCGTCAAGGCGCATCGACCGGTGCCGGGTCAGGACGTCGTGAGAAGCCGCGCCGCGCCGCTCTCGCCTCTCGGCGGCCTGCGTGTTCTTACAGGCAATATCGCGCCGCGCAGCGCGATCATCAAACAGTCGTCGGCGACGCCCTCATTGATGACCCACGAAGGCCGCGCGGTCGTGTTCGACTCGCTGGAGGACATGGCAAATCGCATCGACGCGCCGGATCTGGACGTAACGGCGCAGGACGTGATCGTGCTGCGCAACGCCGGACCGAAAGGCGCTCCGGGCATGCCCGAGGCCGGCTATATACCCATCCCCAGGAAACTTGCCGAGCAGGGTGTCAAGGACATGGTGCGCATGTCGGACGCCCGCATGAGCGGCACGGCCTTCGGCACCGTGATCCTGCATGTCTGCCCGGAATCTGCCGATGGCGGGCCTTTGGGCCTCATCCGCGACGGCGACCGCATCCGGCTCGACGTACCGGCCGGCCGCATCGACCTTCTCGTGCCGGATGAGGTCCTGGCCGAGCGCATGCGGGAGGAGCGGCACGTGCCATCCCTGCCGGACCGCGGCTACAACAGGCTGTTCCATGCGCATATATTGCAGGCCGACGAAGGATGCGACTTCGACTTTCTCGTTCCGGGCCGCGCCCGCTAACGGTCTCGCTATTCAGCCGCCTTCCTGCGGGAGGCGCGGCGGATATCGGCTTCCTCCTCGACCAGCCGGCGCGCCGTGCGCGTCAGCTTATCCAGCAGCAGCCATAGCGCCCGCCGCTCATCGGGCGTCATGTCGCGAAGCAGAGAGGCCTGACGCCGGCGCGCGTGGGGCAGCAGGCGGGCATGCGCCGCAATCCCGTTGCGTGTCAAGGAGATGACGGTCGCGCGGCCATCGGTCG